>NZ_JBITKE010000004.1:0-979484 GCF_044460705.1 Nonomuraea sp. NPDC050022
GTAGGCGCCGGCGACCCGGGCGATCGCCCGCACGGCCGCCTGCGCGCCCAACCCGGCCACCTGCCCGCGCACCTCGTAGTAGGCCAGCCGATGCAGCTCCAGCACGGTGAAGACGCGGTGCTGCCAGGCCAGCCGGGAGACCACGGTGGCCGCCTGATTGCACAACAGCACCGCCGCGGCCAGCGCGTCGGCCTGGGCCGGTGCGGGTGTGAGCCGCAGTTGCACGATCGTGGGCAGGCCGTGGCGTTTGGTGGCGGAGCGGCGGATCGCCATCGCGCACCTCCTGTCACAGCGTCCTCACTCACCGCACACATTACCGAACGTGACCGACAGTTTCCATACTGTTTTCGAAAGGAAGGGTGGCGCTCCCCTCCTGACCCTGAAGGATCGGGTCTCCGCGCCACTATTCAGATGAATGATCACCTGGACGATCCCCCTGGGCGTGCGGCCCACGTTGAGCCCCGCATCGATGTGCCCGGTGAGCTGAGCTTCGACGTCACCGATGCGAACCCTGCAGGACGACGAACCCCCGGCATCCGGCGAAGAGCGGATGACCTCGGCCGTGCGGGGCGACAGATCGGGTAGCCATGCGGTACCTTGATCGACGTCGGTTGAAACGACGGCCGAGGCGCCGGTTGAGCAGGAAGGGAGCGAGGAGCGTATGACCGCCCGTTGGGTGGCCGTTGTTGTGCGCGGCATCTCCTCCTCTGTCCTTCCGGGCTGCCCGGGAGCCGGTCACTGCCGCTGAGCTCGGCCGTTCTCCGCGGGAGCCCTCTCTTCCGATGAAGGGTTCCGTTGAACACCACACCGCTCGACATCACGCCGTTCAACATCACTACGCGGGCGGAAACGCCCGAAGACGCCGCTGCCATCCGCGCGGTGAACCTGTCGGCCTTCCCCACCCCGCTGGAAGCCGACCTCGTCGAGGCGCTGCGCCTCGACCCGGCCTGGATTCCGGGCCTGTCCTGGGTGGGGGTCGCCCCTGACGGGGAGATCGTCGCCTTCGCCCTCCTCACCCGCTGCCACATCGGGCAGGCGCCCGCGCTGGCCCTCGGGCCGGTGGCCGTGTCGCAGGCCGTACAGAAGCAGGGGGCGGGCGCGGCGGTGACCCGCGCGGCGCTCCAGGCGGCCCGCGAACTGGGCGAGAGTGCCGTGGTCGTGCTCGGGCATCCCGAGTACTACCCGCGCTTCGGGTTCACGATCGCCTCCGGGCACGGCATCGGCGTGTCCTTCGACGTGCCCGATGAGGCGTTGATGGCCATGTCGCTGGACGGGAGCCCGCTGCCGGCGGGCACGATCCGGTACGCGCCGCCGTTCGGCGTGTGATCCCGCGCTGAGCCAGCGTTGAAAAGGCCCGCGCCGCCGTACCAGCTGAGCTGGTACGGCGGCGCGGGCGCCCGCGTTGGCGGGACCGGCCACGGGGAGGGCCGGACCCGGAGCGCGGGCGGGTTCCGCGGCGAGGGCCTCCCGATATTCGCCCTCGTGGCGGAGGTCGGTTACTTGCCCTCGTGGCGGTGGTCGCCGCCGCGGACGACGGTGAACTGGGCGGTGGCGGTCCGGTTGCCGACCTTGACCGTCACCGTCTTGGCGCCGAGCTTGGCCTTGGCCGGTACGGTCAGCGTCTTGGTGACCGTCCGCTGGTCGAGCGACACGCGGTAGCTCTTGCCCTCGGGGCTCGTGATCGTGGCCGCCTTACCCGCCGACGCGCCCTTGACCACGATGGTCACCCCGTAGGAGGCGCCCTGCTTGACGCGGGTCGGGTTGACCGAGACCTCGAGAGAGGCCGGGCTCCGGCGCTCCTTCAAGTAGAGGGTGGAGGCCGTGGTCTCCCGCTCGTGGGCGGTGGAGGTCGGCCGCTTGGGCCGTGCGTTGTCGTCCGTCGCGGTGGGGTGACCCGTCTTGACCGGTGCGGTGGGCTTGGTGGTCGGGGTGGTCTTCACGCCCGGGGTGACCGTCGGGGTGGTCTTCACGCCCGGCGTGACCGTGGTGACGGGCTGCGGCTGGCCGCTGTCGGCGAAGGCGCCGCCCGCGAACGGCAGGGCGACGAGGGCGGCACTGGCCAGGGTCACGGTGAGGGGCTTCAGGAAACGCACTGAGATCAACGTCCAATCCTGGATGACCCGGCCGCATCCCGATGAATTCGGCCCCCGAGAGTCATCCGCACGCCCTGAACTCTGCCGACGCCACATGAGAGATGTCTGATATGCCGCTTTGTTTTATCTATGTCGGGTTGACATAAATTTTGCGGTCGCGCCGGCGGCGAGAGTACGTCGACCATGTCGGGTCGTGGTCGATGGCCACGACCGTCCAAGTGCCCCGTGCTCTCGGGGCCGTCTGGCAGGGGTAGGCGGCGCTCCTCGACCTGTCGGGAGCCGGTGTCCAGGCGGCGATTTTCCCTTCCAGCAGGCAGGCCGCAAGATCTCCCATTTTTCGGGAGGGAGTATGAGAGGCCACGTGCTAGCGTGGCAGCTGTTGCAGTTTTGGTACCCACGAACTTTGCGCGCCTGACGGGTTCCGCCCCGAAGGCGTGTTGTTTCACCCGGTCATTTCCGGATGGGTCATTGCGGCGACATGGGATTCGTGACCTGCGAGTCCCGGCTCTGCGCCTATCAAAGGAGATCGACATGGCGACTGGCACCGTGAAGTGGTTCAACTCTGAAAAGGGCTTCGGCTTCATCCAGCAGGACGGCGGCGGCGCCGACGTCTTCGCCCACTACTCGAACATCGCCACCCAGGGCTTCCGCGAGCTGCAGGAAGGCCAGAAGGTGAGCTTCGACATCACGCAGGGCCAGAAGGGCCCGCAGGCCGAGAACATCGTTCCGGTCTGATCAACGACGTAACACCACGACGAGCCGGGGTCCGCGCATGCGGGCCCCGGCTCGCGTGTGTTCAGGCGAAGATCCCGCGTGGTTCAGAAGCGCGGGGGTTCAGGCAAAGATCCCGCGCGGTCCAGAAGCGCGGGGGTTCAGGCAAAGATCCCGCGCGGTCCAGAAGCGCGGGGGTTCAGAAGCGACGGTAGGTGATCGGGCCGTGTTGGACCGCCACCTCTCCCACCCGGACGTTCGCCCCCGGGTGCGGCGCGTGGATCATCTTGCCGTCGCCGATGTAGATCCCCACATGGTCGGGCGGGGCGCCGAAGAAGACGATGTCACCGGCCTGCGGCGGCCCTGAGATCGGGTGCCCGCTCGCCTGGTAGCCGGCCGCCGTGGTGTCGCCGATCTTGATGCCTGCCTGGTTCAGCGAGTAGTAGACGAGCCCGCTGCAGTCGAAGGCGTTCGGGCCGTTGGCGCCCCAGACGTACGGCTTGCCGAGGTGCTGCCGGGCCGCGTTGACGATGTCGGCGCCGGTGCCGCCGCCCGGCACGTACGGCACGGCCTGGGCGACCGCACCCCCAGAGCCCCCAGAGCCCCCAGAGCCCCCGGAGCCCGAAGATCCACCGGCCCCGGAAGACACGGCCACCGGGGCGGACGCGGAGGCGGGGCTGTAGGCGTTGCCGTTGCCGTTCGCACTCGCCAGTGTCGTCTTCTGCCAGTCGGGAAGTGGCGTCGGGTCCCAGTGGACCGTGTGGCCCGGCGCCGGTACGAACGTCTGGTCGCCGGGCGCCTTGATGGCGGCGAACGTCGCCTCCCGCCCGTTCCAGTGCTCGCCGATCGTCTTGACGGCCTGGTTCACGACCTTGTTGACCGAGGTGAGGTGCGTTTTCGCGTCCTCGACCGCGTCGGCTACGGGAGAGGCGAGCGCCTTGTCGAACTCCGCCTGCGTGGCGTCCGGATTGTTGGTCTTGTAGGCGCGGGCCTTGTCGAGGACGTCGCCGCAGATCCCGCGTACCTTCGAGGCGGCCGTCTCCAGCGCCTGGGCGACGTCGTCGAGAACCGTCGCGCTGTCCGTCAGTGCGTCGTGGAGCGCGCCGCCGGCCGTGGAGTAGCGGCGCATGTACTTGTCGAAGGCGTCGGCGGAGTCGCCCTGCCAGGCCGTGTTGACGCCCTTGACCGACGTGCCGAGGCGGCCGACGTACTCGCCGGTCTTGCCGCCGGCGCCGCGCCAGCGCTTGGCCACGCCGCGGACCGAGCTGGGATCGCCGCTGACGGACTTGAGGATGTTCGCGAGGCCGTCACCGCCGGGCAGGTCACCGAGCTCCACACTTCACTCCTTGATCACACGCTTGAGGCCTGGTTCGCCGTGTGGACGTTGTCGCGTACCTTCTCCAGCGCCCGCTCGACGCCCTGGAGCTTGTTCTGGACATGTCCCAGCTCGCCGGAGACCCCGGTCTCGATCTTGTCGAGGAGGGCGGCCAGCGAGGAGGAGCCGGTCAGGTCACCGAAGATCGAGGAGTCGGCGGTCTTGGCCGGATACCCGCCCGCGAGGTCGGCGAACTCCTTGGACAACCGGTTCGCCGCCGACTGGCAGTCTTCGAGCGCCTGGCGGTGCAGGTCGACCTTCGCCATCAGCGATCCTCCAGGGGTACGGGACCGACGGTGACGCGCCCATCAAACTACGCATCACCCCACAAGTAGCTGATCGTATCGGTAAGCCCCTAATTCACCGTTAAATGCCCATCATCTTCCCGGCATCGGGCGCCCAGCAGGCTGGTGGCCACGGCCTCCAGGTACGGGGCCACGGGCATGGAGCAGTGCGCGAACCCGGTCATCGTCAACATCTGCGGCGTCGGCATGGCCGAGGGCCAGATCCACTGGGACGACCTGTCGCCGAAGCAGGGATTCGGCGGCATCACGGCCATGCTCCAGGGCGGCCGCGCGATGAGCCGTTTCGCCGCTCCCCCACGTCTGATGAGCCGTTTCGCTGCCCCGTACGTCGTAGGAGTATGAGAATCTTGCGGATCGCGCTCATCGTGATCTTGGGTACCGCTCTGAGCGCCACCATGGCACCCGCCGCCTCGGCCACGCCCGTCGCCAAGAAGGTGCTGGTCGAGCTGCGCGAGCAGGGCGGCTTCGCGGGCTTCGACAACCGGGTGATCGTCTACACCAACGGTTGCGTACGCCTGAGCCGTCGTACGGGCCCGACCGTGAACAAGTGCCTCACCCGCGGCGAACAGCGCAAACTCCACCACGACCTGAAGCTCCTGCGCCTCGGCCACTCCCAGGCCAAGCCCCAGGGAGCCGACTTCCTCAAGTACACCCTCACCTACCGAGGCCACCGCGTCAGCCGCTACACCCTGACCGCCACCTGGACCCCGGTGGTACAGCGGATGGAGCGGTTTCTCGTGAAGTACTGGGCGCCGGACTGACAGATCGCCACAGATCACCTGATTCCTCGTAAGATGCGGGCATAGGCGAGGAAGGTGTAGGCGTGACCGAGCACGAGCTGCCCGCGGGGAAGGTCGACCCGACCGTTCCCAGTGTCGCCCGGATGTACGACTACTTCCTGGGTGGGAAGGACAACTTCTCCGCCGATCGCGAGGCGGCCGAGCACATCATCCGGATCAGTCTGGAGACCGGCTCCGACATCCGCGAGATCGCCCGAGCGAATCGCGGGTTCCTCATCCGGGCGGTGGAGGAGGCGGCCAAGGCGGGTGTGCGGCAGTTCCTCGACATCGGCACCGGTCTGCCTACCCAGAACAACGTGCACCAGGTCGCGCAGCGCGTCATCCCGGACGCCAAGGTCGTCTACACCGACAACGACCCGATCGTCCTGGTCCATGCCCGTGCCCTGCTCGCCGACAACCCCGACACGGTGATCGTCGAGGGCGACACGCGCGACCCGAAGGCGATCCTGGACGCCGCCGCCGCGCACCTCGACTTCAGCCAGCCGGTCGCCCTCCTCGTCGTCGCCGTGTTCCACTTCCTGGCCGACGACGAGGAGGTGGCCCGCATCGTCCAGACCCTGCGCGAGCCGCTGGCATCGGGCAGCTACCTGATCATCTCGCACGGGTACATCGAGGAGAACGAGGGCATCCCGGCCAGGCTCGCCGAGGCGCAGGACGTCTACCGGCAGACCAGCTCGGGGGCGATGACCTGGCGCGACCGCGACACCGTACGCGGCTACTTCGACGGGCTCGAACTGCTCGAACCGGGCGTCGTACCCGCGCAGGACTGGCGCAACGACGAGCAGTACATCCCGGCCAGCCTGGCGAAGGGCGGCGTCCTGGGCGGCGTCGCGCGCGTCCCGTAGCCACACATCAGCCCGCGTCCCGTAAGCGCACGTCAGCCCGCTTCCGGTAGCCGTACGTGGTCGGCGCGCGTCCCGTAACCGCACGTCCGTCAGTACGGCGGGGCTACTCCCGAGCCGGGCTCCTCGACCTCGGCCAGCGCTCGGAACAGCAGCGCCACCCCCACCGCCCCGGGATCGGCGACACCCCTGGCCCGCTCGCCCACGTAACTGGCCCGCCCGAGCCGAGCTCGCAGCCCGGCCGTGCTCCGGGCGCCATCGGCGGCGGCCGTGGCGGCGCGGGCGAAGGCTCCGGCACCGTCCGACTCCAGCGCCGCGACCGCGGGCACGAGCGCGTCGACCAGGGTGCGGTCGCCCACGTTGGCCTCGCCCACCCGCTGGATCGCGGCCAGCCCGGCGGAGGCGCCCGCGGCCCAGCTCGGCACATCACCGTCTCGCGCCCGGCCGGTCGGCACGTCACCGTCGAGCGCCCAGCCGGTCCGCTTGTCGCCGTCAAGCGCCCGCCCGGTCGGCTTGTCGCCGTCAAGCGCCCGGCCGATCTCGGTGAACAGCAGCCCGAACAGCGGCCCGCTCGTGCCCCCGACGTCGTCAAGGAACACCCGTCCCGCCACGTCGAACCCATGCCCCGCCGTACCAGCCCGGTCGAGCTCGTCGATGACGCGACGCAACCCGGAGCGCAGGTTGTCGCCGAAGTCGCCGTCCCCGCTGAGCTGGTCGAGCCGCGTCAGCTCGGCGTGGGCCGCCTCCACGTCGGCGGCGTAGCGGCGGAGTACGGGCGACGCGGTCATCGGTTCTCCTCAAGCTGGACGAAGGCGGGTGTCATGGCCGGGGCCCGCCACCAGCGGTCCCAGGCCGGGTCGAGCCGGGTGAGGGTCAGCGAGAAGCCCGCCATGTCGAGGGCGGGCACGTACGTCCCCACCAGCGAGCCGCGCACGTCCAGCCCGCGTGCCGACAGCTCGCCCGCCACCTGGTCGAAGACGCCGTACAGCTCCAGCTGGGTGGTCCCGCCGAGCCCGTTGACCAGCACCACGAGGTCGTCGGGACCCGGTGGCAGACCGGCCAGCAGCTCGTCGAGCATCCGGGTGACCAGCTCGCCGACGGGTGGCCTGGTGATCGTCTTGGCCGCCCGCTCGCCGTGGATGCCCACGCCGTACTCCAGCTCGTCGGGCCCCAGCTCGAACGAGGGGGCGCCGGTCTGCGGCGAGGTCTGGGCCCGCGCCGCCACCGCGAGGCTGCGCGAGGCGCCGGCGAACCGCGTGCCGAGTTCGGTCAGCTCGTCGAGGCCGAGCCCCTCGTCGGCGGCGGCGCCGAGGAGCTTCTCCACGATGACGGTCGCGCCGGTGCCCCGCCGTCCCGTCGCCGTCTCCGTGCTCTCGGTCGCCAGATCGTCGTCGACCAGCACCCGGCGGACCTCGATGCCGTCGTGTCGCAGGCGTTCGGCGGCGATGCCGAAGTTGATCCGGTCGCCGGTGTAGTTCTTCACGATGTGGATGACCCCGCCGGGGCCGGCGGCGGCGCGGCTGGCCGCCAGCACCTGCCGGTTGTGCGGCGAGGCGAACACCTGCCCCGGCGCCACCGCGTCGAGCATCCCCCGGCCGAGGAACCCGCCGTGCAGCGGCTCGTGCCCCGAGCCGCCGCCGGACACCAGCCCGACGGTCCGGCGCGGATCGCGGTCGCGGGCCCGCAGGAAGACCGGGTCCTCGCTCAGTTCGACGAGGTCGGCGTGCACCCGCGCGAACCCGCGCAGAGCGGGCGTCACGGGATCGCCTTCGGCGAGGAACAGGCTCATTGGATCGCCTCCTTGGCGGCGGGCACTCCACCGAGCGCCTCACGGTCGAGCTCGCCCGAGCCCAGCCGGCTGGCCGCCAGGCTGGACAGAGCCGCGATCGCGATCATATAGACCACGAGCCAAGTCCAGTGGCCACCACCGGCCGCGAGCAGCGCGGTGCCGGCCAGCGGGGCGAGCCCGCCGCCGAGCGTGGCCCCTACCTGCTGGGTGACGGACAGGCCCGTGTAGCGCACCTGAACCGGGTAGAGATTGGCGAACAGCGCCGCCTGCGCGCCGTACATGGAGCCGTGGCCGACGGCCAGGCCGAGCAGCATGGCCAGGGTCATCAGCGGCAGGCTGCCGGTCTGTACGAGCAGGAAGAACGGCACGGCGAGCAGCAGCTGGAACACCGCGCCGCCCACGTACACCTTGCGCCGGCCGATCCGGTCGGACAGCGCCCCGAACAGCGGCAGCGTGAGGCACTCGGCCAGGCACGCGATCAGCACGGCCATCAGCACCGGGCCGCGCGGCAGACCCAGCTCCGTGGTGACGTAGGCGATGGCGACCACGTAGTAGACGTTGAACAGCCCGCTCTCGGCCACCTTGGCGACGATCGACAGCAGCACCTTGCCCGTGTAGTCGGCGAACAGCTCCTTGGCCGGCAGCTTCCGCACCTCGCGCTCGGCCCGCATCTTGACGAACTCGGGGCTCTCGCTGACGCGCAGCCGGATGTAGAAGCCGACGGCGACCAGCGCGATGCTGGCCAGGAACGGCAGGCGCCAGGCCCACGACTCGTACGCGCCCGCCGGCAGGAACGCGTCCAGCGCCGTGACCAGGGCGACCGGCAGCAGTACACCGGCCGGGGTGCCGATGTGCACCAGGGAAGTGAAGAAGCCCTGGCGTCGCTTCGGGCTGTACTCCAGGGCCATCAGCACGCCGCCGCCGTACTCGCCGCCCATCCCCAGCCCCTGGATCAGCCGGATGAGCACCAGCAGCAGGGGCGCGACGATGCCGATCGACTCGTACGAGGGGATCAGGCCGATGGCGAAGGTGCCGGTGCCCATCATCAGCATCGTGGTGATGAGGATGTTCTTGCGGCCCAGCCGGTCACCGAAGTGGCCGAAGATCAGGCCGCCGAGCGGGCGCGCCAGATAGCCGACGAAGAACGTGGCGAACGCGGCCAGCGTGCCGACCAGGGGGATCTCGGCCGGGAAGAAGACCTTGTTGAAGACCAGCGCGGCCGTGGTGGCGTAGAGCGTGAAGTCGTAGTACTCCACGGTCGTGCCGAGGGCGCTGGCCCAGACGACACGTTTGACTGGCGTCCCGCTCTGCATTGGACATCCTTTCATGTCCGGGTGATAATCTAATGTATCAGACACTAGATTTAACACGGCCGCAATAGCCTGGCCACGAGGAGGATGTCGATGAGCGACCTGGACCTGCACGGGATGATCTCCACGGTGGTGACCCCGTTCGACGAGAACGACGAGGTGGACCTCGATCTCCTGCGCCAGGAGGTCAAGTACCTGCTGGAAGCCGGAGTCACCGCGATCTGCGCGTGCGGCAGCACCGGGGAGGGCCAGACACTCTCCCTGGAGGAGAGCCGGGACATCTGCCGGGTCGTGGTCGAGGAGGTCGCCGGGCGAGTGCCGGTGATCGCCGGAGTGATCCAGAATTCGACGGCCCAGGTGATCCGCTATTCGCTGGCGCTGAAGGAGGTGGGCGTCGACGCGTTGCAGATCACTCCGGTGCACTATGTCTTCGCGCCGTCAGCCGAGGAGACCGTGGCGTACTACCGCGAGATCGGGGCCGCGGTGGACCTGCCGATCGTGCTCTACAACGTGGTGCCGTGGGCCCTCGTACCCGTGGACGTGATCGAGCGGCTCGCGGCCGTTCCGCAGCTGGTGGCCATCAAGCAGAGCGGCGGCGACATGCACCTGCTGGTCGACCTGCTGGCCCGGGTACGCGACCGGTTCACCATCCTGGCGGCGCTCGACGACCTGCACTACCCGGCGTTCGTGCTCGGCGCGCACGGCGCGCTCGCGGCCATCCCGACCGTCACGCCGCGGCTCAGCGTCGAGCTGTGGAACGCCATCCAGGACGGCGACCACGGGCTCGCGCTGAAGCTGCACGAGCGTATTCTCACGGTGTGGCGGGCGATCGACGGACCCAACCTGCCGGCCACGCTCAAGGCGGCACTGGAGCTGCAGGGCCGCAACGGAGGGCGTCCCCGGAAGCCCTTCGCGCCGGCGAGCCCCGCCGAACGCGAGCGGATCGCGGTGGCCCTCCGCGCGGCTAATCTGATCGACTAGACATCACACATCTGCAGGGAGAGATCGTGCCGGGTCAGTCCGTCAAGCTCTCGAAGGGTTCGTCCCTGGTCGTGGATTCCATCGCGGACCAGCTCTACGGGATCCTGCGCGACCGCATCACCAGCGGGGTGTACGCCCCCGGCTCCCGGTTCGATCCGAACTCGGTGGCCACGGAGTTCGGCGTCTCGCGCACGCCGGTCCGCGAGGCGCTGGCCCGCCTGGAGCACGACCAGCTCATCGAGACGCGGCCTCGGTCGGGGACGTTCGTGGCCCGGCCGGACGTCACCGACGTCCACGAGGTCTGCCAGCTGCGCAAGGGCATCGAGTGGCTGGCGACCGGCATCGCCGCCGCCGTCATGCCGCTCCCCCGGATCGCGGAGCTCCGCGCCGAGGTCGTCGAAGCGCTGGCGTACGCGGAGAAGGGCGACTACGAGCCGTTCTTCGTCAGTGACACGCGCCTGCACACCGAGATCGTGGCGGCCACCGGCAACGAGCGGCTCATCCGGGTCCGCTCCTCGACGGAGCCGTTCGTGCAGTGGCTGCGCGTGCTGGGCGCCACCGGCCCGCACCGGATCGCCGGCTCCACCCGCCGCCACCTGGAGATCCTCGACGCCATGGCGGGCCGCGACGTCGCGGCGGCGCAGACGGCGGCCGCGATCCACCTGGACGAGGTCGAGGAGTGGACGGTGGCCGACATGGAGTCGCACGCCATCACCACCTGACAGGTGACGGATGACGGTCGCACGCCATCACCACCTGACGTACTTGGGTAGGGCCTGCACTACCTCGATACGCCAGTGAGCGGGAGCGATCTGGAGGGGTGGCGACTCGTAACGTTCTTGGCATGACAACGCTCCGGCACCGCATCGCCACCGACACCCGTTACGTCCTGCTGGGTTTCCCCACCGCCGTGATGTCCTTCGTCCTGGTCGTGATCGGTGTCGCGACCGGAGCGGGCAGCGCCGTCGCCTTCATCGGCCTGCCGATCCTGGCCGCGGCCGCCGCCATGGCGCGCAACTTCGCCGACGTCGAGCGGGTGCTGCTGCCCGACGTACTCGGCCGCCGCGTCGCCCGTCCCCGCTACCGCCAGGCCCCCTCGGACGCCGGCTGGTTCCGCCGCGCGATGAACCCGCTGACCAGCGGGCAGGCGGCGCTGGACATGCTGCACGCCGTCGTCGCCTTCCCCCTCGCCATCGCCACCTTCGTCGTCACCCTCGTCTGGTGGGCGGGCGCGATCGCCGGGCTGACCTTCCCGCTCTACGGGTGGATCATCGCCGGCCTGCCCGAATTCCACGGCGGGCTGCCCGAACTGCTCGGCCTCGGCAGTGACACCACCACCTTCGTGGTCTTCAACACCGTGATCGGGGTCCTGTTCGCGCTGACGCTGGTGCCGGTCGTGCGCGGCGCCGCCCTGATCAAGGCCAACCTCGCCCAGGCGCTGCTGACCCGCCCGGCGTACGACGAGCGCCCCGCGACCGTCCGGGCGCACCGGCTCGCGGCGGCCGAGTTCTGAGCCGCGTCGTACGGTCCCTGTGGATCGAGCACGGTCCGCACCGTCCCGATCCCGGTAGATTGAACACGGTCCGTATGGAGTCCCAGCTCCGGTGGATTGAACCTGGGCCAGATTCGGCCCGTACATCATGAGGACAGCTCAGGACGCTCCCACGGGCATGTCGCGGAGGTATCCGTGCCGGTGAATCGCCAGCTGTTCGTGAGTGGCCTGGCCTTGGCCATGGTCACCGCGTGCAGTGCCTCCGGGACGTCACCCCAGGCCGGTGCCTGGTCGGTGAGCGCCGGGCCCCGGGCGAGCGCCGCACCGGCGCAGCCCACCCTGACGGAGGACGGGGCCGAGTTCGTCCTCAACGGCTACCGTGAGCGACTGCAGCAGGCCAGGAAGCGGAACGGATCCGGACTGCAGGAAACGAGCGCCGGCCTGGCGTTGGAGCTCGACCGGGCCGTCTTCCGGCTCGCCAGGCTACGCGGTGACCGGCTCGGCACGCTGCCCCGCCTCACCAGCACACGTTTCGTGATCCCGAAGAACCCCGGCGGCGCCCGCTGGTTCCTGGCCGAGATCACCGAGCAGGGCAGGGACTACCGGACCCAGCTCATCCTCCAGGAGACCGCCGACGGCTGGCGTCTGGTCGCCGGATCGACCACCCCACTCCAGGCACCTGCCCTACCCATCGCCGTGGACGACGAGGGACTGGCGACCGCGGTGGCCGCCGACGACACCGAGAACCTCGCCGTCGCCCCCCGCGCCGTGGCCGCCGCGCACGCGCGCTCCCTGGCCACCAACGGCAAGGACACGGAGGCCAAGCGCCTCCTGGCCGCGGGCCCCTACACGACCCAGTCCGCCACCGCCCGGCTCGCCGACATGCGCCTCCTGCGCGGCCAGTGGGACGTACGCGACCGCACCCAGGTGGTCCCGACGATCTACGCGCTGCGCGCCTCGGGAGGAGGGGCCGTCATCTGGTACGGCGTACGGGAGCAGCAGAGCTTCACCGCCCGGCCCGACGCCGCGACACTCTCCTTCACCCGGCCGGAGCCCGCCGTGCTGAGCGGCAAGAAGGAGTTCCGCAGCCGGGTCATCCTCGTCCAGGCCACCTGGTTCGCCGCCATCGTCCCCGCCGCACCGTCGAAGAGAACACGCGTCGTCGCCGACTGGACCGCCCAGATCAGCGTCACGGGCGACTGAATGTGCTGCACCAGAGAGCCGAACTGAACAGGTAGCGGGCTGCCGAATTCGCCTCAAGCAACCTTCACGGAGTGGTCGCCGAAGTCGGCCACCACATCCGAGGTCGTTTGCGCGTCTCAGCGAGTTGGGCGCCTCGCAGCTCCGCCCGCAACTCCTCGCGGCTGGCCTCCCGAGCAGCGACCCGCTCGGTAGAGTCCCAGTCGGGGTCGATCTCGCGGATCTTGGCCTTGGCATCGGACCACTTCACGAACTCGCGTCGTTCCTCCTTGTCCTCCTCAGCGCGGAGCGCCACTCCTGTCGAAAACAGTATGGAAAGTCTCGGTCACGTTCGGTAATATGTGCGGTGGGTGATGCTGCTGTGACAGGAGGTGCGCGATGGCGATCCGCCGCTCCGCCTCCAAACGTCACGGCCTGCCCTCGATCGTGCAACTGCGGCTCACGCCCGCTTCGGCCCAGGCTGAGGCGCTGGCTGCGGCGGTGCTGTTGTGCAATGAGGCGGCCACTGTCGTCTCCCGCCTGGCCTGGCGGCACCGCGTCTTCGCGGTGGTGGAGTTGCATCGGCTGGCCTATTACGAGGTGCGTGGGCAGGTGGCCGGGTTGGGTGCGCAAGCGGCCGTGCGGGCGATCGCCCGGGTCGCCGGCGCCTATGCCAACCGGCGCGCTTCCAACTGATCGACGCTGGTGGCCCGCTCGTACTCCAACGGCGCTGGAACCTGCATCCGGACACCCCCTCGCTCGTCGTGGGCCCTCAGACGACTCCTGCGCAGCGAGGTTGTCAACGCTCACCTAAGGGAAGCCTTAACTGCCCGCGTGGGTGAGGGTCTCCCAGGCGACGAAGAGCTGGTTGGTGCCGGCGGGACGCTGCTGCTCGGTGAGCTGCTGGGTGTTCGTCATCGGGATGCCCTGGCGGTTGTGGAGCTGGTTGAAGCCGACCTCGGTGATCGGGCCGAGGCCCAGGTTCAGCTTGCCGCCGCACAACCAGGAGGGCACGGCCGCGCCGAGCTGGTACTTCGACTGGAAGCCGAGCGCCTGCCTGAGCCGCTCACCGACCTCCGGGTAGAGGTCCTGGCCCTGGATCCTGGTGGTCTCGGCGACGTGGGAGATGGCCGAGATCCCGTAGCCGGTGTGGGTGAAGTCGCGGCAGGTCTCCTGGGTGAGGCCGGTGACGAAGGTCGTCTGCCCCTGCCAGTACTTGACGAGCTCGTCACGGGTGTCGTTGCCGCTGCCGGGCGCGCCCTTGGGCAGGTCGCCGTCGGTGCTGAGGTAGACGTAGGCCGGCACCCGGCCGCGGTACTTGGTGATCGCCTTGTCGTAGCTCGTCCGGTCCTCCAGGAAGACGGAGATGCCGACGGCCGCCTCCATCATGCTCAGCTCCCAGTTGCCGTTGCTGTTGGAGCCGTTGATGACCTTCGGCAGGTAGACGGTGCGCAGCATGGTGGCGAAGCGGTCGACGTTCGGCCAGCTGGTGTAGGTGTAGCGGATGATCTCGGCCGCCCGTGGCCAGACCGAGCCGGCCCAGCCGGTCTGCAGGGGCGCGTTGCTGTTGGTGTGGTCCTTGATGACCGCGGACCAGGCGTCCATGATCTCGATGGCCTTCTTGGCGTACTTGGCGTCCCTGGTGACGTACCAGGCGAGAGACATCGTGTACGCGGCGAGCGCGTCCTGGCGCTCGTCGGTGCAGCCGTTGTTGGGGTTGGAGTAGGGGCCGCACTCGACGACGGCGCGAGGCTTGGCCGCCCGGGTGAGTGAGGCGAGCGAGTGGGCCATCATCTGGTCGTAGGCCGACTTCCACGGCTGCGCGCCCGAGTTGACCTTGGTACGCATGAAGTCGAGCTGTTCCCGGCCGAGCAGCACGCCGGGGTGGGTGAAGGTCACGGGGGCGGCGGCCGCGGGCAGTGGCAGGGCCAGAGCGGCGACCAGGGCGGCGGTGGCGATGATACGGGGGGTCATGACAGCTCATCCAACGAGCGTTACGTGGCCCGGTCAACCTTCTTAGGAAAGTTTCCTAACTTTTCCGGGGAGTAGAGTACCCGCCATGATCGACGTTCCCCTCTGGCCGGATACTCCCCCCGGCCCGGCCACCGGCGAGTCACCGAGCTTGACGCTGTACGCGGCGGACGGCCCGGCCACGGGCGCGGTGGTGGTGTGCCCCGGTGGCGGTTACTCCCGGCTGGCCGGGCACGAGGGCGCGGACGTGGCCCGCTGGCTGGTCACGCTCGGAATCGACGCCTACGTGCTGGCCTACCGGGTGGCCGGCGACGAGCCGGGGCGCGAGCCGCTGCATCCGGCTCCGCTGTACGACCTGCGCCAGGCGGTGCGCGTCGTCCGGGAGCGCGGGGCCGGGCGGGTCGCCGTCATGGGGTTCTCGGCGGGCGGCCACCTCGCCGCCACCTTCGCCACCACCAAGGACGAGGACCGCCCGGACGCCCTGATACTCGGCTATCCGGTCATCGACCTCATCGGGTGGAGCGCGCACTCGGGGTCACGCCGTCAGTTGCTCGGCCCTGACGCCACCGAGGAGCAGGCGACGGCCCTGTCCGCGCACCTCAACGTGACCGCCGAGACGCCACCGGCGTTCCTCTGGCACACGGCGGCCGACCGAGGAGTCCCGGCCGAGAACAGCCTGCTCTTTGCCTCCGCCCTCGCCCGCGTCGGAACGCCGTACGAGCTGCATGTCTTTCCCGATGGCAAGCACGGGCTGGGGCTCGCCCAGGGCGGCGACCTGGCCGCGTCCGCCTGGCCGGACCTCTGCGCCACCTGGCTCGCCGCCCAGGGCTTCGGCCCGCGCCCCTAAGTGATTGGAGGGCAAGCGATCAAGCGTAGAGGTCGTCAAGGGTGACCAGGCGCACGTCGCTCCCCGGTCCGGCCCCGAACTCCCGGGTGAATCCGGCTCCCGAATAACACGTGAGCACCGTGTCACGGGTGTCGTACCCCTTTGCTGTGAGCAGATCGCGCGCGCGGCGGAGCCGGGCCACGTGCTCGGCTCCCATGACCCTGTCCCACTTGACCTCGCCCAGCGAGAGAACCCGTCGGGGGCGTCCGTGATCCGCGGGCGCCAGAACAGCGACATCGACCTGTATCTGCGTGCGGTTGGCGGGATCGGGCACGACTCCACTCCCCACCTCACCGGCCGCGGTATCGGCATGCAGGGCGTACTCGCGGCAGAGCACCTCGACATGAGGGCCGACGACCTGCGACAGAAAGCGTGCTCTGCTGCCCCGCCACACCGTCGCCGCGTCCCCGCGCTCCAACCGCGCCCACTCCCTGACCATGATCGCCTGATAGAACGTGATGAGCGGTTCGGTCACCCGGTAGTAGCCGCGGTTCGGCCGGAAGAGATCGCGCTCTTTGACCAGGAGATGGCTGTCTTCCAGGACGCGAAGCGGGTGCGCGATCTCGTTGGATTTCCGCCCCACGTAGCCGGCGATGCCCCCTGACATCGTGTTGCCGTCGGCGACGGCGGCAAGGACGGAGTGGTAGAGCGACAGGTCGCGGATCTCCGTCTCTTCCGCCAACAGGTAGCGGGCCTCCCTGAACAACGGGACCTCGGCGTTCAACACGGATCTGATCACCCAGTCGTCGAAATCCGCCGGCCCGGCCGGGACATCGCCACGGACAAACTCGTTCCGGTAGGCCGGTGTCCCACCCACCACCGCGTGGATTTGGGCCGCCAGACGCGGGTCGCTGATCCCCCAAAAGCGGGCGGCCTGGCGGTAGTCGAAGGGCCTGATGACCATTTCCAGTCCCGCGCGTCCGCGTAGCGGAGCCGTACCGGACAACAAACCGCCCATCACTGACATCGCCGAACCGCAGAGCAGCACCCTGGCCGTGCTGGCGGCTCCGGAGCCGCCAGGACCCAACTCCCGCTGGATGATCGAGGGAAGCTCCGGGGATGCCTTGACAAGATACGGAAACTCATCAAAAACGACAGGCACCGCCCGATCGCGTACGACACCGAAGAGATAGGGGACGGCGTCGATCCAATCGCGGAAGGCCGGAACAGGCGCGCCGGTGAATCTGATCAGTTCGTCCGCGAAGAGGCGCAACGCCACCGCCTCCGTCACCTCGAGCGCGGGGAAGTAGATGCCGCCCATGCTGCTCGCCAAGGCCTGCAGGAGATAACTCTTCCCTTGGCGGCGGCGGCCGCTCACCACGCCGAGCCGAGCTCCCGGGCTCACGTCTGAAGCGAACGAGACCAGGCCCGCCCACTCTCGCTCACGGTCGAACACATGCTCGGGCTTCCGCATATATCGAAGTATACTTGACCGAACTATAGTTGACTCAAATGTACTTCACTGGACACGGCAGTTCCGAGCTGGCTGAGCTCAATCGACGTGGGAATGTCTCTGCTCTAGGTAGTCGTTGAGCTGCCGCCACTGAGTCGGATGAATGTCCAGCGTGTGCAACTCGCCCGGCTCGACCCACCGCACGTCGCTCGCCTCATCGTTGGCCTCGGGCCGACCGCCGACCGGACGAGCGATCAGCATGACCTCGTACTCCTGGCGAACCTCCCCGTCCGCGTAGGCCACGATGTGGCCGGGGTCGGAGTAGATCCCGAGAATGCCGACCGGCTCGACACGAACACCGGTCTCCTCCTCGGTCTCCCGCACGGCGCACTGCGAGGGCGTCTCGCCGATCTCCATCTTGCCCATCGGCAACGCCCATTGGCCGGTGTCCCGTCGGCACTGCATGAGGATGCGACCCGCGTCGTCCACAGTGACCGTCCCGCAGGCCGGCACCAGGCTGTTCGCCTTCGGGGCGTTCGGGTCATTCCAGTACTCGACTCGTCCCATGTGGGATGCCTCTCAGATCTCCGTGCCGGACCGCGGAACGGCTCCGGCCCAGACTCGCTCTCAGGTGACTTGATCTCCGTTGAGGACGTGCATCATCCACTCCAGCGATCCCGTGCTGAGCACCTCGTCCGCGAGGCGCTTAGCGGACGCCGTCCGCAGCGCGGCGAGCGAGCTGTCGATCCACGGTTGGACGTTCTGGTGGCCCTGCTCGCGGTATTCGACGGCCTGGATCAGGCATTCGAGCTTGTCGGCGTCGCGGGCGCAGACGGCTTCGAGGCTGCTCTTCTCCTCGTACTCACCGACCGCGCCGCCCACCATCTCCGCGACCGGCTCCGGAACGCCGCGTACCTGGTCGGCGGTGACCTCCTCGTTCGGCGCCGCTTTCAGATAACGCTTGCCGATGTAGGGGATGTCGGTGACGCGGGTCTCCTGGGTGTCGTGGAACAGGCTCAGGAACGCCGCACGCTCAGGATTGCCACCTTCCAGGGCCGTGATCACACTCGCGATGATCGCCGTTCGGAAGGAGTGATCGGCGATGCTCTCGGGATCCCGTACTCCCGCGACCAGCCAGCCCGTGCGCTTGTAACGCTTGAGCAGTCCGATCTCGTACAGCAGGCCCGTCAGCCTCGACAGTTCCTCCGCCATGGGAGTCCCCTCTCACCCTCGGTGGATCATGCGCAGAGCGTAGATGGCCGCCTCCAGTTCGCGCTGGGACTGCGGTGACGCGATGGCCTCGTCCAGCGTACGGATTGGCGAGGTGATCACTTCAGGGCGGTCACATCCACGGACGTGACCGAAGGCGGGAGCACTGGCCCACATCTCGCATGCCTGGGAAGATAGGTTGGTCGGTATGACCGCTCAGCCTGTGGAGCCCGTTGCGCCTCGTGATCCAGGTGAGGATCCGGCCGCGATTTTCGAGGTGCTTCCGCCGTCGCACCGTACCCGGTTCCGGGCGGAGTACCACGAGGCTTTGGAGGCCGCGCACGACTTGGCCCGCTTCAAGCAGGTGCAGACGCTGTTGCGTCAGTGGCGCCTGCGTGCGATCGCTTACGCCCGTCCGGGCTACGAGGAGGCCGTCCGGGACGCTCTCCAGAACCGTACGGAGATGTTCACTCGCTACACCCCGCCGGAGTGGGCCTGTACCGGCCCGAAGTCACCATTTGTGGGCTTGCGAGCCTCGGCGTAGTGCGCGGGATCGGCCTTGATTCTGGCAGTGGCCCGCCAGCCCGCGATGACCTCCCGGGTGGTGGCATCGACATCCAGCTCGGCCGCGTCGGAAAGCGCTTCAACCAGTTCCAGAGTGAAGGCACGCAGTTCGTCCGAGGACAGGTGGCGAACCCACGGGAAGACCTCCGGCATGGCTATGACCAGCGCACGCGCGGTGGGATCATGCTTGATCAAGGCAAGGAACAGCCGGGACGCGGTAGCCAGCGTCCGCTCACGCTCCTCCTCACGGTCCGCCGCAGTCAGGTAGAAGTCCGGAGCATCCCGATGCGTGACACGCACACGTCCCAGGCGTGCCGCACGCTCGGCAACCGCTCGGGGATTTCTCGACAAGTCAGAAAATGTCACTGCGTCGGCATGGCTGGTGCTCACGCCATGAGCGTATGTCAGAACACGTTCTGATGCGAGCGATCCGACCGACCCCTACGCCAGAACGCCCGGTCGAGCGGCCGTCCCACGTACCGGACAGACCGCCTTCGCTATCCGACGGAGCGATCAGCTCGACATTGCGCAGGCTAGCCCGCTTGGCCCCATCGCTTCGGCGCAGACCGCCGACGACCCTGGAGCGGCAAAGTCGACAGCCACGACATCGTCCCCGACTCCGAGCCCGTCCACGCAGGCAGATAAGGATGCTGCCCGAATCCGAGCGGCCAACGCCTCCATTCGCGAGGACACCAGCGCCGGAAGGAATTCCTCCTCACCGGCCAAGGTCACCTCGTCCCGCCCCTGCGAGGAGGTGAAGAAGCAGCTGAGCAGTCTGCGGGCCAAGGGCGTGGACAAGGTCATGTGCACCCGCCCGCCCAAGCTGAAGCTCGCCGTAGAGGAGCCTCCGGGCGGCGTGCCCCCGGGCGTGCCCAGCTGGTGCAAGGACGAGACCGCTGGATGGTACGGCCAGACCCGTTTCAACCAGTGCTTCTGGCAGATCGACAGTGTTGTATGGATCGTCGTCAACACCGGTGAGGTCGTCGGCGGCATGGACTTCACCCACTACGTCGACGTTGTCAGCGTGTGGAACGAGGGCGCGCTCATCTACGGCGAGCACATCTATCCACACAACGAGTGGGGCGAATGGGTGCCCACTACGCAGATCAGTTTCGGCGGACACTGCAACCCCGACTGTACGCAAGTGGCCGCCAGCGGCCCCAAGCCGCTGCAGCTTCGCACGTGGCTGCAGTTCAACGCGACTCTCAAGGTCAACGTTCCCACCCTTACGAAGGAGAACATCAGCCTCGACTCACAGCTCACCTGGGCCACCCCCAACAGCGGCGACTTCGACAAGGCCGAGTACGTCACTGACGGCCCCATCGATCTGCGCTGCGACAACGGCCTGCTCAAGGGCAAGGACACCATGGGCTGTGTCTTCTCCGACACCTGGCCTACTCTTACCTACAAGCGCAGCGAGGTCGAGGATATCGCCGGCCACATCAGCCGCGCCCAGGCAAGGGGCAACCCTGGCGCGGTGGGCGACGTTCCACTCACCCGCATGTACAACGACGACGATGCGGAGCAGAATCGCACCGATGCGTGCAGCTTCCTCACCGGTTCGCCCCCGGCCGGGGCAAACTGTGACGAGTATCCGATGGCACACACCTATCAGGGCGCGTACACCGGCGGCGGCGACTACCCCGACGACTTCTCTGTCGAATGGGTGGACGCCACCCAGAACAGCAAGGCTGGCGGCCTCTATAGTGACTTCGCTGCTCAGCAACGGCTGCTGAATAGGGACGCATTCTTTGTCTTTCCCGACATGAATCACTAACCCAGAAAGAGCCTCCTCCCCATGACCGGCGCACCTTCGCCCCATCGGGCAGAAGTCAGGCTGTCTTACCACCAGATCCAGCTTCTGGACTCGACCGAGCTGGGCCCAGAGTTTCCGGCAAGGTTCGACAACGGCCTGATCGCGGTGGACGATGAGCCGGACGGTGCGACGATCCTTACTGGCATCGCACAGGGTGTCGTAGAGGTCGAGGTGCAGCTGACCGAGGGGCCTCCACCTCTCGACCTTGACAGCTGGGAGGAGATCGTCGAGGTCTCCATCGAATCCACTAGCGGATCACTGGTCGTTTGCGGGCTCGATGGGGATCTCCCCCACCTACCGAACCTTGCCTGGCAGGGGGCGGGCTTCTACCGGCTACGGGTGCACGCGCGAGGGCGAGACACCAAGCCGGACGGCGTGGCCAGCACCCCGGTCGAGCAGTACCTGATCACCTCATGGCGGGCGGAACCCCAGCCGGACATGCCCTTCAAGTACGCTGACATGTTCGGCGTGGAGGTCCGCCAACGCAGATAGGCACCTAGTTAGTCGGCGTAGGCCCGTAGCGCCGCCAGGACGACCTGTGCGGTACTGGCGTTGCCGTCGCGGGCTCGGATGTGCCCGAGCAGGGCGTTCACCTGGTCGTGCTCAGCGGCGGTCAACGTGATGAGCAGGTCGGCCGTCATGCCACCTTCGGGCGGGGCGGCGGGGAGTCGTCGTCCTCGCCCAGGTCGTCCTCATCTTCCTCGTCGTCAAGGTCGGTGCGCGGCCGCGACCGCGACCGCTCCTCCCGGCCGTCGTCGTCCGCCTGGGCGGCACGTGGGCTGGCTGGCGCATCGCCGACGATTGCGATACCGCTATCGAGGTCGGCGAGCAAGTCGTTCAGGTCGTCGTCGGACCAGCCGGTGCCGTCGAGGCCGCGCAGCAGCTCGGAAAGGACCCGGTCGTCATACCCTCCGAACTCAGCGGTGCGATTGTCCGCGAGCATGATCCGGGTTGCCGCGTCGTCGTCAACGTCGATGACCAGGGCAGGCACCTGCTCCAGGCCGTTGGCCTTCGCTCCGTGCCAGCGGTGCTCACCGACGATGATCCGCATCCGCGGCTGCTGGACCAGGACCGTGCCGTAGAAGCCTTCTTCGCGATCGACTCGGCGATCACATCCACGTCGCCCTGGTGGGGGTTGTCAGGGTGCGGCTCAAGGTCGCCGACCGGCACCATGCGGTAGGTCTGGGAAACGATGGCGGGCAAGACACCTCCGGAACGAGGAAAGGATGGGTTGAACAAGTGGTGCCGGACGCAGCTCGGCGGTCTCGCTGGGCTGAGCGGCCGCCGCGTCGCGACGTTTCGCGACCTGGAGTTCTGCACGATGCTACTGAGCTGAGCGTCACGGAAGCGGCCCAGCGAGGGGTTGCCCGCCTGGTGGCTGATGCGGAGCAGGGGACCGACCTGGTGGTCACCCGTCGACATCAGCCGGTGGCGGCCGTGGTGAGCATCCGACGGCTCAACGAGTTGGAGGAGGCGGCGGCCGATCTGCGTGATTTGGCGCTTGTACTTGCCCGGTCGGTCGCGGATACGGGAGACGGTTCCAGATTGGCTTGCGGGCCGGTTGATCTACACGGTGGAGATGGCCCGTGAGGACGTTGCCGCTCTTGGTCTCCAAGAGGCCGTCGACCTGTGGGCTGACTACCGGTCGAAGCCAAGTTAGCTCGCACATCTATTGCCTGAGGCGGAGCACTGCCTGCTGCTCTGGGCGGTGCCCAGTGAGCGGGCGCGGGTCTAGTGATGGGCTGGGCTCTGGGGTGGCAGGGTGGCCGTCACGATCAGGCCGCCGCCCTCCCTGGGACGGGCCGAGACCTCGCCGCCGTGCGCGAGCGCGATCGAGCGCACGATGGACAACCCCAGCCCCGCGCTCTTGGCCGTGACCACGCGTTCCGGGCCGAGCCGGCGGAAGGGCTTGAACAGCGTCGGGATCTCGTACGGCGGCACGGCGGGCCCGGTGTTGCTGACCTCCACCTCGACGCGGCCGTCATACGCGATGCGGCTGACGGCCCGCACCCAGCCGGTGCCGTCGTCGATGTTGTGCCGGATCCCGTTCTCGACCAGGTTGTGCACCAGCCGTTCGAGCAGCAGCGCGTCCCCGCTGGTCGGCGCGAGTCCGGCCGTCTCGTGCAGGGTGATCTTCGACTCCGTGGCCTCGGCGGTGGCCTGCGCGACCACGTGGCTCACCACGTCGGCCAGATCCACGGGTGACCGATCACCGATCTCGTGCTCGGCGCGGGCCAGGAGCAGCAGCCCGGAGATGAGCCGCTCGTGCCGGGCGTTGATCTCCAGCAGGCTTTCGCCGAGCTGCTTGACGTCGGCCGAGGCCGTACGGCGGTGCATGGCCAGCTCGACCAGCGCGCGGTTCAGCGTCAGCGGGGTGCGCAGCTCGTGCGAGGCGTTGGCGACGAACCTGCGCTGCCCGTCGAAGGAGTGGTCCAGCCGTTCGACCATGGTGTCGAAGGTGTCGGCCAGCTCCTTCACCTCGTCGGCCGGGCCGTTCAGCGCGATCCGCTCGTGCAGGCCGCGCTCGGCGACCGGGGCGGCCGCGATCCGCCGCGCGGTCTCGGTCACCTGGCGGAGCGGGGTGAGCACCCGTCCGGCGACCAGCCACCCCACACCCGACGCCGCGCCGCCGACCACGACCAGCGCGATCGCGCCCTGGGTGAGCAGCGAGGTGGTCGCGGCTCCGCGCAGCAGGCTCTGCTGCTGCTTCATCCAGTTCATGGCCCTGTCGCCGTCCAGCGAGCCCGTGTTGGTGTCCAGCGAGCCGGGGCCTCCGCCTCTGACGATGATGGATACCGTCTTTTGCTCGAGCTGCTGGTTGAACAGCAAGTACGTGACGCCGAGCAGCGTGAGTCCCGCGACGAAGAACAGCGTGCCGTACACAAGAGTGAGTCTGCTGCGGAGCGTGGGAGTGGTCATGGAATCTGGTACCCCACTCCCGGCACGGTCTCCACGACCGGCGGCTCGCCGAGCTTGCGGCGCAGCTTGAGGATGGTCAGGCGGACCGCGCTGGTGAACGGGTCGGCGTGCTCGTCCCACGCCTTCTCCAGCAGGTGCTCGGCGGGCACCACACCCCCGTCGGCGAGCAGCAGCTCGGCCAGCACGGCGAACTCCTTCTTCGACAGCGGCACGTACCTGCCGTTCCTGAACACCTCCCGCCGCGCGGGATCGAGGGTGATCCCCGCGCGCCGCAGCACCGGCGGCGCGGCCGGACGCGAGCGCCGACCGAGCGCCAGGACGCGGGCCGCGAGCTCGGGGAACGCGAACGGCTTGGCCAGGTAGTCGTCGGCGCCGAGGGAGAGCCCGGTCACCCGGTCGCCGATCTCGGCGGCGGCGGTGAGCATCAGCACCCGCGCGGTCGACTCGGACTCGACCAGCTCCCGGCAGACATCGTCACCATGGACGAGCGGCAGGTCACGGTCCAGGACGACCACGTCGTAGTCGTTGACCGCGATGCGCTCCAACGCCGCCTCCCCGTCGTGCGCGGTGTCGACCGCGTGCGTCTCCTCGCGCAGCCACTCGGCTATCGCGTCGGCGAGCATGCGCTCGTCCTCGACCACCAGCACCCGCATCGCGCCCTCGTCCCCTTCGGTCATGTACTGGGGCGATCGTGCCGCTTGCGCTGTTTGTTCGGCGTTAGCACCCGTGACTCCTCCGCCCCGTGAACGGGGTGGCTTCTCGCTACGCCGCGCGGGCGTCGCGGAGGACCAGCCCGGCCCTCTTGATGTTGCTCGCCCCGACCACGTCCGCGTTGGCGGCGTGCCCGCAGGTGACGCAGATGAAGCCAGCCTGGGTGGTGCGATTCTCCTCTGACACGTGCCCGCATTCGGGGCAGGTGCGGGAGGTGTTGCGGGGATTCACCGCGATCACGTCCCGACCGGCGCTTTCAGCCTTGTTGGTCAAGATCGAGAGGAACACCCCCCAACCCGTGTCCAGGATGCTGTTGTTCAGTCCAGCCTTCGCCGCTGACCCGTTGGGCAGGAATCCGCGCGCCTGCTCCAGGTCAGGTTTCTCCGCGGGGCTCTTGGTCATGTTCGCGATGTGCAGGTCCTCGACCGCGATCACGTCGGCCGCGCGGACCAGGCCAAGCGCGGTCTTGTGCGCGTGGTCGGTGCGCCTGCGGGCCACCTTGCGGTGGATCTGCCCGATCTTCTTGGCAGCCCTCTTCCTGCGGGTGCTGCCGCATCTGGTGCCGGCGTAGGCCCGTTGCGCGGCGGCCAGTTCCTTCTCCACGGTCTTGAGGTAGCGGGGGTTGGCGATATGCCCGCACTCGTCGGTAACGCCGTCGAGTGGCTCGCTCACGGTCGCGAAGTGCGCGACGCCCATGTCCACCCCAACCTCGCGGCCGGTCGCAGGCAACGGCACGGCAGGCACGCCGTCGCAGGAGCAGATCACATACCAGTGGGAGCCTTCCCGTTTGATCTCGATCTGCTTAACCCGCCCGGCGATCGGCCGGTGCTGGTGCACCCGCAGGTGCCCGACGCCCTGCACGCGCAGGTAGGTCGCGGACGGGTGGTGAGGCTGGGAGTCCCATCTCGCGCCGTCGCCCTCGACCAGGGTGACGGTGTCGAACCAGCCCCTGCCCTTGAACCGGGGATAGCCAGGCGTCTGGCCGGTCTTGACCCGGCGGAAGAACGCCTCGAACGCCTTGTTCAGCCGCCGGAGGGTCTGTTGCTGGCTGGTGAACGACCAACGGCCCTGACCCTCGGGGTCAGCATCACGGATCTCCTTCAACTGGGCGGACTGATCGCTGTACCGGATCGAGACCCTTGACCGCCGCCACGCTTCCCGGCGTTCCTCCAGCGCGGCGTTGTACAACGCCCGGTGATCGTCCAGCATCGCCGTCAGAGCGATCTCCTGGTGCCGGGTCGGCCGCAGCAGGAACTTGAACGACCTACGCACCCTCGCCCCCGCTCTTGGCCTTGGGGACGCGCTCGTACTGGGTCTCGATGTACCGCTGGACCGTGGCTGCGCTGACCGCTCCCACACTCGCCACAAAGTAGGAACGCGACCACAAGGTCGGCAACTGGGAGCGCAGATGCGGGAACTCGGCCCGCAGATGATGGGAGGTGTAGCCCTTGAACTGGTTGGCCACGTACGACGGGGAGTTCTTCGGATGCGCCTTGACGAACAGCTGCACGTGGTCGGGCATCACCTCCAAGGCGATGATCTCCCAGCCGTGCTCAGCGGCCTTGGCACGCAGCAGTTCCTCCAGACGGGCCTTGACCCGGCCGCCCAGGACAGGCCGCCGATACTTGGGACACCACACCACCTGGTAGCCCAAGTCATAGGCCGCACCGGGGGAAGTACGCACCTGACGAGACACACGATCAGTATAACCAACGCGCTCTTATAACATCAGCGTTCACCAGAACCGGCACCAGCCTGCGACACAAGGCACGTTCAGGCGCCAGAACGCCTTCCCGCTCGGCATTCCCCCGCTCTCTGAAGCGAGCGGTCCCCTGCCTTCGACCTGATGGAAACGCCGGGGAAACAGCGTGCGCTGTTGGCTCTCGTCTCGTACAGCCGATCAGAGAAAGAGGAGACCATGAGACGACGAGGCATTCTGGCCGCGATCCCGCTCGCGCTGACGCTGGCCCTGGCGGGCTGCGGCGCGAACGACCCGGCGGGCTCCGACGTGGCATCGGTGAGCAGCGGCAAACCGGCCGCCGCCCCCAGCGCCTCGGCCAGTGTGGACCGGGCGGGGATGGGGCTCAAGTTCGCCCAGTGCATGCGCGAGAACGGCGTCCCCATGGACGACCCCGAGCCCGGCAAGGGGGTCATGCTCAAGATGGACAAGAGCATCTCCCCGGAAACGGCGCAGAAGGCGCAGGAGGCCTGCAAGCAGTACGCGCCGAACGGCGGTGGACCGGGCGGGAAGGTGGACCCCAAGATGGCCGAGCAGATGCGCAAGTTCTCCCAGTGCATGCGGGACAACGGCGTCGAGGCCTTCCCCGACCCTGACGGCGGCGCGCTGCGCATGACCGGTGAGGCCGGCGACGACCCGGACTTCAAGGCCGCGCAGGAGAAGTGCTCGAAGGAGTTCCTGCCCCAGATGGGCCAGGGCGGCTCCTGATGTCCACGGCCACCCTCGACGACAAGGCGGCAGCGGGCGGGGATCGCCCGCGCCGCCGCCGCGGTCGCGGCAGGCGGGTCGCGGGTCTGCTTCTCGCGCTCGCCGTCATCGGTACGGCCGGCGCGGCCGTGAACGGTATGGGCCTCCTGGGCGGCGACCGGGCGGCGGGCAAGACGGCCAGCGCCCTGCCGCCCGCCACCACCACGGTGACCAGGCAGACACTGCTCGACACGCGGGAGGCCGACGGGGACCTTGGCTACGGGCCGACCACCACGGTGGTGAGCAGGAAGCCGGGCACGGTCACCTGGCTGCCGGACAGCGGTGACACGGTCGGCAGGGGCAAGTCCCTGTACCGGCTCGACGCCAAGCCGGTGGTGCTGATGTACGGCACCACGCCCGCCTACCGCGACCTGCGGATCGGCACTGAAGGCAAGGACGTCGAGCAGCTCGAACGCAACCTCAAGGCCCTCGGCTACGACGGCTTCACCGTGGACGACGAGTACACCGACTCCACGGCCGACGCGGTCAGAGAGTGGCAGGAGGACCGCAACCTCGACGAGACCGGCGTCGTCGAGCTCGGCCGGGTCGTCTTCGCCGCCGGCAAGATACGTGTGGACAGCCTGGAGGCCGAGGCCGGCCAGCCCACCGCGCCGGGCCAGAAGGTGCTCTCCTACACCGGCACCGACAAGGTGATCACCGTCAAGCTGGAGACGAAGGACGGGCGGGTGGCGAAGAAGGGCGCCAAGGTGTCGGTCAAGCTGCCCGACGGCAAGACCGTGTCCGGCAAGGTCACCGAGGTCGCCACCATCATCGAACCGGGCGAGGGGCAGGGCGCGGAGCCCGAGACGCGGGTGGAGGCGCTCGTCTCCCTCGGTAAGCAGCGGGCCGCCAAGGGGCTCGACCAGGCCGCGGTGGACGTGACGTTCACGGCGTCGAAGCGCAAGAACGTGCTGACCGTGCCGATCGCCGCGCTCGTGGCGCTCCAGGAAGGCGGGTACGGCGTGGAGGTCGTCGAAGGCGGCAAGTCCCGATATGTCGGTGTGAAGACGGGTCTGTTCTCCGGCGGCCGGGTCGAGATCTCCGGCGATGGCCTCACCGAGGGCATGAGCGTCGGGATGCCCCGATGATCTCTCCTTCGCCGACCTCTTATTCGATGATCTCCCTAACTGATGTCACCCGCTCCTATCCCGGCGGGGTCACCGCGCTGGACAAGGTGTCCCTGGAGATCGAGCGCGGCGAGCTCGTCGCGATCGTCGGCCCGTCCGGCTCGGGCAAGTCGACGATGCTCAACGTCGTCGGCACGCTCGACCGCCCGTCCTCGGGAACCGTCCGCATCGACGGCTACGACGTGGCGAAACTGTCGGACGGCCGGCTCTCCGCGCTGCGGGCCACCCGCATCGGCTTCGTCTTCCAGCACTTCCACCTCGCCGCAAAGGTCCCGGCGATCGACAACGTGGCCGACGGCCTCGTCTACACCGGCATCGGGCGCGCCGAGCGACGGCGGCGGGCCGCGACCGCGCTGGAGCGGGTCGGGCTCGGGCACCGCCTCGACCACGAGCCGCACGAGCTGTCCGGCGGTGAGCGGCAGCGCGTGGCCATCGCCAGGGCCGTGGCGGGTGATCCCCCGCTCCTCCTGGCCGACGAGCCGACCGGCGCCCTGGACTCCGTCTCGGGCACCGGGGTGATGGACCTGCTGCACGACCTGAACGCGGCCGGCACCACCATCGTGATCATCACGCACGACCGGGAGATCGCCGCGAGCCTGCCCCGGCAGGTACGGATGCGCGACGGCCAGATCGTCGCCGACTCCGCGGCCGAAGAGAGAGTGGCCTGATGGCGGCCGTCGTCGAGCACGCGGGACTGCCGAAGCTCACCCCGGCCAGGATGCGGGCGGGCGATGTGCTGCGGGTCGGCGCCGTCGGCCTGCGGACCCGCCCGCTGCGGGCCTTTCTGTCCGCGCTCGGCATCGCCATCGGCATCGCGGCCATGATCGGCGTGGTCGGCATCTCGTCCTCGTCGGGAGCCGAGCTGGACCGTACGCTCTCGGCTCTCGGCACCAACCTGCTCACCGTCTCCTCCGGGCAGACGCTGATGGGTGAGCCGGCCAAGATGCCGGTCGAGGCGGAGGCGATGATCGAGCGGATCGGGCCGGTCCAGGCCGTCTCGGCGGCCGGGAAGGTCAGCGCGGCCAAGGTCTACCGGTCGGAGGAGGTGCCCAAGGCGCAGACCAGCGGCATCAACACCTACGCCGCCCGGCTCGACCTGCCGGCCACGGTGGGCGCGACCCTGCGCAGCGGCACCTGGCTCAACGCGGCCACCCAGCGCTACCCGGCCGCGGTGCTCGGGGCGAGCGCGGCCCAGCGGCTCGGCGTGGGCGCGGCGGGGCCGGAAACCCAGGTGGTCGTGGGCGGCAAGCGGTTCACGGTCGTCGGCGTACTCGACCCGGTGCCGCTCGCCGACGAGCTGGACACCGCGGTGCTGGTCGGCTGGCCCGTCGCGGAGGCGGAGCTGGACTTCGACGGGTACCCGACGACCCTCTACACCCGCGCGGAGGAGTCGAAGCTGGAGAACGTACGCTCGGTGCTGGCGGGCACGGCCAATCCGGAGGCGCCCAACGAGGTCGACGTCTCGCGGCCGTCCGACGCGCTGGCCGCCAAGCAGGCGACCAGCCAGGCGTTCACCGGGCTGCTGCTGGGCGTCGGCGCGGTCGCGCTGCTGGTCGGCGGGGTCGGGGTGGCCAACACCATGGTCATCTCGGTGCTCGAACGACGCTCGGAGATCGGCCTGCGCCGCTCGCTCGGCGCGACGCGCGGGCAGATCCGTACGCAGTTCCTTGCCGAGTCGCTGCTGCTCTCGGCGCTCGGCGGTGCGGGCGGGGTGCTCCTCGGCACCGGCGTCACCATGGGGTACGCGCTGTACCAGGGATGGCCCGCGGTGATCCCCGCGTGGGCGACGGCCGGCGGGCTCGCGGCCACCCTGGCTATCGGCGCCGTCGCCGGACTGTACCCGGCGATCCGCGCCTCCCGCCTCTCCCCGACCGAGGCACTCGCCACACCCTGACCCGCCACACCCTGACCCGCCCGTGCGATCAGCACGGCGCGGGTCAGCGCTGTGTAGGCAGTCCGGCGGCGAGGGCGGCGAGCATGCGCCTCATCGTGGG
Organism: Nonomuraea sp. NPDC050022; assembly: GCF_044460705.1. Classification (NCBI taxonomy): domain Bacteria; kingdom Bacillati; phylum Actinomycetota; class Actinomycetes; order Streptosporangiales; family Streptosporangiaceae; genus Nonomuraea; species Nonomuraea sp. NPDC050022. The sequence continues at coordinate 29,953 of NZ_JBITKE010000004.1, forward strand.
CTGGAATGGCAGGCAGCGAGCCGCGATGTCGGGGTCCTGGGCGTAGAGCTCCCGCAGGGCGGGCGGCGGGTTCGACATCGGGAAGAGCGTGCCCGCCAGCGCTGCGGCCGCCCCTGCCAGCTCGACCCCCTCACCGGTGGTCAGGCCGGGGTAGGCCAGGGCGACGCGCGCTCCCAGGTCGTCGATCGCACTGTGCACGGCGCGCTTGAAGGCACGGGCCGCCGGGACCGAGATGTTGTGCTCCAGCGTGATCGACACGTGGCCCAGCAGGTCGCAGAAGAGCGTCCGCTCGGCCAGCGTGTCGATCAGCGCGGCGATCACGTCGTCCGGACCGGCGGCCGTGGCGAGCCGGGCGGCGACCTCGTCCGACCAGCCGATCCACTCCTCGACGGTGAGTTCGAGGTAGATCTCCTCCCGGGTCCCGAAATATCGCACCACGTTGGACTTCGCCAGTCCGACCGCCGCCGCGACCCCGCCCAAGCTGACGTTGCGAACCCCTGATTCGGTGGCAAGCCGACGAGCGGCGGCGAGGATCTCCTCGCGCCGCTGCTGCTTGTGCTCCGGGCGTCTGGCCCGGAGAAACGCCGACCTCGTCATGGTTGAGCCAAGCATACGAGCAAGATAAGGAAACATCGTCCTCTTGTTAAGATTACACCGTCCTGTTAACGTCGCCCTCAACTGACGCGCATCATTCGGAGGGCAATGTGGTCACGCTGCGTATGCGGGTGAACGGCGTAACCCGTTCGCTCGAACTCGAACCATGGGTCAGCCTGCTCGACGCGCTACGTGAGCGCCTCGACCTGACCGGCACGAAGAAGGGCTGCGACCAGGGCGCCTGCGGTGCCTGCACGGTGCTGGTCGACGGCGAGCGGATCAACTCCTGCCTGGCCCTCGCGGTGCAGTACGAGGACCGCGACATCACCACCATCGAGGGGATCACGCACCCGATCCAGCGGGCGTTCATCGAGCACGACGGCTTCCAGTGCGGTTACTGCACCTCCGGCCAGATCTGCTCGGCGATCGGCATGCTGGCCGAGCACGGGGCGGGGATGCCCAGCGCGGTCACCGAGCCCGGCGCCACCGGGCTGTCGGAGGCCGAGATCAGGGAGCGCATGAGCGGCAACCTGTGCCGCTGCGGCGCGTACAACGGGATCGTCGACGCCATCAAGGAGGTCGCGCGATGAAGCCGTTCGCGTACGTCAGCGCGCCCGACGTGGCCACGGCCGTCCGCGCGATCTCGACGGAGCCCAACGCGAAGTTCCTCGGCGGCGGGACGAACCTCGTCGACCTGATGCGCGAGGACATCGAGCGGCCCGACACGGTGGTCGACATCACCCGGCTGCCGCTGACCGAGATCGAGGAGCTGCCCGGCGGCGGCGTGCGCATCGGGGCGCTGGTGCGCAACAGCCACCTGGCCGCCCACCGGCTGATCAGGACCCGCTATCCGCTGCTGTCGCAGGCGCTGCTCGCGGGCGCGTCGGCGCAGCTGCGCAACATGGCCACGGTGGGCGGCAACCTGCTGCAGCGCACCCGATGCCCCTACTTCTACGACGGAGCGTCGGCCTGCAACAAGCGCGTGCCCGGCAGCGGCTGCGACGCGATCGGCGGCTTCAACCGCAACCACGCGATCCTCGGCACGAGCGACGACTGCATCGCCACGCACCCCTCGGACATGTGCGTCGCGCTCGCCGCGCTCGACGCCACCGTGGAGGTGGAGAGCGTACGCGGCCTGCGTCGCGTGCCGCTGGCCGACTTCCACCGGCTGCCCGGCGGCACGCCGCACCTGGAGACGGCGCTGGAGCCCGACGAGCTGATCACCGCGGTCGAGGTGCCGGCGCTGACGGCGCCCTCCTGCTATCGCAAGGTGCGCGACCGGGCCTCGTACGCGTTCGCGCTGGTGTCGGTCGCCGCGGCGCTGGAGGTCACGGACGGGGTCGTGTCGGAGGTACGGCTGGCGCTCGGCGGCGTGGCGGCCAAGCCGTGGCGGGCCCACCAGGCCGAGGCGGCCCTGCTCGGCGCCCCGGCCACCGAGGAGTCGTTCCGCCGGTCGGCCGAGGCGGAGCTGGAGCCGGCGGTCGGCCGGCCGGACAACGCCTTCAAGATCGAACTAGCACAACGGACAATCGTGGCGACATTGCGGCAGCTCAGCGACAGGGGCCTGGCATGACCACCACCACTACCGAGACGCAGAGCCCGCCGCGCGAGAAGGCCGTGGGCCGGGGCATCGACCGGGTCGACGGCCCGGAGAAGACGACGGGCACGGCCCGGTTCGCGGCCGAGTTCCCGTACCCGGACCTCGCCTACGCCGCCCTGGTGCACGCGACTGTCGCCCGCGGCCGGATCACCGGCATCGACGTCAAGGCGGCCGAGGCGGTGACGGGCGTCCTGTCGGTGCTCACCCATCTGAACGCGCCCGTGCTGAAGCCGGCGCCCGCGCGGAGCATGCTCGACCTGAGCACGATGGTCTCCGCGACGTCGGTCAACTACCTCAACACCGACGAGGTGCACTGGGACGGACAGCCGGTGGCGGTCGTCGTCGCGGAGAGCCTGGAGGCGGCGCGGTACGGCGCGAGCCTGGTCGAGGTGACCTACCAGGAGTTCCCGGCCGTGCTGGACTTCGCCGCGGAGGAGGCGAACGCCAAGCCGCAGCCGAGCAGCATTCTGGGGCCGGGCAGCGCCAAGAAGGGTGACGCGGAGGCGGCTCTGGCGGTGGCGCCGGTCTCGGTGGACCTGCGCTTCACCACCCCGCCCCACAACCACAACGCGATCGAGCCGCACGCGACCACCGCCGTCTGGGACGGCGACCGGCTGACCGTGCACGAGGGCAGTCAGGCCATCTCCTGGATGCGCAAACACCTCGCGGTCAGATTCGGCATCCCCGAGCGGAACGTACGCATGACCTCCCCGTACGTCGGCGGCGGCTTCGGCGGCAAGGGCTCGATCTGGCCGGGCACGATCCTGACCGCGCTGGCCGCCCGGGCGACCGGCAGAGCGGTGCGGATGATGCTGACCAGGGAGGGCGTCTACCGTACGGTCGGCGGGCGCACGCCCTCGACCCAGCGCGTCGCGCTCGGCGCCGGCCAGGACGGCAGACTGACCGCGCTGATCCACACCAGCGTCACCAGGACCGGGAAGGTGGGCGGCAACTCCGAGTCGGTGACCGAGGCGGCCCGGCACCTCTACGACGCCGAGAATATCCTCGTCCAGCAGAAGCTCGTCGAGATGGACCTGCTCCCCAACACGTTCATGCGCGCGCCCGGCGTGTCCATCGGCACGTTCGCGCTGGAGGCGGCGATCGACGAGCTGGCCGGCGAGCTCGGCGTCGACCCGATCGAGCTGCGGATGCGCAACGAGCCGGAGCGCAACCCGCTCGACGGCAAGCGCTTCGCGCACCGGAAGCTGCGCGAGGCGTACGCGCTGGGCGCCGAGCGGTTCGGCTGGGCCGAGCGCACGCCGGAGCCCGGCTCGATGCGCGACGGCAGGTGGCTCGTCGGTATGGGGGTGGCCACGGCCTACCACTCGTCGGTGCAGTTCACGGCCAACGTCACCGTGCGGCTCTCGGCCGACGGCACGGTCGTGGTGCGCTGCGGCTTCCAGGAGATGGGCATGGGCGGCGCGACCGCGCAGGCGCAGATCGCCGCCGACGAGCTGGGCGTGCCGTTCGAGGCGGTCCGGGTGGAGTACGGCGACTCCGACCTGCCGACCGGGCCCATGGCGGGCGGCTCCGCGCAGACCGCGAGCATCGCGGCCAGCCTGCTGTCGGCCTGCGAGAAGCTGAGGGGGTCGGTGCTGGCGCTGGCCCGGCGCTCCGGCGACTCGCCGTTGCGCGGGCAGCGGCTCGCCGCGGTCGAGGCCAGGGACGGCGGGCTCTACCGGCGCGACCGGCCGGACGCCGGCGAGAGCTACGAGGCCATCCTGTCCAGGGCGGGCCGGCCGTCCGTCGAGGCGGCGATCGGCTCCGAATCGGGCCTCGGCGCTCTGGCCGGGCAGATCAGGTTCATGGCCAAGTTCGTCAACGACCAGCGGCGCTGGGTCAAGGCCGCGTCCGGCGCCCAGTTCTGCGAGGTACGCGTCGATCCGGACACCGGCGAGGTACGGCTGTCACGCTGGCTCGGCGTGTTCGACGTGGGCCGGGTGATCAACGCGAAGACGGCGGCCAGCCAGCTCCGGGGCGGCATCGTGATGGGGATCGGCATGGCGCTGTCGGAGGAGACGCTCGTCGACCCGCGCAACGGGCGCGTCATGAACCCGGGTCTGGGCGACTACCACATCCCGGTGCACGCCGACATCCCGCCGATCGACATCCACTACCTGGACGAGCCGGACCCGACCATGCCCCTGGGCCTGATCGGGATCGGCGAGGTGAGCATCACGGGCGTCGCCGGGGCCATCGCCAGCGCCGTGCATCACGCCACCGGCAAGCGCGTCCGCGACCTGCCCATCACGCTCGACAAGCTGCTCTGACCGCTGAGGTCCCTCCGGGGAGCGGAAGAAGCTGCCCCGGAGGGAAGGTCGGTCACTGACCGGCCAGGCCGGTGTGGGCGACTCCTCTGATGATCTGGCGCTGGAAGAGGACGAAGACCACCAGCAGCGGCAGCCCGGCGAGCACCACACTGGCCATGATCTGCGCGTACCGAAGCCCGAACGTACCCTGCACCACGTTGGCCAGCCCGACCGGGAGGGTCATTGTGTTGGGGTCCGTCGAGACCAGGAACGGCCAGAGGAAGTTGTTCCACGTCGTGATGAACGTGAAGATCGACACGGCCGCGAGCACCGGCCGCGACAGCGGCAGGACGATGGTGAAGAACACCCGCCAGCGCCCGGCCCCGTCCACGAAGGCCGCCTGCTCCAGCTCAAGCGGCACATCCTGGAAGAACTTGTAGAGGATGTACACGATCAGCGGCGCCGCCACCTGCGGCAGGATGATCGACCACCAGGTGTCGACCAGCCCGAGCGAGACCATCTCGGCGAACAGCGGCGCCATGAGCACCTGCGGCGGCACCATGATCCCGGCCAGGATGACCGCCAGGAGCGCCCGCTGGCCGCGGAACTGCGTACGCGCGAACCCGTACGCGGCCATCGCCGAGAACAGCACGGTCATGAAGGTGACGACGACCGCGGTGACCGTCGAGTTGATCGCCCACTTGACGATGCCGCCGGTCGCCAGCACCAGCCGGTAGGCGTCCAGGGTGAGCTCGCTGCCGAACCACTGGAGCGGCAGCTTGGTGGTCTCGCTCTCGGGCTTCAGCGAGGTGGCGACGGCCCAGGCGAGGGGCGCGAGCCAGACGATGGCGAGCGCCGCCGCGATCACCAGCAGGATGATCTGGGAGGGGCTGAACCGCTTGGTCATGACAGGGCCTCCTCGCGCTTGCGGAGCAGCCGGAGCTGGCCCAGCGACACGATGACGATCAGGACGAAGAGGATGTAGGTGATGGCCGACGCGTAGCCGATGCGGTAGCCGGAGAAGCCGACCTCGTAGGCGTACTCGATGATCGGCCGGGTGGCCTCCTCGGGGCCGCCGTTCGTCATCAGGTAGATCTGGTCGAAGACCTTCAGCGACGCGAGGAGCTGCAGGATCACGATGAGCCCGGTCGTCCGGCCGAGCAGGGGCAGCGTGATCGAGCGCAGCTTGGTCCAGGCCGTCGCGCCGTCGATCGCGGCGGCGTCGTACAGGTGCTGGGGGATCGACTGCAGAGCGGCGAGGTAGAGCAGGAAGTTGAAGCCGACCGTCCACCAGACGGTGGTCAGCACCATCGACCACATCGCCACGCTCGGGTCGCCCAGCCAGAGGACGTCAGTGCCCAGGGTGCCGTTGAGCAGGCCGTACTCGGGCGGATAGATCATCTGCAGCCAGAGCACCGCGACCACGGCCGACGGCAGCAGGAACGGCCCGAAGAACGACAGCCGCCACAGCCACTGCAGGAAGCGCAGGTTGTGCACCAGCAGGGCGAATCCCAGGCCGAGCAGCACCAGCGGGATCGTGCTCAGCACGGTGAACACCACGGTGTTCCACAGCGAGTGCCACATTCTGGGGTCGGCGAACGCCTCGGCGTAGTTGGCGAACCCGACGAATTCGTTGTTGCCGCCCGCGATGTTGACACTCGACAGGCTCATCCGGAGGCCGAGCACGGTCGGCCACACCAGGAAGGCGGCATAGATCACCAGGAAGGGCGCGACGAACAGCAGTCCGTGCTGGGTCCAGCGGCGCCGTACTTGAACGTGGGCGACGGGAGCGGTCGTGGCGGGGGCGGCGACGGTGGACGTCATCATCCCTCCTTGGCGGGGAAGGGGTTCGGGGCTGACATGAGCCGGCGCAGCGCCTGCTTGGCCGTCTCCAGGCCCTGCTCGGGCGTCCGCGCCCCGCTGATGACCGGCGAGAACGCGCCGCCGAACTCGATCCACAACCGCGACGCGGACCCGGCGAACCACACCTTCGGGTCCAGGGCGACCTCGGTGATCACTGAGCGGTACTCCGACTGCGGCTGCAGCGCCAGGTAGGCGGGCTCCTCAAGCGCGGGCAGGTAGGCGGGCACGTGCCCGGCCACCGCCCAGTCGGCACTGTGCTTGACCAGGTAGGCGATGAACCGGTAGGTCGCCGCCTCGGTCTCCGGGTCCCGGTTGCGCTGGTGCGGCAGCACGAACGAGTGGCAGTCGGCCTGGGCCGCGCCGCTGCCGAAGACACTGGGGAAGCGGGCCATGCTGAACGGCGTCTTGCGTTCCTTGAGCCCGGTGGTCTCCCAGTCGCCGTTCCACAGGAAGGCCGCCAGGCCGTTGGTGAAGGCGGCCACGGACGCGCCGTAGTCGGTCTTGGGGTTGCAGAGCCCCTCCTGGCCGAGCTGGCGCATGAACCGCAGCGCGGTCAGCGCCTTGGCGTCGTCGAGGGTGATCCGGGTGCCGTCGTCCGACACCAGCGTGCCGCCGCTCTGCGCGTACAGGGTCTCCCACACCCGCCACGGGCCCACCGTGCCGAGGCCGAGCGCGTCGAAGACCAGCGGCGGCTTGCCGCCGAGCGCGTCCTTGGCCTTGCGCAGCATGGCCAGCAGCTCATCGGTACCGGTGGTCGGCTTCAGCTTGCCGTCGTCCCCGAGCAGGCCGGCGCGGCGGGAGAGGTCGGTGTTGTAGTACTGGACCATGGGGTGGGCGTCGAACGGCACGGCGTACAGCTCGCCGTTGACGTGGGCGCGTTCCCAGATGGGCGGGCTGAAGTCGGCGGCCCGCAGGCCGTTTTTGGCGAGCAGGTCGACGTTGATCGGGTCGAGTATCCGGCCGGCGCCGATCCCGGACAGGCGGGCCAGGTGGAACGTGGCCAGGTCGGGCGAGCGCCCGCCCGCTCCGGCCATCGCGACCTTCGTGTAGTACGGCTCGCCCCAGGCGAGCACGTTCTCCTCGACGAAGACGTCGGGATTGGCCTTGGCGAACGCGCCGACCATCCGGTTCATGATGATGCCGTCGCTCGCGCCGAGGAAGTGCCAGTAGCGGACCCGCCGCTGGGCCGAGCCCAGGCCGACGGGGATCGCACAGCCGGCCGCGCCGGCACCGAGAAGAGCGAGGCCGCCACCGAGGAGGTGGCGGCGGGAGACGGACGAGGGACCTTCCATGAGCGGCCTCTTTTCGGGTTACCCGAGTGTTTGCGGTAACACGTGAGCTGTCAAGAGCCTTGACCGGACCTATGAGAGCGCTAACAATCTAGGCATCACTTTCGAGGAGTCCGCACAGTGCACGAAGCACATCTCACGATCGACCCCGCCTTCCGCGTGGCCCCCGTACGCCGCCGCACCTTCGGCACGTTCGTCGAGCACCTGGGCCGGTGCGTCTACACCGGCATCTACGAGCCGGGCCACCCGACGGCCGACGAGGACGGCTTCCGCCGGGACGTGCTCGACCTGACCCGCGAGCTGGGCGTGTCCACGGTCCGCTATCCGGGCGGCAACTTCGTCTCCGGCTACCGCTGGGAGGACGGCATCGGGCCGGTCGCCGAGCGGCCCCGGCGGCTGGACCTGGCCTGGCACAGCACCGAGACCAACGAGGTCGGGGTGGATGAGTTCGTCCGCTGGTGCCGCAAGGCCGGGGTGGAGCCGATGATGGCGCTCAACCTCGGCACGCGCGGCATCGCCGAGGCCCTTGACCTGCTCGAATACTGCAACCACCCGTCCGGCACCACACTGTCGGACCTGCGGATCGCCAACGGCGCCAAGGAGCCGCACGGCATCCGGATGTGGTGCCTGGGCAACGAGATGGACGGCACGTGGCAGACCGGCCACAAGACCGCCCGCGAGTACGGCCGGCTGGCCGCCGAGACCGCCCGCGCCATGCGCACGATGAACGGCGACCTGGAGCTGGTCGCCTGCGGCAGCTCGTCCTCGTCGATGCCGACCTTCGGCGCGTGGGAGGCCACGGTGCTGGAGGAGACCTATGACGTGGTCGACTACGTCTCCTGCCACGCCTACTACGAGGAGAAGGACGGCGATCTGGCGAGCTTCCTGGCCTGCTCGACCGGCATGGAGTACTTCATCCAGTCGGTCGTGTCCACCGCCGACCACGTCGGCGCCCGGCTGAAGTCACGCAAGAAGATCAACCTGTCGTTCGACGAGTGGAACGTCTGGTACCTGTCCCGCTTCCAGGCCGCCGAGCCGCCGCGTGACTGGCCGGTCGCGCCGCCGCTGCTGGAGGACCACTACCACCTGGCGGACGCGGTGGCCTTCGGTGGCCTGCTGATCACCCTGCTGCGCAACAGCGACCGGGTGACCTCCGCCTCGCTGGCCCAGCTGGTCAACGTGATCGCGCCGATCATGACCTCGCCCGGCGGTTCGGCGTGGAAACAGACCACCTTCCACCCCTTCGCGCAGGCCTCCCGCCTGGCCGCCGGCGACGTGCTCCGCGTCGAGGCGACCTCCCCGAGCCACGACACCAAGGAGTACGGGGAGGTGCCGCTGCTGCACTCCGTCGCCACGCACTCCGCCGACGGGACCGTGATCTTCGCCGTCAACCGCTCGACCGACGAGCCGCTCTCCCTGGAGATCGACGCGCGGTCACTGGGCGACGTCCGCGTCGTCGAGGCCACCACGCTGTCGGGCCCCGACGTCTACGCGCGCAACACGGCCGAGGCGCCGGACACGGTCGCCCCTCGGACGAACCCGGACGTCCAGCACGATCCCCTGCGCGTGCTGCTGCCTCCTGTCTCCTGGAATGTGATCCGCCTCGGCTGATCACTATCACCTGGTACGGCTGGCGCCCGTGCTCTCCCTGACCACGAGCTCGGGCTCCACCAGCCGCTGAGTCTCCCGCTTCGTGCCGGCCATCTGGTCGAGCAGCAGGTGGAAGGCGTTGCGACCGACCTCACCGAAGTCCTGCCGGACTGTGGTCAGCGGGGGCCAGAAGTAGGCCGCTTCGGGGATGTCGTCGAAGCCGACCACGCTCACCTCCTCCGGCACCCGGCGCCCGGCCTCGCGCATCGCCCGCAGGACGCCCAGCGCCATCTGGTCGTTGCCCGCGAAGACGGCCGTGACCGACGGGTCGGCGGCCAGTCGTCTACCGTGCTGGTAGCCCGAGCGGGAGCTCCAGTCGCCGCGTAACAGCTCGGGCACCGGCCGGCCCTCGGCTTCCAGCGCTCCTCGCCAGCCCTCGATCCGGCCGCTGGCGTCGATCCAGTCGACCGGCCCGCTCAGGTGCCAGACCGTCTCGTGTCCGAGGCTCAGCAGGTGGCGCGTCGCCCGCGCGGCGCCCGCCCGCTGGTCGACCATGACCACCGGCACCGGGACCTCCTTGCCCGCGTCGACGGCGACCACCGGCAGATCGGGCGGCAGGTAGCGCAGGCCGTCGACCGCCGACTCGTGGGGCGCGACGATGACCACGCCGTCGACGGACTGGGACCGGAGGCGGTGCACGCCCTCCTCGATCGACTTGCGGTTGAGCAGGCTCAGGCTGGCGATGCTCACGGTGTAGCCGCTCAGCCGGGCCGCCTGCTCGATGCAGTAGAGAGTGGAGGCCGGGCCGTACAGGGTGGTGTCGATGCTGACCACGCCGAGCACGCCCGAGCGGCCCGTGACCAGCTGGCGAGCAGCCGAGTTGGGCCAGTAGTCCAGCTCGCGCACGGCGGCCAGCACGCGCTCCCTGGTCTCGGCGCGGACCCGGTCGGGCGCGTTGAGCACCCGCGAGACCGTCATCGCCGAGACGCCGGCCAGCGCGGCCACATCGCCGAGCACGGCGGGCCTGGTGCGCGGTTTGCCGTCCGATCCCCCAGCCATGCGGATCACCACCTCCGCGATAACGCTAACAGGCAGGTCGCACAGGTGTGGATCGCTGACCGCAGTGTGGACACGCGGACGGGCACTTGACACCTCCTTCCCGGCAATGGTCTGCTAGCGCTGATTCGGAATGGCATTCCGCAATACGGAATAGACGAAATACGGAAAAGAGAGGGGTGCACGTGAAGGCCCTGGTGTTCACCGGTCCGAGCGTCGTGGAGCTGCGCGAGGTGCCCGAGCCCGTGGTCGGCGCCGGCGAGGTGCTCGTCCACGTGGCCGCGTCCGGCATCTGCGGCAGCGAGTTGCACGGCGTCAGGACACCAGGCTTCCGGGTGCCGCCCCTGATCATGGGACACGAGTTCACCGGCCACACCGACGACGGACAGGCCGTCATCGTCAACCCCATCCTGGCCTGCGGCACATGCGACCTGTGCGCCCAGGGGCAGCCCAACATCTGCCGGAACCGGCAGATCCTCGGCATCCACCGGCCCGGCGGCTTCGCCGAACGCGTCGCCGTCCCCGCCACCGCCGTCATCCCCCTGCCCGACGGCGTCGGCCGCACCGCCGCCGCGCTGATCGAGCCCGCCGCCAACGCGGTGCACGCCTGGCGCCTGGCCGGCCACCCCGCCGGAGCGCGCGTCGGCGTCATCGGCGCCGGCGCCATCGGGCTCACCTGCCTGCACACCGCCCTCGCCGGCAAGGCCGCGTCCGTCCATGTCGCCGACCGCTCGCCCGAACGCCTGGCCATCGCCGCCCGGCTCGGCGCCACCACCGGCGCCGAGCTGACCGGCGAGTACGACGTCATCTTCGACGCCGTCGGCGCCGCCGCCACGCATGAGCAGTCCCTCACCCACCTGCGCCCCGGCGGCGTGACGGTATGGCTCGGCCTGGCCGCCGCCGACCCCGGCTTCGACGCCACCGACCTCGTACGCACCGAGAAACGCGTCCTCGGCTCCTTCGCCTACGGCGACGCCGACTTCAGCGCCGCCATCGACCTGGTCGGCGGATGGGACCTCAGCTGGACCGACACCTACCCCCTCGACCAGGGCGCCGACATCTTCACCACGCTGATGAACGGCCACACCACCCCGGTCAAGGCCCTCCTGATCCCCTGAGAGGTGGCAACCATGTGCCCAGCCGACCCGCCGTTGTCCCGCTACCGGCCGGTCTCCCAGCTCCGGGTCGCGGTCCACGAGGTCGACCGGGCCGGTGTGCCCGCCGTGGACGCCCACGTCCACCTGGGCCGGTGGCTGAGCGAGGACGGGGACTGGACGGTCAAGGACGTACCGGCCCTGATCGGCCTGATGGACGAGGTCAACCTGCGCGGCATGGTCAACCTCGACGGCCGCTGGGGCACCGAGCTGGCCGCGAACATCGAGCGCTACGACGCGGCCCACCCCGGCAGGTTCGCCACCTTCTGTCACGTCGACTGGGCGCAGACGGCCGAGCCGGGGTTCGGCGAGCGGCTGGCCGCGCAGTTACGCCGCTCGGCGGCCGAGGGCGCGGCGGGGCTGAAGGTCTGGAAGGACGTCGGCCTTCGGGTCCGCGATCACCGCGGCGAGCTGGTGATGCTCGACGACCCGCCGCTGATGGGCCGCTGGACCATCTCCGGCCTCGATCTCCCACCGGACGTACTCGAACAGGTCTACTCGGCGAACGCGCGCCGGCTCGTGCCAAGGCTGGCATGAGCGGCCAACGTGCCAGACGGGTACTTTCCTCGTAAAAACCTGCCTTTTACCTGCGCGTTCGCGGAATGGTCGGCGCGGTGGCGGACACCATCGTGGAGTGGAGCTTCTCAGGGCCGAGGGCCTGCGTAAACGCTTCCCGGGCGTGCTGGCGCTCGACGGCGTCGACCTGACCGTACGCGCCGGTGAAGTGCACGTCCTGCTGGGCGAGAACGGCGCGGGCAAGAGCACGCTCATCAAGATGCTCTCCGGCGCCTACCACCCGGACGAGGGCCGCGTGCTGCTCGACGGGCGAGTCGTGCACATCCGTACGGCCGGCGACGCGCAACGGCTCGGCATCGCCACCATCTACCAGGAGTTCAACCTGGTCCCTGAGCTCAGCGTGGCCGAGAACCTGTCGCTGGGCCGGCCGCCGCGCAGGTTCGGCTTCGTCGACACCAAGAAGATGCACGAGCGGGCCGTGGAGCTGCTGGCGCGGGTGGGCGTGGACGTCGATCCGCGTACGCCGGTCGCCCGGCTGGGCATCGCCCGCATGCAGATGGTGGAGATCGCCAAGGCACTCGCCCTCGACGCCCGCGTTCTGATCATGGACGAGCCGACGGCGGTGCTCACCACCGGCGAGGTCGAGAAGCTGTTCTCGATCGTCCGCCGACTCCGTGAGGACGGGGTGGCGATCGTGTTCATCACCCACCACCTGGAAGAGATCGCCGCGATCGGCGACCGCGTGACCGTGCTGCGCGACGGCCGGTCGGTCGGCGAGGTGCCCGCCGACACGCCCCAGGACGAGCTGGTCCGCCTCATGGTGGGCCGTCCGATCGACCAGCAGTTCCCGCGCGAGCGCGGCCAGGCGGGCGAGCCGCTGCTCAAGGTCACCGGGCTCGGCCGCAAGGGCGTCTTCGAGGACGTCTCCTTCGAGGTCCGTGCGGGCGAGGTGGTCGGTCTGGCCGGGTTGGTGGGCGCCGGTCGTACGGAGGTCGCCAGGGCGGTGTTCGGCGCCGACCGCTACGACACCGGCGAGGTCACCGTACGCGGCCGGCGGCCCGCGCCGGGGGACGTGGTCGCGGCCATGGAGGCCGGCCTGGGGCTGGTCCCCGAGGACCGCAAGGGCCAGGGGCTGGTCCTGGGCGCGGACATCGGCGAGAACCTGGGGCTGGTCACCATGCGCGAGGCCACCCGCGCCGGATTCGTCGACCGCGGCGGGCAGCGCCGCGCCGCCGCGGAGGTCGCGGAACAGCTCGGCATCCGGATGACCGGACTGGCCCAGGAGGTACGCACGCTCTCCGGCGGCAACCAGCAGAAGGTCGTCATCGGCAAGTGGCTGGAGGCCGACGCGGGGGTGCTGATCCTCGACGAGCCGACCCGCGGCATCGACGTGGGCGCGAAGGTGGAGATCTACCAGCTGATCAACCAGCTCACCGCGTCGGGGCACGCGGTGCTCATGATCTCCAGTGACCTGCCCGAGGTGCTCGGGATGAGCGACCGGATCCTGGTCATGGCGCGCGGGCGGCTGGTCGGCGAGCTGTCTGCGGCCGAGGCCACCCAGGACGGCGTGATGGCGCTGGCGGTCGCCGAGGTGGCGGGGCCCCGTGGCCGGTAACGTCTTCCTCCGGCGGTCCTGGCTGGCCGAGAACGGCGCGCTCGTGGCGCTCGTCGTGCTGGTCGTGGCGCTGTCGCTGCTGTCGGCCGACTTCCTCAGCGTAACGAACCTGCTCAACGTGGGCGTCCAGGCGGCCGTCACCGCGATCCTCGCCTTCGGCGGGACGTTCGTCATCGTCACCGGCGGCATCGACCTGTCGGTGGGCTCCGTCGCCGCGCTCTCCGCGATCGTCCTGGCGTGGACGGCCGCCGTCCCCGGCCTGCTCTGGCCGCTGGCCACCGTGGTCTCCCTGGTGGTGGGCGTCGCGTGCGGCCTGGTCAACGCCGCTCTCATCGCGTACGGCAAGCTGCCGCCGTTCATCGCCACGCTGGCCATGCTCGGCATCGCCCGCGGCCTGGCCCTCGTCATCTCCCAGGGCAGCCCCATCCCGATGCCGGACGCGGTCTCCCATCTGGGCGACACCATCGGCGGCTACCTGCCGGTCCCCGTCCTCGTGATGCTGGTCATGGGCGCCCTCGCGGCCGTGATCCTCAACCGGACCTATGTGGGCCGCGCGATGTACGCCATCGGCGGCAACGAGGAGGCCGCCCGGCTGTCGGGCATCAAGGTCTCCCAGCAGAAGCTCATCACGTACGCGCTGTCCGGTGGATTCGCGGCGGTCGCCGGGATCGTCCTGGCCAGCCGCCTGGCCTCGGCCCAGCCGCAGGCCGCCGCCGGCTACGAGCTCGACGCCATCGCGGCCGTGGTCATCGGCGGCGCCAGCCTGTCCGGCGGCAAGGGCCGGGCGCTCGGCACGTTCGTCGGCGCGCTCATCCTGGCCGTCCTGCGCAACGGCCTGAACCTGCTCTCCGTCTCGGCCTTCTGGCAGCAGGTCGTGATCGGCGTGGTCATCGCGCTCGCGGTCCTCGTCGACACGCTGCGGCGCAGGGGGATGTCATAGGAAAGGGATAGATCATGCGGATTCCCGCGCTCGTCATAGCTGGTGCCGCTCTCGCGCTCGGCCTCACCGCCTGTGGCTCCGCCGGCCCGTCAGGCTCGAACACCTCCGCCTCACCGGGCGGAGCCAACGTCAAGATCGGCATGACCGTGTCGACGCTGAACAACCCGTACTTCGTCCAGCTCCGCGACGGCGCGCAGGCCGAGGCCCAGAGGGTCGGCGCCAAGCTCACCGTCACCGACGCCCAGAACGACGCCTCCCAGCAGGTCAACCAGGTCCAGAACTTCGCCAGCCAGGCCATGAAGGCGATCATCCTGAACCCGGTCGACTCCGACGCGGCGGCGCCCGCGGCCAAGGCGGCGGAGCGCGCCAACATCCCGGTCATCGCGGCCGACCGCGGCGTCAACGGCGCCGAGGTGACGCAGACCGTGGCCTCCGACAACGTGACGGGCGGCAAACTGGCCGCCCAAGAACTGGCCGAGCTGCTCGGCCACAAGGGCCAGGTCGTCGTGCTGCAGGGCGTGGCCGGCACCTCGGCCGCGCGCGACCGCGGGCAGGGCTTCACCGAGGGGATCAAGGCGTTCCCGAGCATCCAGGTCGTGGCCCAGCAGCCGGCCGACTTCGACCGGACGAAGGGCCTCGACGTCATGACGAACCTGCTCCAGTCGAACCCCGGCCTCGACGGCGTGTTCGCCGAGAACGACGAGATGGCGCTGGGCGCGATCAAGGCCCTGGGTGCCAAGGCGGGCAAGGAGGTCAAGGTCGTCGGCTTCGACGGCACCCCCGACGGCCTGAAGGCGGTCAAGGCGGGCACGATGAACGCCAGCGTCGCCCAGCAGCCCGCACTGCTCGGCCAGCAGGCGGTGGCGGCCGCGGTCAAGGCCGCCATGGGCGAGAAGATCGAAAAGACCGTGGCCGTGCCGGTGAAGGTCGCGACCACGGAGAACGTCGACGAGTTCAAGACCGACTGACCGGGCGTCCAGATGGCTAGTTTCTGGGCGTGAGGACCCATTCCCAGCGGTCGTTGTTCCTGTCATGGCTAGCGGTGAGCCGGGTCACCCGGGAGCCGTCGACGCTGACCAGCACCAGACCGTTGTCGAACTCGTTCCCACATTTGTCCGCGCAACCGAGCGCGACCACGTTGTCGTTGTCGGCCCAGGCGAGCAGCTGGAGCACCTTCTGTCTGCCGACGACCGCTCCGGACCGGTCGGTGATGCGGGTCGGCAGGCCGTCGCGGCCGAGGACCAGCTTGCCGTCGGGCGAGACCTTCGACCTGCCGGTGAAGTAGACGTACTGGTCGCCGGCCGGCGCCTCCCGCTGCCTGCCGTCGAGGTCGAGGAAGACCTTGTCCGTCCCGCTGACGCTGGGCTGCCAGAGCAGCGATCCGTCCAGGCTCCAGCCGAGATCCTGGCGCGCGTTCGAGTTGCCTGGAGACCCGTCCCTGCTCATCGGCCCGAGCTCGTGGTAGTCGGCCTCACCCGTGGCGACGTCGATGACGTAATAGCCGATCCGCGTGGACCCGGGCATCGACCTGGAATCCTTCCCCAGGACCTGCCACCGGTCCGGGTACTCGGAGTAGGCCGTGGCCAGGACCTTGGTCCCGTCGGGCGACCAGACCACCGACCCGACGGCGTGCTCCAGCCCGATAAAGGCCTTGATCTGCCGGGTGTTCATGTCGAGGATGCCCACCTGCTTGCCGATCAGGTCGCCCCCGACCACCGCGGCGAGCTGGAGTCCCGGCGCCACGTCCACCCAGGCCCAGGGGGTCTGCTCGTAGGTGTCATCGCGCGGGTCGTAGAGCGACCAGGTACGCCGCTCCCGCACCCAGTTGCCCTCCAGCTTCTCGACCTTGGTGACGGAGTACGCGGACACGGCCACGTTCCCGGCCGCGACCAGCTTCCGCGGCGGCGCGTTCTCCTCGTCGCCGCGTACGTCGGTCGAGGTCACCGTCGGCCTGACCGGGACACTCACCCCGTCGGTCGCCGGGCGCACGGTCGTGTTGTCGCCCCGCAGGCCGAAGGCGAACACGGCGACGGCCACCGCCAGCCCGACCGCCAGCACCGTCGCGCCGATGGGCAGCCAGGCGCGCCTCCGTAGCGCCCGGTCCGCCAGGTCGTGCGGGACCCGCGCCTCCGAGGCCCACTCCTCCAGGGTGTCGCGAAGCAGTCGGCTCATGTCGCGGCCTCCAGTTCCATGGCCAGTTCGGGGGCGATCAGCCGCAGCCGGGCAAGTGATCGGTGCGTGGTGCTTCTGACCGTGCCGACCGAGCACCCCAGCTCGCGGGCGACCTGGTGGTCGGGCAGGTCCTCGAAATAGCGGAGCACGAGTACCGTGCGCTGCTTCGGGGTGAGCTTGGCCAGAGCGCCGCGCAGCACCAGGCGCAGCTCGCTCTGGTGCGTGCGGTCCGCTCCTGGCAGGTCGGGCGGGGCCGCCTGGACGACCTCGCTGCGCCGGTTGGCCGCGCGCCACCAGCTCACCTGCTGGCGGTACATGATCTGCCTGGCGTACGCCTCGGGCGCCTCGACCCGCTGCCATTTGGCCGCCAGCTTCGTCAGTGCGGTCTGGACCAAGTCCTCGGCGCCGTGCTGGTCACCACCGGTGAGCAGGAAGCCGAGCCGCATCAGGGCGGGAGAGCGCGCAGAGACGAACTCGCGGAAGCCTTGCTCGTCCGCAGCGTCCACGACCACCTCCAAAGGGTTGATATCAGCCCTCAGACGCCGGGAAGCCTGCCGCGCTATGCCTCTGCCGGGTAACTATTTCTGACTGAACCGGATAAGTGCTTTGACCGTGGCCACCGGCCATATGGAGTGGGTGGCCTAGGGTGTGGGCAGATAACCGGTTCACAGGAGGGTCTCGTGAAGCGACCGACGATCGCCGACATCGCCAGCCGGGCGGGAGTCTCCAAGGTGGCGGTCTCCTACGCGCTCAACGGTCAGCCGGGGGTGTCGGAGGCCACCCGGGCGAGGATCGTCGCCATCGCCGAGGAGATCGGCTGGCGGCCCAACAGCGCCGCCCGCGCGCTGAACGGCGCCAGGGCCCACACCGTGGGGCTCGCGCTGTGCCGTCCCGCGCGCTTCCTGGGCGTCGAGCCGTTCTTCATGGAGCTCATCAGCGGCATCGAGGGCGAGCTCGCGGACCACTCGTACGCCCTGATGCTCCAGGTGGTCGCCGACCATGAGCAGGAGATAGAGGTCTACCGGCGCTGGTGGGGCGAGAGCCGTACGGACGGCGCCTTCCTCGTCGACCTGCGTTACTCCGACGCCAGGGTGCCCGCCATGGAGCAGTTGGGCATGCCGGTCGTGGTGATCGGCCATCCCGCCGAATCGGGCCCGCTGCCGGCGGTCTGGTCCGACGACGGCGAGGCGATCCGCGAGACCATCGCCTATCTCGTCGCGCTCGGGCACCGCCGAATCGCCCGCGTCGCCGGACTGTCCGATCTGGTCCACACGGCCGTACGCGATCGGGCGTTCGCGGAGTCGTGCGCCGGCGCGGCCGAGCACGTGACCGTGCACACCGACTACACGGGCGAGGAGGGCGCCAGGGCGACCAGGCGGCTGCTCAGCTCGGCGGCGCGGCCCACCGCGATCGTCTACGACAACGACATCATGGCGGTGGCGGGCCTGTCGGTCGCCCAGGAGATGCGGCTCGACGTGCCGCGCGACCTGTCGATCGTCGCCTGGGACGACTCCCCGCTCTCGCAGGTCGTCCGCCCACCGCTCACCGCGCTGACCCGGGACATTCCGGCGTACGGAGCGCACGCCGCCCAGCGGCTGCTGGCCCTGATCGCGGGCGAGGCCGTCCCCCCGTTCGAGGACCAGGCGGCCAGGCTGACTCCGCGCGGCAGCACCGGCGCCGTTATCACCTGATGGTGCGCCAGGACTGCTCCTCGACGAGTTCGCGGCTCCGCCAGCCGTCGGCGGTGCGCAGCATCCGGTGGTGATACCAGCCCCCGCCCTGGATCAGCCCCTTGCTGTCGGCGGAGACCAGTTCGCGCGAGGGAGCGAGGGTGTCGGCGAACGACGCGCTCACGCGGGCCTCGCCGGCCTCGAAGGCGATCCTCGTGGCGCCGATCAGGTGCAGCCGTCCGGGCCAGTTGGCCAGGACGTCGGCGAGCCAGATCTTGGCCTCGGCCCGCGTGCCGCGGATGCCGCCCGCCGTCTGGTAGTCGATCACCGCGTCAGGGGTGAACACCTCGTCGAGCAGGTCCCAGTCCCCCGAGTCGATGGCGTAGGCGTAGCGGGCCAGCACCTCGGCGATCTGGAGGCGGTCGGCGATCTCGCGGTCGTCCATACGGTGATCCAACCAAACGCTTGCTACAAACGCCAGCCGGTTCAGTGCGCGTGGGCGTACTCGTCGCGCCGGCGCAGCATCACCAGCAGCATGAGCGGGAACATCGCCACGTGCGCGGCCATCATCAGCCCCATCCCGTCGACGACCCCCAGCCACAGCAGCGGGAACAGCGGCACGACCGGCACGAACATGGCGGCGCACATCTCCAGCGTGCCGGCCCACCCGTGACCCCGGAAGCGCATCCAGACGGCCATGCCGACGGACATGTCGAACGCCATGAGCAGGTAGGCCGGCTCGGGATCCCGGTCGTACGACAGCCCGAACCCGACGGCGTCGAACAGGAAGCCGAGCACGAGCATCCCGACGAACATCGCGATGACCATCTCCACGTAGTGCCAGGCGAATCGGCCCCATGATCTCTGTGTCATGCGCCGACTGTCCCACCCCGCGTCTCCCCGCCAAAAGGCGGGCAAATCGACAGGTCCGGAAACTTGGGGTCCCGGTCCTTCCGACGTAGGGTCTGGCCATGACCGTACGGCGGATCATCGTCATCGGATACGCGGCGGCGGAGCTGCTCGACATCGCCTGCATCACCACCTCCCTGGTGACGGCCAACCACCACGCCCGCCGCCCCCTCTATGAGGTGCGGCTCGCCACCCTCGGCGGCAACCCCATCACCTGCGGCACCGGGCTGACGCTGCAGGCCCAGGAAGTCCTCGAACGCGTCACCGGCCCCCTCGACACGGTCGTCGTCGTCGGCGGCATCGGCCACCAGAAAGCGGCGGAGAACCAGCCGATCCTGGCGCACCTGCGCCGCCTCGCCCGCGAGAGCCGCCGCGTCGCGTCGGTGTGCACGGGCGCCGGCATCCTGGCCGCGACGGGCCTGCTGGACGGCCGGCGCGTGACCACGCACTGGGAGTGGGCGCACGACCTCGCCGTCCGGCACCCCTCGGTGACCTTCGACCCCGACCCCATCTTCATCCGCGACGGCAACGTCATCACGGCGGCCGGCGTCACCAGCGCTCTCGACCTCACGCTGGCCTTCGTCGAGGACGACCACGGCGCGGACCTGGCCAGGAAGGTCGCCCGCACCTTGGTGACCTACCTGCAACGGCCCGGCAACCAGGCGCAGATGAGCATCTTCACCGGCGCGCCGGCGGGCGCGGACAAGCTGGTCAGGCAGGTGACCGAGTACGTCACCAGCCACCTGGCCGCCGACCTGACCACCGCCACACTGGCGGCCGACGCCGGGGTGAGCGAGCGGCACCTGACCCGGCTGTTCATCAAGGACCTGGGCCAGACACCCGGCCGGTTCGTCCGGCAGGCCCGTACGGAGGCGGCCGCCCACCTGCTGGCCTCGACCACCCTGCCGATGGCCGGTGTGGCGGCCCGCTGCGGCTTCGGCACGGCCGAGACGCTGCGGCAGGCGTTCGTCGACCGCTACGGGATCCCGCCGTCGCGCTACCGGCTGACGCAGCGATCGGCGTGAGTACTACTCGTCCGGCTCGCGTGACTACCCGGCCGGCTTGACTACTCGTCCGCCTTGAACGCGAAGCTGGTCGGCGGGGTGAAGGACGGGTCCGGCACGCCGTACACGAGCGAGATCTGCTCGTGCGCCTTGATCGCGATGCTCGCCGGGTCGCCGGTGAACGGCTTGCCGTCGACCTGGGTGGTGAGGACCTTGCCGTTGCCGGTCCGCAGCGCGCCGATCTGGTTCGCCGAGAGGGTGACGCCCCACTGCTTGAAGATCTGGCCGAGGGTGTAGACCTCGCCCTTGGCGCGGGATTCGACGTGGATCACGCCGCGGTCATCATGGGTGTGTACGGGGGTCATGTCCTCCCCCTCGATCCCGATGTTGGCCGGGACCGCCACCTCCTTGCCGTCCACGAAGAGGCTCAGATGGGCGTGGTAGTGCTCGGCGGTGCCCATCGGCCCGGCGGTGAGACCGGCGGCCTTCATCCCGGGGGCCGGGTCGTCCGGGATGGACCAGGGCGGCGTCCCGCCGTACGGCTGGGCGGGCTTGGCCGAGACGGTCTGGAAGATGCCGTACCCGGCCGCGGCCAGGGCGACCAGCGCGACGGCCGAGCCGATCCCCGCGGTCACCCACCTGCGGCGGCCCGGCTCTTCGATGACCGGCGGCTCGGCGGGGCGTTGCTGGGATTCCGGCGTCTCAATCGTGGACATGGGCACTCCTGGGCAACATGCGGCTTTGCGACCTTCAGCTCATCATCCGCGAAGAAGGATCAGCGCAGACGACGCCGCCACCGGCCGGATGTGGCCGTGCTTTACGGCCAGCGGAGTCACCTGGCCTTGAATCGCCACGAAAGGCACATCGGGGCCATCCTCTCCCCTGAAACCGGCTTCAACGCCTCCGATAGCGGCGAGAACCATCCAACAAAGGGTCCACGACGTTCAGAGGGCCGCAGGGCCCCTCGGGGAGGCACACGGATGCCGATCAAGGTCACCGTCTGGAGCGAGAACTACCACGAGCCACGCGAGGAGGACGTACGCCTGCGCTACCCGGAGGGCATTCACGGCGCGATCGCCGCCGGTCTGACCGAACGGCTCGGCGACCACGTACAGGTGCGCACCGCGATCCTGGAGGAACCGGAGCACGGGCTGTCGGAGAAGGTTCTCGCCGAGACCGACGTGCTCACCTGGTGGGGGCACATGGCCCACGAGGAGGTGTCCGACGAGGTCGTGGAGCGGGTGCATCAGCGCGTGCTCGGCGGGATGGGCCTGCTGGTGCTGCACTCGGGCCACTACTCGAAGATCTTCCGCAAACTGATGGGCACCACCTGCTCGCTCACCTGGCGCGACGCGGCCGAGCGCGAGCTGGTGTGGACGGTCGCCCCCGGCCATCCCATCGCCGAGGGCGTACCGCGTCCGCTGGTCATCGGCGAGCAGGAGACGTACGGCGAACCGTTCGGTATCCCGGAACCCGACGAGCTGGTCTTCGTCAGCAATTTCAGCGGCGGCGAGGTCTTCCGCAGCGGCTGCTGCTACCGCCGGGGCCTGGGCCGGGTCTTCTACTTCAGCCCCGGCGACCAGGGGCACCCGGTCTACCACCACCCCGACGTACGGCGCGTGCTGGCCAACGCGGTGCTGTGGGCCGCCCCCGCGTCCGGCGTCGGCGACCCCCTGCGGAACGCCCACACCCCCATCACCTGGTAGGAGCCGCATGACCTTCATCACCCTCGACGAGGACCGTCCGCTGCGGGCCGTGGTCGTCGGCGCCGGGTACATCGGCGGCCAATGGGCACCCGAACTGCTCGCCCATCCCGGCACCGAGCTGGTCGGCTGGGTGGACGTGGCCGAGGAGCGCGCCCGCGCCTCCGCCGCCGCCCTGGGCCTGGACGGGCTGCCCGTCAGCGCCTCCCTCACCGCCGTGCTCGACGGCGAGGAGCCCGACTTCATCGTCAACTGCACCGTACCCGGGGCTCATCGCGAGGTCACCGTCACCGCCCTGGAGCGTGGGGTGTCGGTGCTCAGCGAGAAGCCGATGTCGATCACGCTCGACGAGGCGCGGAGCATGGTGAGCGCGGCGGACCGGGCGCGGCGGCTGTTCGCGGTCAACCAGAACCGCCGCTTTCTGCCGAACCTGGTGGCCTTCCGCAGGACGGTGGCCGAGCTCGGGCCGCTCGGGCTGCTGACCTCGGAGTTCTTCATGCCGTACAAGGGGCCGCCGTTCCTGGACACGCTGGAGCACCCGCTGTTACAGGACATGGCCATTCACCTGTTCGACGCGGCCCGCGCGGTGTCGGGGGCCGATCCGGTCAGCGTCTACTGCGAGTCGTTCCGGCCGCCGTGGACCTGGTATCCCGGCACCTGCTCGGCCACGGCGATCTTCGAGATGACCGGCGGGCTCCGCTACACCTTCACGGGGAGCTGGTCCGCGCCCGGCCAGGCGACGTCCTGGACCGGCAGCTGGCGGGCCGCCGGCACGCACGGCACGGCGCGCTGGGACGGCGAACGGCGGCCGACGGTGGAAGGGGCAAACGGCCACAAGGTACGCAGACATCCACCCGAACCTGACCGGTACCCGGGGCGGGCCCGGTTCAGCGGGCTGGCGGAGGGGCTGGAGGAGTTCCTGGCCGGTCTGCGTACCGGTCGACCGCCGCAGGGTGAGTGCCATGACAACATCCGCAGCCTGGCCATGGTGACGGCCGCCCTGGAGTCGGCCCGCACGGGGGCCCGGGTGCCGGTGGGCTTCGACGTCTGAGGGGCGCGTGGGTCAGGTCCGCGACAGCGGGTTGGGCAGCCGCGCCCAGCGGTCGCCGGTGAGGCCGCCTTCGAACTGCATCACCGTGTGCGCTTTGACGGGGAGCTCCGCGCCGAACAGCGCCGCCCGGTCAGCGCGGGTGTCGGCGGTGGCGGGCAGGTCGTCGAAGACCTGGCCGGCCACCGCCGCCACCACCGCCCACAGCCGCCCCTCCACCTCCCGGTCACCCTGCCCGAGAGCCGAGACGAGGCTGCTGAACGTGGTGCCGACGAGCGAGCCGAACAGCTTGGCGTGCAGCTCGTCCGGATCGTCGGTGATGAGGCGGGCACTGAGCGGTGGCGGCGTAAGGCCGTTGCGGCGCAGGCGCGCCGGGCTGACGCGGATGTCGGCCAGGTCCCGATAGACCAGACGGATCGGGCGACCGTGACGGTCCAGGACGACCAGGAGATTCTGCCCATGCGCCTCCAACGTCACGCCGTACGCCAACAGCCCCAGCGCCGCCTCCAACGCCTGCCGCGCGAACTCCCCCAGCCACTCCACGACCGCATCCAGCCGTGGACCGCCGGACGGAGACTGGACGACACCATGGATGAAGGGTGGACCATCGGTCGGAGACTGGACGATGCCGTGAATCAAGGGCGGGCCACCGGTCGGGGGCCGGACGATGAGGGCCGCCACGGGAAGCACGGTCTCGCCCGCGCCCGCGTACTCCGTCGGCGACTCGCGCACCAGGACCGCCAGGTCGGCACTGGGCTCGCCATCCACCACCGCGCAGGCGGCGGCCAGGTTGCGGGTGATCCGCAGCGGCCCGCCCAGCCGCCGGACCAGGTGCACCAGCATGGCCGAGAGCGGCGCGCTGTCACGGATCGAGCCCGGCGAGATGTCCCGCACGTTGGACGTCAGCCGCGTGGAGAACGCCGTCTTGAAATGCGGCCCGCCGCCGACGGGCGCGAGCGTTCGTACACAGATCAGCGGCCGGGCCGCTATCCCACCGGCCACGAACGGCCGGAACCCCAGCTCCGGCAGCACATGCCTGCTCTGCCACGGATGGGCGGGCAGCAGCAGCCGGTCACCGTCGCGCAGCCAGTCGGGCCAGGCTCCGATGACCACGCACCGCGACGCCGGCACCGCCACCAGATCCAGGTCGACGACGGGCCGATGTTCGGGCATGTACGCGATCTGCTCCGCCGGCGACACCCCCGGCCGGTTACGACAGGACGGATGATAGGGATGCCCGTCCACCACACTCTGCTCGAACCACTCCAGCGACCCCTCCTCCGCCCCCGTCCCCAGCCCCAGCCTGGCTCCGGCCCGCGCGAGCGCCAGGGAGGCGACGCTGCGGTCCAGATCGGCGCCGAAGCGCTCCGATCCCGGCAGCCCGAGCGCGGCCAACAGCTCGCCCGGCCGCGTGTAGGCCCGCCCATCCAGCAGCACCGCCGGGTCCTCCCCCGCCCCCAGGTCGTACGCGAGGCGGCTGGGCCCGGTGAGCAGACGTCCATCCGCCAACCGGACCCGCCCGGCCGCGCCATCCCGCCCGGCCAACCCGGGCACCGGCTCGTACAGCAGGCCCCGCCAGAGCAGGCCCAGGATGGTGGCCCGCGCCCCCGGCAGCGCCTCGGCGTAGGCGGCGGCCAGACCGGGACGGACCTGTGCCAGCTTTGCGGCAAGTTCCGCTTCTGCCCGACCTTGAGGGGGATCCTCCAATTCAATACTCATAACGGGTAGTTACCCCGTGTATGACCACCGATACGAGTGGTGAGGGATCCGCGATGGCACACCATCCCGAGGGGCCGGACCCGGCACAGGTGACCGTCGCCGACGCTCTCACGATGACGGCTCTCCTCAACTGCCTGGTCCGCGAAGTGGTCAGCCCCGAGAGCGGCCAGAACGACGGCCACCAGACCTACCGTCTGCCCACGACCGGCCACCTGCTGCGCGTTCGCGCCGGACGCTACCCCGGCCACCCCGCCCTGTACACGCCCGATGGCTGGCTCCCTCTGTCCCTGGACCTCCTGGTGGCGCTGACCACCAAGGAGCTGACCGCGTACACCGGCGTGTCCAACGACACCCTCGCGAGCGAGATCCGCCACAGCAGAGACGTCGTCGCCACTCTGCTGTCCACCCGGCGCACCCCCACATCCAGCACCCAGCCGTTCATCGAACCCACCGAGCTGTTCCTGCGGTCCGAGCAGGCCCTGGTCGCCGGGCACCGCTACCACCCGGCGCCCAAGGCCCGTGGCGGCCTCGGTCCGGACGCCTGGCTCCCCTACGCGCCCGAGGCCAGCGCCCGGTTCCCGCTGATCCTGCTCGGGCTGGCGCCCGAGATCGTGCTGGAGGAGGGCGACGCCACCGCGCTGGACGCCCTCGGACCGCCGCCGCCCGATGGCGGCCTCCTGCTGCCCGCCCACCCCTGGCAACTGGAGCTGCTGGGCGGCCACGCCGCCCTGCGGGACGGGCGGCTGCAGAACCTGGGCGAAGCTGCGCGCTATCTCGGCGAAACCACCGCCGTGGCCGTACCCACCTCTTCGCTGCGCACCGTGTATCTGCCCGACGTAGACCTGTTCTGCAAGTTCAGTCTCGACGTCCGGATCACCAACGACGTCCGCCGCCTCTGGGTCCATGACCTGCGCCGGCTGACCACCATAGACAGCCGGCTGCGGGAGGTCTTCGACGACCTGCCCGCCCACCTGCCGAGACCGTCCGTACTCTCCGACCGGGGCTACCGCACCGTGGACCTCGGCGATGGCGACGGCGGCGAGGCGCTGGCGGTGGTCGTGCGCGACGGCCTGGGGGCGCACCTGCGTCCCGGCCTGGCGGCACTGCTGGCGGCGGGGATCAGCGAGGGCTTTCCCGGCAACCCGCTCGACGGCCTCGACGAGGACCGGGCGCTCGCCTGGTGGCAGGGCTACCTGGAGCACGTCGTACCGCCGGTCCTGCACGCGTACCTGCGTCACGGTGTGGTCCTGGAGTGCCACCTGCAGAACGTACTGATCGGCGTGGACGCCACCGGCGCCCCGGCACAGGTGATCTTCCGTGACCACGAGGGCGTCAAGTTGGTCGCCGACCGGCACCCGGACACGACACCGGGCGTCAGCGCGGCCTACGGCTGGGAGCGGCTGGTCTACTGCCTGGTGACCAACAATCTCTGGGAGATCGCCGGCGCGATCGAGGAGCGCCACCCGGGCCTCGGCGGCGCGCTGTGGGCGCGGGCCAGAGATCTGCTCGCCGGGTACGCGGCGGACCACATAGAGGTCCGCGCCCTGCTGGCCGCCGACCACGTGCCCGCCAAGGCCAACCTGCTACTGCGCTGGCTCGGCGCCGACGGCGGCGCGATGCGCTGCGTGCCCGTCCCCAACCCGCTGCGCGCCCGTCCCAACTCCCTGCGCGCCCGTCCCTACTAGCCCCTCTGCGTGCCCCGTCCCCAGTCCCCTGCGACCAGTAGCCGGTCGGCACAGAAACCGTGACCATGGTCATCGCTATTAGTAACCGAATAGCTACTGTCAGTGACAGTGCCAGGTAGATAGACATGGGCGTGACCGACATCATCTCTGAAAGGAGAAGGTCATGCACGCACCAGCCGCGTACGAGCCGCCGGCCCTGGCCGAAGTCGGCGACTTCGCCGACCTGACGCGCGGTTTCCCGTCAGGCTTCGTCCTTGACTGGGCCCCCAGCCGTTCCAGTGGTTCTCCGGCTGACGGGCGGGAGCTTCGGTGCTAGGTGAGATGTGGTTCGCCGTCCTCCCCGACGGTGAAGCCGGTCTTGCCGCGGCAGGCGTGCTGCTTCCTGGAGCCAGTCAGGTGATCGACCACGCCTCCGGGCGGCCGTGGTTGATCGGGGACTGGCCCGGCCACCAGATCCGTCTGGCGGCGGCGGGAGCGGCACGGGTGGCGGTGGTCGGGCGCTGCCCGGTCACCGCCACTGACCTGGCCCTGCGGCTGGCCCGGATATCCGACGTCGAGCGGATCGAGCAGGTCGTCGCGGGGCTGACGGGCAGCTTCCACCTGGTCGCCTCGATCGACGGCCGGGTGGCGGTGCGCGGCACCGCCTCGGCCGTCCGCCGCGTCTTCCACGCCCGCGTACGCGGTGTGACCGTGGCCGCCAGCCGTTCCGACGTGCTCGCGTGGGCGACCGGCGGGCGGATCGACGAACGGGTGCTGGCCACGCGGCTGCTGCCGAGCGGGGTGGTCGGCCCGTTGCAGGACCTCGGTGTGTGGCGCGACGTCAGCTGCCTGCCGCCCGACCGTACGCTGCTGATCGAGCCCACCGGCATGACCGGCATCCGCACCTGGTGGCACCCACCCGAACCGGCCTTGCCCCTGGCTGAGGGGGCGACGGCGCTCCGCGAGGCGCTGACCGGCGCCGTGGACGCGTGCACCGCCGACGGCGGCACGATCAGCGCCGACCTGTCCGGCGGCATCGACTCCACCAGCCTCTGCTTCCTGGCCGCCCGCGGCCGGGCAAGCCTGATCACCGTGCACTGCGAGGGCATGGACCCCGGCAACGACGACCCGGCCTGGGCTTTCCGCGCGGCCACCGGCCTTCCGGATGCGACGCACCACGTCATCGGCAGCGACGAGCTCCCGCTGTGGTTCGCCGAGCTGACCGAGCCCCAGCCGTCGATGGAGGAACCCTCCGGCTGGGTACGCGACGCGGCGCGGCTGGCCGACCTGGCCTGGCGGCTGAGCACCGCCGGTTCCCGGCTGCACCTGATGGGGGTCGGCGGCGACGAGCTGTTCTCCGCGCTTCCGCCCTACCTTCACGACCTGGTCAGAGACCGCCCGTTCACGGCGCCCGCGCACCTCCGCGCCCGCCGGGCCCGCTGGCGCAGCTCCTGGTGGCGGATGCTGCGGGCGCTGGCCGACCGCACCGACCACCCGGCCTGGCTGGAACGCTGTGTCGCCGACTTGAGCACCACGCCCGCGGTCGCGGACCCCTACTCGATGGCCTGGGGGCCGCCGCTGCGCATGCCGCCCTGGGCCACCGCCTGCGCCGTGCACGCGGCCCGCGACGTACTGGCCGGGATCGCCGCCGCGCGGCCGGCGCCGCTGTCGCCGCTACGTGCCCAGCACCAGACCCTGCTCTACGCGCGCACCGGCGGGGCCGGGCTGCGCCAGATCGACCAGGCCACCTCCCGCCTGGGTCTCCCGTACGCCGCGCCCTACCTGGACGACGCCGTGATCGAGGCCGCGCTGTCGGTACGGCCGGACGAGCGCGCCGGCCTCGGCCGTTACAAGCCGCTGCTGGCGGCCTCGATGGACGGCGTCGTGCCGGCCGAGATGCTGGAGCGCTCGACCAAGGGCGAATACGGCGCCGACTTCTACGCCGGCTGGCGGCGCCATCGTGACAGCGTGCTGGAGCTGTTCGAGGCGTCGGAGCTCGGCCGGCTCGGGTTGATCGACACCGGCGCCCTGCGTGCCGCCCTGCTCGGCGTGCACCCGCGGCCGCACGTCATGGAACCCCTGTCGCAGACGCTCGCCTGCGAGATATGGCTGCGCTCACTGACCCCACACCGGATGCCGGCCATGACCACGGGAGACTCCTGATGCCCTTCAGCCTGCGCGGCGGCGTGTCCGCCGCGCACTCCATCGACGGCATGGTGCTGCTCGACGAGCACGCCGGCCGCTACTGGCAGCTCAACGCCACCGCCACGCTGGTCCTGCGCGCCCTGCTCTGCGGCGCCTCTCCGGGCGAGGTGGCCAAGAGGCTGACCGGCAACCATCCGGGGCTGTCCGTCGAGCAGGCGGACCGCGACGTCGCCGACCTGCTGGCGGCCCTGCGCCGAGCCGGGCTGGTGAGGCCGTGAGCCACCCGATGGCCTCCGAGTCACGCGCTCGGGTTTCGCCGGCCAGGACATCGGTGGCGCTCCTTGCCGTCGCCGCGGCCCGGCCACTGGCCGGGCTCAGGCCGTACCGCATCCGGCGCGTCCTAGGGGTGATCCGGCGCGGCGCCGTCGCCGCCACGGCCGCGCAGGCCCTGGCCGCCAGGGACGACGTGGTCGCCGTGAGCGCGCGCTGCGCCGGGCCCGCCTGCCTGCAGCGCTCGCTGGCGACGGCCATCCTGTGCCGGCTCCGGGGCACCTGGCCCACCTGGTGCGCGGGGGTGCGCGTGGAGCCGTTCCGCGCGCACGCCTGGGTGCAGGTGAACGGGCAGCCCGTCGGCGAGCCCTACCCGGCCGGCTACTACCGGCCGATCATGACCGTCGCGGCCCCCCCGACCGCCCCATGAGGCCGGGGGCGATCCACACCCGCTCGCTGCGCAAGTCCTACCAGGGCATGCGCGCTGTGTGCGGGATCAGCCTGAACGTCGAGGCCGGGGAGATGTTCGGCTTCCTCGGGCCCAACGGGGCCGGCAAGTCCACCACGATCTCGATGCTGTCCACGCTGCTGCGGCCCAGCGGCGGCCGGGCCCTCGTCGCGGGCATCGACGTGCGCGACGACCCGAAGGAGGTACGCCGGCGCATCGGGCTGGTCTTCCAGGAGCCGACCGTCGACGCCGACCTGACCGTACGCGAGAACCTCGCCTTCCACGCCACGCTCTACGGCCTGGGCAAACACGACGCGCGCCGCCGCGTGGCCGAGGCCGCGGACCTCGTGGGCCTGACCGGCCGCGGCGACACGCTGGTACGCACCCTGTCCGACAGCATGAGACGCCTGCTGGAGATCGCCCGCGGGTTGCTGCACGAGCCGGGGGTGCTGTTCCTCGACGAGCCCACGGTGGGCCTGGACCCGCAGGCCCGCGCGGAGATCTGGGAGCACCTGCGTGAGCTGCGCCATCGCCGGGCCATCACCGTGTTCCTGACCACCCATCACCTGGAGGAGGCCGAATACTGCGACCACATCGCCATGGTCGACCGGGGCCGGGTGGTCGCCGACGACTCCCCGGCCGCGCTGAAGCGACTGATCGGCACCGACCGCATCCATCTGCGCACCGGCGACGACCAGGCCGCGGCCGCCACGTTGTCCGACTACCTGGGCCTGTCGAGCGCGTGGGGGCCCGACGGCCTGTACGTCCAGGTGACCGACGCGGCCACCGCCATCCCCTGGGTGTGCACCGTGCTGCGGGTGCCCGTCCATTCGATCGAGGTACGCCGTCCCAGCCTCGACGAGGTGTTCCTGCGCTACACCGGCCGGACCTTGGACGGCGCGTCACGTCCGGGGGTGTGGCCGTGACCGTGGACGCCCGTCCTTCCGTCTGGTCACGTCTGCTGCGCCGGCTCTGGTGGGAGACGCGGGCCGCCCACGTGGTGTGGCAGCGCGAACTGCTCCACTATGTCCGCAACCCCGCCCGCCTGATCATGACCCTGGTCCAGCCGGTCGTGTACCTGCTGGTCCTCGGCACCGGGCTCAGCGCCATGCTCCCGGGCGGTGGCGGCTATCTCACCTACCTGTTTCCCGGCGTACTGCTGATGACCGTCCAGGCGCCCGCGATCGCCATCGGCGCCTCCGTCGCGGCCGACCGCGAGGCGGGCTTCCTCAGGGAGATGCTGGTCGCGCCCGTCCATCGGGTGAGCCTGCTGGCGGGCCGGTGCGCGGGCGCCGCCACGGTGGCCACCTGTCAGGGCGTGTTCGTCCTGGGTCTGGCGGGGGTGGCGCACATCCCGTACGCGCCTGAGCTGATGCTCGCCCTGGTCGCCGAGATGGCGCTGATCGCGTTCGCCATGACCGCGTTCGTCGCCCTGCTGGCCGTGGTCATCTCCCCGACGCCGTCCTTCCACGCGGCGCTGGGGTGCGCGCTGACGCCGCTGGTGTTCCTGTCGGGCGCGCTGTTCCCGATCGCGGGCCTGCCGGGCTGGTTGACCGCTCTGATGATGGCCAACCCGCTCACCTACGTGATCGACCTGCTCCGGCGGACCATCGCCCCGTACCTCGCCCGGCCGGAGCCCGCCACCGTCCACTCGCCCGTCCTCATGGAACTCGCCGTCACCGCCGGGGTAGGCCTGCTCTCCCTCCTGCTGGCCGCCCGCCGCCTCTCCCGCCCCCACTGACGCCACCCAGAGACCCCAGCCCGACGGACCGTCTTCCTCCCCTCCCCGAAGGGGGTCCCTCCAGAGAGACATTGCGGTCCCTACACCAGGCCGACCATGAACCCCTCGTCGCGGATCCCCAGGTAGGCCGCGGGATGATATTGCCGCATAGCCCGCTCGATGACCGGAATGTACTTGGGGTTGGAGCCAAGAGGCAGCCGGTAACCGTTCTTGACCGTGTGGAACTCCCACAGGTGCTCCAACTCCGGGTGGCGGGCGCGGAACCCGGGGTCGGCGGGGAAGAGATCGAGGCGCACCATCACCTTGCGCATGATGTAGTCGGCGAGCTTGACCCGGCGCTGCTGGGTGCGCGAGATGCCCACCCCCGACAGCTCGGCCCACGGCACGGACCACGGCCGGCCCTGGGGATCGTCCCAGCGCACGCCGTAACCGTCGAAAACCAGCCTGCGGGGGCGGCTGAGCTTGCGCCACGTGATGATCGGGAGGGCCCCGATGGCCAGGAACAGCAGCCCGAACAGCACGGCGACGACAGTGGTCCCGGCACCGCCCCTGACCTGGCCGGTGAGCGACGACACGATCGTGATGAGCCCGATGACCCCGGCCACGGAGCCGCCGATCAACGCCTTCGTCTTGGCGTCCCCGCCGACGTCGATCACCACGGGAGGCGGGGCGAAGGCGGGGGGTTGCTGCTGCGGGGGATACGGGGCGTTGAACTGCTGCTGGTGGTGAGGTGGATACGGTGGCTGTTGCGGCGGCCGGTACGTCATGAAAAGTCAGGCTAGTTCGGGCGCCCAGGCCCCCCACGATGCTTCACCGTTTTGCGAAGCGAGTTCGAGCGGGTTCGAGCGGGTTCAGCAGCTCCGGGTGGCGAAGGCCAGGAACTGCGTAGTCTCCTCAGCGGAGAAGTTGTCGTCGGATCCGATCACCAGCGTGCACTCGCCCGTGCGCAGCCGCGGCCCCCAGGCGAGGCTCTCCAGGTTCTGTACCGGCGTCCGGATGTCGTCGAGGTCGGTGACCAGGCGCTTGGAGACCGCCCGGTAGGGCCCGCCGGTCGTCAGGCTGTTCCTGGCCAGCACATTCGTGGCCCCACGCAGGTCGATCTCGTACAGCTTCACCCGGTAACCGACGCCTTCGAGCCAGGAGCGCTCCAGAGCAAGGAACCGGTGCTCGTCGATCGCCAGGATCTCCGAGACCCCGCTGTCGGAGTGCCCGGTCGGCGGGACGGGGGCGGTGGGCAGGGGGTCGATGGGGTAAACGTACTGGGCGCTCGGCTTGGTCCCGAAGCGGCTCCATACGGTGAGGCGGGCCGGGGCGCCGTGCTCGACGGTCGGCGGCTCCCCGTCCTCGAAACGCGGGCCCTCGGTGACGGTCGTGATCGTGCGCGGGGTGAGGGCCAGGCCCTCGATGCCGAAGTTGCGCCTGGGCCCGCTGTCCGTGGCGGTCATGCGCAGGTTGGCGGGCATCGGTAGCTCGCCGACCTGCCGGCCGTGGGCGTCGGCCCGGTGGACGTACGGGCCGGACGGCGGGATGTCCGGGTGTCCCTCGTCCGGGCGGTCGCCTTCGTCACCCCACAGCAGCCGGTCGGTCCACCGGTCGTAGCGGATGCTCTCCGGATCGGCGGCGTCGGGCTCGCCGTACGGCGGGTAGGTGCTCCCGTCGGGACGCAGGAAGGAGTTGACCCCGGTGAGCTGCACGCCGGTGAACGCGCCGGTCGTCCGGTCGATGGCGAGACGCCCGGTGTAGAAGCGAGCCGGGCCGTAGCGGCCGCGGTCGTCGGAGATGAGATACCAGGTGCCGGTGAGCGGGTCGCGATCGAGTCCGGACAGGCCGCCGACCGTGCTGCCGGCGTAGGACAGCTTGTACGGCAGTCGCTGCTCGCCGAGGAACCGGGTGATCTCGACCGGCTGCGGCGAGGCACTCGCCGCCGTGGCTGCGGGCACGGCGGCGAGGCCGATCGTGACCGCGACGGCCGCGGTGATGCCCACTATTCTCCGCATTCATCTCTCCCCACTCGGCGATACCGGCGGGGATATGAGATCGCGGTTTCATCGGAAAGTCCACGCGTATTAATGACGGCGATTCAGCCGCGATCAGCGAGAAAAGTGCTCACATGATGGCGAGTTGCCCGCCGTCGATGACCAGCTCGGTGCCGTGGATGAAGGCGGCGTCGTCCGAGGCCAGGAAGGCGTACCCGGCCGCGACCTCCTCGGCCAGCCCGGCCCGGCCGAGCGGGATGTGGTCGCGTTCGTACGCCGACACGAAATCGTCCGCCAGCCCGGCCGAGATGGTGGAATTCAATGGGGTCTTGATATATCCGGGACAAAGGGAATTGACGCGGATGCCGTGTTTTCCAAGCTCCACGGCCATGGTCTTGGAGAGCAACAGCACGCCGCCCTTGGAGGCGTTGTAATGCGCGTAGTCGGCCTCACCGCCGAGCCCGTTCGTGGACGACATGTTGAGGATCACTCCGCCGGCGCCGCGCGCCACCAGATGCCTGGCCACGGCCTGCGCGACCAGGAACATCCCCCGCAGGTTCACCGACACGATCCGGTCCCAGTGGTCGGGCGTGATCTCCAGGAACGGCTCGCGCCAGGCGATGCCCGCGTTGTTGATCAGGACGTCGATCCCGCGCAGTGTCGAGATCGCGCCGTCCACCAGCCGGGTGACGTCGTCCTCCGAGCTGATGTCGCCCGCCAGCCCGTGCACCTCACCCAGCGGGGCCAGCTCGGTCACCGCCTGGTCCACCTCGGCTTCGTGGAGGCCGCCGAGGACGACCCGGGCGCCCTCCTCCAGGAACCGGCGCGCGGTGGCGGCGCCGATGCCGCTGCTGCCACCACTGATCAGCACCCGCTTTCCGGCCAGCCCGCGCATGATGCCCTCCCCCTGTCGCGACTCGGCTCCGAACGTAGCATTGATTCCGCCAGGCGCACGAGCATTCTGCTATTCGGAAAGCTCAACGGGCTCCGCGAGTCCTTGACGCCTGCTCACATAACCGTAGGTAGCCCGGAACAGCGTTCTGTTTTACGGAAAGGTGGCCCCGCCCCCG
The DNA here is from genome assembly GCF_044460705.1 of Nonomuraea sp. NPDC050022. NCBI lineage: Bacteria > Bacillati > Actinomycetota > Actinomycetes > Streptosporangiales > Streptosporangiaceae > Nonomuraea > Nonomuraea sp. NPDC050022. The sequence continues at coordinate 63,958 of NZ_JBITKE010000004.1, forward strand.
GTGGGGCCACCTCGCCCGCCTACCTACAGGGCTTGTAGGGCAGATCCTTGAGGGAGTAGTCGGTCGCCTTCTTGATGGCGTTGACGTTGAGCGTGGCCGCCTTGCCACAGAAGCCGGCCGGCGAGGTCAGGTACTCCACCTGGAACACCGGCTTGCCCGCCTGGATGAACGGCGTCAGCTCCCCGCACTCGTCGAACTCGAAGCACTGCTCGTTGACCGCGTAGTCGAAGTCCCCCACCAGGTCGGACACCTGGGAGAGGTCGTTCTTCAGCGCCACCGACAGGCCCTTGGCGTGGCCCAGGGCGGCCAGGGCCCGGTTGAAGATGAGCTGGGTGGCCGGGGTGACCGTCCAGCCGGTGACCGACTTGCCCTCCTCGTGCGCGTTCACCACGTCGAACTCGACGCCGTCGAACCCGGCCCGGGCGCACTTGTCGACCCGGGCCGCCATCATCGTCAGCAGGAAGTCCCGCTGGCCCTTGTCGTTGTTGATGTTGGCCCAGCGCTCGTTCGGGAACTCCTCGCTGAACGGCTTGCCCAGCAGGGAATTGCCGTGGCTGTTGTCCCAGTCGACGAACGTCTGGTAGTCGGGCCGGTACTCCTCGATCGAGCCGGCGTCGACGTAGCAGATCGCCTTGGCGCCCTTCGCGTGGATGGCGGAGACGGCGGCGGTGTTGAGCGTGGTGTTGTTGCCCACCACATCGGCGTCCGCGTAGAGGTCGATGTCGAACACCGTCGGCTTCACGCAGGCGCCCCCGGTCTGCGGGACCTGGCAGATGTCGACGTTGACGCCGCCGGTGGCGGGGTAGGCGGAGTTGCCCTGGAGCTGGTACTGCCAGCGGCTCCGCAGCGGAGGCTTCCAGATCGCCGCACGAGCGCCGGCGTTGGGAGTGGCGGCGTTGGGAGTGGCGGCCTTGGGAGTGGTCGCGGCGGCGGCCGATCCGGCGGCGCCGAGGACCGCCACCGGCGCGATGACCAGCGCCGCGGCCACGGCGGACCGGGTGAAGAACGATCGGAGGTTGATCATACACTCACCTTCTATTCCGAGGGGTGGAATGTAATTCCGACACCAAGGAAATCGGGCAAGATCACACGCTGTCAATCTTGTCTCGATGTCGAGAATTCCTCACAAAAGGCGTGTAACGCCGACCAGGCCGTGCTCTCAGGGCTTTCCGTATAGCGGAATGCTAGTCTGTATCGTGGATGGATGGCTATACTCGCCGCACGCAGCGGGCCGCCACGCCCGCCGTGGTCCGTGGAGGGAAAGAGCCCGATGGCACGCATCGTCTTCATCGGCGCCGGCAGCGTCGAATTCACCAAAAACGTCCTCTCCGACATCCTGACCTTCCCCGAGCTGGGGGACTCGACCTTGGTCCTCCATGACATCAACCCCGAGCGGCTCGCCACCGCGGCCGCCATGGCCGAGTGGATGGTCGCCGCGCTCGGCCTCGGCGCCAAGGTGGAGGCCCACCTCGACCGCCGCGCCGCCGTGGACGGCGCCGACTACGTCATCAACGAGATCGCGGTCGGCGGGCACGCCGCGACCCGCGTCGACTTCGAGATCCCGCGCCGCTACGGCCTGCGCCAGACGATCGCCGACACCCTCGGCATCGGCGGCATCTTCCGCGCGCTCCGTACGATCCCGGTGATGGTCGGGCTGGGGAACGACCTGGCCGAGCTGGCACCGGACTCCCTGCTGCTCAACTACACCAACCCGATGGCGATGATCCCCCGGGCCGTCTACCAGGGCACCGACTTCAAGCGGGTCGTCGGGCTCTGCCACTCGGTGCGCGACACGCAGGCCCGCCTCGCCTCGCTCGTGGGCGTACCCGAGGACGAGGTCTCCTTCGTCACGGCCGGGGCCAACCACCAGGCGTTCGTGCTGCGGTTCGAGCACCAGGGCCGGGACCTGTACCCGGCGCTCGACGACGTGATCGCCCGGGATGCCGACCTGCGCAGGACCGTGCGGGTGGAGATGTACCGCCGCTTCGGCTACTTCCCCACCGAGTCGAGCGAGCACGGCTCGGAATACCTGCCCTGGTTCCTGCACCACGACGACCAGGTGGCGCACTTCCGCATCCCGGTGGACATCTACCTGCGCTGGTCGGAGGAGAACCTCGACACCTACGAGGAGACCAAGCGGCGCCTGGCGGCCGGCGAGGGCGTGGAGATCGAGCCCGCGATGGAGCTGGCCTCCGAGGTCATCCACTCGATCGAGACCGGCACCCGCAGGGTGGTCCACGGCAACGTACGCAACGACGGGCTGATCAGTAACCTGCCGCCCGACGCCTGCGTCGAGGTGCCCTGCCTGGTCGACCGGTCGGGGATGCGCCCGACCCGGATCGGCGACCTGCCGCCCCAGCTCGCCGCGCTCAACCAGACGTTCCTGAACGTCGGCGACCTGACGGTACGGGCGGCGCTCGAAGGCCGCCGCGAGCACGTCTACCACGCGGCCATGCTCGACCCGAACGCCGCCGCCACGCTCACCCTCCAGCAGATCCACGACCTCGTGGACGAGATGATCGCCGCTCACGGCGATCTCCTTCCCGAGGGCGTCCGATGAGGCGCGCCCTGGCCACCGTCACGGGCCTCGCCCTGCTCGCGACCGGCTGCGGCTCGCCGGCCGGGAGCGAGCAGGCGGGCGGCCCGGTGCGGATCACCGTCTGGGACGGCCAGTCAGACGCCGCCGCCAAGTCGATCGCGAAGCTGGTGGCCCAGTTCAACCAGGCCCATCCGGACATCAAGGTGAGCCTCGAGTCCGGGGCCGCGACCGCTGACGGCATGCTGCCCAAGCTCACCGCCGCGCTGACCTCCGACGCCTATCCCGACATCGCCTACCTGTACGGCTCCTGGGCGCCCAACCTGGCCAGGAACCCGAAGACGGCCGACCTCACGCAGTACGCCAAGGATCCGGCCGTCGGCTGGGCGGACTTCTGGGCCAGCGAGCGGGAGGCGGCCACCGTCGAGGGCAAGGTCATCGGCTTCCCGGCGGTGGTCGACAACATGGTGGTCCTGTACAACAAGAAGCTGCTGGCCAAGGCCGGGGTCGAGGCGCCGAAGCCCGACTGGACCTGGGACGACTTCCGGGCGATCGCCAAGAAGACCACCGACGCCGGGTCCGGCACCTTCGGCACCACCTGGGCGATCAGCGGTGGCGAGGAGGCCGTCTGGGGCCTGTGGCCGCTGGTCTGGCAGGCGGGCGGCGACGTGCTCTCCCCCGACCGCAAGAAGGCCGTCTTCAACTCCGCCGCCGGACAGCAGGCGCTCGGCCTGCTGCGCGGCATGGCCATCGACGACAAGTCGCTCTACCTCGACTCCAGCCCGGCCGAGAAGGGCCAGAAGCTCTTCGAATCGGGCCGGCTCGGCATGTTCCTGGCCGGTCCGTGGGTGCTGCCCGACCTGCAGGCCGCCAAGGTCGACTACGGCGTCGCCCAGCTCCCCGGTACGAACGGCAACCACGAGACGGTCTCCGGGCCCGACAACTGGGTGGTGTTCAAGCACGACGACCGGCGGGTCAAGGCCGCCGCCACGTTCCTGACCTGGCTGACCGCGGCCGAACAGCAGCTGGAGTGGATGAAGGACACCGGCTCGCTGCCCATCCGCGAGTCGATCACCAAGCTGCCCGGCTACCAGGACTACCTCATGAAATATCCGGGTATCGAGGTGATCTCCATCAACCTGGCCAACGCTAAGCGGGTCAGGCCGCCGACGACCAGATATCCGCGGGTGTCGGCGTTCGTGGCCGAGGCCATCGCGCAGACCCTGCTCGGCAAGGCCGATCCCAAGACGGCCCTGGACGAGGCCGCCGCCAAGGCCGACGCGGCGCTCGCCGTACCGGGATCGTGAACAGCACCGCGCCGGCCCTGGGCCGGGCCGCCGTCGGCCACCGGCAGCCGCGCGACCGCCGCAGACTCGCCGAGAACGTCGCCGGCTGGACCTTCGCCGGCCCCGCCTCGCTGATCATCCTCGGCTTCTCGCTGGTCCCGATGGTGTGGGCGCTCGCGCTGTCCTTCACCGACTCCGACCTGCAGACGCCGGGGCGGAACGTGGGACTGGCCAACTACCGGGCGCTGCTGGAGGACCCCGTCTTCTTCCAGGCGCTGCGCAACACCGGGCTGCTCGTCGTGCTCTACATCCCGGCGTCGCTGATCGCGGGCCTGCTCGTGGCGGTGCTGCTGAACAGGAAGGTACGCGGGATCGGGTTCTACCGGACCTGCTTCCTGGTGCCCTACATCGCCTCGGCGACCTCGGCCGGGCTGCTGATGGGCTACATCTTCGACCGGGACTTCGGGCTGATGAACGGGCTGTTCGTCAAGCTCGGGCTGCCGGTGCAGGGGTTGCTGAGCAGCCCTTCGCAGGCCATGTTCGTGCTCACCCTGATCTTCTTCTGGACCCGGTTCGGGTTCGCGGTGGTGATCTATCTGGCCGCCATCCAGGAGATCAACAAGGAGATCCTGGAGGCTGCCTCGATCGACGGGGCGGGCCGGTGGACCACGTTCCGGCACATCATCGTGCCGTCCGTACGGCCGATGACGCTCTTCCTCACGGTCTGGGGCGTGATCGACGCGCTGCAGTTCTTCGACCTGGTCATGACCACGACCAAGGGCGGCCCGGCCAACGCGACCGTGACGATCGTCTACTACATCTGGCAGCTCGCCTTCAACTACTTCACGGCCGGCTACGGCGCGGCCGTGGCGTACGTCCTGTTCGTCGGCACCCTCGTGCTGATCATCGGTGGCTTCTTGATCGCGCGCAGGAAGGGAGCCATGGCGTGAAGCTGCGCCTGCCCAGCAAGTGGCATCTGGTGCTCCTGCCGATGTCGGTGGTGACCGTGCTGCCGTTCGTCTGGATGATCCTCAGCTCGGTGATGACCCAGGGCGAGCTCAACCGGTTCCCGCCGCCGTTCTGGCCGGAGGGGATCGACCTGGGCGGCTACCGTACGGTGCTCAACGGCTCGAACTTCCCGCGCTGGTTCCTCAACAGCGTGATCGTCTCGGGCGCCATCGTGCTGGCCCAGCTGGCGCTCTGCAGCCTGGCGGGTTACGCGTTCGCCAGGATCAGGTTCACCGGCTCCAGGATCACGCTGGTCCTGGTCATCGCCACCGCGCTGATCCCCTTCCAGCTCACGGTGATCCCCACGTTCCTGATCTTCAACAAGGTCGGGCTGACCGACACGCTCGGCGCGCTCATCGTGCCGCAGCTCAGCTCGGCGGTCGGCATCTTCCTGATGACCTCGTTCTTCCAGTCCTTCCCGAGGGAGCTGGAGGAGGCCGCGCGGATCGACGGCTGCTCGCGGTACGGGGTGTTCTTCAAGGTGGTGCTGCCGGTGGCCCGGCCCGCGCTGGCCGCGCTGGCGGTCATCACGTTCATCACCGCCTGGAATGATCTGTTCTGGCCGGTGGTGGCGATCAACTCGGACGCCAACTACACCGTGCAGGTGGGGTTGACGTCGTTCCAGGGCCAGCACCGGGCCGACTGGCCGGCGATCATGGCGGGCACGGTGCTGACGACGCTGCCGGTGCTGGGCGTGTTCCTGTTCGGCCAGCGCCGGTTCGTCCAGGCGCTGACCGGCGCGGTCAAGGGCTGATCGGGGCGGGGGCTGAGGTCGCGGTCACGGGTTCAGGTCGCGGTAGGGGTTGGCGGGCAGGCCGGTGAACGAGGTGCGCCGCTGCCACAGCTCGCCGCCGGTCCGGCCGTCCCAGGCGGTGGTGACGTACAGGATGTCGAGGTCGGGGCCGCCGAAGGCGCAGCTCGTCACGTTGGTGGCGGGCACCTCCACCGTCAGGTCGGGCTGCCCGTCCGGCCGTAGCCGAACCACCTTCCCGCCGCCCCACAGCGCCACCCACACGTGCCCCGACGCGTCGACCGTGAGGCCGTCGGGGCTCGGGAGCACGGCGAACAACCGGCGGTCCGCGACCTGACCGGTCGCCGGGTCGTAGTCGAAGACGTCGACCCGGTCCGTGAACGTGTCGACGTAGTACAGCAGTCGCTCGTCGGGGCTCCACCCGATGCCGTTGGAGATGGTGACGCCGTCGAGGATCCGCTCGACGCGGCGGTCGGGGTCGAGGCGGTAGAGCGAGCCCGCGCCAGGGGTGTCGTCCTGCGCCATGGTCCCGGCGAAGAACCGGCCCGCGCGGTCACACGCACCGTCGTTCATCCGGTTTCCGGGTGGTTCGGCCGCCGTCACGGGCGCCACGACGGTCAACTCTCCATCGTGTACGGCGAAACCGTCCCTGACGGCGAGCGCCAGACCGCCGGAGGCACGCGGAACCGCCACGCCCACCGGCTGCCCCACGTCGATCGACTCGTGCGAGCCGTCGGCGGGGTCGAGCCGGTGCACCAGGCCCGCGGGGATGTCCACCCAGAGCAGCGTCCCCGTCCGCTCGTCCCAGCACGGCCCCTCACCCAGCCGCGCGTGCGGTACGGGTACGACCTCCATCGCCACTCCTTTGTTCCGTATGTCAGAACGGCATTCCAGTTAGAGTGTCAGGAGATCACCCGGAAGATCGCACTGTCAACCGATCAGCTCTGCCGCGGCGACCGCCCAGCGCAGATCGTGGCCGCTGGTCAGCCCTGCTCCGCGACCGCCCGCCGCAGGTTGTGGCCCACCTCTTCCATCCGGGCCGGTGACATCCTGTCCTTGATCGCGGTCACGCTCACCGCGGCGACGGGAGCCGTCCGCCCCAGGAAGACCGGGGCGGACACGCAGCGCACGCCGGGTTCGTTCTCCTCCATGTCGAGCGCGTAGCCGCGCTGCCGGACCTGGTCCAGGTGGGTGGCCAGCTTGGCCGGGTTCGTGATCGTGTTGCGGGTCCTGGTCGCGAGCGGGCCGTAGCGATCGGCCCAGGCCTTGATCGCCTCGTCGGTCGGGTAGGTCCAGGCCAGCAGTGCCTTGCCCACGCCCGTGCAGTGGGCCGCGTTGCGCCCGCCGACCACGGAGGTCATCGTGATGGACCGCACCGCCTCGACCTTGTCCAGGTAGACGACCTCGCCGCCGTCCAGCATGGCCATGTGCACGGTCTCGGCGAACTCCTCGCTCAGCCGCAGCAGCAGCGGGCGCACCAGCGTGCGCAGGTCCATGGTTTCGTAGAATCTGAAGGCTGTGGCGAGCATCTCGGTGCCCAGGAAGTAGGGCCCGCTGGGTTCCGGCTGCGCGGCGAAGCCGCGATGCTTGAGCGCGCCGAGCAACCGGTGGAGCGAGCTCTTGGGCAGGCCGAGCCGGGTGGCCAGCTCGTCGAGCGTCACCCCTCGGCTGTGCTTGCCGATCTCCTGCAGGATCAGCAGGGCGCGGTCGACGCTGCCCACCGGCGACTGGGCCTCGGCCATGGATTCTCCTAGCGTATTCCGAATAATGGAATGCTATCGCGTACTGCGGAAAATTGGCTAGTCGCAATGCTCAACTCTTTACGGCATAAGCTATTGTATGGATGATTGGTTTACAGCGTATGGAGTTAGAAGGAGATCCTTGATGACCGAGGCCAAACTGCACGACGGAAGCACGATCCACCTGGAGGTGCACGGCCAGGGCCCGACAGTGCTACTACCGGTCAACCCGGTGCCGATCGAAGGCACCAAGGCCGACGACATGCGCAAATGGGGCGTCGACCCGGCACTCGGCCGCAACCTCATCGACGGACTGTCGGACGCGTTCAGGGTCGTCGCCTTCGACTACGAGGGCCACGTCCTGGCCACCCCCAAGCCGGACACGCTGACCCCGGCCAACATCGCCGCCGACCTGCTCGCCGTCGCCGACGCCGTGGAGGCCGACCGGTTCGCCTATTACGGCTACTCGTGGCTCGCGCTCAGCGGGTTGCAGCTGGCGATCAGGACCGACCGGCTGTCGGCGCTCGTCATGGGCGGCTACCCGCCGCTCGACGGGCCGTACGCGGAGATGCTCAGCGTGACCATGGCCACCTACGAGATGTCCGGCCAGGACCCCGCCCCCCAGCCCAAAGCCGAGGGCACCAAGGCCGAGGAGTACGACTGGGACTCCGCCGAGGTCACCATGACGGAGGCCCAGACCAGGCAGTTCGTCACGCTCTACGAGGGTCTGCAGGAGTTCGACGACCGGGCGGCGCAGGCGAGCCTGAGCTGCCCGCGCCTCTGCTTCGCGGGCTCGGCCGACAAGATCGAGTACGGCGAGCGGTGGGGCGGCGTGGACGTGGACATCGCCGGGCCGATGGTCAACCGGCGGGCCGAGCTCGAATCGTTCGGCTGGGACGTGCGCGTGCTCGACGGCCTCGACCACATTCGGGCGATGCAGGTGGCCAACGTCCTGCCGATCCTGCGGCCCTGGCTGGAGAGCCGGATCAGCTGAGCTCGGCGATGGGGACGCGGCGGAAGGCGATGGTGGAGTAGGCGCTGGTGTCACCTGTCTCGTACAACAGCCCGACCGTGTCCGCGTCCACCCTGACCAGGTCCGAGTAGGCCGCGGGCAGGCCCGACACCGTGTGCACGGGCCGCCACGTGACGCCGCCGTCCGCGCTGGCCCGTACCGTCATCACCGCCCTGGCGTCGGGCGCCCCCGGGGCGGAGAACAGCAGGACGTCCGGCGTCTCGCACTGCAGCACACTGCCCTCCACGACCGGGCAGACCAGATCGGCCTGCGGGCGGAACGGCGCTTCGAGCGTCTGCCCGCCGTCGGCCGAGTAGGCGTCGGCCCGGTTGCCGGGAGCGGTGGAGTCGGTGCGGGAGTTGACGTAGAGGCGGCCGTCCGGCAGTTCGGTGGCCGTGGACTCGTTGATGTTGAGGTAGCCGTCGGGGTTGCCGTCGACGTACCCGATGCGCCACGAGGTGCCGCCGTCGTCGCTCAGCAGGCAGTGGCCGCCGTTGTACTTGCCCTCCGTGCCGTTGTCGCGACCGGTCGGGGGCACCGAGTGGTTGGCGGGTACGACGAGGCGGCCCGCGTGCGGCCCCTGCCGCAGCTCGACCGCGTGGCCGGGGCCGGTGGCGTACCAGCGCCACTCGGGCCGCTTCGCGCTCGCGGTGATCTCGCGGGGCGCCGACCAGGTGACGCCGTCGTCGTCGCTCGCCTGCACGTACACGCGGCGGCCGTCGGCGGCGGCGACCTGCCCGCGCCTGATCTTGTCCTCGGTGGCGGCGGGGCCGTTGCGCACGTACACCAGGACGATCCGGCCGTCGCGGGTCACGATGGGGGCCGGGTTGCCCGCGGTGCCCTTGTGCGGTTCGGCGGCGACCACGCGCGGCCCGTCCCACGTGGCTCCGCCGTCGGTCGACCTCTTGAGCACGATGTCGATGTGTCCCGAGTCGCCGGCCGAGCCGCGCCGCCCCTCGGCGAAGGCCAGGATCGTGCCGGCCCCGGTCACCACCGCCGCCGGGATGCGGAAGGTGTGGTAACCGTCGGTGCCCGCCCGGTAGGGCACCGATGTGGGGTAGCCGTGCGCCATCGGGTTCCTCCTCGTCCGCCTGCGGATGCGACTTTATGGATGCGACTTTATGGATGCGACTTTATGGCGAGTACGTACGGTCGCCGGATCCCGCTCACCTGCCCGCCCGCAGGCGATCATCCGCTGCTGCACCAGCGTTAACTCCCTCTTCACCTGACCCGCGCCGATTGTCCGCTGCCAGCCAATTGCCAGGAACGCTGGGTAACCTCCAAGCGCATGACCTGGCAGCACAAGATCAACAAGGCGCTCGGCAAATATGCCGGCGTCCAGTTCTCGCGGGTCAGCAAGGCGGCTCCGGAGAGCCCGGCAAGGCCACCTGCCGACCCCGCCGACAGGCTGTTGAGCGAGCCGGTGTTCATCCTGTCGCCCGTCAGATCGGGCTCCACCCTGCTGCGCGCGATGCTCGACGCCCACTCCCTGGTCCACGCCCCGCACGAGCTGCATGTGCGCAGGCTCGGGGTCGAGTTCGGGACATCGCTGGCGGAGCGGTCGATGGCGGCACTCGGCCACAACCGGGCCGATCTGGAACACCTGCTCTGGGACCGGGTGCTCCACCGCGAACTGGTCCGCAGCGGCAAGCGGCACATCGTGGACAAGACCCCGGCCAACGCCTTCGCCCACGAGCGCATCGCCACCTGCTGGCCCGACGCGCGCTTCGTCTTCCTGCTGCGCCACCCGGCCTCCATCGCCGCCTCCTGGCACGAGGCCGCCCCGGACAAGCGCGACCGCGAAGCGGCGGCGGCCGACGCGCTGCGCTACATGAAGGCGGTCCAGCGGGCCAGGAAGGCGCACACCGGCCTGACCGTGCGCTACGAGGACCTGACCGCCGACCCCGAGCGCGAGACGAGAGCCGTCTGCGAGTTCCTGGGCGTCCCCTGGGAGCCGGAGATGCTCGCGTACGGCCGGCCTGACGTGCTCACCAAGGGGCTCGGCGACTGGCGAGACAAGATCCGCTCCGGCAGCGTGCAGCCGGGCCGCGAACTTCCCACACCTGAGGAGGTGCCCGAGATGCTCCGGGCCATGTGCCGGAGCTGGGGATACTCATGAAGATCCGATATCTGCTGCTGCATGCCTATGGGCAGGGCGGGACGATCCGTACCGTCATCAACCAGGCCAACGCGATGGTCGCGCTCGGTCACGAGGTGGAGATCGCCAGCGCCGTACGACGGCGCGACAAGCCCCAGTTCCCCATCGATCCCCGCGTGAGGCTGGTTCCGCTGGCCGACCAGCGCGCCGGTGTGCCGGTCGACTCGCTGGGCCGCAAGCTGTGGCGGAGGATGCGCGGCAAGATCGTGCCCTTCGGGGAGTTCGCCGCCGACTACTTCACCGAACGGGTGGAGAGGGCGGTCATCGACTATGTCTCGCGCCTCGAAGGCGGCATCCTGGTCACGACCCGGCCCGCGCTCAACCTGATCGCCGCCCGCCGTACTCCCAAGAGCGTCATCTGCGTCGCCCAGGACCACATGAACGTGGGCGCCTACCCCGAGACGATCACCCGGGACATCGCCCGCTACTACGGCCGCTTCGACGCGGTCGTCGTGCTGACCACGAAGAACCAGATCGAATACCGCATCCTCCTGCCTGACACGCCCATCGTGCGCATCCCCAACGCGCTGCACGGGTCGGGGCCGGTCTCCAAGCAGGTGAACCCGGTCGTGGTGGCGGCCGGGCGGCTGGTCAAGCAGAAGGGCTTCGACCTGCTGATCCCGGCGTTCCAGCAGGCGGCGCGGCGGCATCCGGACTGGCGGCTGCGCGTGTACGGCGGCGGCCCCAGGAAGGCCGAGCTCAACGCGCTCATCGCCGAGCTCGGCCTGGAGGACCGGGTGCAGTTGATGGGCCGTACGGACCGCCTGGAGGAGAAGCTGGCCGGGGCGTCGATCTATGCGCTCTCGTCCCGCTTCGAGGGGCTGCCGATGGTGATGATCGAGGCGATGGGGCAGGGGTTGCCGATCGCCGCGTTCGACTGCCCCACCGGGCCCGCCGATGTGCTCACCCCGGGCAAGGACGGGCTGCTGGTGCCGGCCGGGGACGTCGCCGGGCTGGCCGACGCGCTCGACCGGCTGATGTCGGACAAGGCGCTGCGGGTGCGGATGGGGGCGGCGGCCAAACGGACGGCCGCCAACTACCACGCCGACTCGGTGATGCCGCTGTGGGAGGACCTGTTCGCGGAGCTGCTGAGCCGCGAGCCCATCATCGACAGCTATTGGACCCGGTAGTGCGGTGACGAAGAGCCCTCCACAGGGACCCGCCTCGATCTCTGTGACGGTCCGTCGTGGCTGGGGTCCTTATAGGGGTGATACCCCCTTCGGGGGATGTGGCTGGGGTCAGCGGGCCTGGCGGTCGCGCCATTCGGAGATGACGCGCTCGACGTCGTACGGCATCAGATTGAGCGGCGGGCCCTGCAGCCCGGTCCTGATCGCCTCGCGGATCCGCGCGTTGATCTCCTCAATGATCCGCCGCGCCTCGGCCTCCGACCTGGCGCCCACGGCCTCGGCGCGCGCCTCCTGGGCGTCCTTGCGCAGGGCGAGCGTCGGCGGCAGCGGCATCGACAGGCCCTCGCTGCGCACCTTCTGCTTGATCCACCACATCTCGTCGTACGGCTTGTCGAGGTCTGGAAGCGGCTTGCCGGCGCCTGGCAGGTTGTCGAACTCGCCGCGCTCCGTCGCCTCACGGATCTGCCGGTCGATCCATGACTCGAAGCTCATCCCACCCGGTTTGCGCTCAGTCATCCGCGGCCCCTCTCCTCACCCAAGATTATGCCGAGGCGCGATCGGCGCTCTCCAGCCGAGCATGGCTTCGGTCATCCGTACGGCCGCGACCGTCGAGGGCACGTCGTGCACGCGGAGGATCCGGGCGCCCTTCAGGACGGCGGTCACGTTCGCGGCGACCGTGCCTTCCGTCCGCTCGCGCTGCGGGCGATCGAGGGTCTCTCCGATGAAGTCCTTGTTCGACAGGGCGACCAGGGTCGGGTAGCCGATCGAGGTGATCTCGTCGAGCCTGCGCATGAGCTCCAGCGAGTGGAAGGTGTTCTTGTTCAGGTCGTGGCCGGGGTCGATGATGATCCGCTCGGCGGGGATGCCGGAGTCGAGCACGAACCGGACCCGCTCGCGCAGGAAGTCGGCGACCTCCGTCACGACGTCGCCGTACACCGGCCGGACGACCGCCTTCCCGGGGCCGCCGAGGCTGTGGGTCACGATCACGGTCGCGCCGCTCTCCGCCGCGACCGCGGCCATGCCGGGCTCGCGCAGGCCGTTGGTGTCGTTGATGACGTCGGCGCCGGCCGCCAGGGCCGCCTTCGCCACGTCGGCGCGGTGGGTGTCGACCGAGATGACGGCGTCCGTCACCTTCCGGATCTCGGCGATGACGGGGACCACCCGGTCGACCTCCTCGCCGACGCTGATGCCGTCCTGATCGGCGCTGAACGCGAACCCGCCGACGTCCACCCAGTCGGCGCCGGCCGCGACGGCGGCCCGCGCCGCCTCGACGGCCCTGTCGAGCTCGAACGTCCGGCCCTTGTCGTGGAAGGAGTTGGGTGTCCTGTTGACGATCGCCATGATGGCCACCTGGCGCGCGAAGTCGAACTCGCGGCGGCCGATGCGCCGGACGGGGAAGAGGATGTCGCTCACGTTGATGCACTCTCCAGGAGATTCGCCCAGCGATCGATGGACCCGTCGAACAGCCGGGCCACGAGCGCCGCGTCCATCACCATCTCCCCAGTATCGAGCCTCGGCTGTCACACGCCGACCTGGGTCCGGCTCACGGGGGGCGGGCGCTTTCAGAATCTTCGAAATGCTCGACAAAGGCCCCTGATCACACCAAACTCTCCTGGCAGGGGGCGCGCGACGAGGGGCGTCACCGCCGCTCCCATCAGGTTGGCCGAGGCCCACTCTCCCAAACGGCGGTGGCCCCCGTGGACAGCGCGGCGGCTCCTGTGGACAGCGCGGTGGCCCCCATGGCCTTGGTCACCAGCGCGTCCACCAGCCAGGCGAAGCTGTCGTCCAGCGAGACGCGCAGCGCGAACACCCCGGCCGACTCCAGCGCGCAGAACCCCTGGACCGCGCTGCGGATGCCGCGGGCGGCGTGCACCAGGGCGGCTCCGGTCAGCGAGCCGACGGCCAGGACGTCGACGGTGACGGCCGCCGCCTCGTCCGCGGCACTGCGTACTTCCTCGTCGTCGAAGCCGTCCACCGCGAAGTGCGTGGCCGCGTACAGGGAAGGATGCTCGCGCGCGTATGCTCGCTGGGCGTGGGCCAGCGCTCTTAAGGCGTCGGCTCCCGAGCGGCCGGTGGCGGCGCGGCGGCAGTGTTCGGCGAGGTCGCGATGTCCCTTGACGGACAGGGCGATCCGAAGGTCACGCAGCCCGCCGGGCAGGTGGACGTACAGGCTGGGCGCGGCCACACCCAGATGGCGGGCCAGGGCGCTGATGGACAGGGCGTCGATGCCGTGCTCATCGGCATAGGCGATCGCCCCATCTATCGTCGTCTGCCGCGTTAGTCTCTTACGCATCGTCCGCCCCGCAACCCTAACGGCTATAGGATTAATCCTATAACCAATAGGGGGGAAGCTGACGTGATCACCAGGAGTATCGCGCGTCTTGCCGGAGCGGGAGCGGCTGCGGGTGTGCTGGTGGCCGCTATCGCCCTGCCTGCCGTGGGCGGCGCGGGGGCGCTGTTCAAGACCGCTTCCGCCGAGCTGAATCTCAAGGCGACAGATCTCCGCGAGGAGCCGCCGGCCGAGATGACCGCGATCCTCGACGCCAAGGGCAACCAGATCGCGCAGTTCTACGAGCAGTACCGCAAGGTCATCCCGTTGGCCGACATGGGCGACCTCATGAAGAAAGCCATCATCTCGATCGAGGACTACCGGTTCTACGAGCACGGCCCGATCGACATCGAGGGCACGGTCCGCGCGCTGGCGAAGAACCTGGGCACGGGCCGGGTGGCGCAGGGCGGCTCCAGCATCACCCAGCAGTACGTCAAGCAGGTGCTGCTCAACAACGCCACCACCGAAGAGGACAAGAACAAGGCGCTGGAGGCCACCTACGCGCGCAAGCTCAACGAGCTGCGTTATGCGATGGCCGTCGAGGAGAAGTACACCAAGGACCAGATCCTTGAGAAGTACCTGAACATCGCCTACTTCGGCGCGAGTGCCTACGGGGTGGAGGCCGCGGCTCTGCGGTTCTTCGGCGTACACGCCTCCGAGCTCAGCCTGGCGCAGGCGGCCACTCTGGCGGGCGCCGTGCAGGACCCCAACTCGACCGACCCCAATCTCGGCAAGAAGTTCCGGGATCGCCTGGTGGTCCGCCGCGACACCGTACTCAACCGGATGGCCGAACTCGGCAAGATCACCCCGGAAGAGGCCAAGGAGGCCAAGGCCAAGAAGCTCGGCTACAAGGGCACCCCGCTGCCCGGCGGCTGCGAGTCCAGCAAATACCCATACTTCTGCGTGTACGTACGCAACGAGATCACCAAGAGCAAGCTCTTCGGCAAGACGCCGAAGATCCGCGCCGCGCTGCTCAGCCGGGGCGGCCTGAAGGTCAAGACCACGCTCGACCCCAAGATGCAGGCGGCGGCCGACAAGGCCATCAAGAAGCACGTCTTCGCCACCGACAACCCGATCGCCAGCGAGGCCCTGATCCAGCCGGGCACCGGGGCGATCAAGGCGATGGCGGTCAGCAGGCCATACGGCACGTCCAAGCGGAAGCACCAACTGTCGCTCAACGTGGCGGCCGACGCGGCCCACGGCGGCGGCACCGGCTTCCAGCCCGGCTCGACCTTCAAGACGTTCACGCTGATCACCGCCCTCAAGGAGGGCATGAAGATCAACGACGGCTTCACCGTGGGCAGCGGCTACCGGGCCCCCTACTACTCCTCCTTCAAGAACTGCAAGGGCGAGAACATCGGTGACCCGTCGCACACCGTCACCAACGACGAGGGCGGCGGCGGCTTCAAGACGCTGCAGACCGGCACCTGGGGCTCGGTCAACACCTTCTTCCTGACGCTGGAGCAGCGCGTCGGCCTCTGCGACACCATCAAGACCGCCCAGTCGCTCGGCATCAAGCGGGCCGACGGCGGCAGGCTGCAGGAATACGAGACCTTCACGCTCGGCATCAATGAGATGGACCCGATCACGGTCGCCAACGCCTACGCCGCCATCGCGGCGCGCGGCAAGTACTGCACGCCAATGGCCATCACCCAGATCACCGACCGCGACGGCAAGGTCACCAAGTACAACCCCAACTGCAACCAGGCGGCCGGCCTCGACCCCGAGGTCGCGGACGCTGCGGCGAACGTCCTGAGCGGGGTGTTCACCAAGGGCACGATGCGGGGCGTCGGCGGCATCGGCCGGGACGCCGCGGGTAAGACCGGTACCACCGACAACCAGGCCACCGCCTGGTTCGCCGGGTTCACACCCGACCTGGCCGGCGCGGTGAGCATCGGCGACATCCGGGGCTCCCAGAAATACAAGCTCAACAACATCACCATCGGCGGCCGCTACTTCGGCTCGGTGTTCGGCGCGAGCGTGCCGGGGCCGATCTGGAAGGACACCATGCTGGCGGCGCTGAAGGACACCGAGCCCACCTCGTTCACGCCGATCAACTCCGCCCGCTTCGGCGGCTGCGGTCAGGGCTGCGCTCCCGTACGGACGCCGACCGACGACGAGCAGAACGACACGGGCCCCAACGACGACGAGCCCATCATCGACAACACGCTCCCCCACTAGCCGGTCCAGCGTTCCGCGTTCCGAGACCGACCAGCCGGTCCAGCGTTCCGAGACCCGCGAGCACGCCGTGCTCGCGGGTCTCGTGCTGACAACACTGTCAAATCGCCCTGTTAACAGCGGCGAAACATTGGTAACGTGGGAGCGCTCCCAGGATCTTTTCCGCGAGGTGCTCCCATGTCTGAGCAGCCCACACTGGCACAGGTAGCGGCCGAAGCGGGGGTATCGCCCGCGACCGCATCCAGGGTCCTCACCGGCTCCGTACGGGTCAGCACCTCGACCCGCCGGCAGGTCTACGACGCGGTGTCCCGCATGGGATACGTACGTCATCGCGCGCCCAGGGGAACGGGGGCCAGAGGACCGGCCGCCGGGGTGACGGCGGTGGTCTGCGACCATCTGCCCCGATTATTCTCCGAGCCCTACTACGCCAGGCTGCTGTCTGCCGCCGGTGCCGTACTGGCCGAGCACGGCACGCAGCTCATGGTGACGACGGTGACCCCGACCGCGTCGGTGCTTCCCGAGTTAGGCGGCGCGGTGCTCCTCATCGGCGCCCGCGAACGCCATCCCCTGGCCATCAAGCTCTGTACATCGGGCGTACCGGTGCGGAACGTCGGCCGCCCCCCACACGACCTCAAACTGCCATACGTGGACGTGGACAACCACGACGGCGGCCGGCAGGCCGCCGAGCACCTGCTGCTGTCGGGCCGCCGGACGATCGCCGCCATCGGCGGCCCGCCGTCCCTGCCAGGGGCGCGCGACCGGCTAGACGGGCTGGTGCGTACGCTGCGCACCGCCGGAGCGACGGAGGTGCCCGTGGCCTACGGCGACTTCACGGCCGCCTCCGGCACGCACGCCATGCAGTGGCTGCTGCGGCACGCCCCCGGGCTCGACGCGGTCTTCGCCGCCTCCGACCTGATGGCCGCCGGGGCGGTCCAGGCTCTGCGCCGCGCCGGTCGCCGGGTCCCCGCGGACGTCGCGGTGATCGGCTTCGACGACGCCCCCGTCGCCCGGCGTACCGTCCCGGCGCTGACCACGGTCCGGCAACCGGTCGAGGAGCTCGCGATGGTCGCCACCCGATTACTACTGGCCGGTACGACCGGCATCGACCCAGTCCTCCCCACGGAACTGGTCATCCGTGAGTCGGCTTGACCCGGGTGACGTCCTGGCCCGCAGATACCTGCTGCTGGATCCCCTCGCCCGCGGCGGCATGTCGATGATCTGGCGGGCCTTCGACCAGTCGCTGCACCGGCTGGTCGCGGTCAAGGTGCTGACCGCCTCGCTCCAGGCCGGGCTCGGCGAGCGTGTCCGCGTACGCAGTGAGGCCCGCGCCGCCGCCCGGTTCCTCCATCCGGACGTGATCGACATCTACGACTACGGCGAAACCGTGACGGAGGACGGCGAGGTGGCGGCCTACGTGGTGATGCCGCTGCTCGACGGCTCCACCCTTGGCGAGCGCATCGCCGAGGAGCCGCTGCCCTGGACCGAGGCCGCGGCGATCGCCCTGCGGCTGGCGCGGGCGCTGCGCGACGGACACGCCCGCGGCGTGGTCCATCGCGACGTCACCGCCGACAACGTGCTGCTCACCGCGTCCGGCCCGAAGCTGCTCGACTTCGGGATCGCGGCCGCCTCCGGCGACCCCGACGACGACCGGGGCACCCCGCCCTACGTCGCACCCGAACGGCTGGCCGGTGCCCCCACCCATCCGGCGGTCGACGTGTACGCGCTCGGGGTGCTGCTGTTCGCCATGCTCACCGGGCGTACGCCCTATCCGGAGACCACCTGGGAGCAGATCGAGGCCGCCCACCGCACCTCGCCGCCGCCCCGGGTGACCGGCGTGCCGCACGGCATCGCTTCATTGTGCCGGAACTGCCTCGCGCACGACCCGGCGCGGCGGCCCACGGCGGCGGAGATCGCGGACTCGCTGGCCGCCACACTCAGGGGCGCCGCGCTCGGCCGGCGGGTACGGCATGGCCTGGCCGTCGCCGGGACGGGTGTGATGGTGCTGTCCTCGGTGCTGTGGCTCAACCGCCCGGTCGACCGCCTCCCCATCTCGCCCTCGCCCCCCGCCGGCACCACGGCCACGCCGCGAGCCTCCAGCGAGACCCCTGGCGCCGCCACCACCCCGCCGCGCGCGTCCGACACCATCCCCGGCACGCGAGCCCCCGGCGATACGGCCGTCCCGCGCGCGTCCGGCGATGGCGCCATCACGGCCGGGCGGTCCGCGAGCCCCGCCGCCACCGCGCTGCCGCCGGCCACCGCGGACCCGGCTAGCACCACAGGACCGGCTGTCTCCGAGGGACCATCCACCCACACCGTCCAGCGGTCGGCCGGCCAGGAGCGTACGGCCCGGCAGGCGGTGGCCGGCTTCCACGGAACGCTGTCGGGCGCCGCGGCGTGCGGGGCCATCGATCACGACGTCACGCTGGACCTCCAGCAGGTGCTGCAGGGCGTGCTCGACACCCCCGGCCCCATCGAGCCCGGCATGGCGAAGCTGAGGCGCAAGCTGGCCGACCGCGAACGCGAAGGCCGCCTCACACCGTCCTGCCGAACGCAGCTCCAGGCCCGTCTCGACGAGATCGCCATCGCGCTGGGCCCCCAATGAGGAGTACGGCCGGAACGTTGGACGGTCTTCCCTCAAGGATCCTCCAGGGATCGGATGAGCGTGGCCAGGAGGTCGGCGGCTGGGGTCAGCACGGCCTCGTCCAGGTCGAACGTCGGCGAGTGATGCGGTCCGTATGTTCCGGCACCCATGAGCAGGTATCCGGCGAGTCCGTCGTGTTCCTGGACGTGCCGCATGAACAGCGTCGCGTCGTCGCTCGCGCGCAAGGGACGCGGCGGCAGTAGACGCAGACCGCAGCTCGGGGCGAGGGTTTCCACCCTGCCGAGGATCGCGCCGTCGGTGGTCGCGCTGGTCGCCCAGCCGGTTCTGGTGATGTCCACGGTGACACCGTGCATGGCGGCCGCGCCGTGGAGGACAGCGCGGGCACGCCGCTCCAGGTCGTCGTGTTCGGCGGCGGCGTCCGCCCGGACCTCGGCGTCGAGAACGGCGTGGGCGTTGACGATGTTCGCCGCACCGGGTGCGTGCAGCGCCCCGACGTTGACGCGGGTCGTCGCCGTCGCGTAGCGGGGCAGAGCGTGCAGGCCCAGAACGGCGGACGCCGCCGCCAGCAGGGCGCTGCGGCCCTGTTCGGGCGCTCCGCTGGCGTGGGCGGCGACGCCGGTGAACTCCGCGCGCAGCTTCGAGGTCCCGTACAGCTCGGTCGCGGCCGCGACGCACCCGTCCGGGGTGCCGAAACCGAGGTGGACGGCCAGCAGGACGTCGACGTCGTCGACCAGCCCGGCGGCCACCATGGGAGCAGCGCCGCGGACACCCTCCTCGGCCGGCTGGAACAGCAGCCGTACGGTGCCGGCGAACCGCCTGTCGGACAGCAGGGCCGCGGCCCGCAACGCGATGGCCACGTGCCCGTCGTGTCCGCAGGCGTGCATCGCGCCGTCGATGGTCGAGTCGAAACCCTGGGCCGCCGGGTGGTGGCCGCGGTGGCGGCTCTCCTGGATCGGCAGGGCGTCCATGTCCACCCGCAGGGCGATCAGCGGACCCGGGCGGGCGCCCCGCAGCTCCGCGACGAAGGCGGTGTTCCCGTCACGGAAGCGCCGCACCGATGACTCCGGCACACCGCGCGCGACGGCCCGCCGGACGGCGGCGTCGAGCTCGTCGCGGCTCGGCAGACCAGGGTGATCGTGTACGTCGACGAGGTCGCCGCCGCCGCGTAGCCGCCAGCCCAGATCGGAGAGAAGGTCCCAGGCCAGGTCCGCGGTCTCGATCTCGAGGAAGCCGATCTCGGGCCGCCGGTGCAGATGACGCCGGACGGCGCTCGCGTCCAGCGGATCCGGCCGAGCCTCAGCTCGCGAGCGTGCGCTCACGGCGTTCCCCCGGCGAGGGCGTGGACGACGGCGGTCGTGAACTGCTCGGTGCTCGCCGTGCCGCCAAGATCGGGTGTGGCGGTCCCCGTACGGAGGACGTGCTCGAAGGCGGACACGAGCCTGGCCGCGGCCGCGGGTTCGCCGAGATGGTCCAGCATCATGGCCGCGGCCCACAGAGTGCCGACCGGATTGGCGATACCCATGCCGGCGATGTCGGGTGCCGATCCGTGCACCGGCTCGAACATCGACGGGTACGTCTTGGTGGGGTCGAGGTTGGCGCTGGGCGCGACCCCGATCGACCCGGCCAGGGCACCGGCGAGGTCGGACAGGATGTCGCCGAACAGATTGGAGGCGAGGATGACGTCGACGGACTCCGGCCGCAGCACGAGACGCGCGGCCAGGGCGTCGATGAGGACCTTCTCCAGCTCCACCCCGCTGCCGTCGGCCACCTCGGCCACCACCTCGTCCCAGAACGGCATCGTGTGAATGATGCCGTTCGACTTCGTCGCCGAGATCAGCCGGCCCGAGCGTCGCCGGGCCAGGTCGGCGGCGAAGCGGGCGACCCGCTCGATGCCGGTCCGGGTGAACACCGCCTCCTGGACGGCGAACTCGCCGGGCCGGCCGCGGTTGACCCGGCCGCCGACCTCGCTGTACTCGCCTTCGACGTTCTCGCGTACGACGACCAGGTCGATGGGGACATTCGACCGCAGCGGCGTGCGGATTCCGGGCAGGGATCGGACCGGCCGCAGGTTGACGTACTGCACGAACTCCCGGCGGATGGGGATGAGCAGACCCCACAGGGTGATGTCATCGGGGATGTCCGGCGCTCCGACGGCGCCCAGCAGGATGGCGTCGGCGGAGGCCAGTCGTTCGAGGCCGTCGACGGGCATCATGCGCCCGTGCGCCCGGTGGTGGTCGCAGCCCCACGCGCGGTCGCGCCACTCGATGGTGAACCCGAAGGTTCCGGCCAGGTGGTCGACGCAGCGGACGGCGGCGGGGACGACCTCGGTGCCTATGCCGTCCCCCGGGATGACGTCGATGACGTAGCGCCGTGTCGTCCCAGGGCCGGTGTGTTCGGGGGTGGTCGTGGTCACGACAGCTTCGTGTCCATCGTCAGCAGGGTTCGCTCCATCGGGTCGGTCGGCAGGCCCTTGACGGCGGCCGCCAGACCCATGGTCAGGCTCTCGTGGACGAGCGGGATGAACGCCACGTCGCCGGCCAGCTGGGTGGCGATCTGACCGTAGAGGGCGTGGCGCTTGGTCGTGTCCCCGGTGCTCCCGGCCTCCTTGACCAGCCCGTCGACCTTCGGGCTGCAGTATCCGGCGAGGTTGAAACTGCCCTTGCAGGTCTCGTCCGAGCGCAGCATGCTGATGGGCTCGGGCATGTCGATGAGGTGGTTGCGGGACAGCAGGGTCGCCTGGAACTTGCCGCTCATGAGGTCGTCCTCGACCGAGGCGTAGTCCCCGGTGCGGATCTTCACGGTGATGCCGGCTTCGGCCAGCTGCGCCTGGATCACCTGGGCGAGGTCGGCGAACTCGGGCCGGTCGGAGTAGGCGATGAGCTCGAAGCCGAGGGAGGCGGGGTCGATTCCGGCGGCGGCCATGGCGGCCTTGGCCGCCGCGGCGTCTCCCTGCACCGGCTTCAGTTCGGCCGGTGTCCAGGGCTCGTCGGGGGTGAACGGTCCGGCCGCCGGGGTGGCGGTGCCCTCGTAGACCCCCTTGACGATGGCGTCGAGTCCGATGGCCTTCTGGATCGCGCGGCGGGCCTCGACGTTGTCGAAGGGGGCTTTGCGGGTGTTGAGGTAGAGGCCGGTGGTGCGGGGCAGCGACGTCTGCTGAAGGGTGATCTTGTTGTCGCCCTTCAGGGTCGTGAGGGTGGTGACGGGGAGGTTGGCGGCCACCGAGACCTCACCGGTACGCAGCTGGGTGGCGCGGGTGGCGCCGCTCTCGGCGTAGCGGATTTCGGCGCTGCCGAGGGCGACGTCCCCGCCCCAGTAGTCGGCGTTGGCGGTCAGTGCCAGCGACTGCCCCGTTCCGGTGCTGGTGATCTTGAACGGCCCGGTGCAGGTGCCGACCGGGTTGGTGGTGGTGCCGGAGAACGCCTCGGGGGCGAGGATCCCGGTGTTGGGCACGCTGACCCGTAGCGGCAGGAAGTGGTCCTCTTCCGGTGTGTCGATCCGTACGGTCCGGTCGTCGACGGCGGTGACCGCGGAGATGACGCTGGGAGAGAAGCTGCGCGGCGGTGCCGTGGCCTTCAGCAGCCGGTTGAGATCGTCGGCGACGACCTTGGCGGTGAGCGCGGTGCCGTTCTGGAACTTGGTCTCACGGATGGTGAACGTCCAGGACGTGGGTGCCGCCTGCTTCCATTCCGTCGCCAGAGCGGGCTGGGCCTGGTTGTCGTTGTCCACGGCCACCAAGGTCTCCAGGCAGCCCGCGCGGGTGAGGGTGAAGGCGTCGTCGGTCTCCAGGGCGTACCCGGAGTCGGGCGCCCACAGGTCGGCGATCACCAGCTTGGAGGTGCCGCTCGTGGTGGCATCGGGGCTTCCTGAGTCGAACGAGCAGCCGGCGAGCAGGACGATGCCTGTCGACAAGCCGGCGAGGGCGGTGAGGGTGCGGGCCATGCTGGTGTTCCTCCGGAACGTCGTTGGGGGGAGAGCAAGGGGAAATGGGCACCACGACATGACCCGGTGAGGGCTGTTCGTCCCGGTCGGGCTGGCAGAGCCGATGGATATTTCGTCAGTGAAGAGAGCTCAGCTGATGGAGGTCAGCCGGGCCGCGATGACCTTGGGTGCGGTCATCGCCACGACGGCGCTGGTGACGCCTTCCCGGCCGATGCCGCTGCGGTGGAAACCGCCGAACGGCATGGCGTCGATGCGGAAGTCGGACGTGTCGTTGATCATTACCGCGCCGGCTCGCAGCAGGCGGGCCGTGCGCAGGGCCGAGGTGGTGTCGCGGGTGAAGACCCCGGCCTGCAGACCGGTGGCCGCGCGGTTGGCCTGGGTCACGGCGTCGTCGAGATCGGCCACGGGCAGCACGCTGACCACGGGGCCGAAGATCTCGTCGGTGATGATGGGATCGTCGGGGGCGAGGTCGGTGAGGATGGTCGGCTGATAGGTGGCTTCCTGACGGACCGCTCCCGCGCGTACGACCGCGCCGCGGGCGACGGCCTCCTCGACCCGGCGCTCCACCCGCCGCGCGGCCGCCGTGTCGATCAGCGGCCCGACGTCGGTGCTCTCGTCGTGCTTGCTGCCGACGCTCAGGTGAGCGGTCATCTGGGTCAGGTGGCTGAGCAGTTCGTCGTAGTGCTCGGCGACCACGTAGACCCGCTGCACCGACAGGCAGTTCTGCCCCGCGCACCCGAACGCCCCTTCGGCTATGGCCCGCGCGGCTGCCGCCAGGTCCACGCCATGGTCGACGATGACCGGGTTGGATCCGCCCAGCTCCATCAGCAGGGTCCGGGCGCCGGCCAGCCAGGCCACCTCGTCGGCGGTGCGGACCCCGCCGGTGAAGGAGACGACGTCGATGCCGGGGTGCGACACCAGCTCCCGCCCTGCGGCCGGGCCGCCCGGCAGCACGGCGATCCGGTCGCCGGGAACGCCGGCCTCAAGGAGCAACTCGGCGAGGGCGAGCGCGGACAGCGGCGTCGCCTCGTGCGGCTTGACCGCGATGACGTTGCCGGCCAGCAGCGCCGGGCCGACCTTGTGCGCCACGAGGTTCAGCGGGTCGTTGAACGGGGTGATGGCGGCGACGACCCCGAGCGGTTCCCTGCTGCTCCACCCGAGCCGGTCCGCGCCACGGGAGGTGTCCTCGAACGGCACGCTGGTGCCCTGCAGGGCGTGTCCCGCACCGGCGGAAAGCTGCAAGGTCTCCGCTGCCCGGGCCACCTCCCGGCGGGCATCTCTGATGGTCTTGCATCCCTCGGAGCTCACGATGGCGGTGAACCGCTCGGCGTGCTGTCTCAGCAGTTCGGCGGCGCGGTGCAGGGCCTCCCGGCGTTGCCACAGCGGCCAGCCGGTACGGTCGGCGGTGCCGGCCCGAAAGGTGTCCACCAGCGCGTCGACGGCCTCGCGTACCTCCGCGGCGGTGCTGTCGGCGACCTCGCCGAGGAAAGCGCCGGTTTCGGGGTCGGTGATGGCGGTGTGCCGTGCCGTTTCCCGCCAGCGTCCGCCGGCGTACGCCTTGCCGGGCGGGGTCCAGGTGGCCGCCGTGGCGGCGCGTCCGGTCATGAGGCTCATACGGGGAGCTCCTCAACTGCCAGCCGGCTCCGGGTCTCCGCCGAGCGGTGACAGCGGACCTGGTGGCCGTCTCCGATGTCGACGAGGTCGGGTGGCTCGGTGCGGCAATGGTCGGTGGCCAGCGGACAGCGGGTGTTGAAGCGGCAGCCGGAAGGCGGGGAGACGGGGCTGGGTGGTTCGCCCTTCAGCTGGTCCGCCGCACCGGCGTCGATGCGGTGTCCACGACCGGAATGCAGCAGCGCCAGGGTGTAGGGGTGCAGGGCGCCGGTGAAGATGCCTTCGTGCGTGGCTGTCTCCACGACCTGCCCGAGATACAGAACCGCCACCCGGTCGGCGAGGAACTTGACCACCTTCAGGTCGTGGGAGATGAACAGCATGCTCAGCCCCCGCGAACGACGCAGATCGACCAGCAGGTTCAGGATGGTCGCCTGCACCGAGGCGTCCAGGGCCGACACGGGCTCGTCGCAGACGAGCAGCTTGGGTTCCAGCAGGAGGGCTCTGGCGATGACCACCCGCTGCAGTTGCCCACCGGAGCAGTCACCCGGCCGGCGCTCCAGGAAACTGTCGTCCAGGCCCACCTCCGCCAGCGCGGTGGCGACTCGCCGCAGGCGCTCCGGCGGCGTACCGATGCGGTGTTGTTGCAGGGGGGCGAGCAGCGATTCCCACAGCGTCATGCGCGGGTCCAGCGCGGAGTGCGGGTCCTGGAAGACCAGCTGCGCCGACCGGCGCAGCTGCCGCAGTTGGGCGCCGCGCAACTTGCCGACCCTCAGCCGATCGACGTCGATCCGTCCGCAGTCGGCTGGTACGAGGCCGAGCAGGAGCCGAGCCAGAGTGCTCTTGCCCGAGCCGGACTCACCGACCAGCCCCAGCACCTCCCCTGACCGGATGCGCAGGGACACGTCGTCGACGGAGTGCACGTGCGGCCGGCGGCCGAAACCGGTCCGCGACAACGGATAGTGCTTGCTGACATGGTCGATGACGGCGATGTCGGAGTTCTGGGCGAGGTCGTTCATGCCGGAACCTGTCGTCGGGTGTCGATGGTGACCCAGCAGCGTGAGTTGCGGTGAGTGCCGCAGCAGGTGAGGTCGGGTTCCTCGCTGTCACAGTGGGAGCCCAGTTTCGCGTCGCCGTCCGCGACGGCGCAGCGTGGGCGGAATCGGCAGCCGTTACTGGCGGCGCGGGCCGAGGTGGCGTTGCCGGGGATGACGTGCAGATGGCCCGTGTCGTCGGTCTGCAGAGTGGAGCAGCGCAACAAGGCCTGGGTATAAGGGTGCTCGGCGGTGGTGATGACCTCGTCGGCCGGTCCGTCCTCGACGATGCGGCCCGCGTACATGACGGCGATGCGGTCGGCGATGGAGGCGACGGTGGTGACGTCGTGGGAGATGAACAGGACCGACATTCCGGTCTCGGCCTGCAGGGTGGCGATAAGACGGAGAATCTGCGCTTGGACGGTGACGTCCAGGGCGGTGGTGGGTTCGTCGGCTATGAGGACGTCCGGCTGGGTGGCCAGCGCCATGGCGATCATGACGCGCTGGGCCATGCCGCCGGACATCTGGTGCGGATGGTCACCGGCGCGGCGTTCGGGATCGGGGATCCCGACGTCGGCGAGCAACTCCACGACCCGGCGGCGGGCGGCCGGCCGGCTCATGCCGAGATGCCGGCGCAGTGGCTCGGCGACCTGGCTGCCGATCGTCGCGGTCGGGTCGAGCATGCGCTTGGGCTGCTGGTAGAGCATGGAGATGCGCTGGCCGCGGATGCCGTCCAACGCCCGTGATGAGGCGGCGAGCAGGTCCAGATCGCCCAGCCGCAGCGCCTCGGCGTGCATGTGCAGCCCGGTCGGCAGCATGCGCAGCATCGAGTGGGCGGCCATGCTCTTGCCCGACCCGGATTCACCGACCAGGGCCAGCACCTCGCCGGGGTCCAGGGTCAGGCTGACACGGTCGAGGATGGGCGGGGCTTGTCCTGGCCGACCAGCGTGAACGGTCAGGTCACGGACCTCCAGGCGTGCGCTCATGGCTGCTCCCGGGGTTGCGGTGGGGCTTTGTGGTCGTCTCCGTGGCGGTAGCCGTCGGCGTGTTCGTGAAAGATCTGTTCATGCGCCAACGGATCCTGGTGGTGATGCGGTTGCGGTCGAAGGTGGTGCTTGTGCGGCTTGCCCGATGTCGCCGCCTGGAGTTCGCCGACCTCGGCGAAGTGCCGGTCCAGAAGTGCCAGGGCGGCGGACTTGTCACCGCTGGCGATGACGTGCAGCAGTTGCTCGTGCTCGGCCGGCAACTCGGAACGATCGCTGTAGCTGTCGACGATCAACCGGAAGCACAGCTGCATCTCGTTGGAGATGAGTCCGTACAGCCGATCCAGCCGGGTGCTGCCGGCACCGCTGACCAGCCGCCGGTGAAAGGCGAGGTCCAGGGCGGCCAGTGCGCTCCTGTCCGCGCCGCCGGCGGCGTCCTTCATCCGCGCGACGATCACTTCGAGGTCGGCGACCAGGCCCGCGGAGACCCCTCGGGCGGTGACCCGGCGCAGCGCCTCCCGCTCGATCGCTTGGCGGGCGACGAAGATGTCCTCCAGGTCCTCCCTGGTCAAGGTGGGGACGAAGACCCCGTGACGGGGGTAGCTGACCAGCAGACCTTCCTGTACCAGACGCTGCATCGCCTCGCGCAACGGGCCGCGGGAGACCTCGAAGGAGGCCGCGAGCTCGACTTCGTTCATCTGGGTTCCGGGCGGGAACTCCCCGCTGAGAATGCGGTTACGCAGCAGCCCGGTGACCACCTCCGTCAGCGTGCGCTTCGAGGTCTTGGCCGCCGGGGCCGGGGTCTGAGCGCTCATGGGTGTGCTTCTCCGGGTTTGTGGGCCGTTTCCGCCACTCACAGTCCGCAGGCGCAGGAGGGCGTGAGCGTTTCCAGTCTGATCGCCGCGCGGGTGCAGCGGAGCTCCGCACGTCATGAGGACCCGCCTGTCCTGGCCCGGCGCGTCTCCAGGCCGCGGCCGGCGAGTGTGACGCTGAGGGCGGCCAGGAAGATCGCGGCACCGGGTGCCAGGACCAGCAGCGGCAGGCGGTCGAGGTACGGGGTGGCCTCGGACAGCATCGAACCCCAGTCGGAGGACGGCGGCTGGACGCCGAGCCCCAGGAACGACAGGGCGCCGACGGTGATGAGTTTGTGGCCGAAGCGCAGTGCCGTGTGGGCCAGCAACGGGGGCATGGCGTTGGGAAGCAGGTGGCGGCGGATGATGAACCACCCCGAGCACCCCAGGGCCTGAGCCGCTTCGATGAAGTCGCGGCCGTTGAGTTCCAGGGCGACACCACGGGCCAGCCGGCAGAACGGGGTCCACCCGCCGATGGTCAGGGCGAGCAGCAGCGTCAGGTTACCGGTGCCGAGGACCGCGACGAGGAAGAGCGCGACCACCATCTCGGGAAAGGCCAGCAGGATGTCGGTGACGCGCATGACGAGGGTGTCGAGCAGGCCGCCCCGCCGTGCGGCGAGGAACCCCACGAGAGTGCCGGTGACGGCGCAGATCACCAGCGTGACCGAGGCGACGGCGAGAGAGAACCGGCCCCCGTCCAGCAGTCTGCTGAGCACGTCACGGCCCAGGTGGTCGGTGCCCAGCAGGTGGGCGGCGGAGATGCCTTCCAGACGGGCGGCGAGGTTCTGCTGAGCCGGCGGATAGGGCGACAGCCACGGTGCCAGCAGCAGAAGCAGGGCGATCACACCGAACATGATGGACCCGGCCAGCAACGCCGGTGGGCAGCTTCCGCGCCCCCGGCGGGCCGGGGCGGTGGTGGTTCCGGCCGGTGACGGCGGATGCTCAGCGCCGGAATCGTCGCGACGGGTGTTGTCGCCGAAGACGTTAAGCACGGACACGGCTCGCCCTCGCAGTCGGGTTGATGACGGTGTAAAGCACATCGGTGAGGCTGGTGATGATCACGGCCAGGCCGACGACCGCCACGACCCCACCCTGGATGAGCGGGACGTCGTTGTTGATGACCGCGTCGTACATCTGTCGCCCCACTCCGGGCACAGCGAAGATCACCTCGACGACGACGGACCCGCCGAGCAGGCCGGCCAGCCAGACCGCGAACAGGGTCAGGACCGGCAGGACGGAATTGCGCAGCCCGTGACGCAGCATGGTCTGGGCGAAGCTCAGCCCGCGACCGCGGGCGGCGGTGATGTAGGGCGCCTCGAGTACCTCGACCATCGACGAGCGGGCGACCTGGGTGAAGTAGCTCATCGGCCGCAACGCCAGGGTCAGGCAGGGAAGCACCAGCGACGACGGCCCCTGCCAGCCGGAGGAGGGCAGCACGCCGAGCTGCAGGGCGAACACCAGCACCAGGACCGGGGCGAGCCAGTACTCCGGGACGGCCACGAAAGCCTGCGTGATGCCGGTGATCGCCCCGTCGAGCTTGGTTCCACGCCGTATCGCGCAGAGGGCTCCCAGCGGAACCGCGACCAACAGGGCGAGCAGGAGCGCGAGAACGGCGATCGAGGCGGTGACCGACAACGCCCGCATCAGCTGAGGAAGAACCTCCGTGCCGTTGGTGAACGACCGGCCGAGATCGCCCTGCAGTGCCGAGCCCAGCCAGGACAGGTACTGCTGGAGCAGCGGCCGGTCCAGCCCGTACTCGAGCCGGAGGCGGGCCAGCGTCGCCGGGTCCTGGACCAGGTCGCCCACCCGGGCGCGCAGGATCCGCGCGGCCGGATCCCCGGAGGTGACGTAGGGGATGAGGAACACCAGGAAAGAGGCGACCAGCAGGGTCGTCACGAGGACGGCGAACCGCCTCAGCATGTACAACACTCGGGATACCTCCGGGTCGTCACACGTTCTCGGATCGATCAGCGCACGGCGTCGAGTGCGCGGTAGAACGCCCCGGCGGCCGGCAGGAACCACGGCGGCCCGAAGTGACCGGGAACCGGCGGGAACGCCAGGCCCTGCCACGGGTTGGCCGTGGAGTCGCCGCCGATGACCTCGGCCATGACCTTGCCCATGTGGGTGGCCATCTGGACCCCGTGGCCGCTGTAGCCGACGGAGTAGTGCATCCCGTCGCGTACGCCGGCGTGGACCATCTGATCCATCGTCATGTCGACCAGGCCGCCCCAGCAGTAGTCCAGCCGGACGTCCCGCAGCTGCGGGAACACCTCGGTGACGGCCTTGCGCAGGATCTCCCCGCTTTTGAGGTCCGACTGGGCGTCCGACAGGGCGAACCGGGCCCGCCCGCCGAACAGCAGCCGGTTGTCCGGTGTGGGACGGAAGTAGTACAGCAGGTTCTTGGTGTCAGACGCCATCCGCCGGTGCGGCATGAGCTGGGCGACGAGGTCGTCCGGCAGGGGTTCGGTGACGACGATGAAACTGCCCACCGGCACGATGCGGCGGCGCAGCCACGGGGTCAGTTTCCCGGTGTAGCCGCTGGTGGCGATGAGCACGTCGGAGGCGGTCAGGGCGCCACGGGTGGTCTGCACCTGGTGCCCCCGGCCGCCGCGGCGGACGCCGGTTACCGCGGCGTTCTCCGCTATCAGGGCCCCGTGACCGACCGCGGCACGGGCCAGCCCCATGACCAGCTTCCCCACGTGGGCGCCCGCCCCGTTCGGGTCGACCTGCGCACCGTAGTAGCGGTCGCTGCCGAGTTCGTCCCGCATGCGGCCGCGGGGGACCAGCTGAACCGTGCGGCCGACGAGTTTCTCGATCACCCGCGCCGAACGCTCCAAAGCGGCGTAGTGCGCCGGTTTGGCGGCCAGGGTGAGCTTTCCCGACCGCTCGAAGTGGCAGTCGATCCGCTCCTCGGTGACGATCTTCTCTACGGTGTCGATCGCGTTGTCGTAAGCGGTGAACATCATGGCCGCACGCTCAGGGCCGTAGCGCTTGACCGCGGCGGGAAGCGAGATGGCCAGGCCGGTCGTGGCCATGCCGCCGTTGCGGCCGGAGGCTCCCCAGCCCACGGTGTGGGACTCCAGCACGGCGACACTGGCACCGCCGCGAGCGAGATGCAGCGCGGCGGACAGCCCGGTCAACCCGGCACCGATGACCGCGACATCGACGTTCGCAGGGAGCTCGGTGCGGCGGAAGTCGCCGGCCGGTTCGGCGGTGTCGAGCCAGTAGCTGGTCAGCTTCACGACAGCCTCCTCGCGGACTTCACAGACCCAGAACGGCAGGGACGCCGGACAGGTCGGCGGTTTCGGCGTACTGGTAGAAGGGCGTCGAGGGGTCGTAGCCGCGGTTGACGTAGATCTTGTGCGGGATCCGCAGCTCGTGGGCGGGGATCAGGTCGTACCAGATGTGCGAGGAGACGTGGACGATCTCGTCGCGTTCGCAGCCCAGCTGGTCGAGCATGTACTCGAAGGCCTGGTAGCGCGGTTTGTACGCCCTGGCCTGCTCGGCGGTGAACACCTTGTGAAAGGGGGCGCCGAGCTGCTCGACGTTGTGCCGCAACGGCTCGTCGACGGCGTTGGAGAAGATCACCAGAGGGTAGGCGTCGGCGAGCTTGGCCAGGCTCGCGGGAACGTCCGCGTGGGGACCCCAGGTCGGTACGCAGGCCACGATGGCCTCGCCGTCGGAGGGGCGGTAGCCGATGCCCCAGCGTTCGCAGGTGCGCTTGAAGGAGTCCTTGAGCACGTCGGGGTAGAGCTTGAACTCGCCGAGCACCTCGTCCATCCGGTACGCGCGGTAGTCCTTGAGGAAGACCGGCATGTCCTCCTCGGAGATCCGGTCGGCGACCAGCGGCTTGACGGTGAGGTTGAGGTCGAAGCTGGTCAGCGTCCCGTAGCAATCGAAAGTGAGGTATTTGGGGCGCACACTGGTCAGGTCCACGAGCAGTTCCTCCGGTGGTGGTATGTCCGGTGGGGGCAGGAGCGTCGGTGGTCGGTCCGGTGAGGGCCGGAGCCCGTCGGTGCGACTGGGCAGGCGGCGAAGCGGCGAGATATCACGCCCGGTGCGAGCCGTCCGAGGCGGGCAGCCAGCGTGGTGTCTGGAACGCTAAGGACCCGATTCTCTGTTGTCAACAATTTCGAGTCGCCTGCTTGTAACGAGTACGTTTCCCGGCCTTTCTTTGATCTTCATAAGCCGGGTTGGACGACTATTTCCAGGTCGTGGCGCTGACTTTCGCCGCCGGAGTTTCCCTTCAGGCCACCGGAAGATTGTTGACAACAGTTGACCGCCGCTGGCGGTTGTGCACAAGATGTGGTGACGCGGCAGGCGCCACTCGGTAGCCGGCCGACTCTCTCCCGGCCCCGCGACTCCCCCCTCCGCCGGCACGAACGGACTCCCGATGCGAGCTTCCACGACCCCAGACGATCACGGACACGGCCATGGTCACGGTCACGGCCACCCCCACGACGACGCGCCCGCCACCGGGAACGACCACGGGCACGACCACTCCGATCACGCCCACGATGACCACGCGGCCGATCACCACGCGACCGGCCACCACGCGGCAGAGGCGTCGGCCATCACCGGGCACGGGCATGGGCATGGGCACGGGCATGGCCACGACGAGGGCCACGACCACGGGAACGGCCTGTGGGCGCGGATCAAGCACACGGTGGTCCCCCACGCCCACGACGCCAACGAAGCGATCCAGACCGCCGAGGAGTCGGCCAAAGACGGGATCCGCACGGCCTGGATCGGGCTGGCCGGGATGATGGCCACCGCGATCGGGCAGATGGTCATCGTCGCGATGTCCGGGTCGATCGCCCTGCTGGCCGACACCATCCACAACCTGGGACACGCGGCGACCACGATCCCGCTGATCATCGCCTTCCGGCTGGGCCGGCGCGCGGCGACGAAGAAGTACTCCTACGGTTACCGGCGCGCCGAGGACCTGGTCGGGTTGTTCATCTCCCTGGTCATCGTCGCCTCGATCGGGCTGATCATCTGGGAGTCGATCGACGCGCTGCTCAACCCGCACCCGCCGACCAACCTGTGGTGGGTCTTCGCCGCCGGGATCGTCGGCTTCCTCGGAAACGAGGTGGTGGCCGTGTACCGCATCCGGGCCGGCCGTCGCATCGGATCCGCGGCGCTGATCGCCGAGGGCCAGCACGCCCGCGCCGATGGCTACACATCGATCGCCGTCGTCGCCGGCGTGATCGGCGTGTGGCTCGGGTTCGACCGCGCCGACGCCATCGTCGGCCTGCTCATCGCCCTGGCGATCACCGGCATCCTGATCAACTCCCTGGTCATCATCGTCCGCCGTCTCATGGACGGTGTGGAGCCGGCGACGATCGACCGGATGCGCAGCACCATCGCCGGCGTCGTCGGCGTCGAGACCGTCGGCGGCGTGCGCGCCCGCTGGTCCGGTCACCGCATGGAGGGAGACGCCGAGATCGGCGTCGACGCCCGGCTGAGCATCATCGAGGCCCACCGCGTGGCCGAGGACGTACAGCACTCCCTGATGCACGCGGTCGGCAACCTCGACCGGGTCACCGTCCACGTCCACCCCGCCTTCGACGGCGTGGTCCCCGACGACCTCCACGAGTTGTCCGACCACCACGCCTCGAAGGAGGCCCGGGAGGCCTACCGGGCCAAGCTCGCCACGCAGAGCGCGCGGTGACACCCGTGAACGGCTCGACGGGATGGTCGATCCACCCGCTGAGTGAGCGCACCCTGGCCGGCGCGCAGTCGGTGATGCGACGCAGCATCGCCGAGGACTTCGGCGACGCCTACGACCCGCGGATCCACGCCGACGTCGACGACCCGCTGACCCACTACGCCCCCGGAGCCGGCCCCTTCCTCCTGGTGGTGACCGACGACAGCACGGATGAGGTCCTGGCCACGGGCGGGATCCGCAGCGGACGGCTGAAGCCCGGACTCACCCCGCAACACGTCGTCGACCGGTACGAGGACGGCCGGCACGGCCAGCTCGTACGCGTCTACGTCCGCAAGGAAGCCCGCCGCCGCGGCATCGCCAGAGCCCTGGTCCACGCGGTTCTCGACCGCGCGGACCGGGAGGGGCACTACGAGGCCATCGCTCTGCACACCTACCAGCACTCCCCGGGCGCCGTCGCCTTCTGGGAGTCCTTCGGCGCCCGGCTCATCCACGACGACTCGAACGGAGCCACCGGCGCGGTCTTCTACGACCTGCCGCGCTCCTCGCGGTGACTGCCGCGCGGTCCCCATGCCATCCCCACCGCACTGGCGAGACAGGAGAACACCATGTCCAAGCGTCGTGACGTCTTCATCTTCGTTGCCGAGCCCACCAAGGTCGACCAGGCCCGCACCAGCCTCATCGACTGGCTGCGCGGCCTGGAGGGCCACCCCGGATACCTCGGGGGCTCGGTTCTGCGCGAGTGCGCGGGCGAGCTCATCTCGAACACGCTGGTGATGACGCTGGAGTTCGAGAGCACCGAGGCCGCCCGAGCTCTGTGGCCGAAGATCGAGAACACGATCAACCCGCTCTACCCCGATGACAAGTCCGACAAGTCGATGGACCAGGGTGCCGCGTTCTTCACCGGCGCGGACGACGCCGTGGCGCCGGAGGACCTGAAGTTCACTCGCGGCAACGGCCTGGTGGCCCGGATGCTGCACATCCACGCCGAGGTCGTCGAGGACGTCGTGGCCGCCGCCTGACCCACGCCGTTCCCGCCACCACCGGCAGCACTCCCCCCGACGTGATGAGGAGCCTTTCTTGACCAGCACCAGCCTGTGGCATCCGCAGACCGCGATGTCCACCATCGAGGAAACCCGCACCGTCATCGCGTCGGGGCAGGGAGCCTGGATACGTACCGAGGACGGCCAGGACCTGCTCGACCTGCCGGCCGGCCTGTGGCACGCCAACATCGGACACGGCCGAGCCCGCATCGCCGACGCCGTGCGTCAGCAGCTGACCGACCTGGAGACCTACCACCTGTTCCAGGGCATGGCCAACCGCCCCGCCATCCGGCTCGCCGAGCGCCTGGCCGCGCTGAGTCCCATCCCCGACGCGAAGGTCTTCCTCACCAGCGGCGGCTCCGACTCCGTCGACACCGCCTGCAAGCTCGCGCGCCGGCACTGGCAGGTGGCCGGGCGGCCCGGCAAGCGCGTCATCGTCTCCCGCGAACACGCCTACCACGGCCTGCACGGGTTCGGGACCAGCATCACGGGCATCCAGAGCAACCGCGACGGGTACGGCAGCGACTCGCTGATCCCCGAGACCGCCCGCGTGCCATGGGACGACCTGGCCGCCACCGAGGCGGAGCTCCTCCGGCTCGGACCCGACAACATCGCCGCCCTCATCGCCGAACCGATCATCGGCACCGGAGGAGTGCTGCTGCCCGCGCCCGGCTACCTCACCGGGCTGGCCGAGCTGTGCCGCCGCCTGGACATCCTGCTCATCGCCGACGAGGTCATCACCGGCTTCGGACGGGTCGGGCAGTGGTTCGCCTGTCAGCGCTTCGGCATCGAGCCGGACCTCCTCACCATGGCCAAGGGCATCACCTCCGGCTACCTGCCGCTGGGCGGCGTGCTGGTGGCCCGGCGCGTCTGGGAGCCCTTCTTCGCCGAAACCTCCGACGCCCCGACCTTCCGCCACGGCCTGACGTACTCGGGCCACGCCGCGGCCTGTGTCGCCGCCGAGGCGAACCTGAGCATCCTTGAGGAGGAAGGTCTGCTGGAGCGCGTCCTGGACCTCGAACCCGTCCTGGCCCAGGCCCTCGCCCCGCTGGTCGACCACGGAGCCGTCGTCGACGTCCGGGCCGGGGTCGGCCTGCTCGCGGCCGTCCAGCTCGCCCCCGACGTCGACGCGCGCCCCGTGCTGCGCGCCGCGCGGGAGCAGGGCGTACTGACCCGGCTGCTGGCCGACAACTCCCTGCACGTCAGTCCCCCGTTCGTCATCACCGCCGAGGAGATCTCCCGTGCCGCTGACGTCCTCAAGTCCGCTCTCGACCGTGCCCGTGCCCTCGAATCCGCCTGAGCCCACGCCGGCGTCGGCGGACCTCGCCCGGCACAGCGAACTCACGCAGACCGCGGCCGCGTCGCTGCCCAGTGGCTTCCTGAGCGCCGAGTGGACGGCGCCGCGCTCCGGGCGGACCTTCGACGTCGCCGATCCCGCGCTCGGCCGGCCGGTCGCCGCCGTCGCCGACTGCGAACCGGCTGACGGCCTGCTCGCGCTCACCGCGGCGAGCGAGGCGTTCCCCGCCTGGGCGGCCACCCCGACCCGGCGGCGGGCCGACATTCTGCACCGGCTCTACCAGGCGATGCTCGCCGATGAGGACCGCCTGGCGGCCCTCATCACCCTGGAGGTCGGCAAGACCCTCTCCGAGTCCCGCGGCGAGGTCCGCTACGCCGCCGAGTACATCCGCTGGTACGCCGAGGAGGCGGTCCGCAGCTCCGGCCGGAGCACCCCGACCCCCGACGGCGGCTGGCACATCGTCACCGTCCCGCGCCCGGTCGGCCCCTGTCTGCTCATCACCCCGTGGAACGTGCCGCTGGCGATGGCCACCCGCAAGGTCGCGCCCGCCCTGGCCGCCGGCTGCACGGTCGTGCTGAAACCGGCGGAGCTCACCCCGCTGACCTCGCTGGCCTTCGCGCGGCTAGCCGAGGACGCGGGGGTCCCGGCAGGAGTCCTCACCGTGGTCACCACCACGGATCCAGGGGCGGTCTGCGGCGCCCTCATCGCCGACCCACGACTGCGGAAGGTGTCCTTCACCGGGTCCACCCCCGTCGGGAAGCTGCTGCTGCGGCAGGCCGGCGCGAACGTGCTGCGTACGTCGATGGAACTCGGCGGCAACGCCCCGTTCCTGGTCTTCGACGACGCCGACCTCGACCTCGCGGTCCGTGAGGCGGTCATCGCCAAGATGCGCCTGGGGGGTCAGTCGTGCGTGGCGGCCAACCGGTTCCTGGTCCAGGAACCGGTGGCCGACGAGTTCGCGGCCCGTCTCACCGAGGCCCTCACCGCGATCAGGGTCGGGCTGGGCACCTCGGACGTCGACCTCGGTCCGCTCATCGATGACCGTGCGGTGGCCAAGGCCGACCGGCTGGTCGACGACGCCGTCTCGAAGGGGGCGACCGTTCTGGGGCGTTGCGGCGTACCCGGCGGACCCGGCAGCTGGTTCGCCCCGGTGGTGCTCGACCATCTCAGCGCCGACGCTCTCCTGCAGCAGGAGGAGGTCTTCGCCCCGGTCGCGGGCATCCGCCGGTTCAGGACGGAGGACGAGGGGGTGGCGCTGGCCAACGACACTCCGTTCGGGCTCGCGGCCTACCTGGTGGCGCGTGACAGCGACCGGATCGCGCGGGTCGCGGGCCGGTTGGACAGCGGCATGGTCGGCATCAACCGGGGGCTGCTGTCCCACGTGGCCGCGCCGTTCGGCGGGATCAAGGAGTCCGGGCTCGGCCGGGAGGGCGGCGCCGAAGGGCTCACCGAGTACCAGAACCTCAAGTACCTCGCCGCTCCGGCGCTGGCCTCATGACCGCTCGAAGGAGAGCGGCGGTCATCGGGGCCGGAGCGGTGGGCAGCATGGCCGCCTGGCAGCTGGCCGAGCGCGGCCTGGACGTGCATGCCTTCGATCGCTGGGGCGTCCCGCACCACCGCGGGGCCTCCGGCGGGCAGAGCCGCCGGTTCGCGGTCATCAGCATGGGAGACCCGGACCTGCCGCCGCTGGTGCTCCGGGCCGAGCGGCTGTGGCGCCGGCTGGAGGAATTGACCGGACGACATCTGCTTGAGCAGACCGGAGGACTGATCCTCGGTCCCGCGGACCGCACCTCCGTCCGGCAGGCCGTGGCCAGCTGCGAGAAGTGGGGGCTGGCCCACCGCATCTTCGACGCGCGAGATCTGCGGCACCGCTTCCCCCAGCACGCCGTCGACGACGAGGACATCGCCGTCCATGACTCCGCGACCGGCTTTCTCCGTCCTGAGCCGGCCATCCTCGCCGCGATCGAACAGGCCACGACGCTCGGGGCGACGGTGCGCCATGACACCGAGATCCTCGACATCGACGTAAGGTCCGACACGGTCGAGCTGACCTACCGTGGTACGGGAGGCAGCGCTCGCAGCGAGACGTTCGACGCGGTGGTCCTGGCCCCCGGCGCCTGGGCGGCCACGCTGCTGCCGGACGGGCTGCGGGCGGCGATCGGGGTGGCCGGGCTGACCGCCCGCCGGCTGGCGCAGACCTGGTTCGTACCGGACGACCCGTCGCTGTACAGCGCGGAACGCTTTCCGGTCTTCGAACGGGCCGGCCTGCCGGACGGCGCCTCCGTCTACGGCTTTCCCAGCCTGGACGGCGCCACGGTCAAGATCGGCGTGAAGACCCGCCCACACCCGGAGGTGGCCGACCCGGCGCGCCCGGATCCCCACCTCACCGCCGAGCACATGGCGGAGGTCCGCGAGGTCGTCGGGCGCTGGCTGCCCCGGCTCAACCCGCGTCCTGTGCAGACCTCGGTGCACGTGGAGTCGTACACGGGGGACGGCCGGCCCGTCGTCGGGCTGCTCCCGGGCGCCGCGCACGTCGCGGTCGCCGTCGGATTCTCCGGTGGAGGATTCAAGTACGCGCCGGCGGTCGGCGAGGCTCTGGGCGATCTCCTCGCTGACGGTGTCACCGAGGCCAATATCCGGCAATTCGCACCCGGCCGCTCCGCGACGGTGTGAGCGGATCGCCACCGCGCTGGGCCCTCGGTGAGGGGTACGGCCGGACCGCACCCCTCACGCGCGGCCACCGCCCCTCACACGAGGCCACGCCCCTCACACGAGGCCACGCACCTCACGCGCGGGCGCGCACCTCACGCGCAGGCGCCCGCCTCACGCGCGGGCGCCCACCTCATGCGCGGTCAGCCGCGATGCGCCGTCAGCTGCGATGCGCGGTCAGCTGCAGCTGTACCCCGACGGCGCCTGGGTGTTGCCGTTGGGCCGGCTCGCCTGGAAGCCGAACGTGGTGCTCCCGCCAGGCGCCAGGGTGCCGTTGTGCGACAGGTTCCTGGCCGTCACGGTCTGCCCGCTGACCGATAGGGTCGCGTTCCAGGAGCCCGTGACGGTGTGACCGGCGGGCAGCGTGAAGGTGACCGTCCAGCCGTTCTTGGTGGCGGTGCCGGTGTTGGTCACGGTCACGGGCTGCACGACGTAGCCGTTGCTCCAGGCGTTCTGTACGGTCCCGACGGCCGAGCAGCCGCCGCCCCCGCCGCCGGTCGAGGTGGTCACGCTGACCGTGTTCGACACCGGTGACAGGTTGCCCGCGCCGTCCCGGGCGCGGACCTGGTAGCGGTAGGTGGTGGCGGCGCTCAGGCCGCTGCCGGCGTACGAGGTGGTGGTGCTCGTGCCGACCTGGGCGAAGGAGCCAGTACCGGTCGCCCGCAGGATGTCGTACCCGGCCAGCCCGCTGCCACCTGAGTCGGTGGAGGCGGTCCACGACAGGTTCGTGCCGCTCGACGTGGTGCCCGAGGCCGTCAGGCCGGACGGCGTGGTCGGCGGCGTCGTGTCGGTGCCGCCTCCCGAGGTGGTGTACGAGAAGGCGTTGACGGCCAGCCCCGTCCCGCCGACCCAGGGCTCGAACCCGGCCTGCACGCTGGTGAGGTACCACGACCGCTGGGCGTACCCGCGGCTGATCGCGTCGGCGAGGAAGGTGTCGATGGCGAAGTCCAGCGAGGAGGTGGCCGAGGTGCGGACGTAGGAGATCACGTTCCA
Organism: Nonomuraea sp. NPDC050022; assembly: GCF_044460705.1. Lineage (NCBI taxonomy): Bacteria > Bacillati > Actinomycetota > Actinomycetes > Streptosporangiales > Streptosporangiaceae > Nonomuraea > Nonomuraea sp. NPDC050022. The sequence goes on from NZ_JBITKE010000004.1 coordinate 102,809, forward strand.
GCCGGTGTTGCCGAACCAGACCTGCCAGGTGCCGCCCGCCAGGCTCACCGTGCCGACGGGCGAGCCGACCGGCTGGATGGAGCCCTGCTTGTTGAGCCAGACCATGATCTCGGCGCCGGTGTTCTGCCCGTCGGTGCGCGGGGTCGGATCGAACCAGATGTCATAGGCCGCGTCCCAGACGCCCGCGCTCGGGTAGCTCATCCTGACGCTGGTGCGCAGGTTGCCGAAGCCGCTCGCGTCGGCCCGCATGGGCAGGCCGCTGCCGGTCGTACAGAGGGTGTAGTGGCAGCCCGCGAAGATCGACGGGTAGGAGGCGGGCGCTCCGTTGGTCGGCTTGTTGTGCGCCGCCTGGGTGATCGTGAAGCCGGCGGCGGCCTGGTCGACGTCGATGCACTGCGCCGTGTCGGCTCCCCAGATGTTGTTCTGGACGATGTACTTGTTGCCCTGGATGCTGGTGGAATCTATCTTCCCGCAGATCACCGGGGCGGCCTGGGCCGGAACGGCGAACAGTCCCGCGGCGAGGATCGAGCCGATCGCCGCGATGATCAGGTTGATGTGCACGCGCCTCATGGCATGTTGCTCCCGCTTCTCTGACAAGGAGGTTTGGGAGCGCTCCCACAACGCAGCATCATGGCCGACGTGGTCTCCCGGCAAGCGCGCGTCCGTGCCGGCGCCCGCAGTGAGGCGAGCGACCAGGCAAACCCTGACCGGGACGGGGTGAAAGTTTCACGGCGCGTTGTCGGCCGGGTCGGCGCGTGGTTCAATCCGTCTAGCTGCCGGGCGGGCAGGTCGTGGGCGGGATCTCTGTCGCACGAACAAGGGAATCCCCATGAGATTCATCCGGTCGGTGGCCTTCGCCGCCGCGCTGGTGGCGACATTGCTCGCCTCCGCCCTGGTGGCTCCCCAGGCGCAGGCGCATGGCGTCACGATGTTCCCCGGTGCCCGTACCTACCTGTGCTGGAAGGACGGTCTGCGGGACAACGGGCAGATCATCCCCTACAACCCGGCCTGCGCTGCGGCCGTCGCGCAGAGCGGCGCCACGCCGCTGTACAACTGGTTCGCCGTGCTGCGCTCCGACGCCGGCGGCCGTACCAGCGGCTTCATCCCCGACGGGCAGCTCTGCAGCGGCGGCACCGGCGGCCCGTACGACTTCACCGCCTACAACGCCGTCCGCTCCGACTGGCCGCAGACCCACCTGACCTCGGGCGCGAGCATCCAGATGTGGCACAGCAACTGGGCCCAGCACCCCGGCACGTTCGTCTACTACGTCACCAAGAACGGCTGGAACCCGAACGCCCCGCTCAAGTGGTCCGACCTGGAGTCGTTCGGCAGCGTCACCAACCCGCCAGCCACCGGTGGGCCCGGCGCGCTCAACTACTACTACTGGAACGTCCAGCTCCCGTCCGGCAAGAGCGGGCGGCACATGATCTACGTCGACTGGATCCGCTCCGACAGCGCCGAGAACTTCTTCAGCTGCTCCGACGTCGTCTTCGACGGCGGCCACGGCGAGGTCACCGGTGTCGGACCCAACGGCGACAGCACGCCCGACCCCACTGTCACCCCGACTCCCCCAACGCCCGGCGCCTGCTCCGCCACCTGGCACGCGACCGACAACCCCGGCTGGCCAGGACACTTCCAGGCCGACGTGACGGTCAAGAACAACGGCACCACCGCGCTCAACGGCTGGACGGTCAAGTGGACCTTCAGCGGCGGGCAGGGCCTCGACGGATCGCCATGGAACGGCGTGCTGAGCGCGCAGCCGCCCAACGTCTCGGTCAAGAACGCCACCTACAACGGGCAGCTCGCGCCGAACGCGACCACCTCGTTCGGATTCAACGCCACGGGCACCGCCCCCAGCCCCGCACCCACGCTGACCTGCACCAGCCCGTAGGTCATGCGCATTCCGGAAGAGTTGAGGACCAGAAGGGCCGCGGCGATCGCCGTCGTGGCCCTGATCCCCGTCGCCGGTGCGGCGCTGTTCGTGGGCCTGCACCAGGCGGGGCGATCGGACCTGCGCGATCAGCTCGCCGCCCAGGTCACGGACATCCTTGAGAGATCCACCCCGGCCGAGCACCACGACCACGGGCACGAGTTCGGCGAGCAGGCCGGCCGGATCGTGTGCGCGGTCGACCCGTTCGGCTTCGACCCGCCGACCGCGACCACGACGGCCCAGGTGAAGTGGGTCTACGCCCGCCACATGTGCGCCATCACCGGTCCGGGCGCCGGGTGGGCCGTCTCGGTGCGCGCCTCGGGCCCGCTCGCCGTCCGGCTCGGCGATCCACCTCTGGTACGGGTGCCCACGCCGGGCGCCGGTTACCCCGAGCGGGTCCGGCAGGTGATACCCCAGCGGTATCAGGAGGAGGCGTTCGGCGAGTTCGCCGACGAGGACGCGATCGAGGCGGCCCGTCAGAGGTTCGCCCTGGTGACGGCCCGATGACCTGGTGGCGCCCGATGAGTGGCGCTCGGCCGAGTGATGCTCGAAGCGAGCGGTGCTCGACCCGAGCGGTGCCCGACCCGAGCGGTGCCCGACCCGAGGGGCGCTCGACCCGAGGGGCGCCGCCTGGCATGCGGACGCGGCCGGCAGGAGGGGGAGGTCTCGCGGCCGGCCGCGGCCACGCCATCCGGGCGGGATGGTGTCATGGAACGGTTGCACCAGTGACGGTTGTCGGCACCACCTCCTCATCGACCGGCCGGATAGACGGCCAGCTCGTACACCGGGCCGCTTCGCGGCGTTGACCGGCCGATATGGCGAGGTTCGCCACACCGGCCGGTCCGGGGTTCAGTTCGCGCAGGTGTAGCCGGACGGCACGGTGATCTGGCCGTTCGGCCGGCTGGCCTGGAAGCCGAAGGCGGTGCTCGCGTTCGGCCCGAGCGCGCCGTTGTAGCTCAGGTTCTTGGCCGTCACCGTCTGCCCGCTCACCGTCACCGCGGCGTTCCAGGAGCCGGTGAGCACGTGCCCGGCGGGCAGCGTGAACGTCACCGTCCAGCTGGTCCTAGCCGCGCCGCTGGTGTTGGTCACGGTCACGGGCTGCACGACGTACCCGCTGCTCCACTGGGTCTGTACGGTCGCGACGGCCGTGCAGCCCCCGCCGCCACCACCGCTGAGGGTGGTGAAGGTGACCTGGCCCGACTGCCCCGAGACGTTGCCCGCCGCGTCCCTGGCCTTGACGTAGACCTGGTAGGCGGTCGCGGGGGTCAGCCCGCTCAGCGTGATCGAGTTGGTCGCCGACTGGCCGAGCAGCGTGCTCGGCGCCCGGTAGACGTCATATCCGGTCACGCGCACGTTGTCGGTGGAGGCGGTCCAGCTCAGCGTGGCCCCCGTCGAGGTGACGCCGGAGGCGACCGGGGTGCCGGGCACGCTGGGCGGGGTCGGGTCGGGGGTGCCGCCGCCGTACACCGACGCCTCACGCGCGGTGGCGGCGATGCCGTTGGCGCCGTTGAAGAGCCGCTGACCCCATGAGGTGAGCTGGTTGACATCGAAGTTGGTGACCTGGTCGAGGTACTCGACGCCGCCGCCGTTGCCGCTCCACGACCAGCCCAGGTAGCCGAGGCCCCGGCTCACGGACTGGGCCATGATCGTGTCCTCGTCCGGGTCGCCGTCGGAGTGGTTGAAGCCGAACTCACCGATCACCAGCGGCAGCCCGGCGGTCCTGAACGCGTCCAGATAAGTCGTGATCTCAGCGGCCGTGTCGTACACGCCGTACATGTGCACCGAGAAGATCGTGTTCTTGGCGGGGTCGGCGTCGAAGACGGTCCGCGCGGTGGTGCGCATGACGTTCTGCCAGTCCTGACCCCAGTTGGGCGCGTCCACCATGAGCGCGTGCTCGAAGCCGTTGGCGCGCAGCTTCTTGACCGCGTTGGCGGTGGCGGTGGTCCAGTCAGGGGTGACGGCGTTGTTGCCGACCGGCTCGTTGCCGATGTTGACGATGACGTAGTTCTCCTGGCCGACCAGGGCGCTCTTGACGCTGATCCAGTAGTCGGCCGCCTGGTCGAGGGTGTAGGCGCCGCTCTGCTCGCCGTACCCGGTGGTGTCGTGGTTCTCCAGGACGCAGATCAGCCGGTTGGCCTTGCAGCGGGCGACGACGTCGGCCACGTCGGAGACGCTGTTGGCGGTCCAGCGGCCGCCGCTGAGCACCACCCGGACGGTGTTCGCGCCCAGCGACTTGATGTCGGCGAACGCCTTGGTCTGGGTGGGGTACCAGGTGTGCGCGTGGCTGGTGCCGCGCATGACGAACTCCTGGCCGTTCGCTTCGAGGATCTTCGTACCGCTCACATGAAGGCCGGTGGCGGCGTGCGCGGGCGCCGGGAGGAAGAGCAGCGGGAGCAACAGCGCGGCGAGCGCCGCGAGCCGGGTTCTCATGGGCGGCCTTTCGATGGTGACCCGCCCCGCCGACGTGGCAGGACGCGGCGGGGCGGGGCGATCATGCGGGACGGATCAGGGGAAGAGCCGTCCGTACTCGGCCAGGGCGACGGCTACGTCCACCTGCGCCCAGAACCGGTGATAGTTGAAGACCGGCGCCGGGCCCGTGCCCTTGATGAAGGCGTCGACCCTCGCGTAGTCGGGGTCGTTCTTGTAGAAGGACCTGATCGACAGGAACGTCGAGCTGGAGTTGATCGGGTCGCCGTTCGGCATGGTGCCGCTCCAGCCCGGCGGGACGTAGACCGGGTCGGCGAGGCGCTTGTAGTCCGTCTTGGTCTCCGGCACCGACACGCCCTTGGCGTCGCGGTACTTCCAGACGCCGTCGAGCAGCGCCTTGGCCGTGGTCCTGGCCGCCGTGTTATTGGCCTTGGCGGCGTAGTACATCAGGGCCTTGGCGTAGGCGCCGGCGACGCCGACGTCCTGCGTGTAGTCCACGATCGACACGTGCAGGCCCGGGTTGGCGGCGGGCATGCCGCTCGTGGAACTGAAGTCGCTCGCCGGCTGGCCGGTCCAGTGCAGCGTGGACGGGATCTGGTAGCTGCCGTCCGCGTTGACCGTGGTGTTGGCCAGCGCCCAGGTGACCCACTTGTCGAGCAGCGTCTTGGCACTGGCGTTGCCGGTGGCGTAGTAGTACTCGGCCACCCGCTCCATCGTCCACGCCTGGAAGCCGAACCACTGGTTGGACGGCGGGTCGTGGTAGACGGGCTGCCAGTCATAGGTCATGCCGAAGAACTTGGGCAGACCGGCCGGCGGCGTCCCGTAGTGGCCTTCCCAGCTGTTGGTCGCGCCACCGGCGATGGCGCCTTCGGCCGACTGCAGCCAGGTGTAGAACTGCAGCTGCCGGGTCAGGCTGGTGCTCCAGTCGGTGACGCCGGTCGAGCTCTTGGGCTTGAGCTCGGCGACGTTCGACAGGGCCCAGGCGGCCAGCGGGTTCTGGTAGCCGGAGTGGTTGTGGCTGGAGCCGATCCGCCAGGCCCACCCTGCGTTCGTGTCGGTCGCGCCGCCCCAGGCGTAATACCAGGACAGCAGGTAGTTGGAGGCGTCCTTGCCGGTGCCGGCCGCGCAGGACGGGCTGGTGCAGCCGGGCTTCTTGAAGTACTTGTCGTACATCGCGTACCGCAGGTAGTCGCCCATCTTCGCGGCCTTGGCGACCGACCCCGAGATCTGCGACTCCTTGCCCTGCGCCTTGGCCCAGGTCTGCGCCCAGTACGCCGCCTGCACGGCTCGCGCGTCGGCGTCGGGGGCGTTGGTGTACTTCCACTGCTTGGCGTACGAGTTGTCCTTGACGAACAGGTCGAGGTAGCCGTTGGGTCCGCCGAACTTGAACTGGTCGCAGGACGGCTGCGGGATCGTCTCGAAGACCGACTCCTCGGGGCCGCGCTGGTAGGTGTTGATGTAGGCGGGCTTGGTGGTGCCGTCGCCGCAGCGGCCGAAGCCGTAGGTGTTGTCGACGTCCAGCAGCCAGTGCATGCCGTAGATGTCGCCGGTGCCGTAAGCGCTCTTCAGCTCGTTGGCGATCGGGTCGGTGCCCACGCTCACGCTGGTGTCCAGCGGTGACGGGTAGTTGTTGATCGAGGTGGACTCGGGGGCGTACGTGGCCGGCTTCGACGGGGAGTAGAAGGAGTTGGTCGGCTGGTCGGCCGTGGCCGGGATGATGTACTTCTCCATCGTCGCCCAGGCGGTGTTGAACTTGGCCCAGTCACCGGTGATCTGCCCGTAGACCGCCTCCAGCCACAGGTAGTAGCTGAACGCCTCCGACGTGGTCTCGTGCCCCTGGTCGGGTGCCTCGACCATGAGGGTCTCCAGCGAGTGGTACGGCACGCCCTCGGGCGAGAAGTAGCCGTTGGCCGGGTCGTGCAGCTCGTTGTAGAGCTCGGTGAACCGCCTGACGTACTCGTTGTCGCCACCCGGCAGGTCGTCGTCGGCCTCGGTGGCGGTGACCGTGATCGGGCTGTAGCCACTGGCGCTCACCGTGAAGGTGGCCGAGCCGGCGGTCGTGTCGGTGTCGTCGGCGGCGGCCAGGGTGACGTTCTGCGCGGTGTTCCAATTGGCGGTGGTGAAGGTCAGGCTGGCGCCCGAGCTGACCGTGAGGTCGGTGTCACCGCTGGTCCGCGCGGTGGCGACGGTCACGTTGCCGGTTGGCGCCCGCGACAGCCGGACGCCGAACGTCGCGGTGCCCTTCTCCGGCACGGCCAGGCTCGTCGGGCTCACCACGAGCGCCGGCGTGTTGTCGGCCGTCACGGTGATCCCGACGGGCGAGGAGGTGGTGGTGGCGCCGAGGTTGTCGGTGGCCCTGGCGGTGATCGAGTAGCTGCCCGCGGGCACGTTCGGCCAGCTGTAGGCGTACGGGGCTGTGGTGTCGCTGTTCAGCAGCGTGGTGCCCTGGTAGAAGTCGACCTTGGCGATCGTGCCGTCGGAGTCCGCCGCGGTCGCGGCGATCGGCACCGTGGCGGGCGCCGCGAACGTCTGCCCGGCGCTCGGCGAGGTCAGCGCCACGGTCGGCGGCTTGTTGACGCCGGCGCCCCCGCAGGTGACGCCGTTGACGGTGAAGGCGGTGGGCTTCGGGTTGCTGCCGGTGAAGGTGCCGTTGAAGCCGATGTTGGTGGAGGCGCCGGTGGCCAGGTTGCCGTTCCAGTCGAGGCTCTTGGCGGTGACGGCCTGGTTGTTCTGCGCCCAGGTGGCGCTCCAGCCCTGGGTGAGCTTCTGCGTGGTCGTGGGGAAGCTGAAGCCGAGCGTCCAGCCGTTGATCGGGTCGCCGGTGTTCTTGATGGTGACGCTGGCGGTGAAGCCGGGGCTCCAGTCATTGGTGGTGTACGTCACCTCGCAGGCGACGGCCGCGCTGGCGGGCGCGGCCGTCAGCGCGGTGGTCACCCCGGCTATGAGGACAAGCCCAAAAGCCGGTGCGAGCCGCCTTCTCAGGCGCGCGAGCATTGTGTACGACACGAGGTCTCCATGGGAGTAGGGGGTGGGAGCGCTCCCAAAATGGATTGTGGGTGGCCATATGGAGATGTCAACGGAATGCCGTCCCGGTGACCCGCATATTTCCTCTCACCTGGCTGCGTGGCATGAAAGTTTCATGGACGTTCCGCGACATTCGGCGAGCATGCCGGGTCGGCGGCGCAGCCGCTCTTCACCGCACCCTGTACACACCCGTGAGCACGGCTCAGTATGGGAGCGCTCCCAAAACATCAGCTCTAGCTCCTGGAGATGATTGCTCGTGAAACTCCACCGCGGCCTGCGCAGATGGGCCGTGACCGCGACCGCCGCCTGCCTGGCGACCTTAGGGCTCGTCGCCGGCCAGACCACGGCCGCACAGGCCGCGGTCGCCTGTGACGTCTCCTACACGCCCAACACGTGGACGACGAGTCCGGGGCAGGGCGGCTTCACCGCGAACATCACCCTCAAGAACCTCGGCGACCCCCTCACCGCATGGACGCTGGCCTTCGACTTCCCCACCGCCGGACAGAAGTACACCCCGAGCGGCTGGGGCGCCAACTGGAGCCAGACCGGGACCCGCGTCACCGGGCAGAGCCTGTCGTACAACGGCAACCTGGCCACCGGCGCCTCGACCAACATCGGCTTCAACGGCACGTGGAGCGGCAGCAACCCGAACCCGGCCTCCTTCAGCGTCAACAACGTGACCTGTGGCGGCGGCAATCCGACGACGCCCTCGGTCGTCACCTCCGCGAGCTCGGTGTCCGTCAACGAGGGCGGCACGGCGACCTTCACCGCCAAGCTGTCGGCCGCGCCCACCGCCAACGTGACCGTCGCCACCACCCGGACCAGCGGCGACACGGACCTGACCGTGAGCTCCGGCGGCTCGCTCACCTTCACCCCGAGCAACTGGAACACCGCCCAGACCGTGACCCTCGCGGCGGCCCAGGACTCCGACACCACCAACGGCACGGCGGCCTTCAGCGTCGGCGGAACCGGCGTCACCGCCGCCACCGTCAACGCCACCGAGGTCGACGACGACACCACGCAGACGCAGTCGCTGGTCGTGACCCCGACCGCGGTGACCGTGCCCGAAGGCGGCAGCGCCACCTACACGGTCAAGCCGGCCATCCAGCCGTCGGCGAACCTGACCGTCACCTCCACGGCCGGCAGCGGCGACGCCGACCTCACCGTGACCTCGGGCGGCTCGCTCACCTTCACCTCCGCCAACTGGAACACCGCCCAGACCGTGACCCTGAGCGCGGCCCAGGACTCCGACAGCACCAACGGCACGCGTACCTTCACCGTCGCCTCCAGCGGTCTGACCAGCCGGACGGTCACCGCCACCGAGGCCGATGACGACGGCACGCCGCCCCCCGGGCACGTCGACAACCCGTACGCGGGCGCCACCGGCTACGTCAACCCCGACTGGAAGGCCAAGGCCGCGGCCGAGCCGGGCGGTGCCGCGGTGGCCAACACCTCCACCGCCGTGTGGCTGGACCGCATCGCCGCCATCGCCGGCAGCTCGTCGGTCATGGGCCTGCGGGCGCATCTGGACGCGGCCGTCACCCAGGACGCCGCCAACGGCTCCGCGCCGCTGACCGTCCAGTTCGTCATCTACGACCTGCCCAACCGCGACTGCTCGGCGCTGGCCTCCAACGGCGAACTGCTCGTCGCGGAGAACGGGCTCAACCGCTACAAGACCGAGTACATCGACCCGATCGCCGCCATCATGAGCGACTCGAAGTACGCGAACCTGCGGATCGTCACGATCATCGAGCCCGACTCGCTGCCCAACCTGGTCACCAACCTGAGCTTCCCCAAGTGCGCCGAGGCCAACTCCACTGGCGCCTACGTCCAGGGCGTCCAGTACGCGCTGAACAAGCTGCACGCGATGTCGAACGTCTACACCTACATCGACGCCGCCCACCACGCGTGGCTCGGCTGGGACTCGAACTTCAACCCGTCGGTGAACCTCTTCTACTCCACCGCCGCCGGTGCCGCCGCCGGAGTGGACAGCGTCGACGGATTCATCGTCAACACCGCGAACACCTCCGTCACCAAGGAGCTGTACTTCAACATCAACACCACGGTGAACGGCACCTCGGTCCGGCAGTCCAAGTGGATCGACTGGAACTGGTACGTGGACGAGACGTCCTTCGCCCAGGCCCTGCGCACCGCGCTGATCGGCAAGGGCTTCAAGCAGGGGCTCGGCATGCTGATCGACACCTCGCGCAACGGCTGGGGCGGAAGTGCCCGCCCGAGCGGCCCGAGCACCTCGACGGACGTCAACACCTTCGTCAACGAGTCACGCATCGACCGGCGCATCCACGCCGGCAACTGGTGCAACCAGAGCGGCGCGGGCCTCGGCGCGCGGCCGACCGCCAACCCCGACTCCGGCCTGGACGCCTACGTGTGGGTCAAGCCGCCCGGCGAGTCGGACGGCGCCAGCACGGACATCCCGAACGACGAGGGCAAGAAGTTCGACCGGATGTGCGACCCCACCTACACCGGCAACGACCTCAACGGCCACAACCTGACGGGCGCGCTGCCCAACGCGCCGCTGTCCGGCCAGTGGTTCTCCGCCCAGTTCCGCCAACTGCTCCAGAACGCCTACCCGCCCGTCTCCTGACGAGCACCTGCCCGTCCGTCTCGTGACGAACGCTACCTGTCCGTCTCCCGACGAACGCCAACCTGTCCGTCTCCTGACGGCCGCTCGTCCGCCGGTCCCCTGACGAACGCCTGCCCGTCCGTCGCCCGGCGGCCATGACGAAGGCCCAGGCCGATTCTTCGGCCTGGGCCTTCGCTCAACCTTCCGCTCAACCGCCCGCTCACCGTGCGGCTGTCGCCTCGGCGCGCTTTCGCCCGCGTCACCGTCAGGGGGGCGGAACGTCCTCGTCCTGCTCGTTCGAGTAGTCGCCGCTGTCGAGCGGCATGCGATCCGGCTCGCGCCGCTCCGCCTCGAACCGCTCAGCGCGGTTCTGGCCGGCCACCTCCGGCCGCTTCTTCCCGCGTAGGCTGCGCAGGTAGTCGACGGGGCTCGTCGCCGTCTGGTCCCCTTGGAGCCGCATGGCCTCCTCGACCTCCACGTACTTGTGAATGTGTACGTGAGCCGCCTCATCGCCCCCGCCGCGCCCCATGTCGGCCCCGGCCGTGCGCTGCGACGGCACGCCCGTGGGCCGGATGCCGTAGTGCCGGTAGAGCCTGGCCTCTTCCTCCAGCGAGAGGCGGCCGTCGACGTCGATGTTGGGCGCGTCCTTGATGGTGTCCTTGTCGAAGGGAACGCGGATCTCCTCTCCCGACCGGCGGGCGTTCATCAACGGAACGAATGTCTGCCTCATCCCGAAAAGCCCCGTGCGTACGGTCACCCACTCGGGCTCGCCCGTGCTGTCGTTGAGATAGACCTGCCCCACCTTTCCGATCTCCTCGCCGTCCGCACCGATGACACGGCTGCCGAGCAGGCTGCGGATCTCTGTTTGCATGGCCACGGCGATCCCCCCGAGTCTCGTCCGTCCGCCCGGCGGCGCACCGACCGGGCTCAAAGTGAACGAATACCCCCAAACCTCGCAAAACCACACCTTCTACGCGAGGTTTGGGTCCACCTTGGGTACTGCTTTGGACGGATAAATAGCTAAACAGCGGGCGAATTGCTGTTCGGAAAAGGGCGGGTATTCAGTCGCCAGTAAGGCGATATCCCGCCACGAAACGACTATCGTGCAGGCATGGCGAGCTATCCCCCTATGCAGCCGGGTCTGGTCGCTGCCATGCATGACCAATGGACCGCCCCATGTCCTGGCTGACCTACGCCTGCCAGCACCTGCCCGGCGCGACGGTGATCGCCGTCGGCGGCGAGCTGGACGCCACGAACGAGGACAGGCTCGACGCCTTCATCCGGGAATGCCGCCAGCGGCCCGGCGACCACCTCGTGTTCGACCTCGCGGAGGTGCACTTCATGGACAGCGCGGGGCTCCGGCTGCTGCTCAGCACCTATACCTTCTCCCGGCAGCACGGTGGCAGCGTCCGCCTGGCGGCGCTGCAGCCCATGCCGGCCCGGATCGTCGAGGTGACCCGGATAGGCGAGCACTTGCCGGTCCACAGCACGCTCCAGGAGGCTCTCACCGCGGCCCTCACGGGCAACGGCGGCTCCGGGGCGGCCTGAAGCCTGCCCCGGCTGCCAGATGGGTCAGCTCTTCTCGGGCTTGGCCGCCTCCTCGTCCTTGACCAGGCTCCCGCAGGTGTAGCCCGGCTCCCGCTCGGGATCGAGGCGGATGTCCCCCAGGTTCGTCGACTCGGCCGGTCGACGGAAGGTGGTCATGTAGTCGCAGTCGTAGAAGACGTACGTGCCGTCGCTCTCGCCGAGCAGCATGAGGTCGCGCCCGTCGTACAGCGGCTTGTCGTCACCGTCCTTCACCACCACCCACTGGTCCTGGAACCCCACCATGTTCAGCAGGTCATTGGCCTGCCCGGTGTTACGCACGTCCCCCGCGCCCATGACGAGCCCGACGAGCAGGAGCATGCCCAGCCCGATGCCGGTGAGGGCGCCCACGAGCACCTTCATCCCGGCCCGCCCGACCGGCTTGCGGCGCAGCAGCCGGAACGGCACCACGAACGCCAGGATCCCGAGCACCAGGGCGCCCAGCACGTGCAACGGCGAGATCTCCAGGGTGAACAGATAGGAGGTGCTGAGATAGGTCACCCCGCACCAGGCGGCGGCGATGACCGCCGCGATCCATGGCCGCCGCCTGACGGCCTGGACGAGCCGGTTGACCGCGCCGCGCGTCACCTTGTCGAGCAGCCACCCCACCGCCACCAGGGCCCCGATAACGGGCAGCAGGATGAGCAGGAGCATGATCAGCGTGCCCATGAGCCGCCCGAGCAGGACGGACTGGTCGATCCCCGCCTGTTCGGGATTGATGTCGAAGACCCAGTACATCTGCTGAATGCCCAGGTACAGCATCGCGTACAACCCGACGCCCACCGGGACCACCACGGAGCCAATGAGCTCCAGCATCCCCACGACACTGCCGGACGCCTCCTCCTCCGGCGGGAGAGGAGGGATATCAGTTTGCTCCTGAGAGAGCTGTTGCGTAGTCACAGAGGATGACCATGCAGTGACATGGTTGAATTTTGGTTGATATCGGATAAACAGTTACGCCCGAAAACCGTGGTGCTGCTTCTTCCCGCTCGCGGCCGCCACCCTGATCCGCCTGATCGGCGCGCGCTGCAGCGCGATGTGGGCCAGGCGCGGCAGCCACATCGTGAGCCGGACCGTGGTGCCCGTGGGGCCGGTGTGGAAGCTGGCGCCGTCGCACAGGGTGCGGATGAGGTAGATGCCCCGGCCGGTGGGCGCGATGTCGGGCGGCCGCCGGTGCTCGTCGACATACTCGTCGGGGATGCCCGAGCCCTCGTCGATGGTCTCCGAGCGGAGCATCCGGTCGCCCGTCCACAGCGTGAAGTGCCCGCGCCCGCCGCCGTGCTCCACGGCGTTGATGATGCTCTCGTGCACGGCGAGGATGTAGTCCTCCAGCCGCGCGCCGCTCAGCCCACAGCCCGCCGCCCGCTCCGCCACGGACTGGCGTAGCCCGGTCACTTCATCAAGAGTGAAGGACTGGGCCAGCAGGGTGCGCATGACAGGCTCCTCATCGCCGCCGGGCGTATGACCACGTCGAATGACAACCCTTCGCCCTGCCCGCCACTCCGCGCATTACACCGTCAACAGGCATTCGTCCAGGAAACAACCCCGGTTATCCCGTGGCGAGCTCCCCCTCCGTGTTGCGAACGCGGTTTCCGGGGTCGGTCAACACGCCCGACGAGGCGGGCGGATCGGACACCTCCCGTCCTTCCGAGAGCCAGCAAAAAGGCACTTTACACTCTCCGTATTGGATGAGTAACTATTGGTGGCGGACGCTTTACAGAAGGAGCCCTGCAGCATGGCGGTCGGCGGATGGCAAGACCCCGTGGGACCTCGCATCGACAAGCGCCTCAATGGATTCCTGGACGACTGGCGCGCGCCGGTGTCCGATCCGGACGTGGCGGCGGCGTACGAGCTGCTGACGAGCTTCATCCTCAGCGGCGGCAAGCGGATCCGCCCGCAGCTGTGCTACTGGGGGTGGCGGGGAGCCGGCGGCGACGACTGCGACGAGATCATCAGTGCGGCGGCGGCGCTTGAGCTCTGCCACGCCGGGCTGCTCATCCACGACGACATCATGGACGGCAGCGACATGCGGCGGGGTCGCTCGACGATCCACCGCAGCCTGGCCGACCTGCACGAGGGGCCGGGCGCCGAGGCGTTCGGCCAGGCGGGCGGGATCCTGCTCGGCGCGCTCAGCCTGGCCTGGTCGGACGCGCTGCTGTCGTCGTGCGGCGTGGAACCGGCCCGGCTGCACGGCGCCCACCACGTGTTCGACGCCATGCGCACCGAGGTCATCAGCGGCCAATACCTCGACGTGCTCGGCCAGCTCCGAGCGGGGGCCACGGTGTCGGCGGCGCTGACGGTGATCCGCTACAAGACCGCCAAGTACACCGTCGAGCGCCCCCTGCAGATCGGCGGCGCCCTGGCCGGCGCGGATCCCGACCTGCTCGACTCCTACTCGCGCTTCGGCGTGCCGATCGGCGAGGCGTTCCAGCTGCGCGACGACGTGCTCGGCACGTTCGGCTCCTCGGCCGACACCGGCAAGTCGGCACTCGACGACATGCGCGAGGGCAAGAACACCGTCCTGATCGCGCATGCCCTGAGACGGGCGACGCCCGCGCAGCTGTCCTACCTGCGCAGCTGGCACGGCAACCAGGAGCTGACGGAGGAGCGGGCGGCGGAGCTGCGCGGGATCCTGCTCGACACCGGCGCGCTGGCCGAGGTCGAGGACATGATCGACCAGCGGGTGCGCGAGGCCGCCAAGGCGCTGGAGGCGGCGCCCATCACTTCCGAGGCGCGCGACGCGCTGACCGTGCTGGCCGGCCAGCTCGCGCACCGGGACCGGTAGGAGCGAACATCATGGGACGAGTACTTCTGGCGGCTCCGCGCGGCTATTGCGCGGGTGTGGAACGTGCCATCGACACCGTCGAGGAGACCCTCAGACGCTACGGACCGCCCGTCTACGTGCGCAAACAGATCGTGCACAACACCTACGTGGTCGATGACCTCAGCGACCGGGGCGCGATCTTCGTCGACGAGCTCGACGAGGTCCCGGAGGGCGCCCTGGTCGTCTTCTCGGCGCACGGCGTCTCGCCCGCGATCAAGCACGAGGCGGCCGGTCGAGGTCTGCGCACGATCGACGCGACCTGCCCGCTGGTCACCAAGGTGCACAGGGAGGCCGTACGCCTGGCCGAGTCGGGCTACGAGATCGTGCTCATCGGCCACGCGGAGCACGAGGAGGTCGAGGGCACCGTCGGCGAGGCGCCCGACCGCATCCACGTGGTCGACCCGGCCCGGCCCGACGAACTGACGGGCGCCGGCTCGGCCAGGATGAGCTGGCTGTCGCAGACCACGCTGGCGGTCGAGGAGACCATGGACGCCGTCGCCCGGCTGCGCGAGCGCTTCCCCCAGCTCATCGACCCGCCGAGCGACGACATCTGCTACGCCAGCCAGAACCGCCAGGAGGCGATCACCAGGATCGCCGCCCAGTGCGACCTGGTCATCGTCGTCGGCTCCGCCAACTCCTCCAACTCGCGGCGCCTCGTCGAGGTGGCCGTGAACGCCGGCGCGCGGGCGGCCCACCTGGTCGACCGGGCCGGCGACGCCGACGAGCACTGGCTCGACGGCGTACGGACCGTCGGGGTGACTTCGGGCGCCTCGGTCCCAGAAGAGCTGGTCACCCAGTTGCTGGCCTGGCTGGCCGCCCGCGGCTACGCCGACGTGGAGCCGGTGACGCTGACCGAGGAGACCCTCAAGTTCTCCCTCCCGCCCGAACTCAGAGCCACTCAGAACCCCGGCTAGCAAACCCTCTAAAGATTGGTGGTGCACGATGACCGAAACGACCGAGTCGACCGAGGCCAACGGCCAGCAGCTCAGCCTCAGCACCGATGCCGCCAAGAACCTGGCGACGACCACGAAGACCGCCCCGCAGATGCAGGAGATCACCTCCCGCTGGCTGCTCAAGCTGTTGCCGTGGGTGCAGACCTCCGGTGGCGTCTTCCGGGTCAACCGCCGGCTGACCTACACCCTGGGCGACGGTCGCATCACGTTCACCACCAGTGGCGCGGACGTGCGCGTCATCCCGGCGGAGCTCACCGAGCTGCATCAGCTGCGCGGCTTCAGCGACGGTGAGGTCCTGCAGTCGCTCGCCGACGGGTTCAGCCAGCGCGAGTACGAGGCGGGCGAGGAGATCGTCCGTGAGGGCGCTCCCCTCGACCAGCTGGTCCTGATCGCCCATGGCCGGGTGGCCAAGACCGGCCGCGGCGCGTACGACGACGAGCAGAACCTCGGTGTGCTGGCCGACGGCGACCATTTCGGCGAGGAACTGCTGGGCGAGCCAGGCCAGTGGGCGTTCACGGCGAAGGCCAAGACCGCCTGCACCGTGCTCACGCTCTCGCGGCCGAACCTACAGGCGGTCCTCGACCGGTCCCCCGCGCTCCGCGCCCACCTGCGCAGCACGCGGGACGCCGAAGCACGGTCCCAGAACGCCTACGGCGAGGCGGCGATCGAGCTGGCCGCCGGCCACCACGGCGAGCCCGCACTGCCCGGCACGTTCGTCGACTACGAGCTCACCCCGCGCGAGTATGAACTGAGCGTCGCCCAGACCGTCCTACGGGTGCACAGCAGGGTCTCCGACCTGTACAACCAGCCGATGAACCAGCTCGACCAGCAACTCCGGCTGACCGTCGAGGCACTACGCGAACGCCAGGAACACGAGCTGATCAACAGCCGCGAGTTCGGGCTGCTGCACAACGCCGATTTCAGCCAGCGCATCCGCACCCGCGGCGGCGCTCCCACGCCCGACGATCTCGACGACCTGCTGTCCACGGTCTGGAAGGAGCCCGCCTTCTTCCTCGCGCACCCGCAGGCCATCGCGGCCATCGGCAGGGAGTGCAGCAAGCGCGGCATCTACCCGCAGGCCAGCGAGGTCAACGGGCACCGCATCCCGGCCTGGCGCGGAGTGCCGATCTTCCCGTGCAACAAGATCCCGATCACCGGCGCCCGGACGACCTCCATCCTGCTCATGCGCACCGGACACGAGAACCAAGGCGTTGTCGGCCTGCACCAGACCGGCATCCCCGACGAATACCAGCCCAGCTTGTCGGTGCGTTTCATGAACATCAATGAGAAAGCCGTCATCTCCTACCTGGTCACTGCCTACTTCTCCGCTGCCGTACTCGTTCCCGACGCACTCGGCATTCTCGAAGACGTCGCACTCGGCAGCTGAGCGCGGATCGGTTCACCCGGCCCAATGATTGGCGGTGTTTCGGTTGACGGAATTGGATCAGCGGGACTCAAGGCAGAGCCTGGGCACGGAGGCGGCACGCCGACTCGCCACCACGACCAAGACTGCCCCGCAGATGCGGGAGATCTCTTCACGCTGGCTGCTGCGGGCGCTTCCGTGGGTACAAACCGCAGCCGGCACCTACCGGGTGAACCGCCGGCTCACCTATCAGGTCGGCGGCGGCCGGGTCAGCTTCGCCCGCGCGGGCGCTGTGACGCGGGTGATCCCGCCCAGCCTGACCGAGCTGCCGCTGCTGCACGGGTTCGACGGCGACCCGCTGCTCGACACCCTGGCCGGGGAGTTCGAGCAGCGGGAATACGCGCGGGGCGAGATGATCGTGCAGGAGGGCCGCCCGGCCGACGCCCTCCTTCTCCTCGCGCACGGCAAGGCCGACAAACTGCAGACCGGCCCGTACGGCACCAGCGTCCTGCGGGAGACGCTGGCGGACGGCGATCACACGGGCCACGACCTCCCCGAGCGGGAGGACCGGTGGGCGTACACGCTCAGGGCCGCCACCACCTGCACGGTGCTGGTCCTGCCCTGGGCGGTGTTCCGCGCGCTGACGGCGGTCTCGCCGACGTTGCGGGCGCAGATCGAGGCGCACCGGGACCGACGGGCCCGGCCGCAGAACAAGCACGGCGAGGCGGCGATCGAGCTGGCCGCCGGACACACCGGCGAGCCCGCACTGCCCGGCACGTTCGTCGACTACGAACTCACCCCGCGCGAGTACGAACTGAGCCTCGCCCAGACCGTCCTACGGGTGCACAGCAGGGTCTCCGACCTGTACAACCAGCCGATGAACCAGCTCGACCAGCAACTCCGGCTGAGCATCGAGGCACTACGCGAACGCCAGGAGTACGAGCTGATCACCAACCGGGACTTCGGGCTGCTGCACAACGTCGATGCCCGGCAGCGGATCTCCACGTACGGCGGCCCGCCTACGCCCGACGATCTCGACGAACTGCTCAGCCGCAGGAAGAAGACCCGTTATTACCTGGCCCATCCCCGCGCCATCGCCGCCTTCGGCCGGCAGTGCAACGCGCGCGGGGTCTACCCCGACACCGTCCAGCTCGACGGCAGCAGGCTGACGGCCTGGCGCGGGGTGCCGATCCTGCCCTGCGACAAGATCCCGATCAGCCCGGAGGGGACCACCTCGATCTTCGCGTTCAGGACCGGCGAGGAGGACTCGGGCGTCGTCGGCCTGCACCAGACCGGCATTCCGGATGAGTACCAGCCGGGGCTCAGCGTCCGCCTGGCCGGTATCGACGGGAAGGGGATCATGTCGTATCTGGTCAGTGCCTACTACTCGGCCGCGGTCCTGCTGCCCGACGCGCTGGGCATGCTCGAGAACGTCGAGGTGATGGGCTGATGACGCGTTCCGTGGATGGGGAGGCGGCCCAGCCATTCGAGCTGCCGGACTTCTACCTTCCGTATCCGGCCCGCCTCAACCCGCACGTCGAGGAGGCGCGCGCCCAGTCCAGGCAGTGGGCGCGCGGCATGGGCATGCTGGAGGGCTCGGGCATCTGGGAGCAGGCCGACCTCGACGCCCACGACTACGCCCTGCTGTGCGGCTACACCCATCCCGACTGCGACGGCGCCGAGCTCTCGCTGATCACCGACTGGTACGTCTGGGTCTTCTTCTTCGACGACCACTTCCTGGAGGCCTTCAAGCGCGGCCACGACCGTGAGGGCGGCAAGCGCTACCTGGACCGGCTGCCCGCCTTCATGCCGATGGACCTGTCGTGCGCGACGCCGGAGCCGACCAACCCGGTCGAGGCGGGGCTGGCCGACCTGTGGGCCCGTACGGTCCCCGCCAGATCGCTCGCCTGGCGGGAGCGTTTCGCCGAGAGCACCCGCAACCTGCTGAACGAGTCGCTCTGGGAGCTGTCCAACATCAACGCGGGCCGGGTGCCCAATCCGATCGAGTACATCGAGATGCGGCGCAAGGTCGGCGGCGCGCCATGGTCGGCCGGGCTGGTCGAGCACGCCGTGGGAGCCGAGGTCCCGGCGCGCGTCGCCGGCTCCCGGCCGATGCGGGTGCTGCGCGACGCCTTCGCCGACGCGGTGCACCTGCGTAACGACCTGTTCTCCTACCAGCGGGAGACCCAGGACGAGGGCGAGCTGAGCAACGGCGTCCTCGTGCTGGAGAAGTTCCTCGGCTGCACCACGCAGGAGGCCGCGGACGCGGTCAACGACCTGCTCACCTCGCGGCTGCAGCAGTTCGAGCACACCGTGTTCACCGAGCTGGGCCCGCTCTTCGTCGAGCAGGGCCTGGACCCGCTCTCCTGCGCGGGCGTGCTGGCCTACGTCAAGGGGCTGCAGGACTGGCAGTCGGGCGGCCACGAATGGCACATGGCCTCCAGCCGCTACATGAACGAGCGCGCGACCCGCAGACCACTGGGCACGACCTCGATCGTCGACCTGCTCGGCGCGAAGCGGATCCGCAGCTTCACCCACGTCCCGCACACGCCCGTCGGCCCGTCGCGGATCCCCGACCTCTACATGCCGTTCGAGGTCAGCGGCTCGCCCCACCTGGATACCGCCCGCCTGAACCTGGTCGCCTGGGCACGCGCGATGGGGATACTCGAAGCGCAGCCGGGCGTCACCGGCTCGGCCGTCTGGGACGAGGAGAAGCTCGTCGACTACGACCTGGCGCTGTGCGCCTCCGGGCTCCATCCCGACGGGACGCTGGAGGAGCTGGACCTGGCCGCGGCCTGGCTGGCGTGGGGAACGTACGGCGACGACTACTTCCCCGCAGTCTTCGGCCGATCCCGCAACCTGGCCGCCGCCCGCGCCACCGTCGACCGGTTCGGCGCCTTCATGCCGCTCGACGGCTCGGCTCCCCCGGCTCCGGTGACCGCTCTGGAGCGGGGGCTGTCCGACCTCTGGACCCGTACGGCGGGGCCGATGAGCATGACCGCACGGCTCAGGTTCCGCGCGGCCATCGAGGATATGTGCGCGTCCTGGCTGTGGGAGCTGGACAACCTGCTGCTGAACCGGGTGCCCGACCCCGTCGACTACATCGAGATGCGGCGGCTGACCTTCGGCTCCGACCTGACCATGAGCCTGTGCCACCTGACCCACGAGGAGGCGATCCCGGGGGATGTCCATCGGGCCGGGTCGATGATCTCGCTGAAGAACGCGGCCGCCGACTACGCCACCCTGCTCAACGACGTCTTCTCGTACCAGAAGGAGATCGAGTTCGAGGGTGAGCCGCACAACGGCGTGCTGGTCGTCCAGAACTTCTTCGACTGTGACTACCCGGTGGCGCTCGGCATCGTCGCCGATCTGATGACGTCCCTGATGAAGGAGTTCGAACACGTCTTCGCGCACGAGTTCCCGGTCATGTACGACGACCTCCGGCTGGACGGGGAGGCACGCGCGGCCGTGAACGGCTACGTGGCGAAGCTGCGCGACTGGATGGCGGGCATCCTCAGGTGGCATCGCGACTGCCGTCGCTATGACGAGCCGTCGCTACGGCGCCACCACCGGCCGCCCGAGTGGCGGCTGGGCGGGCCGACGGGCCTGGGCACCTCGGCGGCGTTGATCGTCTGACGCGGCTTGGGCCGCGTGGGCGGCGTGTTTCGTGAGTGCCGTGCGGGTGTCAGCACCATCCCAGCAGGTTCAGGAGATGTCGTTGGAACGGTGTGAGGTTGCGCAGGCGTATCCAGCGATCGGCGGGGTCGAGCATCGGCATGGCCAGCACGCGCAGACCCGACAGATCGATGAACGTGAGCTCGCCGGTGTCGACGATGATGTGCGTCTCGCCCTCGCGGGCGGCGGCCAGGGTCCGGGCGAGGGCGCAGCTGTTGGTGATGTCGATCTCGCCGCGCAGCGCGAGCGCCGGAACCTCGCACCTGGCCCGCTGGGAGATGCGCAGCTGGTCGTCCTCGTACAGCAGGCGCTCCGACGTTTCGGCCGCCTCGCCGTTCACGGTCATCGCACCCCCCAATCAGACCTCACGCATGGGGGTTGTCGTCGACACGAACCCGGTCTCACATTACACGAAGTATGTTTCACCACCTGATATGCACGAAAATATGGTCGTATTACAGCGAAGTCATGAAGCATCCGGCAGCCGGATCTTCCGCCGCCTGAGACTCGCACCAGCGACCGCGCGACCTGCTGGATCCTCGAGTGGAAGGTCGCGCAGTCGGTCGCGGCCGATCTAGAAGCGCTCGGCGACGCAATCACCACGGCACTGGACCGCCCATTGGGTAAATTGATCAGCCTGTTCGGACGGTCGAAGAATTGCCGAGGAGGTGGCATTATCAACGTGCTGAATAAATAACCATCCGACGAATTTCCACCCCACCTGCGACCGGCCTCGAGGCGAGCTTTCTATTCAAATTCTTTAGCACTTGATCACTATTCGCACCAAATGTCCGACCAGTCACGATTTATCGACATATCACCGCGTGGACAAACTTCAGCTTATAACCATACGTAGGCCCCGCCTGGCTAAAGGGCGTTTTATCCCTAAAGGGGATGAGGAACGCTCCTGGAGTGAAAGTGAAACGGGCCCTGCTGCTGACGGTCCTGGCGTGCGGCTCACTCGCGACGCCGGACTCCGGCACCGCGACGGCCGACGTCCGGCAGGCGTGCGAAAAGGGCACCGGGCGTTGCCCGCAGGCGGCAGGGACCGACCGCGCGGCAGCTGGAGGCGCAGCGGCCGGACGCGCGGCAACTATCGGCGCGGCAGCCGGAGGCGCGGCAACTGGCGGCGTGGCAGCTGGCAGTGCGGCGGCTGGCAGTGCGGCGGCTGGAGGCGTTGCCGTGCGGGCCGCGCTGGGGATGCTCGGCGTCCCCTATTCGTGGGGTGGCGGCGGACCCCAGGGCCCCGGCTACGGCATCGGACACGGCAAGAAGACCAAGGGCTTCGACTGCTCGGGCCTCACGGAGTACGCCTGGGCGAGCGCGGGCGTGTCGATCGGCACGACGACGCACGAGCAGTGGCGGTCAGGGGCCAGGGTGCCCAAGGAGCAGGTCGCGCCAGGGGACCTCGTCTTCTACGACAGCAAACCGCGACGTCAGGGACCAGAGCATGTAGGACTGGCCGTGGACAGCACGCGGATCGTCGACGCTCCGTTCACCGGGGAGGTCGTCCGCCTCGACCCGCTGAACAAGCCGCATTTCATGGGGGTGATCCGTCCCGGAACCGTCCGTCCCGAGACCGTCCGTGTCGAGAGCGCACGTCCCGACAGCGCGCTTCCCAGTAGTAGGCGTCCCACCAGCGCGCGTCGCAACAGTCCGCCGTCCAGCAGCGCGCGATCCGACAGCGCGCGATCCACCAGCGGGCCTTCCAAGGGCGCACGTTCTGCTAGGCGCGGGCATTCCGCCAGGCACGGGCATTCCGGCAGACACAGGCACTCCGCCGGGGGCAGGTCCAACGGCAGGCGCGGGCACTCCGCCGGGCGCAGGCACTCCGCCAGGGGCGGGCATTCCGGCGGCGGGCGGAAGGGGAGTACCTCGCGGCCCAGGTCGTGATCGCGATGCGATCGTGACCCGGGCCGCTTGGCGTTCCGTCTCGGTGCGCATCCGAGCGGATTCCGTGGCCTCGCGAGTATCCACGGAGATGGTTCAGGCGGATCGCGCAGGCGTCGATCCGGCGGGAGGTGCGGCCGGCGGCCCTACGGCATGTGCCCGTGGAGCCCTTCGGCATGCCGGGCGGCATGTGCCCGTAGAGCCGCGCGGCATATGCCTGTGGAGCCCTACGGCATGCGCCCGTGGAGCGGGGTGCGGACCTTCCCGCCTATGCCGCGATGGTGTCAGCGGTTGTTGTTCAGCAGGTGGAGGTTGACGTCCTGCAGGTTCGCGGTCGTCGGAATGTTGGTGTACTTGGCCGTGTCGCTCACCCCGGTGAGGTCGTCCAGGGTGCTGAGCTGGCTCAGCAGGGACGGGGCGCCGTTGTAGGGGTTCGGGCCGACGTCGGCCGAAGCCGCGGAGACGCAGAAGCCGAGAGCGGCGCCCGCGATGGCTGCACCAGCGAGAATGCGACGGATCATGTTTGTTTCCTCCGTTTGATGGGCGCGGAATTCCCGGCGCCTTAGTCGTTTTGTGCAGGGCTGTGAAGGTGCCGCCAATAACAATCGCGGCAGCCGATCGATGTCGCAACCCAAAAACGCCTGCTCGCGGTCAAGGGGGCGCCTCGTTTTCTTGGCATTCGGCTTTCCGAGCTCACCGGCCGGCGAACTGCATATGCACTTGCGTCGTACCCGGCTAAACGAGTTTCATTTATCCGCGCATCGAGAATGATTGGCTTATCGCGCGGGTCGGTTGAGCAAGGATCACCCCGGGCTTGGCACCACTACACCGAACGATGTAGCGCGAGCGCCGCCCGTTGGGGGACGTCCGGGACGAATCCACCGATCAGGATGGGCCGGAGTCCGCGAATCCGGAGGTCGAGCGGTGGTCGGGATAACAAATCGGGTCATACGGCCGCGCGTACGCAAGGGCGTGCTCGTGATTCACGTCATCGCCTCGGTCGCGCTGCTCGGCGAGGTGTGGGGGCTCGTCGTGCTGAACACCGTGGCGACGGTGACGGACGATCTCGGGCTTGCCCACGCGGCCTACCGGCTGATGCCGAGCCTGGTGTTCGCGGGCGGCATCCCGCTCAGCCTCACCGCGCTGGCCACCGGCATCACGCTCGGCCTCACCAGTCACTGGGGACTGGCCCGCCACTACTGGGTGCTGGCCAAGCTGGCGCTCCTGGTGTCGGTCATCTGCCTGGGGATGTTCCTGTTCGATCCCGAGGGAATGGCCGCCGCGACCGAGGGCGCGACGTGGCCCGCCGAGGGCCGTCAGTGGGGGCAGGTCGCGGTACTGGGCGGCCAGTTGGCCATGTTGCTGACCGCCACCACACTGTCTGTACTCAAGCCGCGGGGACGGGTGCGATAAGTCCGCGCCCGCGCCCACAGTGGCGGGTGCGATACGTCCGTGGCAGAGCCGCCGGGGCGGGTGCGATAGGAAATGGCCATGAATGGTGATCTGCCGGAACTTGTGCGGGCGGCCCATGAACGGGCGAAAGCGGCCGGGTTCGACTACTCCTGTGACCCGGACGTCGGGCGGCTGCTCGCCGTACTGGCCGCCCAGGTGCCGGAGGGTGGCCGGATTCTGGAGATCGGCACCGGGCTGGGCGCGGGGGTCGGGTGGCTGGTCAGCGGGCTCTGGCCGAGGACCGACGTCACGGTGACGACGATCGAGAGCGACCCCGAACGGGCCGGGCTCGCGGCGCGGGGCTGGCCGGAGTTCGTCGACCAGCGCGTCGGCGACGCGCTGGAGTTGCTGGCCGGGCTGGGCGCCTTCGACCTGATCTTCGCCGACGCGGGTGCGGGCAAGCAGGTGGGGCTCGAACGGACGATCGCCGCGCTCAACCCCCGTGGCGTGCTGCTGGTCGACGACATGGTGCCCTACCCCGGGGTGACCTGGGACGAGGGGTTCGTCCGCAGGCAGGAGGGTGTGCGACAGACCTTGCTGAACCACGACAGGCTGGTCGCGGTCGAGCTGGCGCACGGCTCCGGCGTCATCCTGGCGACGGCCCGCTGAACCATCCCGGAAACGGCGGTTCGCTCAGCCGCTCCAGGGAGGAACTCCAAGGAGGAACTCCGGGGAGAAACTCGCGGACCTTGCGGGCGAACGGCTCAAGGTCGCCGCCCGGATCCCACAGGTCGGCGCCGGGCAGGACGAACGTGGGAGGATTAGCCCATGGCAGAGATCGTCGGAGGGGGACGTCCGGTCAACGACGCCGAGCGTCGGGTGATCTCATTCCTGCGCGACCACGCACCCGCCGACTGGCTGTTGCTGCACAACGTCGAGCTCCCGCGCGGCGACGACGTCTTCGAGGTGGACCTGCTCGTGCTGACCGGCCACTCGCTGGTCGTCGTCGACGTCAAGGGCACCCGTGGTCGGATCGAGGTGTCGGGCACGCGCTGGTTCCCGCCGCGCAGGGAGGCGTTCGGCTCTCCCGTGACGAAGCTGCGGGGCATCGCGAAGGCGCTGAAGGGGCTGCTGGTCTCCAAGGACACGCGGCTGGAGCGCGTCTACGTCGACAGCCTCGTGGTCCTCACCTCGCCCGACGCCGAGCTCGTCGACCCGGCCGGGCGCGACGCGGTCAACGTCACCACCCTCGACGGGCTGCTGGCCACGCTGAGCGACGTCTCGCGGGTCAGGCGCGGGTGCAGTCACCGCATCAAGCCGTACCTCACCGGGATTCTCGACTCGCTCAACCAGACCGTACGCCGGAGCACCGCGCCGCCCAGGTTCGGCAACTGGGAGGTCGAGGAGCAGCTCGGCGGCGACGCGAAGGTGACCGAATACCGGGCCTTCAACGCGACACTCCCGGGCAGTGAGACCGTGCTGCTCCGGGTCTACCAGGCCGACCCGCTGGCCGACCAGGAGTCGCGGGCGGCCGAGCGGCAGCGCATCGCCAACGCCTACCAGACGCTGGCCCGCATCCCGCCGCACCCGTGCGTGGTGCGCTCGCGTGACTTCTTCGCCATCGACGACGAGAGCCGGTTCGTGCTGGTGCTCGACGACGTGCACGGCGAGGCGCTGCACCTGCGCCTGGGCACCGGCGTACGCCTCGGCGTGATCCAGGACATGCTGCGCGGCCTGGCCCACGCGCACGCCCACGGCGTCATCCACCGGGCGCTGACCCCGGCCTGCGTGCTGGTGACCGACGGGCACGCGGTGCTGACGGGGTTCGACTACGCCAAGCCCGGGGCGCGCAACTACACGGTCGCCCATGAGTTGGGCAACGTGCTCGACGCCCACTACGTGGCCCCCGAGTGCCACGAGCGGCCCGAGATGATGACGGCCGCCTCCGACGTCTACGCGGCCGGGGTGATCGCCTACCAGTTGCTCACCGGCGAGCTGCCGACCAGCGCCGACACCCAGGGTCCCGATGTTCCCGACGTGGTGCGCCGGATGCTGGACCATTCTCCCGCCAAGCGCCCGAGCGCGGCCGAGTCTCTTGAGGCGCTGGCTGGAATGCCGCAGCGATCCCGCCTCAAGCGATTTGTCCGTCGCATAGTGTCTGGATCATGACGAGTGAGCTCCGCCCCGCGACCGAGGATGATCTGCCCTTCCTCAACCGGCTGTTCAACGACCCGGAGAGCACGGGCCTTCATCAGTGGTACGGCTGGCAGGATCCTCACCGCCTCCGCCGGCGCTGGGAGGACAACGGGATGCTCAACGCCGACGGCGGCATGCTGCTGATCGCCGAGGGCGACGACCGCGTGGGCTTGGTGTCCTGGAGCAAGCAGGTGACCTCCAGCATCTCCTACTGCTGGGACATGGGGCTCATCGTGGCGCCCGAGTTTCGCGGCAAGGGCCACGGCACGCGGGCCCAGCGGCTCCTGGTGCGCTACCTGTTCGACCATTCGCCGGTCAACCGGGTCCAGGCGTCGACCGAGGTGAGCAATCTGGCCGAGCAGCGCTCCCTGGAGAAGGCCGGGTTCACCAGGGAGGGCGTCCTGCGCGGATGCGCCTTCCGCGCAGGCGAGTGGCACGACGGCGTGCTGTACAGCGTGATCCGCGCCGACCTGGATCCGCGGGGCTAGGCGGGCAGGCTGCGGCGCAGCACGGTGGCGTGGTTGAGATAGTCGAGTGCCAGCCCGGTGCGCCCGGCCGAGTGGTGCACCTCGCCCAGCATCTGCGTGCTCGACGCCTCCCCACTCCGGTCTCCGAGTGCCTGGAAGATCTCCAGCGACCGCTCAAGCCCCGCGGAGGCCGGTGCCCACTCCCCACGGGCCGCCTGCAGCCCGGCGAGGCTCTGGAGGGCGTACGCGCCGCAGTGCCGGTCTCCGAGCGACTCGAAGATGTCGAGCGCGTGCCGGTGGAAGGACATGGCCTTGTGCAGGTTGCCCATCTGCAGGCAGACGCAGCCCTCGCGGTGGGCGTCGCCGAGCTCCTGAGCCAGCCGCATGGCCTGGCCCAGGGACTCCGACGCCAGGGCAAGGTCGCCCGACTTGAGGCAGACCCGGCCGATGGCCTGCCTGGCGAACGCCTCGCCGTGCGGGTCGTCCGCCGCCAGGAACATGGCCAGGGCGCGCTTGAAGTGCCCGAGCGACTGGGCGTGCCGGCCCCTGAACTGGCTCACCGCGCCGAGCCCGCAGATCGAGGTCGCCTCCGCCCGCAGGTCGCCGATGTCGTGGAAGAGCCGGCGGGATCGAGTGAAGTCCTCGACGGCCTTCTCGTACCGGTCCTGGTAGAGGGAGACCTGGGCCAGGCCGCGCAGCATGGCGGCCTCACCATAGGTGTCGCCGGACGCGCGGGCGGCACCGAGAGCGACGGTGTGGGTACGCTCCCACGTGTCGAGATGGCAGTGCAGGTCCAAGTAGGGGACCATCGCGGCGGCCAGCCCCCAGGCCGATTCGGCCAGCCCGGCCTCCGCGGCGACGCTCACGGCCCCGACCAGCGTCTCGTGCTCGGCCTCGAACCACCCCAGCGGGTCGGAGGTCAGCCGGTCGAGCGTCTGCTCGGGCAGCCGCCAGCGCGGCGCCCTGGCGGCGGTGAGGCTGAAGACGGTGGTGGGCAGCCGGGCCATGGCGTGCTCGGTGGTCGCGGTCCAGGCGGCGAGCACCCTGGTCAGGCCGGTACGGTCGGAGCCGCGTTCGAGCGCGTGGCGGCGGATCAGATCGGGCACCCGGTAACGCGGCTGGCCCACCGGGTCGGTGCCGACCAGCTCCAGCAGGTTGACGTCCACCAGCAGATCGGTGACGTCGTCGGCGCGGTGCCTGTCGAGCGCGGCGTCGATCACCCAGCCGGGCTGGGCCACGGCGCCCAGGAGGCCGAGCGTGCCCAGCGTACGGGCGGCATCGTCGGGCAGGTGGCGGTAACTGCGATCGAGGCAGACCCGCACCTCTTTCAGCTCGCTCAGCCGGTCGTCGTCCAGCCGCTGCCTGAGCACCGAGAGCGACCAGCCCGGCCGGCCCGCCAGGCGCGATCCGGCGCTGCGCACGGCCACCGGCAGGCGCCCGCACGCCTCCACGATCGCCAGGGCCGCCTCATGTTCGCGGGAGACCCTATCCATGCCGATGATCCTGCCGAGTAGCGTCAGCGCGTCGTGCGCGGCCAGCTCTCCGAGATCGACCTGGATCGAGCCGGGTAACTCCGTGATCCGGCGCCGACTGGTCACGATGACGGCGCAGTCGTTCCCAGGCAGCAGCGGCCGTACCTGGGCGGCGTCGAGCGCGTCGTCCAGCAGCACGAGCATCGATTGCTTGGACAGCAGCGACCGGAACAGCGCCGAGCGCTCGTGGATCGTCGGCGGCGGCGTCTCCACGCCGAGCGCCCGGAGCACCTCGGCCAGCAGGTCGGCCGGCTCCCTGCCGTCGAGTTCGAGGTAGAGCTGCCCGCCGGGGAAGGCGTCGCGCAGGCCATGGGCGGCGTGTACGGCCAGCGCCGACTTCCCGGCCCCCGGCGAACCGGAGACGACCGCGATGGAGAAGGGCTTGGCCAGCAGGGCCAGCTCGTCGGCCCGGCCGGTGAAGTCGGGCAGATCCGGCGGAAGCTGCCGGGGCGCGACCGGCGGGGCCTCGTCGGCCAGGATCGACTCGTGGGCGCGACGCAGGTCGGCGCCCGGCTCCACGCCGAGCTCGTCCACCAGCTGGGCGCGGATCGTGGCGTAGGCCCGCAGCGCCTCGGCCTTGCGGCCGGCCCGGTTCAACGCCAGGACCAGGCGGCTCCACAGGTCTTCCCGGTAGGGGTGCTCCACCAGCAGCCCGCGCAGCTGGGTGATCGCCCCGGCGTGGTCGCCGCTCTCGATTCGCTGGCCGATCAGCTCTTCGGCGGCGCGTAACCGTACCTCGTTGAGGGGTTCGAGGCGGCGGTCCCAGAGCGGGCTGCCCGGCAGGTCGGCCAGTGGCGCCCCGCGCCAGAGCGCGAGCGCGTCGGCGAAACGGGCCTGCGCGACCAGCTCCTCGAACGCCAGCAGGTCCAGCGCGCCGTCCGGTACGTCGATGGCGTAGCCGGAGCCGTCGCCGCGCAGGTACTCGGCACCGAGGTCTGTCCGTAAGGAGCTGACATACGTGCGTAAGTTCGCCTGCGCGGAGCGTGGCGGGCGATCGGGCCAGAGCACCTCGACCAGCTGGTCGGCGCCGACGATACGGCCGCTGTCCAGCAACAACGTGGCTAGCAGGATCCTCGGCTTCTTGCCGGAGATCCGTACGGACCGTCCCGACGATCGGACTTCCAACGGCCCAAGAACATGAAAGGTGACCGACATGGTGCATCAGCTCCTCTTTAGAGGCCTGACCACCTTTTGTATCGGTTCTGGACGATTCTTGTGCGGCGAATGCCGACCCTAGTCCCACAGATCCCATCCGAAAGGATCACAACTCCGGCAACTTCGCCTCCTACGCGGGCCCGGTGACCGCCGCGGCGGCCGGCGAGTGCGTCAAGTGGGGCGGCAAGCCGGCGTCAGCGCATAGAACAGTCCCTCCGAGCATTGCGGGTCCTTGATCATGATGAAGAAGCTCCTGTTGGCCGGCGTGCTCATCGTGGGCGCCCAGCAGGCGGCCCTGGTGGGCACCGCCCAGGCGACCTCCGCGCAGGCGACCGCCGGCACCCTCTCGGCCGCCTTCGACAAGGCCGCCACCACCTACGAGGTACCGCGTGACCTGCTGGTCGCGCTCGGCTACGCCGAGACGCACCTCGACGGCCACGACGGCGAGCCCAGCGCCAGCGGCGGCTACGGCGTGATGCACCTGGTCAGCAACCCCACCACGAAGGCGCTGGAGGACGCGGCCAAGATCACGTCCCAGACCGCGGCGAAGCTCAAGACCGACGACGCGGCCAACGTGCTCGGTGGCGCCGCCGTACTGCGCGCCAAGGCCGACAAGCTCGGCCTGACCGCGGCCGA
This sequence comes from Nonomuraea sp. NPDC050022, assembly GCF_044460705.1. Lineage (NCBI taxonomy): Bacteria > Bacillati > Actinomycetota > Actinomycetes > Streptosporangiales > Streptosporangiaceae > Nonomuraea > Nonomuraea sp. NPDC050022. Next base: position 132,441 of record NZ_JBITKE010000004.1, read on the forward strand.
ACGCAAGGACCCCGCCAAGTGGTACGAGGCGGTCGCCGCGTACGGCGGCGCGACCAATGAGAGCACCGCCCGGATCTACGCCGACGCCGTCTACGAGGTGCTGGCCAACGGCGTCAACACCGCGGGCGTGAAGGCCACCGCGAAGGTCGTGGAGCCGGACCGCGGCAAGTACGACGACGCGGACCCGCGCATGCTCGCGGCCACCACCGACTATCCCGGCGCCCTGTGGGCCGCGGCCAGCTCGTCGAACTACGCCGTGTCCAACCGGCCGACCGACGAGAAGATCGACCGGATCATCATCCACGTGACCCAGGGCTCGTACGCGGGCACGATCTCGTGGTTCCAGAACTCCGCCGCCAAGGTGTCGGCCCACTACGTGGTGCGCTCCTCCGACGGGCAGATCACGCAGATGGTGCGTGAGAAGAACCGCGCCTTCCACGCCGGTGTCAGCTCCTACAACCACCGCTCGATCGGTATCGAGCACGAGGGCTTCATCAATGACGCCTCGTGGTTCACCGACCAGATGTACCGCTCGTCGGCCGCGCTGACCAGGAACATCGCCGACCGGTATGGCATTCCGAAGGACCGCAGCCACATCATCGGCCACGTCGAGGTGCCCGGCTCGGACCACACCGACCCCGGTTCGCACTGGGACTGGAACAAGTACATGAGCTACGTCGGCGGCGGCTCCGGCGGCGGCACCAACCCGTACACGGCAGAGAAGGTCTGCGGCACCGGCTACAAGGTGATCGACTCGCAGGCCCTCGGCACCTCGGGCACGGTCTACCTGCTCTACAACAGCACCAACGCCAACAACTGCGTCGCCACGCTGAAGAAGACCTCGCTCGGCAAGGCCAGCGCGACCAGCGCGTTCCTGCAGGTGGCCGGCAAGGCGAAGGTCAGCGACTCGGGCAGCTTCACCTACTACGCGGGTCCCGTCAGGGCGGCCGCGGAGGACAAGTGCGTGAAGTGGGGCGGCTCGGTCGGCACGGCCACCTACGAAAGCCCTTCCGAGCACTGCGGCTGATCCCCCTCGGCCGAAGTGCGACGGCCCTGACATCCCCTCCGGTGTCAGGGCCGTTTTAATTGGTTTCGAGTACGTCGAGGATGTCGACGACGTACAGGAGGGGACGGCCCGCCTCCTCGGCGGGGAAGGCGACGCGGGCGCCCACTCGTTGACCGGCCAGACCGGCCACCCAGCCGGGCGGCGCCGCCTCCGGCCCGAGCGTGAAGGCGCTGGGGCCGCCGCGCAGGTACGACGAGTCCACGACCCGGCGGCCCGGCCACTCCACCGCGACGTACTGGACGATGACCTTCGCGCCCGCCCGCACCGGAGGGCCGGAGCCGCCGATGAGGACGCGGGGCGCGCGGTCGTTCGGCACGTCCGGCACGGACCGTCCGACGAGGCGCGCGTCCGGTGGGTAGCCGCCCAGGATGTCGAAGACCAGCACCAGCGTCTCGGCCGGGCGCGTCCCGCCGAGCGGCGGCCCGGGGCCGTAGGAGAGGGCCGCGGGACCGACGAGCATGACCCGGCTGCCCGCCGACCGGCCGACGAGCGCCTCGCGCCAGGAGTCCGGCACGTGCCGCCCGTCGAAGACGACCCTGGCGGGCTGATGGTCGTCATACGTGTTCGCGTACGGCAGGTTGCCCGACCACCGGCGGACCTCGACGTCCGCCAGCACCACGTCACCCGGCATGGTCGGCCGCCCGCTGCCCGCCGAAAGCACCGTCACCCGCGGCAGGGGGTCCGGCACGCCGTCCGGGATCGTGATGACCGGCCTGACGCCGAAGGAACCCGTCACGACCGGCAGCGGGCCCTGCCCGATCGGCCCGCAGGCGGCGAGGAGCACGAACACGAGCACGCCGAGCCAGAGCAAGCGCACCGATTACCCCCATATCCGGATCCGCCTGACTACTTACCTGGACCGGCACGAGGAATGCGTCCGACCGGGCCATCTCCCGGCAAAGGCGCGGGAGACTGGAGCGATGAGCAAGCCGAATCTGGCCCGCAGGGTCGCGGACGCTGCCGAGATCGCGCTGGCCAGCCGTAAATACGTGACGTTCATCGACGTCGTGACCGGCCTGCGCTGGGTGCACTCGCGGCACGTCGACACCTGGCGGCAGGGCCGCGCGGCCACGCTGGCCGAGCTCGCGCCCGTCGAAGACGACCGGCTGGTCATGGCCGCCGCGCTGCTGAAGGACTGGGCGACCGCCAAGGGGCTGCGGCCGGTGGAGACCCCTTATGTCTCCGGCAGCCGCGACCGCCGCGAGCTGCGCTTCACCGCCGGCCACGGGCAGGAGGCGTTCCGCGTCCACTGGCTCTCCCCCGACCTCAGCGAGGCTCGGGCGCGGCAGCTCACCGAGCGGCAGAGCAAGGCGCCCGACCTGGTGGTGGTGGCCCCGCTCAACGCCTGGACGTGCGCGACCTGCGGCGACACGGGCCCTTATCTGATCATGGAAGATGACAAGCCCCACTGCCTGACCTGCGCGGACATGGACCATCTGGTCTTCCTGCCATCGGGCAATGCCGCCCTCAGCCGCCGGGCGAAGCAGGAGAGCGGCCTGTCAGCGGTGGTCGTCCAGTACAACCGGCGGCGCAAGGTCTATCAGCGCCAAGGGCTGCTGGTCGAGGAGCAGGCGATGGCGGCGGCCGAGGAGCGGTGCCTGGCCGACGAGGAGGTGCGGCTGCGCCGCCGCGAGCGCGACCAGGAACGCCGGGCGGACCAGGACGTCGAATACCAGGCGCGGATGGCGGCCGAGATCGCCCGGCTCTTCCCCGGCTGCCCGCCCGCGCGGGCCCAGGAGGTGGCCGCCCACGCCGGTCAGCGCGGCAGCGGCCGGGTCGGGCGCACGGCGGCGGCCAAGGTGCTCGACGAGAACGCGATCACGCTCGCCCTGGTGGCCTCGATCCGCCACCTCGACACCGACTACGACCAGTTGCTCATGTCGGGCGTGCCACGCATGGAGGCCCGCGAGCTGATCAGGGGCCGGATCGACGCCAAGCTGGCCGAGTTCCGGCGCGCCCGGTTCACTTGCTGAAGGCGGCCAGGGCGATGGCGAGGGCGCGCTGGTTCTGGCCGGAGCTCTTGGCGTCGGTGGAGTTGACCGAGTAGACGAGCGTGCGGCTCAGGTCGCGGGTGGCTCCGATGCCGGCCGCGCTGCCCCACCTGGCGCCGGTCTTGCCGTACGCCACGAGGCCGCCGGGCAGCTCCATCCTGGCCAGCCCTGAGGTGTAGACGGCGTCGCCCTTGCCGCCGTACGCCTTCACCGGCGGCACCGTGAACATCGGCTCCAGCTGCCCGGCGGGCACGACCTTGCCGCCGAACAGCGCCTTGAGGAACTTCTCCAGGTCCGCGGTGGTGGAGATGAGGTCACCCGAGGCCCAGGTCGAGGTGACGCTGGTCGTGGTCATGTTCACCACGTAGCCCGCGCCGTACTTGATCGCGTCGGGGAAGCCCTGGGGCACGGTCTGGTAGCCCTGGTTGTGCCTGCCCCGGATGCGGACCGAGGTGCCCGGCAGGTAGCTGTCGGTCATGCCGACGGGCCGCAGGATCCTGGTCGTCACCTCGTGCTCGTAGGAGCGCCCGGTGATCTTCTCGATGAGCAGGCCGGCGACGAAGGTGTTGGTGTTCAGGTAGTGCTGCTGACTGCCGGGCGTGAACTCGATCGGGTTCTCCACCGCCTTGGCGACGTACTCCTCGGGCGTCCACTTCTCGAACCGGGTGGCGTAGATGTCGGCGAAGTCATCGCTCACCTTGGGCGCGGGCAGCCCGCTGGTGTGGTTGAGCAGCTGGCCGACCTTGACCGCCGGGTAGTCGGCGGGCAGCAGGCCGGGCAGGTACTCCTGGACCGTGCCGTCGAGGGACAGCTTGCCCTCGGCGACGAGCTGGAGCACCACCGACACAGTGAAGGTCTTGGTGACGCTGCCCGCCCGGAACCGGGCCCCGGCCTTGGCGGGCCGCTTCGTCCGCAGGTCCGTCATGCCGGACACGCCCCGCCACGAGCCCGCCGAGCCGCTCACCCGTACGTCCGCCGCAGTGGCGTCGGCGGCGGGCAGGCCCTCGATGCTCTTTTGCAGCGCCGCCGCGTTGATGGGCGGCACGCCCACCTCAGCCACCGCCTGTGTACCCGTGAAGGCCCCGGCGGTGAGGGCGGCCGAGAGGACGAGAGCGACGGCATGGGTGCGCTTCATGGGATATCTCCAGGTGAGAGGCGGTATTTCGACTGCCTCAATCCTGTCGATCACGCCTTCCAGCCGGATCGCCGACGCAGGCGATCTTCCGCCTCACTCCCGAGAGGGAGGCACTCGGCCGCTCAGGTGACCCACTCGGCCGCTCAGGCTACTCACTCGGCCGGTCACGGGACTCGCTCGGCGGCTCAGGTGACCGCGAGCCGCTGGGCGTACTTCTCCTCCCGCCAGAGCTCCTTGTCCAGCACCTCGGCCAGGACGGCGGCGGCGTCGTACACGTCCACGAACCGGGTGTACAGCGGCGCGAAGCCGAAGCGGAGGATGTCGGGCGCGCGGAAGTCGCCGTGCACGCCCCGGTCGATGAGCGCGCGCATCACCGGGTAGCCGTCGGGGTGGTAGAGGCTGACCTGGCTGCCCCGCTCGGCCGCCTCGCGCGGCGAGGCCAGCTCCAGCGAGTCGCCGACCAGGTCGATGAAGAGCGAGGTCAGCGCGACGCTCTTGGCCCGGACCTGGCGCATCGGCACCCGCTCCCACACGTCGAGCGCCGCCTCCAGCGCCGCGAACGACAGCACGTGCGGAGTGCCGACCGCGAACCTCCTGATCCCCTCGGCCGGCCGGAAGTCCCGCTCGAACGCGAACGGCTCCGCGTGGCCGTGCCAGCCGGACAGGACGTTCTCGGCGGCGGCCTGGTGGCGCGGGTTCACGTAGAGGAAGGCGGGCGCGCCGGGACCGGCGTTGAGGTACTTGTAGGTGCAGCCGACCGCGAAGTCGGCCATCGAGACGTCCACCTCCATGGCGCCGACGCTGTGGCACACGTCCCACACCATCAGCGCTCCCGCCGCGTGCACCCGCTCGGTCACCACGGGCACGTCGTGGCGGGCGCCGGTGCGGTAGTCGACCTCGGACAGCAGCACCACGGCCGCGTCGTCGAACCGTCCCTCGGCGAAGTCGCGGACCTCGTAGCCCAGCGTCCTGGCCAGCCCTTGGACCATGTAGTGGTCGGTGGGGAAGTTCCGTACGTCGGAGACGATCACCCGCCGGTCGGGCCGGAGCCGCGTCGCGGCCGCGACTGCCTGATAGATGGCGATCGAGGTGGTGTTGCCCACCACGACCTGGCCGGGGCCCGCGCCGATGAGCGGGGCCAGCCGGTCGCCCGTGGTGAGCGGCTGGGCGTACCAACCGGCGTGGTTCCACCCGCCGACGAGGTGCCCGCCCCACTCGTCCTCGACGGCCTGCCGGACCCGTTCGGCGGTACGGCGGGGCAGCGCGCCGAGCGAGTTGCCCACCAGGTAGACGACGCCCTCGGGCAGCACGAACTCATCCCTGAAGTCCCGCAGCGGATCCTCGGCGTCCAGCGCGAGGCAGCGGTCGCGATCCAGCACGCGATTACTTCCTTTCTGGGGGAATCGTGGCGATTACCCGGTTGATGCCATTTTCATACTTACGCACGTACCAGTTCTGCACCGGATTGTGGGTCGTGGGGTCGAGCCGGAAGGTGCCACGCGGGCTCGCCAGGTCGCCCACCCGGCCGAGCGCCACGGACAGGTCGCCGCCCAGCGCGGCCGCCCGGTCGATGAGCTGCATGGCGTCCCAGCTCTGCAGCGCCACGGCCGACGGGTTCCGGCCCGTCTTGGCCTTCCAGGTGGCCACGAACGCGGCGTTCTCGGGGGTGGTGAGCGCCGGTGAGTAGAGTCCGACGCTGGTCATCCCCTCGGCGTCGGCCCCGATGGCTTCGAGCACGTCCTCGTCGGCGAGGTTCTGGCAGGCCAACAGGTCGATCTTGGTGTCGTAGCCGAGCTGCTTGAAGGTCTTGGCGAACGTGACCGCCTCGCCGCCCGCGTAGAAGGCGTACAGGAGCTTCGCGTCCGGCGGGATGCGCTTGAAGTAGGGCGTCAGGTCCTCGCTCTTCCCGTACGGAGTGAGGATGCGCTTGAGCGGCTTGACCCCGTAGCCCTCGGTGAAGCCGTCGAGCGTCTCGGTGCCCCCCGAGTAGTCGGAGGCCATCAGCACGACCCCCGCCTTGCCGTAGCGCTCGGCGGCGTACCTGCCCGCCGCGTAGCCGTGCGCGTGGTTGGTGAACGACACCCGGAAGACGCCGGGCCCGCCCAGCTCGTCGGCGCCGGCGTTCGCGATCACCACCGGCGTGCCGGCCGCCTCCTTGACCACCGACACCGCGACCGGTGAGGCGAGCAGACCGGTGATCACGCTCACCCGATCGCGCGCGATGAGCGACCTGGCCTGCTGCTGCCCTTTCTCCGGGTTGCCCGCGTCGTCGGCGACGACCAGCGCGGCCGGTCTGCCGCCCAGCCTGCCACCGTGCTGGTCCAGGTAGAGGCGCATGGCCGCCTCCATGTCGTCGCCGAGCACGGCGTAGACCCCGGTCTGCGAGATGATCGCGCCGACCTTGAGCGTGGGATCCGGCTCCGACTCCAGCGTGGGCGAGACACCGCAGCCCGCCGCCATCAGCACCACCACCAGTCCGAGGAGTGGCCCGCGCACCGGCGCTCCCCTCAGGCCCCGGGCCGGGAAGGACTCGGCAGCGCCCCCGGCTTCAAGACGCCGCGCGGCTTCATGAGGAGAACTTTCATGAGAACACCGCGCGGACCGACCCCAGGCCGTCGACGTGCGCCTCGAAGTCGTCGCCCGGCCCGACCGGCACGATGGGCCCGAGCGAGCCGGTCAGCACCACGTCTCCGGCCCGCAGCGCGTGGTCGGTCCGGCCGACCCGGCTCGCCAGCCAGACGGCCGCGTTGAGCGGATGGCCCAGGCAGGCGGCGCCCGAGCCGGTCGAGACCTCCTGGCCGCCGCGCGTCATCGTCATCGCGGCCCTGCGCAGATCCAGGCCCATCAGGGAGACCGGCGTGTTGCCCAGCACGTACGCGCCCGCGGAGGCGTTGTCGGCGATCGTGTCGGCCAGCGTGATGTCCCAGTCGGCGATGCGGGAGTCCGCGATCTCGATGGCCACCAGCGCGAACTCCACCGCCCTGATCACCTCGGCCGCCGTGAAAGGCCCGCCGACCAGGTCGCGGCCGAACACCAGCGCGACCTCCGCCTCGGCCCGCGGCTGCAGGAACCGCTCCACCGGGATAGGAAGCCCATCGAGGTAGGCCATGTCCGCGAAAAGCATGCCGAAGTCTGGCTCATCGATGCCGAACTGCTTCTGCATCAGCGGGTTGGTGACGCCGACCTTCCTGCCGACCACCCGCCGCCCCGCCTCCAGCGCCCGCCGCGTGTTGATCTCCTGTACGGCGTAGCCCTCGGCCGCGGTGCTGACCATGTCCCTGACGGGAGCGCACGGCTTGCCCGAGCGCACGGCCTCGGCCAACCGGTCGGCCGCGTGGGCACGGGCGTCTACCGCCGCTGACCATTCGTCCTGCATCAGGCTGCTCCTTGGGTAGGCCCTGGAATGTCTCTAGCATCGTCTCCTCCGGCGGCTCCAGGCGCCATGCCGTACATAGCCGATCTGTGCCGCACCGGCCCGTCTTGCTGCACAACCACCCGCGGATGGCCATCCTTGACTCCATGCAGAAGCGCACAGAACGCATCACGGCCCACGACGGCTCATTCGACGTCCACGTCTGGCTGCCCGACAGCGGCAGCGGGCCCGGCATCCTGCTCATCCAGGAGATCTACGGTGTCGGGCCGTACATCGCGAAGGTGGCGGAGGAGCTGGCCGGCCTCGGCTACGTGGTGGCCGCGCCCGACCTGTTCTGGCGGCTCCAGCCCAACTGGATCGGCGAGCACACCCCCGAGGGCACGGCCGCCTCGATCGAGCTGGCCGGGCGCTTCGACGTCCCGCAGGCCGTGGCCGACTGCGCGCTCACCCTCGCCCGGCTGCGCGAACTGCCCGAGGTGAGCGGCGGCTGCGGGGCGCTCGGGTTCTGCCTGGGCGGCTCGCTCGCGTTCATGCTGGCCACCCAGACCGAGCTTGACGCCGTACTGTCCTTCTACGGCTCGGCCGTGCCCGAGGCGGCCGGGTTGATGGAGCGCATCGGCTCGCCCCTGCTGCTGGTGTTCGGCGGCAGCGATCCGTACATCCCGCGCGACCAGGTGGCCACGGTCGAGCAGGTCGCGGCGGGCCGAGCCAACGTGCTCATGCACGTCGAGGAGGAGGCGGGGCACGCCTTCCACAACAGCGAGTCGCCGATGTTCCACCAGCCGGAGCCCGCCGCACGGGCCTGGCAGGTCGCGCTCGCCTTCCTCGCCGACCACCTACCCGCGCGCCCGTAAGAGCCTCCCCGCGCCCGTAAGAGCCTCCCGGCGCGCCTGTTAGGGCCTCCCGGCGCGGCCGTCGGCACCTATCCGGAAGGACAGCTTCCCGTACCACCGGACGGCCGCCATCATGGTCCGATGGCTCGGACGTGGGATTTGTGGGGAACCGTCATTATTGCTGGTACCTTTGCGCTGCCATTGGCCGTACTGGCAATCTTGCTCCTCGCCCGTCACCGCGCCCGAGCGGGCCACCCGGCACCCATGCGCACCGCCCTCGCCGACATCGGAATCGCCGTCGGAACCGCCCCCTGGGTGTGGATGATCCTCACCCCGGCAAGCGGTCAGAGCGGAGTCAGTCTCGTGCCGTTCATGGACCTCGCCGACGTGCTTGGCGCCCCATGGGAGACCGTGTTGGTGCAGGTGGGAGGCAACCTGCTGGTTTTCGCGGCGCTCGGCGCGCTGCTGCCCGTACGCACCGCGCGAATGGCGTCGACGGCCCGCGTCGCCGCCGTCGCGGCCGTCGCCTCGATCACCGTGGAGGCCCTCCAGTACGGCCTGCGGCTGGGCCGCCTCTCCTCCATCGACGACGTGATCGTCAACACCGCGGGAGCCGTCCTAGCCGCGCTGATTACTCGCCGCTGGTGGGCGAGCCGAGTAGTGGCCGGGACCGTTCCAAGATAACGGTCCGCTGAAACCCCACCGACTTCACCACACGGGCATGATTCGCTCAAAAGAAGCTCGCGACCATCCCCCTTATCTGTGCGATCGTGGACAAGACGGGGCAAGTTCTCTGGAGACGCCATACGGGTTGGTGACAGAGGGTGGTCGAACGTGTCTGAAGTCCCGGTATCCCACGAACCCCCGATCTATCGACGCATCGCCGACGGTCTCCGCTCCCGGATCCTGTCCGGCGAACTGCGCGACGGGGATCGGCTACCGGGCGAGAACACGCTCATGGCCGACTACGGGATCGCCCGCGCCACCGCCAGGCAGGCGCTCGCCGTACTGATCAACGAGGGGCTGGCGGTACCCAAGCGAGGCTCGGGGGTCTACGTGCGACTGTTCAAACCGATACGCCGGCACGGCTCACGCCGGCTCTCCCGTGAGCAATGGGGTCAGGGCCGCACCATCTGGGACGCCGACACCCGCGGCCGGCCCTTCACCGTGGACGAGGTGGAGGTGGCGCGCGAGCGGGCGCGCGAGGAGGTCGCGGGCGTCCTCGAAAGCGGCGAGGTGTGGGTACGGCGGCGCCGCTACTCGGTCGACGCCCGGCCGGTGCAGCTGGCCACGTCGTACTTCCCCGCCGGTCTGGTCGAGGGCAGCGCCATCACCGCCCCCGACACCGGACCGGGCGGCGTGTACGCGCGGCTGCGCGATCTCGGCCTGCCACCCGCCCACTTCACCGAGGAAGTGCGCGCCAGGATGCCCGGACCGCGTGAGACCGGGCTGCTCGACCTGCCCGGCGGCACTCCGGTGATCGTGATCACCCGGACCGCCTACACCGCGAACGGCCAGCCCGTCGAGCTCAACGAGATGGTGCTGGACTCGGCGGCGTACGTACTTCAGTACGACTTCGACGCCTAGGTCAAGCAGAAATGTCAAGCGATAGGTTGACCTGTCCCTTGCGATCATTGCCTTCTCTAGAGATGTGACGCAGGCTTCAAGGAGATGGAACCTGCGCGGGTCCCGGAGGGATGATCAGATGTCCTTTGATCGGCATCTAGCCGACATCGCCCGGGAGTTCGCACTGTGGACCATCTGGCGGAGTGACGCCGGCCGTTGGTGGGCCACGCGACATCACCCGCTCAGCTCCGCGCAGCGCGAGGCCGGGTGTGCGATGACCATCGACGCCGACGACCCGGAGAGCCTGCGCGAGCAACTCCGGGACCAGGAGAGCAGGGCCGACGAGCATGAGCCGCGAGCCGGTCCCGCGCCTCCATGACAGCGTCGCGACGGACCGCTCCAGCGGTGCGCCGCGGACGCTCGCGAGCAGCCCGGTGCCGGGTCCAGCGACTCGGCGGCCCCGGCACCGGGCCCCCATAGGGGCCACGATCGCGGAAGCCTCCGACCCGATCGGGGGCGGGGGCTTCCGCCCGTGGGACGTGAAAAGGGTCCCGCCACATCGGGCGGGGCCCTTCGAGTTCGCCGGGCATCCGTTCTACTGCTCCCCGTAGGGATCCCAGATCGTCTTCTTCCCCCCCGAAGGGGGCACCCCCAAAGGGACGCCAGCCACAACAGACCGGCCTCTTCCCCTCCCCCGAAGGGGGTATCCCACAATGGGGCCCCAGCCACCACGGGCCGTCACACCGATCGAGACGGTCGCGTGACGGACCGTGGTCAACCCACCAGCACCGGCTAGCGGCGGACGTCCGAGAGGCGGCCGATGATGTCGACGTCCGTGTCGTCGGAGACGGGTCGCTCGACCTCCGCCGTCCGCTCGGCCGGGTTGTCCTCGACGATGACCCGCACCTCATCCTGCGGAGTCGGCGTCGGCACGTGCTCCGGCTCCTGGACCTCCTGGAACTCCTGCACCTGGTCGACCTGGTGGGTCGCCTCAGGGTCGTCCTCCTGCGGAGCGACCTCCAGAGCGGCGGGCTCGGGCGCGGTGGGCGGCTCGATGACGAGCGGGCCCGCCTTGCCCTCGGTCTGCATGAGGTCACCCAGCACGGAGCTGATCTCGGTCAGCCTCCGTACGACCTCCGTGTGCGTGTTGCTCAGGTATTCGACGCGACGCCCCGCGTTCTCGTCGAGCGAGTCGGCCCGCTGCTGCGCCGACGCCAGCGTCGACTCGGCCTCGGCGCGAGCGCTCGCGAGCGTCCGCTCGGCCTCCGCGCTCGCGGACCCGACAAGCTGCTCGGCCTCCTGCTTGGCCGAGGTGAGCACGCTGTCGGCCTCGGCCCGCGCCTCGCGCAGGGTGTCCTCGGCTTCGGTACGGGCGCTGGTCAGCTTCTCCTCGGCGTCGGCACCCGCCTGGGCCAGCATGCGCTCGGCGGCCGCCGTCGCCTCGCCCACGCGCCGCTCCGCCTCCGACTGAGCGGAGGTGAGCATGTTGTCCGACGTCTCACGTGCCGAAGAGACCAGCCGGTCGGCCTCCGACTTGGCGGCGTCACGCACGCTGACGGCCTCGGCCTCCGCGTCCTCCTTCTTGGCGGCGGCCTCCTCCTCGCCCAGCCGGAGGATCTGCGCCAGCCTGGGGCTGAGGTCCTCGTAGCTCTGCGGCGCCTCCACCATGCGCCGCCTGGCCTCCGCCAGCTCGACACGGCCTTGTTCGGCCTGGTCGATCGCCCGCGCCAGTCGCTCTTCCAGATCTCGGACTTGGTTACGGGTACGGATCATGTAGTCGTGCACCTGACGGCGGTTGTAGCCGCGCATCACGACTTCGAAGGTGTCCTCTTGCATCAGATCGGGAATGCTCTCGTGCTGGTTTGTCATGGGGGTTACCTAAGGGTTTGCGTGAGGCGGGGGAAACCGGCGGCTTGTAAGGGTCTGGCGGCGAGACGTCAGGAATCGACTTTCCTGCCATCTGCCCACGTCCGCAACCGGAACACCAGACCTGGGCCGGGAATTACGATGTGACGGGTGTACATCGCAGCATTGGACAACGGAGCAGTCCCGGACATTCATCCCGAGGCGTACATCGCGCCAGGCGCCGTCGTGGTGGGCAGGGTTCGGGTGGGCCGGGCGTCCAGCATCTGGTACGGCTCCGTTCTCCGGGGTGACGACGAGCGGATAGAGATCGGCGAGGAGTGCAACGTACAGGATCTGTGTTGCCTCCATTCTGACCCAGGCGAGCCGGCGGTCCTGGAGCACCGGGTCAGTCTCGGCCACAAAGCCATGGTGCACGGCGCCCATGTCGAGGCCGGTGCGCTGATCGGCATCGGCGCCATCGTGCTCGGCGGGGCCCGCGTCGGCGCGGGCACCCTGGTCGCGGCCGGCGCCCTGATCGGTCCGGGCAAGAAGATCCCGGCCGGGGTGCTGGTCGCCGGGGTGCCGGGGAAGATCGTGCGCGAGCTCACCGACGACGACCGGGCGAGCTTCGCCCGCACGCCGGACAACTACCAGGCCAAGGCGCTCAGGCACCGGACGGCGTCAGCACTTTGATCAGGACGTCGTCCGGCACCGAGGCGGTGTTGAGCGCGTCCGCGTAGTCGGGCAGCTCAGGCCGGAGGAACCGGACGAAATCAACGGTCATCTTGACATCGGGGATGCCCTTGACCTGCTGGGCGTTGCCCTTGGCGGCGTCCTTCTTGAGGGCGTTGTAGCTGTTCCAGTCGGTGTAGGCGGTCATGCCCCACTGCAGCACCTCGGGCAGCTCCGCCGGCCACCGCTGGCCGACCTTCCAGGCACCACCGTCCTCCTTGTACAGGGCCACCGCGGCGGTCCCGACCCTGGCCAGGACGAGCTCCACCCAGCCGGACTTGACCTTGACCTCCTTCGGCGCGGAACTTCCGTTCCTGGTGTACGTCATCTCCAGTTGGCCGCTCGTGTCGGCCGTGCCGGTGGTCAACGACAGCCAGTTCGCGCTCCCGGACGAATTGGGCACCCTGGCCATCAGGCCGCCGAGCGAGAACTTCCGCGTGGGCGTGGCGCCCTTCTTGCCCTCGACCTTGAGCCGCGCGTGCATGACGATGTTCCCGGCGAGCTCCTGGTAGACGAACGGGCCCCGGAAGCCGTCGAACCAGGCGGAAACCTTGGGCTCCAAGTACAGCGAGCCCTTGGTGGTCGTACTGATATCGAGTTTGGCGATCCGATCGAGGTCCTTTTCGGTGTCGCTCAGCTTGCTCCACACCGACAGATTCTTGGCGGTGTCGAACTCGTCCGACGCCGAGCCCACCTCTCCGCCGGGCTTGGGGGGTAAGGCCTCCTTCAGGGTCAGGACGCCGGGGCCGGTGGGGGACGGCTGCACCGAGGTGGCCGTACCGCACCCGGCGAGCACACCCACGACCGACAGAACCCCTACTAGCGTTGCCCTCATAGCGGACATTCTGCCGGGTAAAGCCCGTTGTTGATTCAGATCGGACCAGTACGATGGCCGCCGTGCGGTCCTGGAATGCGTTCACCGCCGTCGAGGCGACGGTCCGCGCGATGGTCGCCGACCCGCGCTGGCCGGGGCTCCCCGTGCCCGATCGCGCCCAGGTGATAGCGACCAGAGCCCTCGTGACGCCCGAAGGGGACCGGTGGCTGTTCGGGGCGTACGCGCGCTGGTACCTGCACGACCCCGCCGACGGCCGCTGGCACCTGTCGCCGCCGCCCAGAGACGCGCGTACGCGCGACGCCCGGCACCCCGCCGCGGTGCTGCCCGTCCGGGTGATCCCCCGAGGGCCGGACTTCGCCGCCGAGCCGGGCTCCACGCAGGCGTTCGTCGGCCCTGACGTGCCCGCCGGGCTCACCGATCAGATCCGGCGGCTGCTGCGGGCCGAGGAACGCCGGTCGGAGCGCGACTATCCGTTGAGCGCCTTCGACGCGATCTTCGCCAGAGACGTGCCGAGCACGGTCGCCGCGATCTGGGGCACGATCATGTGGTGCGCGTACGCGCCCGCCTTCGACGGCAACGAGCGGCTCATCACGGCCTTCGGCGAATACCTGCGGCGGCCGCTGCCCGGTGACGAGTGGGTGCGCTGGCTGCCCGCGCCACCGCTGCTCGACCTCGTCACGCTCGTCTCCGAGCGGCTGCGCGCCGGGCACTCCCGCGCCGCGCTCCGGCTGGCCGCCACGATGGCCGACACGGCCCAGATCCTGCTGTCCGACCCCCGCTTCAGGCCGCGCGCGCTGGCGCTGCTCACGATGGTGGAGCCCACGCTCCGGCAGCCGCACCTCGACGACCGCGCGGCCCTGCGCGACGACCACGCGGTACGGCAGGCGTGGCTCGACCGGCTGCCGGAGCGGCTGGGCCGGGCGGCGCTGGTGGAGACCGACCCCGAGACGCACTTCCGCCACACGGTCTACGACCTGCTGGAGGCGCTGGATTTCACCACCGAGCCGTCCCGGGCGGCGGCGGCCTTCCTGGCGGACCTCTCCGACTCGCGGGGGCTGCTTCCCGGGTTCCTGGACCATCGGTTGCGGCGGGCGTACGAGGAGCTCGCCCGGGCGGGGCTGACGAGCACCTCGGCGGCGGAGACCACCCAGCCCGAGGGTTTCCCCACGCAGGCGCCGTTGCCCTATCCGTGGCGCGCCGGGCCGCCGGAGACGGGCGCCTACGCGGCTGTACCGAGGACGGGCGCGCACGCCGTACCCGAGACAGGGGCGCACGCCCTGCCAAGTATGGGCGCCCATGCCATGCCCGAGACGGGAGCCCACGCTCTCCCCAGAACGGGCGCACACGCCGTACCCGAGACGGGAGCCCACGCCCTGCCAGGAACGGGCGCGCACGCCATGCCCGAGACAGGGGCCCATGCGCTCCCTGGAACGGGCACACACGGCGCGCAGGGGGCGCAGGGCTTCGGTGTGCCGCGGGCGTCTGAGGCGGAGCGGCCCGTGCGGGAGGGGCCGCGGGCGTCAGGGTCCGGCGTCGAGCCGCCCGATCGGGCGGCCGCGGCGGCCGTGCTGGGGGCCGCGTACGCCGTCGGGCTGGCGTGGGGCCGGGTCACGGGGGCGCGGGTGCCGGAGCGCGGGTTCGCGGGAGCGGCGGCGCTCGTCCACCGCTTGATCCCCGAACGCGATGACTTGCCCTTCTAAACCACTAATACCGATATTTCACCCTAACCCCGCCTATATCGTTCTAAGACTTGAGGCAACGCTCCATTAGCTGAATTGTGATCTCGGATTGGGGAAATGATCCCCGTGGGGCCCAGGGGGCGTTGAAAGGAATGACTCCGATGGGCCATGTCGCCGGAAGGGCCCCCGCCGTAACCTCGTAGAGGGTGTGGGCTGCGGAAGGAAGGACGACGCGGTGGGGCACGACGACCTGGACTCTCGGGTCCACGACCGTGTCGCGTTGGACGAGATTGCGCTCTACGCCGAGGTGCTCACCGCCGTCGCTATCAGCGAGCGGCGGCTGACCTTGGACGAGCTCGACGACGCGCTCGGATTGCGGACTTCGGCGAGCCGCTGAAGACCATCACTAATGACCTAGTCCCGGATCCCGCGGGGTCCGGGACGGTCGTTTTTGGGGATGGTTCACCACGGCACAACATGACTAGTCAGTTGAGCCCGCCGTCTCCTACGAACGGACGAGACGCGCGATCGCCGCTGACGCCTCTTTGACTTTCGCCTCCGCCTCGGGCCCGCCGGTGTTGATGGCGTCGGCCACGCAGTGCGAGATGTGCTCCTCAAGCAGCCCGAGAGCCACCGCCTGCAACGCCCGCGTCGCCGCGGACACCTGGGTCAGCACATCGATGCAGTAGGCATCATCGTCGACCATGCGCTGCAGGCCCCTGATCTGCCCCTCGATGCGCCTGAGCCGCGTCAGATATGCCTGCTTGTCTCCGCTGTACCCATGCATGCTCCTAAGGTACCCGGAAGCGGAATCGCTCAGCGGAGGTCGCTGATCAGTTTCTCCCACTGTTCGCCCACTCCAGTCGCCTCGTGCCGGATGGCCGTCTCCAGCGCGCCCGCCGCGAGCGAGCGGCGCCGGCGCTCGTCGTCGATCAGCGCGAGCAGCGCGGCCGCGAACATCTCCAGACCGCCGTCGGCCGACGGCACCAGCACCCCGTTGTAGCCGGTGGCCACGAACTCGTTAGGCCCCCTGGCGCCGTCGAAGGCCACCACCGGCACCCCGCAGCCCATGGCCTCCAGCACGGTCATGCCGAGATCGGCGGTGCTCGAAGTGTTGGCCACGATCGACGCCTTGGCGAACTCGCCCGCCAGGTCCGGAGTGACGCCCATGAAATAGACGTGATTGTGCAGGTCGAGTTCGCGGACGAGAGCGCGCAGCCGCCGCTCCTCGGGGCCACCGCCGTACAGTCGCAGCTGCCAGTCCGGCCGCTTGTCGGCGATGGTGGCGAACGCCCGGATCAGCCTGTCGTACGCCTTGACGGGCTCCCAGCTGCCGCCCGCCGCGACGATGCGGTTGTCCATCCGCGAGCGCGGCCACGGGCCGTCGGGCAGGGCGTCCGGTACGGCGTGTACGGGCGTCCCCTCACCCAGCAGGCTGCCCCACTCCTCCTGCGCGCTCTCCGTGGCTGTGACGACCGCGTCGAGACGCGGATAGAAGCGTTTGACGGGTCCGGGTATCGCCGGGTTCGTCCACTCCCTGGCGAGCTTCAGCGTCTCCCGTGGCGCGTGCCTGGCCGCCTGGACGCTCAACCCCGGCCGGGTGGTGATGAGGACATCGGTCTTGAGGCCGCGCAGCACCCGCCAGAGCGCCACCTCGGTGCGTACCTGTCCCCTCGGCAGCAGGTGCCTGACGCCGGGCCGGACGTCGACCACGGGGCGCAGAGCCACCTTCGGGCTGACGGGGAAGAACGGCTTGTCCTTGTGCCGCCTGAGGCTGATCACCTCGACGTCATGCTGGCGGTCGGCAAGGGCGGTGGCGAGGTTGAGGGTGGAGCGCACCTCGCCGCGCATGGAGTACGCGGACGAGACGACGATGCTGACCTTCACCGGCCCACCTCGATCCGCAGCTCGTCCTCGGCGGTGTAGGCGGGTCGGACGGCCACCCCGTCCACCCTGGCGGACGGGTAGTGCAGCCGGCGACGCTTGCCGTCGATGTCGTCGAGCCGAGCGCCCAGAGCCATGGGCGTCGACACCCCTTCGACCTCCAGTGACGGCTCCCAGACGCCCGAGGACTCCGGATCGGCCTCGACGACGTCGACCAGGGAGAAGGCGGCGTGGAAGCGCACCCCCTGCACGGTGGCCACCGTGCGGATGGTCGTACCGGCGGGCTGCTCGCGCTGGAGCGCCAGCCTGGCCTCGTGGCGCGAGTCGTCGTCCTCCAGGCCGGTGTAGGCGAGCAGGCCCATCACCTCGAACCGGCCCTCTCTGAACCAGATCGAGCGCACCTCCGCCGCCGGCTCGGCGTCGGCGATCTTCAGCGCCAGGAACCCGTTACGGGTGCGATAGGAGCGATAGGCGAGAGTCCGCTTGCACAGGGCGTAGGCGTCGAGGTGGTCGAGCGAGAAGCCCGGGTCGATGCTGCGCAGCCGCGAACGTTTGCCGTCGCGGCGCAGGTAGGCGTCCCAGCGGCCGGGGCTGAGCATCAGCGGCGCCAGCGACACCGCCAGGCTGGCCTCCCGCGTCCTGGCCCCCGGTGTACCGAGCAACACGTCCCGCTCGACCCCCGTCGTACGGTGCCTGAGCACGAGCTCTGTGCCTTCCCTCAGCGGCTCCTCGATCGCGAGTCGCAGGGAGAGCACGTCGGCGAGCGTGACTTCCGCGTCTGTGACGACGACGCGCATCACGAGCCCCCTCCCCGTCGAATGAAGCCATGCGACGTTGAGGTTACCGTGATTTTCCCGTTATGTGGATGGCAGTTTTCCGCCACTTGGGCCCCCTGACGTGCGGAACTCCTCTACAAGCGCTGTAGAGGAGTCCGACATTCCCCCGTCAGGAGCCGCTTTTAACCGATTTGATCAGGAGCTGGGCCACGTCCACGACCTCGAGGGACTCCTTCGCCTCGCCGGTGTTCTTCTTCTCGTTGATGGCGTCGCCGAGCATCACCATGCAGAACGGGCAGGCGGTGGAGACGGTGTCAGGATTCGTGGTCAGCGCCTCGTCGACCCGCTCGGTGTTGATGCGCTTGCCGATGCGCTCTTCCATCCACATCCGGGCACCGCCGGCGCCGCAGCAGAAACCGCGGTCCTTGTGCCGGTGCATCTCCTGAGTCTGCACACCGGGCACCTTCGACATGATGTCGCGGGGCTGGGAGTAGACCTTGTTGTGACGGCCGAGGAAGCAGGGGTCGTGGTAGGTGATCTTCTCCTCGATCGGCGTGATCGGGGTGAGAAGGCCCTCGTCGACCAGCTTGGCCAGCAGTTGCGTGTGGTGTACGACCTCGTAGGTGCCGCCGAGCTGCGGATATTCGTTGGCCAGGGTGTTGAAGCAGTGGGGGCAGGTGGCGACGATCTTCTTGACGCCCGCCTCGTTGAGCGTCTCGATGTTCTGCTGGGCGAGCATGTTGAACAGGTATTCCATGCCCAGGCGGCGGGCCGGGTCGCCGGTGCACGCCTCCATCGGGCCGAGCACGGCGAACTTCACGCCCGCGATGTGCAGCAGCTCCGCGACCGCCTTGGTGGTCTTCTTGGCCCGGTCTTCCAGCGCGCCCGCGCAGCCGACCCAGAACAGGTATTCGGCGTCCTCGGGCATCTTGTCCTCGACCAGCTCGACCTCGAAGTCGAGCTCGGAGATCCAGTCGGCCCGCTTCATCTCGGACATGCCCCAGGGGTTGCCCTTGTTCTCCAGGTTCTTGACCATCACCCCCGCCTCCGACGGGAACGACGACTCCACCATCACCTGGTAGCGGCGCATGTCGAGAATGTGGTCGATGTGCTCGATGTCGACCGGGCACTGCTCGACGCAGGCGCCGCAGTTCGTACAGGACCACAAGACGTCCGGGTGAATCACGCCCTCCTCGCCGACCAGCGGCTTGTTCAGCAGCGCCAGTACGTCGGTGTCGGCGTGCTCGGTGGAGGCGGCCATCAGGTAGGGGGCCACCTTGAAGGCGTGGTCGCGCTGGTCGAGGATGAGCATCTTCGGCGACAGCGGCTTGTCGGTGTTCCACGCGGGGCACTGCGACTGGCAGCGGCCGCACTCGGTGCAGCTGTAGAAGTCGAGGAAGCCCTTCCAGGTGGTGTCGCCGATCTTGCCCCGGCCGAGCCGCTCCGGGTCCAGGTCCTCGTCCTCGAAGTCCACGGGCTTGCCGTCGACGCGCAGCTCGGGCGCGCCGCCCAGGCCGTCGGGGCGGCGGGAGAACAGCACGTTCAGCGGCGCCGTGAAGATGTGCAGATGCTTGCTGTGCACCACGATGACCAGGAACACCAGCATGAAGCCGATGTGCAGGAGCAGCGCGATCTCCTCCAGCAGCGAGCTGGCCGGCAGGATCTTGCCCAGTGCCAGCGACGCGAAGGCGCCCGAGGAGTAGGGGAAGTTGCCGTTGGCCGCCGCCGCGCCACGGGCCAGGAACAGCGTCCAGATGATGTTGAAGATCATGAACAGGACGAGCCAGGCGCCCCCGAGGTGGGAGCCGGAGAAGCGGGATTTGCGGCCGAGCGTCTTGGGGGAGTTCTTGATCCGGATGGCGGCGAAGGTGATCAGGCCGAGCAGGCAGGCCACCGCGATGAAGTCCTGCAGGAAGCCGAGCACCGCCCAGGTGCCGATGAGCGGGATGTGGAAGTCGGGCTCACCGGTGATCGCGCCCTGGATGATGGCGCCGTACGCCTCGATGTAGACGGTCAGCAGGATGAAGAACGCCCACATCACGAAGAAGTGCGCCACGCCGGACGGTGTCCACTTGAGCAGCTTCTTCTGCCCGAACACCTCCACCAGCTGAGCCTTCAGCTCATCGGCCGCGTGCGTCTTCGCGTACTCGATCCGTTCGGGCGCGGGCGGGCCCACTGTGGCGAGTTTGTACAGGAACAGGGTCCTGCGGCCCGCCACGGCGACCGCCAGGACGGTCATGACGAGCCCGATGATGGCCACCCAGAGCACGGGACCTCCCACTGACGATGTTGGCTGCCAGCGTACGGTTACGTCACCGGCCAGGCACTTCCGGAATCCTACCGACTGGTAACCTTATGACCGGTGGCGCGCCCAGAACAATGCTCTACCCCGTCAAGTAGCGCTGTATCGTCGGGGCCAGTAGTTCGACCAGTTCCTCGGGATCGGCGCTCGCCAGCGGCTCCAGCTTGAGCACGTAACGGCCCATGACGACGCCGAAGATCTGCCCGAAGGCGGCCTCGATCCGCAGGGGCGGCACCTCGAGCCGGTCGGCGACCCGGAAGAGCAGGGCGTTGGTGATGAACTCCCGGAACATCATTTCAGCCTGCTGGTTCGTCATGGCCGACCGGATCAGCGCGATCATCGGCTCACGCGTCTCAGGCTGAGCCGTCACCGTCAGGAGCAGCCGGACGAGCCGCTCCCCGATCTCCTCGCGCGGCCCGTCGAGCAGCACCGGCACGACCTGTTCGGGACTGACCGGCAGCCGCATCGCCGCCGCGAACATGCCTTCCTTGGTGTCGAAGTAGTGGTGCACCAGAGCGGGATCGACCTTGGCCTCCCTGGCGATGCCGCGCACGGTCGCCTTGTCGAACCCCTTCTCAGCGAAGACCCGCCGGGCCGCGGCGAGAATCTCCCCCCGCGTATCCGCCGCCCCCGGCCGCCTACCCGGTCGACGCTTCGCTGTGTTCATTGCCTCGCTCCGCTCGGCGGGCTCGGTCGCCTCACGCCGCCGTCTTCCCCCGTCGCCCTGGTCGCTTCGCTCCCGACGCTCCTCCTCCAGACGACGGCGCTCCCTCGCCGGCTCGGTGGTCACCTGCCGACCACCAGATAGACGCGCATCGGCACGTGCATGACGCCCTCTGCGAAGACCTTGCGCAGCTCCGTCCGCTGGCGCGCGACGAGTTCGTCGGCGGCCTCCGGGGACAGCGCCGCCATGTAGGAATGCGAGCGGAGATCCAGCAGGAAGTCCTCGATGCCGATCAGCCTGGTCCAGGCGATCCAGCGCTCCTCGACCACGTCCAGGGCGGCGGCGATGGGCGGCACGGACCACTCCTCCAGCGCCTGGCCCCAGTAGGTCGGGCACGCCTCCGCCAGACGTACCTCATAGGCGGCCAGCCAGTCGGCCTGGGCGGCGTGGGCGAAGTTCCAGCAGCCCACGATGGCCCCTTCGGGCCGCAGCACCCGCCTGGCCTCGGCGATCGAGACCACCGGGTCGAGCCAGTGCCAGGACTGGGCGTAGGTCACCAGATCGGCCACCCCGTCCGTCAGCGGCAGCGCGTTGCCATCGGCCAGCACCGCGACCGTGCCGCCGTCCTCGACCTTCGAGTGCAGGCGGGCCAGCATCTCCGCGCCCGCGTCCACCGCGATCACCCGTGAGCCCCGGGCCCGCAGCGCGCGCGTCAGGATGCCGGTGCCGGCGCCCACGTCGACCGCCATCGCACCAGCGAACTCGACGCCGGACACCTCCGACAGCGCGTGGTACATCTCGTCCGGGTATGTCGGCCGGGCCGCGTCGTAGGCGTCGGCGACGCTGTCGAACACCTTGCCCAGTTTCCTCATCGGTCCGACGCTCATCGGGCGGCTGCCAGGTAGAGGCGGGCGAAGGCGAGGGCCTCGGCCAGATCGTCGATCCGCTCCGTACGGCTGGCCGCCTTGCGGGTGTTGATCTCCAGCACGACCAGACCGCCGTAGCCGGACTTGGCCAGCCGTTCCAGCATGGGCGCGCACGGCTGGTTGCCCCGGCCGGGTACGAGGTGCTCGTCCTTGTTCGTCACACCGAGGCCGTCGGCCAGGTGCAGATGCGCGAGACGGTCGCCGAGCTTGGTGGCCATCTCCATGGCGTCGGTGCCCGAGACGGCCGTGTGCGACAGGTCGAGCGTGACGTGCGGGAAGTCGTAGTCGGTCGGGTTCCAGTCGGGCGAGTAGGGGACCACGTCGTTGCCCCTGGCCTTGAGCGGGAACATGTTCTCCACCGCGAACGTGACCCCGGTCTCCTCACGCATGCGGGCCAGCCCGGCCTCGAAGTCGCGCGCGTATTCGCGCTGCCAGCGAAACGGTGGATGCACCACGACCGTCGAGGCGCCCAATCGTTCGGCCGCCTTCTGGGCCTTGACCAGCTTGGCCCAGGGATCGCGGCCCCAGACGCGCTGCGTGACGAGCAGACAGGGGGCGTGGATGGCCAGCACGGGGAGTTCGTAATGCTCCGAGAGCCGCTCGATCACGTCGATGTCCTGGCTCACGGGATCGGCGCCGACCATGATCTCGACCCCGTCGTAACCCAGGCGCGCGGCCAGCTCGAACGCGTCGGGGGTGCGTTCTGGATATACCGAAGCGGTGGACAATGCGATCTTCGCACTGGGCACTCGGATGACGTCAGCCACGTTGCCAGCCTAAGCCGGTGACGCCGATCTGGCGCGCGAGCCCTACGGTTGGACCATGCCACGGATCGCCAAAGGCGCCCTCCCCAGCCCCAACATCTGGAACTCTCCCCAGGTCTACGAGCTGGAGAATCGCGCCGTCGACCCTGACGGCGCCGCCAACGCGGCGATGCGCGCCCTGCGCTCCTGGGACGGCGCCACGGTGCTCGACATCGGCTGCGGCACCGGCTACCACCTACCGGTCTTCGCGGCCGAGGCGGCGAAGGTGATCGGCGTCGAGCCCCACGGCGACCTGGTCGCGCTCGCCCGCCGCCGCTGCGCCACGCTCCCCTCCGTCGAGATCCACGCCGCCACCGCGCAGGCCCTGCCGCTGCCCGAGGCGTCCGTGGACGTCGCGGTGGCGCGGTGGGCCTACTTCTTCGGCCCCGGCTGCGAGCCCGGCTTACGGGAGCTCTCCAGGGTCGTACGGCGGGGCGGCACGGCCTTCGTCATCGACCTGGACGCCACCCGTGGGGCCTTCGGCAGGTGGTTCCAGCGCACGGTGCCCACCTACTCCGCCAGAGCGGTGGAGTCCTTCTGGGACCGCCACGGGTGGCAGCGGCAGCCACTCGACCTACGGATGGCCTTCTCCCGCCGCGCCGACCTGGAGGCGGTGCTACGCATCGAGTTCACCCCCGAGGTGGCCGCCCAGGCGATCGCGGAGACACCCGGCCTCGAACTGCCCTACCCGAACGTGCTGCGCTGGCGCTCGTACTGATCAGTGCGGCGCCCACGAACCTCCGCCGGGTGCCCGTCCTTCCGCTCCCCGGAGGGGGCGTCCCTCCCCCAGGGACCTCAGCCACCACCGGCCGCCCGCTTCCGCTCCCCCGGAGGGGGTATCCCTCCAAAAGGACACCAACCACCACAGACCGCCACAGGGACCAGGGCGGTCGTGTGACGAACCCACCTGGGGGCCACCGCACCAAGACCGCTTGACATTGACGTCAGTGTCAACGTTTACCGTGGAGGCATGCGCATCGGAGAGCTGGCCGAACGGACCGGGGTGAGCACCCGATCACTCCGCTACTACGAGGAGCACGGCCTGCTCACGGCCAGACGCGGTTCCAACGGCTACCGCGACTACGCGGAGGAGGACATCAAGCTGGTGTCCGAGATCCGGGCGCTGCTGTCCGTGGGATTCACGCTGGAGGACACGCGGCCCTTCGTCGACTGCCTGCGCTCCGGCCACAGCACGGGCGGCTCCTGCAGCGAGTCGGTCGCCGTCTATCATCGCAAGCTGGCCCAGATCGACGACGAGATCCGCGTCCTGCTCGCCCGCCGCGCCGAGGTCGCCGCCCAGTTGGGCGCGGCGTGCCCTGGTTGCGTTCTTAGAGGAGAGAAATGATCGAGCTGAACACCGCGAACTTCGAGGAGAAGGTCCTCAAGAGCGACCAGCCGGTGCTCGTCGACTTCTGGGCCGAATGGTGCGGACCATGCCGCATGGTCGCCCCCGTACTCGCGGAGATCGAGGCCGAGCACGGTCTGACCATCGGCAAGCTCAACAGCGATGAGAACCCTGAGATCTCGGCCCGCTACGGCGTCATGGGCCTGCCCACGATGCTGCTGTTCGAGAACGGGCAGCCGGTCAAGCAGGTCGTCGGGGCCAAGCCGAAGCGCATGATCGAGGCCGAACTGGGCCTGGCCTGACCGCCCGCACCTGGTGAAGGGCCGCCCGCGCTTGGCGAGGGACCGCCCGCACCTAGTGAAAGACCGCCCGTACCTCGTGAAGATTGTCGGCGCGGCCCGCTAGCCTGCTCCGCATGGTCAAGTCTGCGCAGAAGCCCGGATACCGCTGCGCCGAGTGCGGGTGGCGCACCACGAAGTGGGTGGGCCGGTGCGGCGAGTGCCAGGCGTGGGGCACGGTCGATGAAGACGGCGCGCGCGCCGGGGTGCACGTCGTCCAGGCCGGCGCGACGACCGCGCCGGCGATACCGATCGGCCAGGTCAAGGCCGAGATGGCGGCCGCGCGCACGACCGGGGTGAGCGAGCTCGACCGGGTGCTCGGCGGTGGGCTGGTGCCCGGGGCGGTGGTGCTGCTGGCCGGCGAGCCCGGCATCGGCAAGTCGACGCTGCTGCTCGAAGCGGCCGCCCGGATCGCCGAGCGCGACACCGTGCTGTACGTCACGGGCGAGGAGTCGGCGGCCCAGGTCCGCTTGCGGGCCGACCGCATCGGCGCCATCCGCGACCACCTCTATCTCGCGGCGGAGACCGAGCTGTCGGCGCTGGTCGCGCACGTCGACAAGGTCCAGCCCAAGCTGCTGGTCGTCGACTCGGTGCAGACGGTCGGCTCCGCGCAGGCCACCGGCGTGCCGGGCGGGGTGACGCAGGTGCGTGAGGTGGCCGCCAATCTCGTACGGCTGGCCAAGGAGCGCAACATGGCCACCGTGCTCGTCGGCCACGTCACCAAGGAAGGCTCGATCGCCGGTCCGCGCACCCTTGAGCACCTGGTCGACGTCGTGCTCAACTTCGAGGGCGACCGCCACTCCCGGCTGCGGATGGTCCGCGCGATCAAGAACCGGTTCGGCCCCACCGAGGAGGTCGGCTGCTTCGACCTGCACGAGCGCGGCATCGAGGGCATCACCGACCCGAGCGGGCTGTTCGTCTCGCGGCGCAGCCAGCCGGTGCCGGGCACCTGCGTGACGGTCACGGTCGAGGGCACCCGGCCGCTGCCGGCCGAGGTGCAGGCCCTGGTCGCCCGCACCGAGGCGCAGCAGCCCAGACGCAGCTCCTCGGGGCTCGACACCTATCGGGTGCAGATGATCCTGGCCGTCCTCGAACGCCGGCTCAACGCCAAGCTGGGGGGCTGCGACGTGTTCACCGCGACCGTCGGCGGCATCAAGCTGTCCGACCCGGCCATCGATCTGTCGGTGATGCTGGCGGTGGCCAGCGCGGCCGGTGACAAGCCGCTGCCGGCCGGTCTGGTGGCCATGGGTGAGGTGGGGCTGTCCGGCGAGTTGCGCCCGGTGAAGGACGTCCGGCGACGGCTGAGCGAGGCCGCCAGGCTGGGGTTCAAGCGCGGGCTGGTGCCCGCCGGCTCCCTTGATCAAGGCACCGGCCGCCGCAACGGGCAACGGGATGGGCAGCGGTCACTGGTGCCCGTCGGACCAGTGGCGTTCGCGGCGGGCTTCGAGGTGGTCGAGGTGGAGAACGTCTGGGACGCACTCACGCACGTCACATAGCGCGGCTAAGCTTGGCTTGACTATTTCGACACGGGGGTCAGGTGCCAAACGACAGGAGTCTCGACGACCGCCGTCGCGAAGCCCTGGCCTCCGTGGCCCCGGGCACACCACTGCGCGACGGCTTGGAGCGGATCCTGCGCGGTCAGACCGGCGGCCTGATCGTGCTCGGCTACAACAAAGTGGTCGAAGAGGTGTCCAGCGGCGGATTCGAGCTCGACGTCGAGTTCTCCGCCACGCGGCTGCGCGAGCTGGCCAAGATGGACGGCGCGATCGTCGTGGGCAACGGCCAGCGGATCGTCCGCGCCGCCGTGCACCTGGTGCCCGACCCCGGCATCCCGACCGACGAGTCGGGCACCCGCCACCGCACCGCGCAGCGGGTCGCCCGCCAGACCGGCCTGCCGATCATCGCGATCAGCAAGTCGATGCGGATCATCGCCCTCTACCTCGACGGCATCCGCTACGTGCTGGAGGAGTCGGCGGCCATCCTGTCGAAGGCCAACCAGGCCCTCGCCACGCTCGAACGCTACAAGCACCGCCTCGACGAGGTCTCCGGCACGCTGTCGGCCCTGGAGATCGAAGACCTGGTGACGGTCCGTGACGTGGCCGCCGTCGCCCAGCGCCTGGAGATGGTCAGGCGCATCTCCGACGAGATCAAGGGCTACGTGGTCGAGCTCGGCACCGACGGTCGGCTCCTGTCGCTGCAGCTCGACGAGCTGGTGGCGGGCGTCGACTCCGAGCGCGAGCTGGTCGTCCGCGACTACCTCCCGGCCCCCGCCGGCCGCCGACACCGGCGCCTCGCGGAGGCCATGCACGACCTCGACCAGCTCTCGGGCGAGGAGCTGCTCGACCTCTCGACGGTCGCCCACGTGCTGGGACACAGCGGCGACGAGACGCTCGACAGCCCGGTCAGCCCGCGCGGGTTCCGCCTCCTGGCCAAGGTGCCCCGCCTGCCCGCCACCGTGGTCGATCGGCTGGTCAACCACTTCGGCGGGCTGCAGAAGCTGCTGGCGGCCAGCATCGACGACCTCCAGGCGGTGGGCGGCGTCGGCGAGTCCCGGGCACGCAGCGTCCGCGAGGGCCTCTCCCGCCTCGCGGAATCCTCCATCCTCGAGCGCTACGTCTGACACGCCCGGCGCACGACATCAGACGCGCCCGGAACGCAACGCCCGTACATCAGACGCGTCCAGAACGCAACGCCCGTATGTCCCACACGCCCGCAGCGCAACGTCCGTACGTCTGACGCGTCTGGAGCGATCCCCGTGCGGCCGTGCTCGGTGGGGCACTCCTCAGCGGAGGTGGAAGACGCCCATCTGGCTTTTGAGCTTGCCCATGCGCACCACGGCCACGTAGGTCCCCGGCAGGGCGGCCGGCGGGTCCGTACGGCAGTCGCTGCTGGAGCGGCGCCGGTTCCAGTCGAGCGAGCGCACCCACGGAACCCCGCGCTGCAACTGCTTGATCTCGGTCGCCTCACCACTCACACAGTCGGAGGTCGACCAGATCCGATCCTCCCCGGAGGTGATGCGCACCTCCATGGAGCGCGGACCCACATCGGCCAAGCACATGACGGGGCCGGTGTTGACCAGGCTGATGAGGAAGCTGGGCTGGGCGCCCGCCGCGTAGACGTCCTGCTTGCCCTGCATGCTGAGCACCAGGTCGGCCTCGGTGCAGGGCTCGCCAGGCCGCTTGGGCCGGGTCATGGGCGTGAGCGTGACCTTGCTGGGGCTGGGTGCGGGCGACACCGACACCGACGCCGTGGGGGTGGCCGTGCCCATGGTGAGGGTGCGCAGGCCGTCGAGCAGCGGATCCGTCGAGGGCGACGCGCTCGTGGAGGTCTGCGCGCTGGAGGAACGCTGCGGCCCACTCCCCCCGCTGGAACACGCCCAAGCGACAACCGCCACCACGACGAGAACCGCTACCAGCACGCTCATGCGCCGTCGCCAGTAGACGTCTCCGCTGCCGTCACCCATCGTATCCGGATCCATACTCACAGCATGGTAATCCATTGGCCACGGAGGGTGACGACACGCCGCTGGTCGCCATCTCGGCATAGCCTAGGGCGCGTGGTTGAGCCGAACCTCCTACACGTCCCCGTTCTGGAGTGGTACGAGGACAACGCCCGAGACCTCCCGTGGCGTACCCCCGACGCGACACCCTGGGGTGTGCTCGTCAGCGAGATCATGCTGCAGCAGACCCCGGTCGTCCGCGTCCTGCCCATCTGGCACGAGTGGATGGACCGCTGGCCCACCCCGAAGGCCCTGGCGGCCGAGCTCCCCGGCGAGGCCGTACGCCACTGGGGCAGGCTCGGCTACCCGCGCCGGGCGTTGCGGCTGCACGCGTGCGCTAAGGCCATCACCGAGGAGCACGGCGGCGAGGTGCCGTCAGACCACGCGACCCTGCTGGCGCTGCCCGGCATCGGTGAGTACACCGCCGCCGCGGTCGCCAGCTTCGCGTACGGCGGGCGGCACGCGGTCCTCGACACCAACGTCCGGCGCGTGTTCGCGAGGGCGGTACGGGCCGAGGAGTACCCGCCGACGGCCACCTCCGCCGCCGAGCGCCGTCTGGCCGAGACCCTCCTGCCCGAACTCGGCGCCGCCCGCTGGGGCGTGGCCGTCATGGAGCTCGGCGCCCTGGTCTGTACGGCTCGCACGCCGCGCTGCGCCGACTGCCCGATCGCCCAGCTGTGCGCGTGGCGCCTGGCCGGCAAACCACCGCATGCCGGGCCCGCTCGCAAGGGTCAGACGTACGCGGGGACGGACCGGCAGTGCCGGGGCCGCCTGCTGGCCGTACTGCGCGCCGCCCACGGCCCGGTGCCCAAGGCGGCGCTCGACGTGGTGTGGGACAACCCGGTGCAACGGGAGCGCGCCCTGGACGGCCTGATCACGGACGGCCTCGCCGAACACCTCGACGACGGCACCTACCGCCTGCCCCACTCCTGACCGGCCCATCCGGCCCCGCCGCCTGGGGGGATCGGACCGCGGGACCACGAGACGGTGGCGCGCCTCTGGCAACGGTTCCATCGGCGCCACGAACCAGGGCGCATAGGGCCCGCGTGCGGTCCAGCGGTCCACAGGTCACATGCGTTGCGCATAGGGCCCGCGTGCGGCGCAGCGGTCCACGGGTCACATGCCGGAGGCGTGGACAGCGAACCCACGGCGGGACCATGCCGTCGGCGGGCACCCGGCCGGGGGCTACGCGGCGAGTTGCAGGCCCAGACCGGTCAGGCTGGTGCGGGCCCAGTCGAGCTGTTCGGCCAGCAGGGACACCAGCGCCCCCGGCCCCTTGGCGCGGCCCGGCACCGCCAGGTTGTGCGTCTCGACCTCGATGTGGGCGCTCCCGCTCACGGCCCCCGATAGCATCGCCGCCATCGTGTCGTACAGCACCGCGCCCGTGCTGGGCGTATCCCCCGTGTGGTTGTGCACGTGCCCCAGCTTGACCACCGGCGCGCCCGCGGCGGCCAGGCCCCGCAGTGCCGCGCCGGGCTCCTCGTCGCCGCAGGTCAGGTGGCAGGCGTCGAGGCAGACGCCCAGGTGCTCGGAGTCGATCCCGCACACCCGCTCCAGCGCCTGCTCCGTCGTCTCCAGCACGCAGCCGGGCCAGGGCTCGAAGCCGACACGGATGGTCTTGCCGGTGACGCTGTAGATGCCGCGCAGCTCCCTGGCCAGCCGTTCGAGCCGCCGGGTGGCGATGGCGTGCAGGTCGGCGGGCCAGTCGTGGCGCCAGCCGATCGGGATGGTGGAGATGCTGCCGAAGCGTACGTCGTCGGGCAGCAGGAACGCGAGGATCTTGGCCAGCGCCATCGTGTAGCGGTAGCGCTCCGGCTTGGCCCAGTCGGGGCCGGGCACCTCCAGGTTGCGCCCGCCGGTGCCGTTGAGGCTCACCACCTCCAGGCCGCGCTCCTCCAGCGACCTGCGCAGCCGTACGAGCTCGATGCGGTCGGCCGTCAGGTGGTCGGCCACGCCGGGCGAGAGCCACAGCCCGACGCCCATGCGCTCGACCCCGAGCCGCTTGCGCACCGGCACCGCGTAGCGGGTCAGGTGGGCGATCAGGTTCTCCAGGTCCTCCGCCGGGTGTACGCCTGCGTTGTAGGCGAGGTGCACCAGCGTTCCGTCTTGGTGACGCAGACGCATTTAATCCTCCACGGCTTGCATGGTCGTTCCCGTCGCCCGCCTTGGGGATCATGCGGACCTGTCGAGCATGCCTGCTGCCGGGGGGCGCACGCGTCCGCCCTGAGTTGATTCCGTAGTACTCCCCAGGGAGCAGCCCTCACCCTGAAAACGCCGCCTTGGGGACGACTTGGGCGAGACTTGGCATTGCTCTACGCAGTGTAGTACTACTCCCGGTGGCGGTGTACCCAGGTTTCCAAAAATTCGGCAACGACGCAGAAAACGACGTAACCCCCGTGTGATCCCTCACACGGGGGTTACTGGGTCGTACTTGGACGCCGTCAGTTCTTGATCGGCGCCGCGATCGCCGCGGCCGAGTCGGGGACCTGGCTGGACGACGCGTCCTCACCGGTGAAGATGAACTTCGCGTTGTCGCCTTCGCCCTCGATGGTGACCTTGACGATCTGCCCCGGGCGGAGCTCGCCGTACAGGATCTTCTCCGACAGCGAGTCCTCGAGCTCGCGCTGGATGGTCCGGCGCAGCGGCCGGGCACCCATGACCGGGTCGTAACCACGGTCGGCCAGCAGCTGCTTGGCCTCGGGCGAGACGTCGAGCCCCATGTCGCGGTCCTTCATCCGGGCGTCGACCTGAGCGAGCATCAGGTCCACGATCAGGATGATCTCCGCCGGCGTCAGCTGGTGGAAGACCACGATGTCGTCGACACGGTTGAGGAACTCGGGCCGGAAGTGCTGCTTGAGCTCCTCCTGGACCTTGGCCTTCATCCGCTCGTAGTTGGAGTCGGCGTCGTTGGACTTGGCGAACCCGACCCCGATGCCCTTGGAGATGTCGCGGGTGCCGAGGTTGGTGGTCATGATGATGACCGTGTTCTTGAAGTCGACCACCCGGCCCTGGGCGTCGGTCAGGCGACCGTCTTCCAGGATCTGCAGCAGCGAGTTGAAGATGTCGGGGTGGGCCTTCTCGATCTCGTCGAACAGGACCACCGAGAACGGCTTGCGCCGCACCTTCTCGGTGAGCTGGCCGCCCTCCTCGTAGCCGACGTAGCCGGGAGGCGAGCCGAACAGCCGGGAGACGGTGTGCTTCTCCATGAACTCCGACATGTCCAGGCTGATCAGCGCGTCTTCGTCACCGAAGAGGAACTCCGCCAGCGCCTTGGACAGCTCGGTCTTACCAACACCGGACGGGCCGGCGAAGATGAACGAGCCGCCGGGACGGCGCGGGTCCTTCAGCCCGGCGCGGGTGCGCCGGATCGACCTGGACAGGCCCTTGATGGCGTCGTCCTGACCGATGATCCGCTTGTGCAGCTCGTCCTCCATGCGGAGCAGGCGCTGCGACTCCTCCTCGGTCAGCTTGAAGACCGGGATGCCGGTGGCCGTCGCCAGGACCTCGGCGATGAGCTCCTCGGTGACCTCGGCCACGACGTCCATGTCGCCGGCCTTCCACTCCTTCTCGCGCCGCTCGCGCTTGAGCTGGAGCTGCTTCTCCTGGTCACGGAGCGCGGCCGCCTTCTCGAAGTCCTGCGCGTCGATCGCGGACTCCTTGTCCCTGCGGACGTTGGCGATCTTCTCGTCGTACTCGCGCAGGTCCGGCGGAGCGGTCATCCGGCGGATGCGCATCCGCGAACCGGCCTCGTCGATGAGGTCGATCGCCTTGTCGGGCAGGTAGCGGTCGCTGATGTAGCGATCGGCCAGCTGCGCGGCGGCCACCAGCGCGCCATCGGTAATGGACACCCGGTGGTGCGCCTCGTAGCGGTCGCGCAGGCCCTTGAGGATCTCGATCGTGTGGCTGAGCGAGGGCTCGGCCACCTGGATCGGCTGGAAGCGCCGCTCCAGAGCGGCGTCCTTCTCCAGGTATTTGCGGTATTCGTCGAGGGTCGTGGCACCGATGGTCTGCAGCTCGCCACGCGCCAGCATCGGCTTGAGGATGCTGGCGGCGTCGATCGCGCCCTCGGCCGCGCCCGCGCCGACGAGCGTGTGCAGCTCGTCGATGAACAGGATGATGTCGCCGCGCGTGCGGATCTCCTTGAGCACCTTCTTCAGGCGCTCTTCGAAGTCGCCGCGGTAGCGCGAGCCCGCCACCAGAGCGCCGAGGTCAAGCGTGTAGAGCTGCTTGTCCTTCAGCGTCTCGGGCACCTCGCCCCTGACGATCTTCTGTGACAGGCCCTCGACGACGGCGGTCTTGCCGACGCCGGGCTCGCCGATCAGAACCGGGTTGTTCTTGGTCCTCCGGGAGAGGACCTGCATGACCCGCTCGATCTCCTTCTCACGGCCGATGACCGGATCCAGCTTGCCCTCGCGGGCGGCCTGGGTCAGGTTGCGGCCGAACTGGTCGAGCACCAGGGAGGTCGACGGGGCCGACTCCTGCGGGCCGCCCGCGGCGGCCGGCTCCTTGCCCTGGTAACCGTGGAGCAACTGGATGACCTGCTGCCTGACACGGTTGAGATCGGCTCCAAGCTTGACCAGCACCTGGGCGGCCACACCCTCACCCTCACGGATGAGCCCGAGCAGGATGTGCTCGGTGCCGATGTAGTTGTGACCCAGCTGCAAAGCCTCACGGAGCGACAGCTCAAGAACCTTCTTGGCCCGCGGGGTGAACGGAATGTGCCCCGACGGAGCCGACTGGCCCTGGCCGATGATCTCCTCGACCTGCTGACGCACTCCTTCAAGGCTGATGCCCAGGCTCTCCAGAGCCTTGGCGGCTACGCCCTCACCTTCATGGATCAAACCAAGAAGAATGTGCTCAGTGCCGATGTAGTTGTGGTTGAGCATCCTGGCCTCTTCTTGGGCCAAGACGACAACCCGCCTTGCTCGGTCGGTGAACCTCTCGAACATCTCGTCGCTCCTCACAGAGCGGTCAGTCAGGCCGGTAAATCCGGTCCCGTCATCCCGCATGCTAGCCCTGGCTCGGCGAACCGTGCCCACTGCCACTGACACGCTCTATAGCAGAGACGTTCCCCGGGAGCAGGGCGTTCACCCTCTATCCAACTACCGATCGGGGGTTACGTGTTCCCGATACGCCGCAAGCGAACGATGTTTAGGTGGCTTCCGTGAAGCGCCTGGAATTGGCCGCCACGGCGCCGGCAGATCAACATGGATCGGCTTGCGGGCAGTGCCGGGGAGAGGGCTCGCCCGTGCATCGCCGATGCCTCATCCGCGAGCCATACGCAAACATCCTATGTAAGGAAGCGCGCCCGCCGCCAATCGATCGTGGTACGGCACCCGCGGGTCGCGGAATCTCGGTCGTGCCACGGCACCCGGCAGGCCGCGAAAATCTCGATCCCCGGCACGGCGCGCGGGCCGCGAAATCCCGATCCCGGCACGGCACGCGCGCGCCGCGAAATCGCCGGTCCGGTCAGCGAGGTTACCGATCCGGGCCGTGGCGGTTACCGATCCAGACCGTCGCCGCACCGGGTTGCTCACACCGGGGCTGGAACGCACCATGCCAGAAAACCGCCCGGAATCGACCGAGCGGGCAGCCCAAAATGATCACATATGGGCGATTAGAAGATCGCCGTCACGAACCGTCCACCATTTGAGAGGCGGCTATAAATGATCATGCGCTTATGGCGTTCGCCGGGGTTCTTAGGCGAGCGGCATAAGCGCATGGTCAGGAGATGGCTCTCTAGTGAGCTTGTTCGTACTTCTCCACCACGGTAGAGGCGATTCGGCCACGCTCGCTCACCGGCAGACCGTGAGCCTTGGCCCACTGCCGGATCTCCGAGCTCTTCTCGCGGCTCATCGCACGCTGCCCGCCGCGACCGCGCCGACGCGTGGTCACGGCACCGGACCGACGAGCGTGCTGTACGAAAGGCGTGAGCGCGTCCCTCAGCTTCTTGGCGTTAAGGTCGCTCAGGTCAATCTCATAGGAGGAGCCGTCAATAGCGAAGCTGACCGTCTCATTGGCCTCGCCCCCATCGAGGTCATCGATGAGAATCTCCTGGATCTGCTTGGCCATCTACGCAATCCTTTCGCGGAGCATTGTTTCATTCGCCAGGGCAAACATATACCCGGAAAGGCGCGGAGACAATTCAGCGCTACAGAGATTCTGCTGAGCGGCGGCTCAGTTGCGGCTCAGTTGTGGTTCTCGGCCTGATCCTGGGGGTTTGGACGGCGTCCGGCGGCCTCGGATCGGACCAACTTCACTACGCCAAAGATGAAGGCGGCGCCCACC
The DNA here is from genome assembly GCF_044460705.1 of Nonomuraea sp. NPDC050022. Lineage (NCBI taxonomy): Bacteria > Bacillati > Actinomycetota > Actinomycetes > Streptosporangiales > Streptosporangiaceae > Nonomuraea > Nonomuraea sp. NPDC050022. The sequence goes on from NZ_JBITKE010000004.1 coordinate 166,321, forward strand.
ACCACCGGCGGGATCAGCGCTGACAATACGTCGGTAAGGGCCTGCATTCGTCCTCGCCTCCACAGCGGACGGGGGTTTCGATGGGCGCTTTATCCACAAGCGGCCTGGGCATGAGCGCCCCTCATGCCTCACGAGGTGGACAACCGCCCGCACCCGACCATAGTGGTACATGGATGCCGTCCATGTGCCATGTGCGCCAACATCCGGCAACCCGGACGCCCCATAGCCTAATGCCAGTCTCTCCAGGCTCCTTACCGGATCAAGCGAAAATTTTGCGGAAAGACTTCTGTCCAGGCCCACAAGGCTCAGCGGAGATCTTTGATCACCCGCGTTCCGGCGAGCCGGTCGTGCGGCCCACGCTGCAGCGGCTTGTCGATCAAGATGAGGATCCCGACGCCGAAGACGAAGATTCCAGCCAGCACATTGAGCACCGGAATGCCCATGACCATCGCCGCTCCCGGATAGACCAGGGCCCGTTTCAGCAGAGCACCGCGCCGAAGGCCGCTCGGTTCGAGGCGAATCTTCATGATCGCCTTGCCGAACGTACGGCCGCTCATGGAATGCGCGGCCCAGTCATAGACCGTATATCCCAGCCCACCGAGCAGCCAGGCGAACACGCCGGGCAGCCGGCCGTCGAACGTCTCCAGCAACCCGACAGTTCGGAAGCCGCCCCACAGCGCGACGAACAGAATGTAATAGAAGACACCGAAGACGAGGGCTTCAATGAGCCGGGCGGCCAGGCGTTCCCACCATTCCGCGGGGACGGCGTCACTCCACGGCGGCAACCCGGTCATAACCCACCTCGCCCCTTCGGCGAACCGACCGCTACCCATTTTGCTGCCGCCCGCACATACAAAACAGAGGCCGACCGGTGGCCAGCCTCTGTTTCGCGTCCGCGAAGACTACTTGATCTTCACTACCACCGTGTTGCTGAACTTGTCGGCGAACGTCTGCTGCAGCGGCTTGTCCCAGAGCTGGGAGGCGCCGTTCAGCGCGACGACGATCCCGCCGAGCAGCGCCCCGACCCACGGGATGAAGCCGAGGATGTATCCGCCCCACGTGCCACCGGCCCGCTTGAGCGCCACGTCGTTCGGCAGGCCGCCCGGAGGCAGCATGGTGCCCGTCGGCACGATCTTGATCCCCATGACCATCTTGCCGACCGTCTGGCCGCTCATCTTGGTCATGAAGAACTCGTAGGCGACATACACCGCCGTCATCACGATGGCCACCACGATGCCGTAGGCGGTCGGCCCCAGCAGACCGGTCGTCGTGCCGGTCGCGGAGTTGTAGCCGGCGAGCAGGATGGCCCCGAAAACGAGACCGATCACCCAGTTCGCGATGCCGAAGATGACACCGTCGATGATCCTCGCCACGAGCCGCTGCCACCACTCGGCGAGCGGGGCCGGGGCGCCGGGCGGTTGCACCCCATGTGGCTGCGGCTGCCCGTAGCCGGGCTGTTGGCCGTACTGGGGCTGCTGACCGTAGCCAGGCTGACCGTACTGCTGCTGCTGACCGTAGTCCGGCTGGCCGTACTGCTGCTGGCCGTAGCCGGGTTGCGACGGCTGCTGCTGGCCATAGCCCGGCTGGGACGGCTGCTGCTGCCCGTAACCGGGTTGCTGCCCATAGCCGGGCTGCTGGCCCGACGGGGGCTGCTGGCCGTACTGCTGCTGGCCGTAGCCGGGTTGCGACGGCTGCTGCTGACCGTAGCCCGGCTGGGACGGCTGCTGCCCGTAACCGGGCTGCTGGCCGTAACCAGGCTGGGATTGCGGTTGCTGACCGTAACCGGGTTGCGATTGCGGCTGCTGACCGTAGTTGGGCTGGCCGTACTCGGGTTGCTGACCCGAAGCCTGCTGCTGACCGTATCCGGGTTGCTGACCGTATCCGGGCTGCTGCTGGCCGTATTCCGGTTGCTGGCCGTAGCCGGGCTGCTGCCCGTACTGCGGCTGCTGCCCGTACTGCGGCTGCTGTCCGTACTGCGGTTGCTGCGACTGCTGGCCGTAGCCCGGCTGCTGCTGCTGACCGTACTGCGGCTGTTGGCCGTAGCCCGGCTGCTGTTGCCCGTAGTTGGGTTGCTGACCGTAGGCGTCGTCCGCCCGGTAGCCAACGACCGTCGCATCCGGGTCGGGCTCGCCATAGGGACGGCCCGCGTTGTGATGTCCGTATTCAGATCCGCCAGGCGCAGAGTTCTCGCCGGATTCGTCCTGTGGATACGGCGGCTGTCCGGTGCTCACCGTGTCACCTCGCTTCGAGTGCGCATGTGGCACGTGTCAGGACACATGCCTGTGCTGCCCAACGTATCGACATAGGTATCAACAATCACCTTTCCCATTAGTCAAGGTCCGCGTCACCCGATGTCAGGTGGAGAAGCATGCGGGTGTTCCCCAGGGTGTTGGGCTTGACGTGTTCGAGGTCGAGGAACTCGGCGACACCCTCGTCGTACGAGGCCAGCAGCTCCGCATAGACCTCGGGTGAGACCGGGGTGCCCTGTACGGGGCGGAATCCATGCCTCGCGAAAAAATCCACCTCAAAAGTCAGACAGAAAACCCGGCGCAGGCCGAGTTCCCGGGCCGTTTTGATCAAGGAAGAGACGATCCGGTGCCCGATTCCGAAGCCTCGGAACTCCGGATCGACGGCCACCGTGCGAATCTCCGCGAGATCCTCCCAAAGCACGTGCAGCGCGCCACAGCCGACCACTTGGCCGCCGCGCTCGGCGATCCAGAACTCCTGCACATCCTCGTACAGAGTGACGGTGGCCTTCTCCAGAAGCCGGGGCCCGGCGCCCGCGTAGGTGTCGACCAGGAGACGGATCGTCCTGACATCCGGCGTGCGGGCACGCCGGACGACGACTTCCGTGTCCGGGACTGTCACTTCGGCGACCTGCTCCATGGGTCTCCAGCGTACAGATCCGATTACGGCCTCCCCCTAACTCTGACGTCTCTCCCATCTCATGACATCTCGTGGTCGATCGAGCACGATGCGGGATGCCCTTGGCCGATAGGCTTCCATGCCTTGACGAACTTGGTGCAAAAAGGACATAAAGTTTGTTCAGCACCGACAGGCGCGAGACCACCTCGTGACCCTTCGGTTGCGAAACCTCTACAGACTTGGCAGTTCTGGTTGAGCACGAACCCGGAGTGCACTAGTGTCCAGCGACGATGTCACCCACGCGAGCCAGCGTGGAGACGCGCCCAATCCCCGTAAGGGGAGCCGGGGACCCGCCGGTGGCGACCTCATCCCGACGCCACCACCCATGGGGTGAATCCGAGCGAGTCGTTCGGTAGGGCTGCTCCGGCCCGAACCCGTCAGCTAACCCGGTAGGCGCCGATGAGAGGAGCTGGTTGGTGAAGCAGACTCGCGATCGCGGGGGGAAGCCGGCGGGCGCTCACGCCCGCTCTCCGGAGCTCCGGAAGGTCCCCACCCGGTTGGGTGTCATCGCGGCGACCATCGCCACCCTCCTCTTCGCCATACCCGTCGGCTCCGCCGTCGCCGATCCCAAGCCCTCGCTGAAGGACCTGTCCGAGCAGGCCGAGGAGCTCCACACCCAGATCGAGACGCTGAGCGAGGAGTTCAACGGCCAGCGGGAGAAGCTCAAGAAAGCCAGGAAGTCGGCTGAGGCGGCCCAGAAGACGCTGTCCACCAGTGAGGCCGATCTGGCCGCCAAACACGCCAAGGCCGCGCTGCTGGCCCAGAACGCCTACATCAGCGGCGGCTTCGGTCAGGCGCTGGCATTCGGCACCTCCGACGACCCTGAGAGCTTCCTCGACCGGGCGGCCACCACCTACGCGCTGGAGCAGCAGCAGGGCTTCGAGGTCAACCAGGTGACCACGGCCAGGCAGGCCGCCGAGCAGGCCAGGGCCAGCGCCAAGACGCGCATCGACGAGGTCGAGAAGATCGTCGAGGGCCTCGGCACCAAGCGCGACAAGATCACCAAGCTCGTCGCCAAAGTCGAGAGCAGCCTCTTCAAGCGGGCGATCGGCGAGGCGGGCCGTCCCGGCACCCGGGCCACGCGGGTCGACCTGCCGGTCATCGGCGCCGGCAAGGCGGCCACGGCTGCCAGGTGGGCGCTCACGCAGCAGCTCAAGCCGTACGTCTGGGGCGCCGAGGGGCCGACCTCGTACGACTGCTCCGGCCTCGTGATGGCGGCCTACCAGCGGGTGGGCATCTCACTGCCGCACTACACCGGCGACCAGTGGACGGCCGGACGGCACATCTCCAAGGAGGAGCTGCGCGCCGGCGACCTGGTCTTCTTCTATGGCGACCTGCACCACGTCGGCATCTACATCGGCGGCGGCATGATGGTCCACGCGCCGCAGACCGGCGACGTCGTACGTATCGCGTCCATCGCCCGCCGTCCGTTCGCGGGCGCCGTACGCATCGCCGACTGACCTCCGGACACCACGACAAGCACTCTGACAGCTGGGGCCCGGGCGGCTGGGCCGGTCGAGCGGTCAGATGAGCTGGCGACGGGCGGCCCAGGCCACGGCCTCGATCGCGGTGGCGACGCCGATGCGGTCGCAGATACCCCGAAGTCTCCGGCGTACCGTGCGCCCGCTGATATCCAGTCGTCTGCCAACCCGATCAACCGTGACCCCCTTGGCAAGCTCCGCCAGCAACGCCAGATCCGCGTGGCTAAGCTCGACGCTCTCAGTGAGCACATACATCGGGAGCCCTCCCCCCAACAGCAGAACTCGAGACGTCTATGTCCGAGCAGAGCTGCAGCTCGTCTCGCAGACGGTAAACGCATTCTGGAAAGGTCGTCAAGCCAGCGAATACCGCCCTCTGACCATCGCCATTGACATGATCGGCGGTATGTGAAGTACTCGCCATATGTCGGCACACTTCGGGGCCCGATGAGGGATCACAGCCGTCCTTACAACGGCTCCAGCCCCGCTCCCCACGAGCACCGCGGACCTGCTGGGCGCCGAATCCAGGGAACGCGAATATTCTTCGCATTCAATATGCGAAATATCGGAAATGTAGCTGCTTGGGGCACCCATTTGTACCCTTGCGCGGCCGAGTCGGCAGCGCCCGCCAAAGACCATGAACGGTTCATGCGCCAGAGGGAGAAGCCACTCGGCGCAGGCGGCCAGGAGATGTCCGCTCCCCGCGTTTAGGGGCCGGCGAACTTCGCCGCCCGCGTTCTCCTACTCGCCGCAGGAGATCGGGCCGCTGTCAACCCGACAGCGGCCGGTACGGCCCGGCGTGGGAGCCGGGCCGACACCCTTCGGCGGCAGGCGGGTCAGTTGGTCGGCTTGACCAGCGGGAACAAGATCGTTTCCCGGATGCTCTTGCCGGTGAAGGCCATGATCATCCGGTCGATCCCGGCTCCCATGCCACCCGTGGGCGGCATGGCGTACTCCAGCGCCTGCAGGAAGTCCTCGTCGAGCTGCATGGCCTCCGGGTCGCCCCCGGCGGCCAGCAGCGACTGCTCCACCAGGCGCCGGCGCTGCTCGACCGGGTCGACGAGTTCGGAGTAGGCGGTGCCCAGCTCCGTGCCGAACCCGATGAGGTCCCACTTCTCGGTCAGCAGCGGGTTGTCGCGGTGCTGGCGGGTCAGCGGGGAGGTCTCCAGCGGATAGTCCATGACGAACGTCGGCTGGATGAGCGTGTGCTCGACGAGGGCCTCGAAGATCTCCTGGACGAGCTTGCCCTGGCCCCACTTCGGGTCCCAGTGGATCTCGCGGCCGTCGGCGAGTTTCCGGACCTGCTCCAGCGGGGTCTCGGTGGTGATCTCCTCGCCGAGCGCCTCGGACACCGCCCCGTACAGGGTGATGCGCGGCCACTCGGGGATGCCCAGGTCCACCTCGACGCCGTCATGGACGACCACAGAGGTGCCCAGGGCGGCCACGACGGCCTTCTGGTACATCCGCTGGGTCAGGTCGGCCATGTCGTTGTAGTCGAGGTAGGTGCCGTACGCCTCGATCATGGTGAACTCGGGGTTGTGCGTGGAGTCCGCGCCCTCGTTGCGGAAGTTGCGGTTGATCTCGAAGACCTTCTCGATGCCGCCGACCACGAGCCGCTTCAGGTAGAGCTCGATCGCGATGCGAAGGTAGAGCTCCATGTTGTACGCGTTGATGTGGGTCTTGAACGGCCGGGCCGCCGCGCCACCGTGGATCGGCTGCAGCATGGGCGTCTCGACCTCGAGGTAGCCCTCCTCGTGCCAGAAGTCGCGCACCGCGCGCACCGTGGCGCTGCGGACGCGGGCCATCTCCCGGGCCTCGTCGTTGACGATGAGGTCGACGTAGCGCTGGCGTACGCGGGCCTCGGGGTCGGTGAGGCCGACGTGCTTCTCCGGCAGCGGGCGCAGGCACTTGGCGGTGATCTGCCAGCGGTCGGCCAGGATCGACAGCTCGCCCCGGCGGGAGGTGATGACCTCGCCCTCCACGCCCACGTGGTCACCCAGGTCGACGTCGCGCTTCCAGGCCGCCAGCGACTCCTCGCCGACCTTGTCGAGCGAGATCATCACCTGCAGGTCGCCGCTGCCGTCGCGGAGTGTGGCGAAGCAGAGTTTGCCGCCCACACGGTTGAGCATGACGCGGCCCGCGACGCCGACCTTGTCACCGGTCGCGGTGTCCGGGTCGAGGGCCTGGTATTTCTCCCTGACCTCCGCGTTGGTCGCCGTGCGGGGAAAGGTCACCGGGTAAGGATCGACGCCCTCACTGCGAAGGCGGTCGAGCTTCTCCCTCCGGATGCGCATCTGCTCGGGAAGTTCGTCGCTCACAGCATCAAAGAGTAGGGGATATGGCGAACTGCAAGGGCTCGTCACCTCTCTGCAGGGTGGCTGCAAGAGCTCTCCCGTACCAATGACACATCGAGCTCAGGGGGGAACCGGCAAGGCGCCGGCCCAGGGGGAGCTCAAGGAGAGATCATGATGAAGAAGCTCGCGACCGGCCTCGCCGCCGTCGCCGCCACGAGCGCGCTGGCCTTAGCGCTGCCCTCGGCCGCCAGCGCCAGCACCGCGGACTCCGACTCCTGGGGTCCGGCCTACTCGCAGCACTACCAGGCCAAGGCCTCCGGCTGGGTCAGCGTGGATTGGGCCGACGACGACCACGAGTCGAACACGATCACCGTCAAGGGCAAGCTCTGGGACCTGGACAACCGCAGCTACGACGAGGGCGGCAAGTGCGCGTACGTGAAGTTCCAGGCCAGCGACTTCGACGACAACTGGTCGACGGTCTACACCAAGAAGTACTGCGGCTACCCGGCCTTCAAGCGCTTCTCCTTCGACAGCGACGACGTCTCCAGCCTCCGCGTGAAGGTCTGCCAGATCGACCTGCACGGCTCCTACCCGCGCAACTGCGGCAGCTGGGGCTACCTGTACACCGGCGAGTCCGAGTAACCGGCCAGGTAGAGACAGTCCACGAACGCAAGCGGCCCCCTCACCCGAGCGGGGGGCCGCTTGTTCATGTGGTGTTCCGGTTGTAGATCAGCCGCAGGCCGATCAGCGTCAGCCACGGCTCGTGCACGTCGATCGAGCGCGACTCGCCCACCACCAGCGCCGCGTGCCCGCCGGTGGCCACCACGGTCACCTCGTCGGGGTCGTCGGCCAGTTCGGCCGTCATCCGCTCGACGATGCCGTCGACCTGGCCCGCGAAGCCGTAGATGATGCCGGCCTGGAGCGCCTCGACGGTGTTCTTCGCGATGACCGAGCGTGGCCTGACCAGCTCCACCTTGTGCAGCTGGGCGCCCGCCGCCGCCAGGGCGTCGACGGAGATCTCGATGCCGGGCGCGGTGACCGCGCCGATGTACTCGCCCTTGGCCGACACCGCGTCGAACGAGGTCGCGGTGCCGAAGTCGACGATGACGCAGGGGCCGCCGTACTGGTCGATGGCCGCCAGCGCGTTGACGATGCGGTCGCTGCCGACCTCCTTGGGGTTGTCCATGCGGACGGGCACGCCGGTACGTATGCCCGGCTCCACGATCACCGCGGTGACGTCGCCGTAGTAGCGGCGGCACATCTCGCGCATCTCGTTGAGCACGCTCGGCACGGTCGAGCAGATCGCTATGCCGCTGACATCGGCTCCCTTGAGCAATGGAGACTGGGCGAGCAGCCCTTGGAGCACGACCGCGATCTCGTCGGCGGTGCGGCGGGCGTCCGTGGCCAGCCGCCAGTGCTCGATGACTTCCTCGCCCTCGAACAGGCCGAGCACCGTGTGCGTGTTGCCGACGTCGATCGTTAGCAGCATCGATTACCCCCGTAGATCCAGTGCGATGTCGAGGGCCGGCGCCGAGTGCGTGAGCGCTCCCACCGCAAGGTAGTCAACGCCAGTTTCGGCCACAGCACGGGCCGATTCCAAGGTCAACCCTCCACTAGCCTCAAGCTTCGCCCGATTTCTCACGATGTGGACGGCTTGGGCGGTCTCCTCGACCGTGAAGTTGTCGAGAAGGATCTCCTCGGCGCCTTCTTCGAGCACCGGGCCGAGCTGGTCGATCCGGTCCACCTCCACCTCGATCGGCAGCTCCGGATAGCGCTCTCTCACCGCGCGGAACGCCTCGGCCACGCCGCCGGCGGCCACCACGTGATTGTCCTTGATCAGCGCCGCGTCCGACAGGGACATCCGGTGGTTGACGCCGCCGCCGCGGCGCACCGCGTACTTCTCCAGCGCCCGCAGTCCGGGCAGCGTCTTACGGCTGTCACGTACCCTCGCCCGGGTGCCACTGACCGCCTCGACCCACCTGCCGGTCAATGTCGCGATGCCGGACAGGTGCGTGAGCAGGTTGAGCGCGGTGCGCTCCGCCGTCAGCAGGCCCCTGACCGGGCCCTCCACGGTCATCAGTACGTCGCCCGCCCGGACGCGCTCGCCGTCCTTGGCCCGCCGCTCCGTACGGGCCGCGCCCAGCCGGACGAACACCGCCTCGGCCACGGCCAGCCCGGCGACGATGCCGTCCTTGCGGGCCACCACGTCCGCGACCGCGCGCTGCTCCGCCGGAATGGTGGCCAGGCTCGTCACGTCGCCCGCCTCCTGCAGGTCCTCGGCGAGCGCCCGGTCGATCAGCGCGTCGATCTCCGCCGGATCCAGCCCGGCGGCGGCGAGCTCCTGCGCCAGTCGCGGCGGCGTGGTGTCGCCGTGCGGCGTGTACGTCACCTGGGGCCCCTCCTCGGTCAGGGTCACGTCCAGGTGACCCAGCCAGTCATTGTCGTCTCGGTCGGGGAAGTCCTCGCGCCAGTGCGAGCCGCGGGTCTCCAACCGGGCCCGGGCCGCGCCGACCAGCACGGTGGCGACGGTCAGCAGGTTCGTGGCCTCCCACGACTCGGTGCACGGCTGGACCTGGACCGGGGTCCAGCGGGCGTCGCGGAGCGCCCGCGCGGTCTCCGCGAGCGACTCGCGGCCGCGCAGCACGCTCGCTCCCCCGCTCATGCGGGCCTGGACCTTGGCACGGATCCTCGGGTCGGCCAGGCCCGTGGCCGCCTGGCTCGCGACCACCTCGCCCGGCACCTCTTTCGGCCGCACCGACGCGTGGATGTCCGCGGCGATGCGTTCGGCGAAGACCAGGCCCTCCAGCAGCGAGTTGGACGCGAGCCTGTTCGCGCCGTGCACGCCCGTGCAGGCGACCTCGCCGCACGCGTAAAGGCCCTCGATGGAGGTACGGCCGTGCAGATCGGTCCTGACCCCGCCGCTGGCGTAGTGCGCGGCCGGGGCGACGGGGATGGGCTCGGTGGCCGGGTCGATGCCGTGCTCGCGACAGACCGCGTAGATCGTGGGGAAGCGGGTCTTCCACCGCTGCGCGCCGAAATGGCGGCCGTCGAGGAAGACGTGGCTCTGCCCGCTCTCGCGCATCGTCCGCATGATGGCCTTGGCGACGACGTCGCGCGGCGCCAGGTCGGCCAGCTCGTGCACGCCGTTCATGAACGCGCGGCCCTCATGGTCGATCAGGAAGGCGCCCTCGCCCCTGACCGCCTCGGAGATCAGCGGCTGCTGCCCGGTCGACTCCTCGCCGAGCCACAGCACCGTGGGATGGAACTGGACGAACTCGATGTCACGCACCACGGCCCCCGCCCTGAGCGCGAGCGCGACGCCGTCACCGGTGGAGACGACGGGATTCGTGGTGGACGCGTACACCTGCCCCATGCCGCCGGTGGCCAGCACGACCGCCCGCGCGTGCACCGCGCCCACGCCGTCGCGGGCGCCCTCGCCCATGACGTGCAGCGTCACGCCCCTGGCCCGGCCGCGCGCGTCCGTCAGAAGGTCGAGGACCAGCGCGTGCTCGATGACCTCCACCGCGCCCGCCCTGACCGCCTCGGCCAGCGCCCGCTGCACCTCGGCTCCGGTGGCGTCGCCGCCCGCGTGCACGATCCTGTCGCGCCGGTGGCCGCCTTCCCGGGTGAGCTGGAGCTCGCCGTCGGGGGTCCGGTCGAACCGGGCGCCGCGCTCCATCAGCCGCCGCAGCGCGCCCGGTCCCTCGGTCACCAGCGTCCGTACGGCCCGCACGTCGCACAGGCCCACTCCGGCGATCAGCGTGTCGCTCAGATGCTCGTCGGGACTGTCGCGCGGGTCGAGCACGGCCGCGATCCCGCCCTGGGCCCACCGGGTCGACCCGGACGAGAGCACGTCCTTGGTGACGACGAGGACCTTGGCCGCGGGATCCAGCTCGGCATAGCGCAGGGCCACGGTCAGCCCCGCGATGCCGGAGCCCACGACGACCACGTCCGCCTCGGCGATCCAGCCGGGATCGGGGGCCGTCAGTCGGAGGGGAATCGCCGGTGCACTCATGGAGTCTCCTCATTGAGGCGATTTCGTCAATATGACGATAACCCACGGGCGAAGGTGGCGCCTCCGGGGGGTGGCTCAGTCCTCCAGGTATGCGTAGAGCTGTGGCGATACCTCTGTCAGGCCGGATCGAGCGACAGGACGGCGTTGTCGATCAGCCGGGTGGTGCCGACTTTGGCGGCCACCGCCAGCACCGCCTCGCCCCGGTATGACTCGCTCACTTCGGCGAACGTGGCCGGATCGACGAGCACCAGGTAGTCGAGCGCGAGCCGGGGAGCCGCGCCCTCTAGCACGGCCAGCGCCGCCGCGCGAATCCTGGCCGGGACGGACTCCGCCGCCCCCTCCGGAAGGGCCACGGCCTGCGCCGCGCCCGCCTGTAGGGCCCTGGAGAGCGTCAGGGCGACCTGCCGCTCGTCGGCGGACAGGTAGCGGTTGCGGCTCGACAGCGCCAGGCCGTCGGGCTCGCGGACGGTCGGCGCGCCGACGATGTCGATCGGCAGGTCGAGGTCGGCGACCATCCTGCGGATCATGGCGAGCTGCTGGGCGTCCTTCTGCCCGAAGACCGCCACGTCGGGCTGGACGAGGTTGAACAGCTTGAGCACCACCGTGAGCACACCGTCGAAGTGGCCGGGCCGGACGGCGCCCTCGACGATCGTGCCCATCTCGCCCGACTGGACGCTGACCTGGCGGCCGGCGGGGTACATGTCATCGGCCGACGGGGCGAAGACGACGTCCACGCCTTCGGCCCGGCACGCCTCCAGGTCCGCGTCGAATGTCCGCGGATAGCGGGAAAAATCCTCGTTTGGCGAAAATTGCAGAGGATTGACGAAGATGCTGACCACGACGTGGTCGGCGCGTACGCGGGCCTCGCGGATCAGGGAGCGGTGACCCTCGTGCAGCGCACCCATGGTGGGCACCAGCGCGACGCTCCCCTCGCCGCGCGCTTTGACCAGGTCGGTGCGGTTCTTGGCGACGATCAGGTCCATATGTTGCCTCCGAGCGCGTCGAGCAGGCGCTCGGCCTCTTCGGGCTTCAGCAGCCCCGCGGCGAGCGCGCGGTCCGCCGTGAGCCTAGCGAGGGCGATGTAGGCGTCGGCCGCCTCGGGTGCCGCCAGGATCAGGGCGTCGACATGCTTGCGTACGGTGCCCGCGTCGCCCCGCACCACGGGACCGGTCAGCCCGGCGATGCCGAGCCGCAGCACGTTGTCGAGCGCCGCGCCGAGCAGCGGACCGAGCATGATGCCCGGATGCTCCACGCCGATGCCCCGCAGGAGCTCCTGCGACTCGGCGATGAGCGTGACCATGTGGTTGGCGGCCCCGGCCAGGGCCGCGTGGTAGAGGGCACGGTCGGAGTCGGCGATCCAGACCGGCTCGCCGCCCATCTCGATCACCAGCGCCTCGGCGATGGGCCTGAGCGTGTCGGGCGCCGTCACGCCGAACGAGATGCCGGTGATGCGGTTGAGGTCGTCGTCCCGCCCGGTGAACGTCATCACCGGATGGAGCGCGAGCGGCAGCGCGCCCGCCCTGGCGGCCGGCTCCAGCACCGACAGCCCGTACGCGCCGCTGGTGTGCACGAGCAGCTTGCCCTGCAGGTCCGCGCCGGTCGACGCCAGACCGTTGACCAGATCGAGCAGCGCGTCGTCGGGCACGGTGAGCAGGATCAGCCCAGCCGTCCTGACGACCTCCTCAGGCCGCGTCGGCCGCACGCCGAGTCGCTCCGCCGCCCACCGGTGCGAGGCGTCGGAGACCCCGCTGGCGGCGACCACGTGGTGTCCGGCCTGCGCCAGTGCGGCACCGAGCACCGAACCCACCTTGCCCGCGCCCAGCACGCCCACGGCCAGCCGCGCCGGCCGATCCCCTGCGTCCATGACGTCCACCCCTGTCGACCCTGATGGCACTGCCGCCCAGAGTAACGGCCGTTCGCGACTACGTACGTGACCAGGCTTTTGCCGCATGTTGAGTTACCCATAAAAGGGACAAGGGCATACAAAACATGCACCCCCTGTCGGAAGAGATGAGAGAGGGGTTCATCTCGTGGTGGCGGGCGCCGAGTTGACGACCCGACGCCCGCGTTGATCTACGGGGGGGGGCTTACTTCGTGAGATAGTCCAGGGCATGTGGCTCACCTGGCGCGCCGCGATGCAGCACGCGCTGTACGGCGAGGACGGTTTCTACCTCCGCGAGCGCCCTTCAGGCCACTTCCGTACGTCGGTCAGCGCCTCGGCCGCCTTCGCCGACGCGGTACTGGCCCTGCTCACCCAGGTCGACGCCGACCTCGGCGCCCCTGACACCATCGACCTGGTCGACATCGGCGCCGGTGAGGGCGCCCTGGTGGCCCGCGTGCTCGAGGCCGCCGAGCCCGGACTGCGCGCCAGGCTCAACATCACCGCCGTCGACCTCTCACCCAGACCCGACGACCTGCCCAAGAGCATCGACTGGCGCCCCCGGATCCCCTCCGTCATCACCGGGCTGGCGATCGCCAACGAGTGGCTGGACAACGTCCCGCTCGACGTGGCCGAGCAGACGGCCGACGGGCCGCGGCTGGTTCTGGTCGACACCGAGACGGGCGAGGAACGGCTGGGCGACCCGGTGCCCGACTCCGACCGCGCCTGGCTCGACCGGTGGTGGCCGTCGCTGGGCCGCATCGGCTCGCGCGGGGAGATCGGGTGCCCACGCGACGCCGCGTGGGCGGCCGTGGTGAACCGGCTCAGGAGGGGTCGCGCGGTGGCCATCGATTATGCACACCCTGTGGATAACCGTCCGTGCCATGGCACACTCACCGGCTACCGAGATGGTGCGGTCGTCGCGCCCATCCCCGACGGCACCTGCGACATCACCGCTCACGTGGCGCTCGACGCGTGCGCGGAGGCCGGTCGGCGGGCCGGTGCGATATCCACAGGCTTGTCCACACAGCGCGATGCGCTAAGGGCTTTGGGGGTCACCGGCACGCGTCCGCCCATCGACCTCGCCCACGCCGATCCGACGGCTTATCTCCGGGCCCTGGCCCGCGCCTCGGAGGAGGGCGAACTGATCGACCCGAGGGGTCTCGGCGGCTTCGGCTGGCTCGTCCAGGAGCGCCGGTGACCCGTCGGCGAAGGACCGGCTACTTCCTCCCCAGGGACCCCAGCCACGACGCACCGGCTACTTCCGCTCCCCCGGAGGGGGTTCCTGCCCAGGGACGCCAGCCACGACGGACCGTCACAGAGACCGAGACAGCCTTCCCGGGGATCGGAAGCGGACCGTCCGTCAGGGCAGAGGTCCGTTGGAAGAAACCCACTCCCGGAGGGCGGACGGTCGTCGTGGCCGCGCTAACCCGTCGTCAGGTCGAGAGACTTCAGGCCGCGGATGACGTAGCCCGGCTTCCATTCCGGCTCGCTGACGAGTTCCAGCTTCGGCGCCCGCTCCAGCAGGGCGCCGAACGACTCGATCAGCTCGATGCGGGCCAGCGGCGCGCCCAGGCAGAAGTGGATCCCCGCCCCGAAGGAGATGTGCGGGTTGTCCGGCCGTCCCACGTCGAGCCGGTCAGGGTCGGCGAACACCGTCTCGTCGCGGTTGGCCGAGCCGAACAGCAGCGCGACCTCGGCCCCGCGCGGGATCTCGACCCCGTGCACCTCGATGTCCTCCAGCACCCACCGCTCGAACATCTGTAGCGGCGTGTCCCAGCGCATCAGCTCCTCGACGGCCGTGGGCAGCAGACTCCGGTCCTCGCGCAGGCGTACCAGCTCGGCGGGGTTCCTGAACAGGGACCACCAGCCGTTGCCCGTCACGTTCACGGTCGCCTCGTGACCGGCGTTGAGCAGCAGCACGCACGTACCGATCAGCTCGTCCTCGGTGAGCTCCTCGATCGCCGCGAGCGCGCTGATCAGGTCGTCGCCCGGCCGGACGGCCCGCGCGCGGGCCAGGTCCGCGAGGTAGGCGGCGAACTCCGCCGCCGCATTGGCGGCCACGTGCTGCGACTCCACGCTCGGGTTCAGCTCGTACATCTGGCAGATGTCGGCCGACCAGGGGCGCAGCAGGTGCCGGTCCGCCTCGGGCACGCCGAGCATCTCCGCGATGACGGTCACCGGCAGCGGCTCGGCCACCTCGGCGATCAGGTCGCCGCCGCCCTTCTCGACGAACGCCTCGACCAGCCCTTCGGCGATGGCCCTGACCCGGGGGCGCAGCGACTCGACCATGCGCGGCGTGAACGCCTTGGAGACCAGCCGGCGCAGCCTGGTGTGCACCGGTGGCTCGACGTCGAGCATGCCAGCCCTGGTCACCCGCCAGAACGGCTCCTGGAACGCCGGCTCCTCCGGCCTGCCGAACTCCTCGTGCGTGGCCACGTGGAGGTAGGAGCGGCCCAGGCGACGGTCTCTGAGCAGCGCGTTCACGTCCGCGTGCCGGGAGATGAGCCACTGCCCCGTCGGCTCGAAGTAGCTGACGGGGGCCTCACGCCTCAGCTCCGCGTACGCGCCGTAGGGATAGGCAACAAAATCCGGATTCCAGGGATCGAATCGCACTTTTTCATCTTATGAGGAGGCTTGCTTGGCGTGCCTGCTCCGCATCCGGATGTTGAGCAGCTCCACGATCACCGAGAAGGCCATCGCGAAGTAGATGTAACCCTTGGCGATGTGCTGGCCGAGTCCCTCGGCGATAAGCACCACCCCGATCAGCACCAGGAACGCCAGAGCCAGCATCTTGATGCTCGGATGCTTGTCCACGAACCTGCTGATCGGCCCGGACGCGAACAGCATCACCAGCACCGCCACGATCACCGCGGCGATCATCACGCCGAGCTCGTCCACCATGCCCACCGCGGTGATCACCGAGTCGAGCGAGAACACCACGTCCAGGATCATGATCTGCACGATCACCGACGCGAACGAGGTGACGGCCCGTCCCTTGCCGCCCTCCTCCTTCAGCTCCATGCTGTGCCCGATCTCGGTGACGCTCTTGGCCAGCAGGAACAGGCCGCCCAGCAGCAGGATCAGGTCACGCCCTGATATCCCGTGCCCGAAGACCTCGAACAATGGCGTGGTCAGCCGGACCACCCACGACAGTGCCAGCAGCAGGAGCAGCCGGCTGATCAGCGCCGCGCCCAGGCCCATGACGCGGGCCCGGTCGCGCTGCTCCGGCGGCAGCTTCCCGGCCAGGATGGAGATGAAGATGATGTTGTCGATACCGAGGACGATCTCTAGTGCGACCAGGGTGAAAAACCCGATCCAGATCTGAGGGTCGGCCACCCAGTCCAGCATTAGGTACTCCTCACAGCAGGGGTTTCAGTTACCAACGAGGCAGAGGCCGCATAAGTTCGCGGTTGCGATTCATGGCCGGGTGTCGGTTATAGTGCGGATGTAGGTCATGAGTGCCAGCGCATAGCCCCGGCTTGCTGGCCGGCAACCCTCGCGTCCGCGGCGGGGTGCCCCGGGTGAAGACCTGGTCCGCCACGAGGTGTGGTGGGCAAGCGCGGGCTCGCTGGGTGTTCCGGGGGTCCGATGGCCCCAGGAGGTTCGCCGTGTCCACGTTGACGATCTTCAGCTCCCTGCCCGCCCAGGCCACCGACGCGCCGGCTGCCGAGCGCGCCCATCCGATCCCCGCCGTGCTGGGCGCCGATCTGGAAGTGCCGGTCAAGGGCGGCAGGCTGGTGACGTACGCCAACCTCGACTACGCGGCGAGCGCCCCCTGTCTGGAGCCGGTCAGTGCCGCCGTCACCGCCGCGCTCCCGGCCTACTCCAGCGTGCATCGCGGCGCGGGCTACGCCTCCCAGCTCACCACCGCCCGCTACGAGCAGGCCCGCCACACGGTCAGGGCCTTCGTCGGCGCCCGCCCCGACGACGCCGTGATCTTCACCCGCAACACCACCGACGCGACCAACCTGCTGGCCCGCTGCCTGCCCGAGGGCACGACCGCGGTCGTCTTCGACACCGAGCACCACGCCTCGCTGCTGCCCTGGAAGCGGTCCGTACGCCTGGCGCCGCCCGCCTTCCCCGGCGAAGCCGTCCGCGCCGCCGACGAGGCGCTGGCCGGGATCGACGGCCCCAAGCTGCTCGTGGTCACCGCCGCCTCGAACGTCACCGGCGAACTCTGGCCCATCGCCGCCCTGGCGCACATCGCGCACCGCCACGGAGCCCGCATCCTGGTGGACGCCGCCCAGCTGGTGCCGCACCGGCGGCTCAACCTGACCGCGCTCGACCTCGACTACGTCGCCTTCTCCGGGCACAAGCTCTACGCGCCCTTCGGGGCCGGGGTGCTGGTCGGCCGCCGCGACTGGCTCTCCTCGGGCGAGCCGTACCTCAAGGGCGGCGGCGCCGTACGCTCCGTCGACGAGGACATCGAGTGGCACGAGGACGCCGAGCCTCGTCACGAGGCGGGCACCCCGAACGTCCTGGGCGCCATCGCCGTGGCCGCCGCCTGCGACGCGCTCAGCGCGACCGGCTGGACCGCTCTGGTACGCGAGGAGGAGCGGCTCATCGCCCGGCTCCGGTCCGGACTGGCCGCGATCGAGGGCGTGCGCGAGCTGTCGCTTTGGGGGCCGGACCAGCCGCGCGTGGGCATCGTCTCGTTCGTCGTCGACGGGCACTCGGCGCGCGAGGTGGCCGAGGTGCTGTCGGGCGAGTACGGGATCGGCGTACGTGACGGCAAGTTCTGCGCGCACCCGTTCGTCCGGCACCTGCTCGGCACCGCGGACGGCGGCTGTGAGGACGACACGGCGTCCGCGGTCCGCGCCTCGATCGGCATCGGCACCACGGAGGAGCACGTGGACCGCCTCGTAGACGCCCTCCGCGACCTCGCCGCCCGCTGAGGTCACGGAGGCGGCACGAGGCGGCACGACAGTCGCCGCGTCGCCGCCCGCTGAGGTCGCACGATGGCCTTCTCGCGGCCCGCTGAGGTCAGGCGCTCGGCGAACGTCCGCGCGACGGCTCGTCGATGTTCCTCATGTCATCGTCCCGGGCGGCCGGTTGCACCGGCATGGGGGCGGTGCCCGCCTCCGATGGGGCCTCCGGCCTGATGGAGGTGGCCGGCGCGTGGCCGGCGAGATCCTGCTCGGCCGCGCGGCGCTCGGCGCGCCGCCGGTAGCTGTTGTGCAGGATGCCGTCGATGCCGAGCCGGCCACCGCCCACCGCCACGAGCAGCAGGCAGGCCACGGCCAGCGCGCCGGCGAGCTCCCAGCCGCCGTTCTGCACCAGTACGCCGTGGGCGCCGTGGACGAAGATGATCGCGCCCAGCATGTCGACCACCAGCCCGAGGGCCGCCAGCCGGACCAGCAGGCCGATGATGAGCAGAATCCCGCCGACGGTCTCGACGAGGATGGCGAACCCGGCCGAGAGCTGCGGCAGCGGAATCCCCATCTGGTTGAAGGCGGCGGCCGTGACCGGTATCCCGATCTGCATCTTCTGCCACCCGTGGATCACGAAGATCACGCCGATCGCCACCCGCGAGATCAGAGCGGCAAGATCGAAAAGAATTCTTTGCACGGTTTTCTCCCCCCGTTCCCGACGTTCCTCCCCTGTCCAGTGGGCGGAATGCACCGATATAGGATTCCTTGACCTCTTCCTGTGCTGGATCACCACGACTGCCGGTGGCAGCATTGCCATATGACGGAACGCGTGGTCGGGATCGGCGTCGGGGCGAAAGAGCTGGCCACCGAGGACATGATCCTCAACATCGGCCCGCAGCACCCGTCGACGCACGGGGTGCTCAGGCTGCGGCTCACCCTCGACGGTGAGCGCATCGCCACGGCCGAGCCGATCATCGGCTATATGCACCGGGGCGCGGAGAAGCTGTTCGAGGTCCGCGACTACCGGCAGATCATCATGCTGGCCAACAGGCACGACTGGCTGGCCGGGTTCGCCAACGAGCTGGGCGTGGTGCTGGCCGCCGAGCGCATGCTGGGCATGGAGGTGCCGGTACGGGCCGTGTGGGCGCGTACGCTGCTGGCCGAGCTCAACCGGGTGCTGAGCCACCTGATGTTCCTCGGCTCGTACCCGCTGGAGCTGGGCGCGATCACGCCCATCTTCTACGCCTTCAACGAGCGCGAGCGCATCCAGGCCGTGATGGAGGAGATCTCCGGTGGCCGGATGCACTACATGTTCAACCGGGTCGGCGGGCTGAAGGAGGACCTGCCGTACGGCTGGCTGGACCGGGTGTCGGAGACCGTCGCCGAGACCCGGCGCCGGGTGCCCGACATCGAGAATCTCATTCTCAACAACGAGATCTTCCTGGCCCGTACCAAAGGCGTCGGCGTCCTGACCCGCGAGCAGATCCTGCAGTACGGCGTGAGCGGCCCCATCGCCCGCGCTTCCGGCGTCGACCTCGACCTGCGGCGCGACCAGCCGTACCTGGCCTATCCCGAGCTGCCGGTGAAGGTGGTCACGCGCGGCGCGGGCGACTGCCACGCCCGCTTCGAGATCCTGCTCGACCAGCTCAGAGTCTCGCTGGACCTGGCCGACGCGTGCGTCGACCGGCTGCGCTCGCTGCCGCCGGGCCCCATCAACCAGCGGCTGCCCAAGGTGCTCAAGGTGCCGGAGGGCCACACGTACGCCTGGACCGAGAACCCGCTCGGCATCAACGGCTACTACCTCGTGTCCAAGGGGGACAAGACTCCATGGCGGCTCAAGCTGCGCTCCGCGTCTTACAGCAACATCCAGGTGCTGCGGGAGATGCTGCCCGGCCATCTGGTGGCCGACATGGTGGCGATCCTCGGCTCGATGTTCTTCGTCGTGGGTGACATCGACAAGTGACCGACGTCGCGACTCCGCAGCGGGACAAATACGTCGACTGGCTGCGCGCTCTCAGTCTGATCGTGGTGGTGGTGTGGCACTGGGCGTTCACCATCCTGCAGTGGAAGCCCGAGGGGCCCGAACCGACCAGCCCGCTCGGCTTCACCTCGGGGCTGTGGATACTCACCTGGCTGCTTCAGGTGCTGCCGCTCTTCTTCTACGTCGGCGGCCACGTGCACCTGCTGTCGTGGAGCCGCGCCCAGGCCCGCGGCATCGGCATCGGCCGGTTCGTCTGGCGGCGCATCCGCGCGCTGGCCGCCCCCGCGCTCGTGCTGTCGGGCGTGTGGCTCACCATCGGCGCGGTCGTGACCTGGGTGTTCCATGTCGAGTGGATGTGGCGGGTGGTGCTGCTCGTGCTCAGCCCGCTCTGGTTCCTCGGCGTCTACCTGGTGCTGATCGCGCTGCTGCCCGTGGCGTTGTGGCTGCACCGCCACTACGACGTGCTGGCGCTCATCTGGCTGGGCGGCGCCGCCCTGGTGATCGACGTGCTCCGCTTCCGGTACGGCGTCGAGTGGGTCGGCTGGCTGAACATGATCATCGTCTGGGGACTGGCCCACCAGGCCGGCTTCTTCTACGACCGGATCGTCATCCTGCCCAGACGCTATGACGTGGGAGTCCTGTGGACCGGGCTGTTCGCCCTGTTCGGCCTGGTCTACTCGGGCATCTATCCGGGCTCGATGGTCGGGGTGCCCGGCGACAAGTGGTCGAACATGGCGCCGCCCACCTTCGTCATCGTGGCGCTGCTGCTCTTCCAGATCGGC
Source organism: Nonomuraea sp. NPDC050022 (assembly GCF_044460705.1). Taxonomy (NCBI): domain Bacteria; kingdom Bacillati; phylum Actinomycetota; class Actinomycetes; order Streptosporangiales; family Streptosporangiaceae; genus Nonomuraea; species Nonomuraea sp. NPDC050022. Next base: position 186,549 of record NZ_JBITKE010000004.1, read on the forward strand.
CTGGTGGAGGTGTTGCGGCCGTCGATGGAGCGCGTCCTGGAGAAGCCCGGCTGGCGCCGGGTCAACGGCACCATCAACCGCTATGCCCTGCCGCTGTTCCTCTTCCACACCACGGGGATGGCGATCGCGCTGGGCCTGCTGTGGTGGTTCTTCGGCACGCTCGGCGGCGAGGTGCCACCGGACCTCAGATGGTGGCTGGAACGCCCGCTCGCCATCCTGGGCCCGCTGATCTGCACCCTCCCGGTCATCTACCTCTTCGGCCGCAAACGAGCCCCTGTCGAACGAGTGCCTGACAAGAGTTGACCATGGCCGCTAGCTTGGGGCCATTACGGCCGACATCGGGTTCCTGGCTACCTGGCCGCCTGGTGATTCGCGGCGCCGTCTACCTGGGCCGCTGATCCTCCGGGTCCTTCGGGATGCGGCAGGCGTGTTCCAGGAAGAGGGCGGCGGCGATCAGCACCACGAACGCCAGCAGCGAGCCCACCGCGATGAAGAACTCGAACCTCGGCGTCTCCCTGGTGAACAGCTGGACCGTGTGCAGGACGAACCCACCGAAGACGCCCGCGAACACCGCGCCCACATAGGCCGACGCCTTGCCCAAGGCCGCCAGCCGGGCCACCGCCAGCGGCTCGACCGGCTTGGTGTCAGGTTTGCGGTCGATCCGGGCCTTCGTCACCCACCCGCTGTAGGCCTCCCCGAGGGCCAGCAGCAGGACGGTGGGGATGGCGGTCCACGGCACGATGGGCAGGTCGGCGTAGAACTCCCTGACCACCATCCAGGCGACCAGCGCCACGACGACGATGATGCCGACCAGCAGGCCGGGGCGAGTGGGCCTCAATCCGGACTCTGGAGCTTGAGGTCAGCACGCAGCCGTACGCCGCTCTGGTCGAGGTCCGTGAGCAGGTCGGCGACCTGACCCTGGCCGGGCAGCACGCCGGCGGGGTCCACGTCCGCCCACGGGACGAGGACGAAGGCCCGCTCGTGCGCGAGCGGGTGCGGCAGCGTCAGGTCGGGGTCGTCGGAGACCGTGTCACCCACGACGATCAGGTCGATGTCGAGCGTGCGCGGGCCCCAGCGTTCGTTGCGCTCCCGCCCGAAGGCGTTCTCGACGCCCTGCGCCCGCTCCAGCAACGCCTGCGGCTGGAGCGAGGTCTCGGCGATGACGATCGCGTTGAGGTAGGGGCGCTGCCCGGCGGGGCCGCCGACCGGGTCGGTCTCATAGACGGGCGAGCTCGCGACGAACTCCAGCCCCGGTGCGTCGAAAAGGGTGTCGATGGCGTCCTGCAAGGTCTGGAAGCGCCGTCCGAGATTGCTACCGAGAGACAGTACGACGTTCACGTGCTACTCCTCTCGCTCACGTTCATTCGCGACTCCGTTGAATGGTGACGACCACGTCGTCGAACGGCAGCGGGATCGGTGCCGCGGGCTTGTGCACACTCACCTCGACCGACTCCACCAGGCCGGCGGCCAGGCACACGTCGGCGAGGCGCTGCGCGAGCGTCTCGATCAGCTCGACCGGCTCGCCTTCCACCACGGCGACCAGCGCCTGGGCGAGCTCGCCGTAGTGGACCGTCTTGCCGAGGTCGTCGGAGGCGGCGGCGGGGGCGGTGTCGAGGAACAGCGTCGCGTCGACCACGAACTCCTGCCCGAGCTCACGCTCGGCCGCCAGCACGCCGTGCCGGCCCCGGGCCCGCAGGCCCTTCAGCGCGATGCGATCAGACCTCAAGCTCGCCTTCCTCCTCGTCGTCGTCACCCTGGAGCACCGGCGAACCGTGATGCATCCACAGCCGCCAGCCCTGCGCCGTGCGCACGTAGACGTTACTGGCCACCACCTTGCCGGCGGCGAAGCTGGATTCGCCCTCCTCGCCGGCGGTGAGGATGTTCTCGACGCAGGTGAGCACGGCCACGTCACCCAGCACGGTGGTGTTGACGTCGGTCAGCACGAACTGGATGTAGGTGGTGTTGGCCATGATGAGCGCCCAGGAGCGCAGCACCTCGGACCGCCCCGAGAGCAGGGTCCAGCCCGGATGTACGCAGCTGACCTGCTCGTCGGCGGAGTCCTCGGCCCAGATCTCGGTCATCTTGTCGAGGTTGGCGTCCTCGATCGCGAGATAGAAGTCCTGGTTGACCGTCTCGATCGCGGCGGTGTCGACACTCATGTGTTGGCTCCGGGTCTCTTCCATGCGGCGGCCACGCGCACGGCATCGGCATTGGGACCTACTTCGTGCACTCGTACGCACCAGGCACCGGCGTGCGCGGCCAGCGCTGTCACGGCCACCGTGGCGTCGTCACTGCCGCTGAACGGGCGCGGCGTGCCGTCGGCGTCGGCGAGCAGCCGCCCCAGGAACCGCTTGCGCGAGGCCCCGATCAGCAGCGGATAGCCGAGCTCGGCCAGCTCCCCCATCCCGGCGAGCAGCTCCCAGTTGTGCGCGGGGTTCTTCGCGAAACCCAGCCCGGGGTCGAGCACAATCTGCTCCTCGGACACGCCCTCGGCCAGCACCAGGTCGACCCGCTTGGCGAGCTCCTCGCGCACCTCGGTCACGACGTCGTGGTAGACGGCCCGGCGGTCCATGTCATGGCTGTGGCCGCGCCAGTGCATCACCACGTAATCGACGCCGGTGGCGGCCACCACGCGCGGCATCTCGGGATCGGCCAGGCCGCCGCTCACGTCGTTGACCAGCCTCGCCCCCGCCTCCACCGCCGCCTTGGCGACCTCGGCCCGCATGGTGTCGACGCTGACCGCCACTCCCTCGGCGCTGAGCGCGCTGATCACCGGCACGACGCGGGCCAGCTCCTCGTCGAGCGGCACTCTGGCGGCGCCGGGGCGGGTGGACTCGCCACCCACGTCGACGATGTCGGCTCCCTCACCGACCAGCTCCAGTCCGTGCCGGATAGCGGCCGCCTCGTCGAACCACAGGCCCCCGTCGGAGAACGAGTCCGGCGTGACGTTGACCACGCCCATGACGAGGCACCGCGCCTCTGCTCCGACAACCATGCCCCAAGCCTAGGCGGTCATGGTTGATGGGGTCTGTGGAGGGTGCCCACACGCAAATAACAATCCGATCAGTGCCATAGGCTCGTTGACTGGTGCTTATCAGGGCAGGGTCAACATCATCGGCTCGCTGACTCCTGCCTGTCAGTGCAGGATCAGCGCCCTGGGCTTACCGGCTGGTGCTTATCGGTGCAGGATCAGCGCCATCGCCTCGGCGCGGGTCTTGTCACTCGTACGGAAATCGCCGCGCACCGCCGAGGTCACCGTCTTCGCGCCCGGCTTGCGAACACCGCGCATGGTCATGCAGAGGTGCTCACACTCCACCACCACGATCACCCCGCGCGGCTCCAGCACGCGCATCAGCGCGTCGGCGATCTGCGAGGTCATCCGCTCCTGCACCTGCGGGCGGCGGGCGAAGACGTCCACCAGGCGGGCCAGCTTGGACAGCCCGGTCACCTGGCCGCGCTCGTTGGGGATGTAGCCCACGTGGGCCACCCCGTGGAAGGGCACCAGGTGGTGCTCGCAGGTGGAGTAGACCTCGATGTCCCTGACGAGCACCATCTCGTCGTGGTCGACGTCGAAGACCTTGTTGAGCACGCTCTCCGGCGTCTGTCCGAGGCCGGAGAACTGCTCGGCGTAGGCCCGGGCCACCCGAGAGGGCGTGTCGAGCAGGCCGTCACGGTCGGGATCCTCGCCGATGGCGTAAAGGATCTCGCGGACGGCCTTCTCGATCCGGCCCAGGTCTACGTCTTGCGAACTCACGCACTGTCTCCAGAGGGCAGGGCGTCCTGGTGACTGGCAGCGGCGAGCGAGCCGTTGGCCGACTGCTCCTTCGGGGTCAGGATCGGCGGGCGGTCCGAGGGGAGCCGCTTGCCGTAGCCCGCGTAGGACGGGCGGTGCTCCTTGACCACGACTGAGGCGAAGACCTCCAGCACCTGGTCGCGGGAGAGCGTCTCCTTCTCCATGAGCTGCAGCACCAGGTTGTCGAGCACGTCGCGGTATTCGACCAGGATGTCCCACGCCTGGTCGTGCGCCGTCTCGATCATCCGGCGGACCTCCTCGTCGATCGTCGAAGCGATCTTCTCGGAGTAGTCGCGCTCGTGGCCCATCTCCCGGCCCAGGAAGACCTCGGCCTGGCCGGAGCCGAACTTACGGGCGCCGAGCTGCTCGCTCATGCCGTATTCGGTCACCATGCGACGGGCGACCGCCGTGGCCTTCTCGATGTCGTTGGAGGCGCCGGTGGTGGGCTCGTGGAAGACGAGCTCCTCCGCCGCGCGACCGCCGATCAGCATCGCGAGCTGGTCCATCATCTCGGACCTGGTGGCCAGGAACTTGTCCTCCATCGGCAGCGTCATGGTGTAACCCAGGGCGCGGCCACGGGACAGGATCGTGATCTTGTGGACCGGGTCGGAGTTGGGCAGTGCGTGCGCCACCAGCGCGTGACCGCCCTCGTGGTAGGCGATCATCTTCTTTTCCTTGTCGGACATGACCCGCGACTTGCGCTCGGGTCCTGCCATGACGCGGTCGATCGACTCCTCGAGGATGTCCATCGAGATCAGCTTCTTGTCGGCGCGCGCGGTGAGCAGCGCCGCCTCGTTGATCACGTTGGCCAGGTCGGCACCGGTGAAGCCGGGCGTGCGACGGGCGATGACGTCGAGGTCCACCGCCGGCTCGAACGGCTTGCCGCGACCGTGGACCCTGAGGATGCCCTTGCGGCCCTCCAGGTCGGGGCGGTCGACGGTGACCTGGCGGTCGAATCGGCCCGGACGCAGCAGCGCCGGGTCGAGGATGTCGGGCCGGTTGGTCGCGGCGATGAGGATCACGCCGCCCTTGACGTCGAAGCCGTCCATCTCGACGAGCAGCTGGTTGAGCGTCTGCTCGCGCTCGTCGTGACCGCCGCCCAGGCCCGCGCCGCGGTGCCGGCCGACGGCGTCGATCTCGTCGATGAAGATGATCGCCGGTGCGTTGGCCTTGGCCTGCTCGAACAGGTCGCGGACTCGCGAGGCGCCGACGCCGACGAACATCTCGACGAAGTCGGAGCCGGAGATCGAGTAGAACGGCACGCCGGCCTCACCCGCGACCGCGCGGGCGAGCAGCGTCTTGCCGGTGCCGGGCGGGCCGTACAGCAGCACGCCCTTGGGGATCTTCGCCCCGATCGCCTGGAACTTGGCCGGGGCCTGCAGGAACTCCTTGATCTCCTGGAGCTCCTCGATGGCCTCATCGGCGCCCGCGACGTCGGAGAAGGTGGTCTTGGGAGTGTCCTTGGTGATCAGCTTCGCCTTGGACTTGCCGAAGCTCATGACCCGCGAGCCGCCGCCCTGCATCTGGTTCATGATGAACAGGAAGATGAGGACGATGAAGACGATCGGCAGGAAGCTCACCAGGATGCTGACCAGGAAGTTCTCCTGGGGCACCTCGGTGGTGAAGCTCTTGGTCGTGCCCGCCTGAACCTGCGCCTGCAGCTCTTCGGTCAGCTTCGGCCCGTAGCCGGCGACCCAGTCAGACTGGATCATGTTGGTCGCCGTGTCACCCGGCTTGACCGAGATCGGCTTGATCAGCGTCAGCTCGATGCGCTGATCCTTGTCGACAATCTTGGCGTTGCTTACATTGCCGGTGCGAATCTGCTGGAGGACTGTGGACGTGTCGGCCTGCTTGAAGTTGCCGCCGCCGCTCCAGAGCTGGGTGACGAGCAGGAGCAGCACGACGATGCCCAGGATCCACAGCAGTGGCCCACGTGTAAATCGCTTGAGATCCATCCGATGCGGAACCCCTTGCGGGCCCGTCCCTTCCTGACCATGGCCTGGAACCCCGGGAATTCCCGGGGCCGCGGCATCCGACGCCGCGACTTCTGACTACCCGAAGGGGACGCTTGGTCACCCTCCCGGAGTCAGAAGGTACACCGGGGAAGCGCGCGGAGGGACCGCCCGCTACACCGGTCTTGCCCTACCAACGTACGTCAGGTGGCGCGGTGTTCCCGGCGGCTACTTGTAAACATGGGGAGCCAAGGTGCCGATGAAGGGGAGATTGCGGTAACGCTCCGCGTAGTCGAGGCCGTAGCCGATGACGAACTCGTTGGGGATGTCGAAGCCGACGTACTTGACGTCGATCGGCACCTTGACCGCGTCGGGCTTGCGCAGGGCGGCGCAGATCTCCAGCGAGGCCGGGTTGCGCGACTTGAGGTTTTCCAGCAGCCAGTGGAGGGTCAGCCCCGAGTCGATGATGTCCTCGACGATCAGCACGTGGCGGCCCATGATGTCGGTGTCGAGGTCCTTCAGCACCCGCACGACACCGGACGACTTGGTGCCCGCGCCGTAGGACGACACGGCCATCCAGTCCATCTGAACGGGCACGTGCAACGCTCTGGCCAGGTCGGCCATCACCATGACCGCGCCCTTCAACACGCCCACGAGCAGGAGCTCCGTGCCCGCGTAGTCGGCGTCGATCCGCCCGGCAAGCTCTTTCACCTTGGCCTGGAGCTCGTCCTGGGGAATCAGGACTTTCTCGAGGTCCTTGCCCATATCGGCAGCGTCCACCTGTGGTTCCTTACGGGATGGGACTGATGGCGAGTATCAGGGTGTCATACCGCCGCACAGCGACCAGACCCCCGGGTAGATCCACGGCCTTCTGCCCGCGCCACGCCGTGATGAGCCGGTCGACGGCGCGCACGTGGGTCGCGGAGAGGGCTCCGGACGGCGTTCCCGCCGCGATGGCCGCCCGCCGGAGGATCCGCCGCCTGACGGCGTCTGGGAGGCGTTCCAGCTCGGGTACGGACAGCGTCACCGAACCGGTGATATCGCTTAGAGCGCAATTCTGATAGGCCGTGTCGGCCCATTCGTCAAGGGCGTCGGCGTCGTCCCGGGCGAGATCGGCGGTCCTGGCGAGCGCGTCGGCCACGCCGGGCCCCAGCTCCGACTCCAGCAGCGGGAGCACCCTGGTCCGTACCCGTACGCGGGTGTAGCGGGGATCCTCGTTGTGCGGATCGTCCCAAGGGCTGAGGCCGAGCGCCGCGCACGCGGCGACGGTGGTGGCACGGGAGAGGGACAGCAGCGGCCTGCGGTAGCGGCCGGTCACCGGGGCCATGCCGGACAGCGATCTGAGCCCGCTCCCCCTGGCCAGGCCGAGCAGCACTGTCTCGGCCTGGTCGTCCCTGGTGTGGCCGAGCAGCACGGTCGCGGCCTGGAGCCGGTCGGCCGCCTCGGCGAGCGCGGCGTAGCGGGCGTCTCTGGCCGCCGCCTCCGGGCCGCCGGATGTGCCGACGTCGACGGTGAGAATCTCGGCCTGGTCGAGCCCCAGGGCCGGGGCCAGCGCGGCCACCGTCTCGGCGCGGGCGGCGGAACCCTCCTGGAGCTGGTGATCCACCGTCAGCAGCCCGGCCTTCAGGCCCGCGCGCGGCGCGACGAAGCCGAGCGCGGCGGCGAGTGCGAGGGAGTCGGCTCCCCCGCTGCACGCCGCCAGCACGAGCGCGCCGTCACCGACGTCGGCCAGCGCCTCACGGACGGCCCTTCGGACGTCCGCGACGGCCGGGTGCGGGCCCATGACGAGTCAGGCGGGCAGGGCGTTGCTGCCGATGACGCGGCGTACCCAGGCGCTGGGGTCGGTGATCTCGGGTGTCGTCGGCAGGGTCTCGGGCGAGGTCCAGACGCGGTTGAAGCCGTCCATGCCGACCTGGTCCACCACCGCGCGGACGAAGGCCGAGCCCTCGGCGTACTGCTTCATCTTGACCTCGATGCCCAGCAGCCGCCGGACCGTGCGGTCGAGGCGCGAGCCGCCTTCGCGGCGATGGGCGAACTTGGCGCGGATGTCGGCCACCGACGGCACCACCGAGGGGCCGACGGCGTCCATGACGTAGTCGCCGTGCCCTTCGACCAGCGTCATCACGGCCGTGAGCCGGTCGAGGATCTCCTTCTGGCCGGGCGACTGGATGGCGTCGATGAGGTTGCCCTCGCCGCCACGCACCACGTCGGCCACCGTGTCGGCGGCGGTGCGCAGCCGCTCCAGCAGCGTGCCCAGATCGAGGTCGGAGGCCAGCAGGAACTCGGTCATCTGCGAACGGATGTATTCGCGCAGCCACGGCACCCCGGTGAACTGCACGCGGTGCGTCTCCTCATGCAGGCACACCCAGAGGCGGAAGTCATGCGGGTCGACGTTCATCTCGCGCTCGGCGTGCACGATGTTGGGCGCGACGAGGGTCAGACGCCCCGCCGGCTCGCGGCCCGTCGGGTCCGGCGGCAGGAACAGCTCATATTGGCCGAGCACCCGCGAGGCGAGGAAGGCGAGCACGGCGCCCACCTCGACGCCGGTGATGCGGGAGCCCACTGCCGTGACGATCGCCGGCGGCGGGTTGGCTCCGCCGCCGACCCGCTCGGTGAGCGGTTCGAGCACCACGCGGAAGCCCTCGACGTTGGCCTTGATCCAGCCGGGACGGTCGACGATGGTCGCCGCCTGCGGCGCGGTCTCAGTGTGAATCTTGGTGAACTCGCGTACGTGCCCCTCGGCCTCACGCGACAGCGCGCGGAGCTCGGTGACGGCCTGCCTGGCCTCCTCCCGGCTCACCTGAGGACCGGGGCGCACCAGGCGCGTGCCGGTCGTGACGGCCAGATCCCAGTCGATCACCTGCATACCGTCCACCGTACGTGCTTCTCGTCCAGCCCGCGAAGACCCGCCATCAACACAGCGTTAGGAACGCGCGACGATGGCGGCGAGTCGGTCCAGCACCGGCTCGGCGGTGCTCGGGACGCGGTCGGCCAGGAAGGCGAAAGTGACCAGGCGCCCTTCCTTGGTGGTGGCCATGCCGGCCAACGTGTTGACGTTGTTGAGGGTGCCGGTCTTGGCGCGTACGAGGCCGACCTGGCCCTTGCTGTCGCCGCCGGTGAAGCGTTTGCCGTTGCCCAGGGTGCCGGAGAACCCGGCGATCGGCATGCCGGAGGCGATCGGGTGCAGGTCGGGGTGGGCAGCGGCGGAGGCGACCGCGATGACTCGGGCCATCGCGTCGGCGCTGATGCGGTTGCGCGCGGACAGGCCGCTGCCGTCGAAGACCTGTACGCCCTTGGCCGCGCCGAGCCGTTGCAGCACCCCGACCACGGCCTTGGACACGCCCTCGAAGGACGCCGGCTGCCCTTCCTTGATGGCGACGTGCCTGGCCAGCGCCTCGGCCAGGTCGTTGTCGCTCAACGTCAGCGTGTGCTCGACCAGCGCGTAGAGCGGCGCCGAGTCGACCCGGCCGAGCTCGGCGGCCCCGGCGGGCGCCTTGCCCGGTCGTACGGACTTGGCGACGCCCACGCCGTACTTGGTCAGGAGCCGGGCGAACGCGGCGGCGGCGTACTGCGGCGGGTTGGACACGCGCGGCTGCCTCGCGGCGGGGTCGCGCCGCCCCTCGTCGATCGCCAGCGCGTAGACCGGCGCCACCTCGCCGTCGGGCACGTAGCCCGGCTTCCATCCGGGCGCCAGCGTGGAACCGGTGAACAGGGAGGCGTCGTAGGAGAGCGTGACCTTGGTGACGCCCTTGGCCTTCAGGGCGGCGGCGGTGCGTGAGGCGAGCGTGGCGAGCGACGCCTGCTTGGGATAGTCCTGGGACTTGGCCGACGGCCCGGCGAGCGTCGGATCTCCGCCGCCCACCAGCACGATCGAGTTGGCCGACTGGCCCTGCGTCACCCGGGTGGACAGACGGGTGTCGGGGCCGAGCGCGGCCAGCGCGGCCGTGCAGGTGACCAACTTTGTGGTGGAGGCGGGAGTGATGCCGACGTCGGGATTGGCGGCGAATACCTGCTCGCCGGTGGCGGCGTCGAGGACCACCGCGCCCACCCGAGCGCCCAGCGCTTCGTCACCCAGGGCGCGGGTGAGCTGCTGGGTCAAAGTACGCTTAGTAGTGAGAGGTCCGTCTCCGGCCCTCACCTGGAGTTGGGCCAGCACCGGCCCCGCGGTGACCACGGAGACGGGGGGAGACCCTTGAGGAGACGGTGTCGGCTCGGTCGGTGACGATCCCCTCGTCAGCGCGCCCAGGCTGAAGTCGTTGGTCATCGCATAGAGGCCGATGACGATGGTCAGCACCTGGAGCATGGCGAGAGTGGTCAGCATCACCCACCGCTCGTGCCGCGCCACGTCGCCTGACCTCTCTCCTGGTGTTCGCCTACGAGACATTAACGCCCACTCGGCGTGAGCGGAGGAACCGCGGTGGAGTTCGACGTTGTCGTTGAGATTCCCAAGGGACAACGGAACAAGTATGAAGTGGACCACGAAACCGGTCGCATCAGGCTTGACCGGCTGCTGTTCACCTCTACGCAGTACCCCGCCGACTACGGCTTCATCGAGCACACCCTCGGCGAGGACGGCGACCCGCTCGACGCGCTGGTGCTGCTCCAGGAGCCGACCTTCCCGGGCTGTTACATCAGCTGCCGCGCGGTGGGGATGTTCCGGATGACGGACGAGAAGGGCGGCGACGACAAGGTCCTGTGCGTCCCGGCCACCGACCCGCGGATGGAGCACATTCGCGACATTCACCACGTGCCGGAGTTCGACCGGCTGGAGATCCAGCACTTCTTCGAGGTCTACAAGGACCTGGAGCCCGGCAAGTCCGTCGAGGGCGCCAACTGGGTGGGCCGGATGGAGGCCGAGGTCGAGATCAAGCGCTCCTTCCAGCGCGCCAAGGATGAAGGCCACAGCTGACTGAGTAGGTCACTGAGGCCGGGTGGCACCCACCAAGTCCCCTCGCCACATTGAGGCGACCCGCACCACGTCGCCGGTCTGTGGCGCGTGCACCATCAGCCCGTCGCCCACGTACATGCCGACGTGGTGGATCGTGCTCGGGTCGCTGGTGACGTAGCCGAAGAACAGCAGGTCGCCGCGGCGCAACTGGTCGAGCGGCACGTGCGGACCCGAGGTCCACTGCGTGCCGGTCCAGTGGTCCATGCCGACGCCCGCCTGCTCCCATGCTCGCATGGTCAGGCCCGAGCAGTCGAAGCTGTCCGGGCCATCGGCCGCCCACACGTACGGCTTGCCGAGCTGGGTCAGCGCCCAGTTGGCCGCGACGTCGCCCATGAGCGAGCCGGACGCGAGCAGCCCGTGGCTGAGGCGCGCCTGCGCCAGCGCCGCCTCCCGCCGCCTGGCCAGCAGGTTCGCGTGGGTGCGCGCGGCGTCGACCCGCCGCTGCCACGCGACGCGCTCGGCCTCCAGCCCTCTGGTCTCACGCCTCTGCGCGGCGACGGCCGCCTCCGCGGCGACCTTCGCCTGCCTGGCCCGCTCGGACACGGCCTCGTGCTCGGCGTACGCGTCGGCCGCCGCGCTCCGCAGGATGGCGGAGACCTCCTGGGCGTCGCGCATCCGGTCGAGCACCGCGCCCTGCTCGCCGCTGAGCTGTTCCAGGACGCTCGCCCGGTGCAGGAATCCGTCGGTGTCGCCGATGTCGGTCATCATGCCGAGCATCGGCGTGATCATGTCGAGCCCGCTGTAGCCCTGCGCCGCAAGCAGCGCGACGGGCGCGCGGGCCTTCTCCACCTCGGCGTCGGCCAGCGCCAGCCGGGCCTGGGCCTGGTCGCGGGCCCGCCTGGCGCGTTCGAGGTGGACGAGCTCCCCGTTGTACGCCTCCACCAGCCGCTCCGCCCCGGCCGCCAGGTCGTCGAGCCGTGACTGGGCCTCGGCGAGCCGCGCGCTCGCGGTGCCCAGTTGCCGCGTACGATCCCGTACGGCGTGGCGGGCCTGCATCACCTTCCGGCGGGACGGCCCGGGAGCCGCGTCGGCCGGCGGGCACAGGGTGACGACCAGGCAGACTGCCATGAGTCCGGCTCTGATGGCGTGCATAGTGCACACAGTTCCCGCCTGTCACTCTGTGTAATCCTGGTCACTTTCGTAACATCGTCAACGCAGGCGGAACAGGCGCTCTATCCACGGCCGCACACCCACCGGGATCGGGCTCGTACCCCGGGGATAGGTGAAGACCGGCGTCTGCGTCCCGTAGGCGGCGTGCAACTCGGCCGCCCGGCACCAGTCGGCGCCCGCCCGAGCCGCGGCCCAGGCGGCCGCGATGGCCGGGCGGGACTCCGGATGGCGGTCGAAGGTCTGGTAGAGGGTCATCGTGGCGGCGGCGGCCACCGACCCGTCGCCGGGGTAGGCGGTGCCCGCCAGGTAGGGGGCGGCGACCCGGCCGCCGTGGCAGGTGCCGAGCGCCCAGGTCCAGTTGGCGAGCACGAGGCCGAGCACGGGCTCCGGCACCGCGGCGGCGGCCGCGTACAGGCGCTCCTGGCGCTGACCTGTCAGGCGGCGCGAGGACCAGAGCCAGCCGAGCTCGGCGGGCGGGCCGCCGGGCGGCTCGCTCCCGGAGAGCCAGGACAGGACGGCCAGGCCGCGGGCGGTGCGCAGGCGGCACAGTTCGAGGACGTCCCGGAGCATGCGGGGGCCCTGATCGAGCCAGGTGGGCCAGGCGACGTGATGGCTCCTGGCCATCAGCTCGGCCCGCTCCTCGCTGACCGGCAGGGGGCAGACCCGGCAGCCCAGTTGAGGGTCCTCGCGCAGTTGGTACGCCTCCATGCAGGGGCCTCAGCCGGCCGGGACGGTGGCGGGCGGCGTCGCGGTCGGCGTCTGTGCCGGCGTCTGGCCGGGTGTCTGGGCCGGCGTCTGTGCCGGTGTGATGACCGGCGGAGCGACCGGCGTCTGGGTCGGTGTCGCGGCGGGCGTCGGAAGGTCGTTGGGGCGAGGTGTGCGGGAGTGCTTGTGCGGGTGTCTGCCGGGCTGCTTGTCCGGCTCCCTGCCCGGGTGCGCGTCCGGCTCCCCGGGCTCGGCGGACTGGTGGTCGGGGGTGGGGGTGACCTGGTCGGACTGGGGCTCGGGTGTCTCCGGGGCCCTGGACGGGGCGGAGCTCGCCGGGTCGCCGATAGTGGGCACGGTGCCCGTTGACGGCGTCGCCGTCGGGGGCAGGGCGCCCAGCGGGACAGTGGCTGTGCTGTCCAGGATGGGCTCGACGCTGATCCGCGGGTCCTGGGGCTCGGGCTGCCAGGGCAGCCTGATGCCCGGCGGCTCGCCCGGCGCGGGGAAGGCGGCGGACGCGACGCCCGGCACTCCACCCTCGATCCGGCCGAACTGCTGGAAGATCATCATTATCGCCACCACGGTCGCGGCCGCCGCCATCGCGCCAGCCAGCGCCTGAGGCCACCTGCGAGCGTTCTTGCGCGGGGCAACGGGAAACCCGGCGGCGTCCAGCGCCCCCGAGCGCCGGGCCACGTAGCGGCGGTAGGGCTGGAGCTCGGGGTCGGCGAAGCAGCTCATCACCCTGACCGCGAGCGACTCCGGCAGCGGGATCCGGGGCAGCAGTTCGAAGACCTTGGCCGCCGACACCTGGCGCGTGCGGTGGGGAGAGCAGGTCAGACAGCCCGCGAGGTGCCCCACCAGCCGCGCGCGCGTCTCTGGCGTCAGCCTGCCGGAGAAGCCCTTGAGGATGCCGGCCCGTGCCGCGCAGTCGTAGGGGCTCTTCCTGGCCAGCAGCTCCGCCGTGATCGCGTCACGCAGTCGTTCGCGCGCCTCCTCCTGGGCCGCCTCGACATGGCGCGCCGCGACCCCCAGCACCGCGGCGAGCTCCGGGGTGGGCAGCTCGTGCCTGGCCGACAGCTCCAGCACCTCACGGTCGTCGTGGGACAGGCTCTGGATCGCGTTCCAGGCCACGACGCGCAGGTCGGCGTCGGCCGGATTGTCCGGAGGCGGGGCCTGCGCCAGGGCCTCGTCGGCGTTCGGCGGCTCGGCCATCCGCCGTCGCAGGCATTCGGCGCGGGCCAGGGCGTACAGCCATGGGCGCAGGCGGCCGGGATCGGCCAGGGAGCCGGCGTGGGCCTCCGCCGCGATCATCGTGTCGCGGAGCGCCACCTGGGCGCCGTCGGAGCTGAGGAGAAGGGACCAGCAGTATCTGTGGATGCCCTCGGCGTAGGCGTCGTAGAGCGCGGCGAGGGCACCCGGGTCACGGGCGCGGAGTGACTCGACCAGGGCGTGGTCATTCATATGACTGAAGGTAATGGATTAGTAACTAGTAGTTCCACTCCTTCTGTGGGAATGAATGCCTTGCCGACGGCGCTCCGCTGAACGAATTTGTGGCGCTCGGCCTGGTTTGCAGCGAATGGCCGCTCCGCCCGATTTATCGGCTTATTTGATTGATATTTGATGAGCCATTCACTGCTGGTGCTCGGTCATGGCCTGACTGCCGCGGTCTATCGCGAACGGCTCGGTGGTCGGCTTGATCGTGTGCAGCGGCACCGCGCCGCCCAGCGCCAGATCCTCGAAGGGGCGGCCGGTCGAACCCCAGGTCCGGGCGGTCACATCGGTCTTGGCCACCACGCTGCCCGCAGGCAGGCCGCCCACGGTCAGGATGAAGCGCGGTGGGCTGCCCGCCTTCACGTCGTCGACGAACGTACTGCCACCGCCGAGCAGTTTGCCCGCCTTGTCGCGCAGCAACACGTTCACCACCAGGCTGCTGGCGGGCAGCTGATAGGGATTGTCGACATAGCCGGTAATAAGATAAGAACGGTCCTTTTGCCGGAGCGTCTGCACCCGCGAAACGGGAAACTCCTTGAACGCCGACGCGATGCGAGCGGCCGGCCGCCACTGGGCGGGGCGATAGTCGATGGTCACCTTGGCCGGCTTCTGGGGCGCGTTGACCTGGCCGGTGAAGGCCAGCGAACCGCCCGGCGGCACGGCGTCGAGCGACTGGTCCATCCGGACCACCTCGGTGCCGGCGACGTCACGCCCGACGATCGTCGCCACCACGTGCTCGCCGAAGTGCCACGGGTTGGCGTTGGTGAGGATCCCCGCCCAGTTCACGGCGTAGCCGTCGGACGACTTGACGACGTTCGACACCTGCTCCTTGAGGACGAGGGGCTTGAGCTGCTGTTTGGACGGTTCCTCGCTGGAGCACCCGGCTAGGCAGATCGCCCCGAGTGCGAGGAGGCTGACGGTTCGGCTACGCGGGATCACTTTGCCGTGATAGCCGGTCTATGGGCACGGCAGGGGCGGGACACGCGCCTGCCGTACCAACTCTTTATGGAGCTCTTTAACGCGTTCAGCGGGGACGGACGACCCTGGCCTCATCCCAGACCGGTTCGGAAGCCTCGTAAACGGTGCCATCCGCGCCGAAGACCAGGAAGCGATCGAAATCCGCCGCGAACCAGCGGTCGTGCGTGACCGCCACCACCGTGCCCGCGAACGCGTCCAGACCCGCTTGGAGCGCTTCGGCGCTGGCCAGGTCGAGGTTGTCGGTCGGCTCGTCGAGCAGCAGCAGCGTCGCGCCGGACAGCTCCAGCAGCAGGATCTGCAGCCGCGCCTGCTGACCGCCCGAGAGCGTGTCGAACCGCTGCTCCGCGATCTGCCCGGCCAGCTCGTAGCGGGCCAGGACCTTCATCGCTTCGTTCTTCAGCCTGGCGTGCTCGGTCATGACGATCTCCACCGGAGAGCGACCCAGCAGGTCGGGCCGGGCGTGCGTCTGGGCGAAGTGACCCGGGACCACGCGGGCGCCGAGTCTGGCGACGCCGGAGTGGCCGATCTGCTCGCCCGCGAGCAGCCGCAGGAAGTGGGACTTGCCCGAGCCGTTGGAGCCGAGCACGGCGATGCGCTCGGCGTACCAGACCTCCAGGTCGAACGGCCGCATCAGGCCGGTCAGCTCCAGCCCCTCGCAGATGACCGCGCGCTTGCCCGTGCGACCGCCTTTGAGGCGCATTTTGATGTTCTGGTCGGCGGGGGCCTCCTCGGGCGGCCCCGCCTCCTCGAACCTGCGCAGCCGTGTCTGAGCCGCGTGGTAGGCGGGGGCCATGCCGTCGTTGTACCTGGCCTTGTTCTTCAGCATGATGACCAGGGCCTTGAGCTTGGCGTGCTCCTCGTCCCAGCGCCTGCGCAGCTCGTCCAGCCGCTCGTTGCGGGCCTTGCGGGCCTCCGCGTACGTGGCGAACCCACCACCATGGATCCAGATATTTCCGGACTCGACGGTGACGATCCGGTCGGCCGCGTTGGCCAGCAACTGCCGGTCGTGACTGACCAGCAGGACCGTCTTGGGAGTCTCCCTGAGCGCCTGCTCCAGCCATTCCTTGCCCGGCACGTCGAGGTAGTTGTCGGGCTCGTCGAGCAGCAGCGTCTGGTCCGGTCCGCGGAGCAGCGCTTCGAGCACGAGCCGCTTCTGCTCGCCGCCGGACAACGTCGCCACATCCCGATATTTCACGTTGTCGTACGGCACACCGAGCGCCGCAACCGTACACGTGTCCCAGAGCACCTCGATGTCGTAGCCACCGGCGTCGGTGTAGTCGGTGATGGCCTGCGCGTAGCGCATCTGCGCCTTCTCATCGTCGCGCTCCATCATCACCAGCTCGGCCCGCTCCAGGCGCTCGGCCGCCTCCCGCACGGCCGGCGGAGCGACGCTGAGCAGCAGATCATGCACCGTGCTCCCATCACGCACGCTGCCGATGAACTGCCGCATCACCCCCAGCCCACCAGAACTGGCCACACTCCCCGCCACGGGCTGCAGATCCCCGGCGACGAGCCGCATCAACGTGGTCTTGCCCGCCCCGTTGGGCCCGACCAGCGCGGCCTTGACGCCTTCGCCGATCCGGAAGGACACGTCGTTGAGCAACGGCCGCCCGTCGGGCAGTACGTATGTCAGATGTCCTACTTCGACGTGCGCCACGGCGATTCCCTTCGCAATTCCCCCGCGCAGGGTACCTACCGAGAACTCTGCACAGCACCTCCTTTTCCTCCCCGGCCTGGCGGCGCTTCGCGCGGGACATCTAGGCTCTTCGGAGGTGACGGCATGAGCTGTGTTGATCGCATAGAGTGATGGACTTGCTATAGATGCATAGTACTATGCATCTATGAGGCCAATCCCGCCTTTGCTGTTGCCTCTCCTTCGCTCTAACGCTGTCGGTGAGCTGCTCGCCTGGTTGTACCTCCACCCGGAGAAGGAGTACTCAACCACCGATCTCGCCGCATGTACCGGAACGTCGCAGTCGATGGTGAGCCGAGAAGCGGACCGGTTCGCCGCGGCCGGCCTGATCCGGGAAAGGCGGCATGGCAACCTTCGCCTCATCCGCGCCGACACGGACACGATCATCGCGAAACCCCTCACCGATCTGCTGATCGTGACCTTCGGTCCGGCCGCCGTACTGCCCCCACTGCTCCGGCCCATCTCCGGTATCGACGAGGCGTACATCTACGGCTCCTGGGCCGCTCGACACGCCAACCAGCCGGGACCACCGCCCCAAGACGTCGATGTCCTCATCGTGGGGTCAGCCGACGAGGACGAGCTCTATGACGCGGCGCGAACAGCCGAGCGGACCCTCGGCCGCGAAGTGAACATCACCCGGATCTCATCGACGTCATGGACGAGCGACACGCCCGACCCGTTCATGGCATCTCTACGGGGCAAGCCCCTTCATCCCCTGATCCAGAAAGAGGACGGTCCATGAGATGGATGCAAGGCCGCCCGGCGCGGCGGGCGGGAACGGCGTTTCACGCCAGGGCGATAAAGCACCTCAGCAGGGCCAGCACGCCATATCTGAACTACTTCAGATATACTGAACCCATGGAGACGAAGAGGTTTTCGTACAGCGCATTTCTTCGCGGCCCATCGAAGATCCTCCCCTCGCTGGACAACGCCGACGTCATCCTTGAGCGGCGCGACGACGAGGACCTCATCTTGATGCGGGCGGAGCGTTTCGAGGCGGGAACCGCCAGCTTGCGCGTCGCCGCACGTGCGCTGGCCATCGTCGCTCGCCGTAACGTCGGCCTGGCCGAGGAGGTTCTTGCCGAGGAACTTCCCTGGGTCACCTGGCTGCCCGACGCCGAGCGCAGTGAATGCGTACGTGAACTGCTGGACCACCTGATCGCGGGAGCGGACACCGGCGAACTGCTGCCGTTCGGCCGCGCGCTGGCCTCCTGGCGATCTACGGCCGTCGTCTGGAGCGATCCGCAACTCGCCCGCGAACTCCAAGGCCCCTTCCCCGGCGATGGGCCAGAAGTCCCCCGCCCGACCAGCGAGTCATGATGGCAGGCCGAGGTGACGATGTTCCCCGGCCTCACCCATGGCGAGTACGGTTCGCCGACCGACGCGCAGCCGAAGGTTGGGGTCATCTACTCGCCCAAGCCCGGGAGAACCTCGACCGAGCCTGGGTTGCCATCACCAGTGATCCACGACATGTTGACAGTCGCCAGCACCCCCTCAAAGGCGCTCTGGGCATCGTGAAGGTGGGCGGCGACTCACTGGAGCAATGGCAGTACGAAGCCACATCGGGGGGTCGCGTATGGTACGCGATCGACGACGAGGGCCGCACCTTGTGGATCACCCGCGCGGGGACCGGGCACCCGAAGCAGACTGACTCACGGCGCGGCTGACCGGAGCCAGGCCGGTTAATGCTTGTTGCCGTGGGTCTTACCGAGCTTGGCCGCCTGCTTGGCTGCCTTCTTCGCCGCCTTCTGAGCTGCTTTCTTGGCTGCCTTCTCCGCCTTCTTCAGCGCGGTGGCGGTCTTGCTGGAGGAGGTGACCGGGGCCGGGTTGGGGCGGATGTCGGCTCGTACGCGGCCGTCGGATGTCTCCGTGAGTCGCTGGCGGGACACGGCGTGGGCTTGCGGGATGCTGGTCAGCTCGAATGCCAGGTCCGGTGCGATGTCGGCAGGGGTGCTTTGAGCGGGGGTGCTTTGAGCGGGGCTGCCGGGGACGGCGTTCCACCAGGAGCCGGTGGCTATCACGCTGGCGATCAAGGCGGCGATCAAGGCCGTCTCGCGCCAGCGCTCGGTGATCAGACGCCGCATCGCCTCTGACCGCCGCAGCGCGGCCGATCGCCGCGCTGCTTCCGACTGTCGGACCACGCCTGACCGCCGGACCATGCCGGACCGCCACATCACGCCCGACTGTGGCATCGCCACCCACCCCGGCGTCGAGCCTGACAGTGACATCGTCCCTGACCGGGGCATCGTCCCTAAACGTGGCATCGTCCCTGAACGTGGTCCCGACCATCGCACCAGCCCTCGCGCCGTCTTCAGCGAGCGCGGGCCCGGCCGCGGGCGAAGGTGGGGGTGGGGGTGAGGGTGGGGGTGGGGGTGGGGGTGCGAGCGCCGGTCCGCACGCGGGTCCCGGTCCGCACGCGGATCCCGGTCCAGGTCCAGGTGCGAGGCCGGGCCCAGGTTCTGGTCCGGGCCCGGGTAGTGGTGCGGGGCCGGGCCCAGGTGCTGGTGTGAGGCCGGGTCCGCGTGGTGGGGCTCATCCGGCAAGTACGAAGCACGGCCCCCGGAGTACGACAGCCCCGCGAGGCCAAGCTCGCCTCGGGTGGCCACTCGCAGGAGTTGGTCGTGGGCGCGGGCCACATCGCTGCGCTGGTCGGGGTCCTTGTCCAGCAGGCCGGCGATGACCGGAGCGAGCGGGCCGGCCAGGTTGAACGGATAGGCGGTGGTGGTCAGTATCGCGGTCAGCGTGGCCGTCTCGGTGCTGCGGCCGAAGGGTGAGTGGCCCTCCACAGCCGTGTACAAGGTGGCGCCCAGCGACCACAGGTCGGCCTGTGGTGTGGACGGGTCGCCGCCGGCCCGTTCGGGAGCGATGTAGGCAGGGGTGCCGACGACCATGCTCGTCCGGGCGACCCGGGACTCGTCGTCCACGGTGGTGGCCAGGCCGAAGTCGGTCAGGACCGCGTGCCCGTCGTCGGTGAGCAGGATGTTGGCGGGCTTGATGTCGCGATGCAGCACCCCGACGGCGTGAGCGGCGCGCAGGGCGTCCAGGAGTTCCAGGCCGATGCGGGTGACGGTGGCCACGGGCAGCGGGCCCTGCTCGGCGATCACCTGGGCGAGGCTGCGGGCGGGGACGAGCTGCATGACGATCCACGGGCGCTCGTCGACCAGTACCACGTCATAGATGGCCGCAATGTGCGGATGGCTCAGCCGGGCGGCGATGCGGGCCTCCCGCATCGTCCGGCCGATCAGCTCCTCGTGCTGCGGGCCGACGATGGTGACCTCTTTGACCGCGACCTGGCGATCCAGGAGCTCGTCATGAGCCCGCCAGACCCTGCCCATGCCGCCCCGGCCCAGCTCGGACAGCAACCGGTAGCGCCCGGCCAGCAGCCATCCCTCGTAGCGCGCAAAGGACATGGGGGCGGGTTACCCGATCATCCTCACGTCATGCCCGGAAAAAGCCACAAGATGGCTACGAATCCCCGGAAACCACGCCTTCCACAACATTTGGATCATTGCCCCGTGAGGCCCTAGACACAAAGTGATCAAATGACTAGAACTGTAGGGAACCCCCCTCCCTTAGGACGTGTGATGACGCGATTCCGGTCCGCCCTCATCCCCCTCGCCATCGGATTGCTGAGCCTCGCGGCCGTGCCCCAGCAGGCGCTGGCCGCACCGCCCAAGCCGGTGCCGTCCGTCTCCGCCGCCACGACGCAGCAGGCCACCACCCGTGCGACATGCGGGCCGACGGTGCGGGGCGCGTCCGTGGACGCGAGGCTGACCAGCCTGTTCACCGCGTACGGCAACGACAACAGCCGCCTGGACGACTGGACCGGCGCCGACGGCACCTACTCGCTGAAGCTGCCCAGCGGGAAAGAGGTGTGGGTCTTCTCCGACACCTTCCTGGGCAAGATCAACCCTGACGGCAGCCGCCCGCCGGTGGTCGAAGAGGGCGGCACGACCGTCTTCCTGAACAACTCCTTCGCCGTGGAGCGCGACGGCAGGCTCTCCACGATCCACGCCGGCACCGCCGCGAAGCCGACCGCAGTGATGCCCCCGCGCGACCAGAACCACTGGTACTGGGCCGGCGACGCCACCCTGGCGGGCGGCATCGTGGAGGTGACCTACCAGGAGTACGAGCGCTACGGCACCGGCGCGTGGGACTGGCGCTGGCACCGGAACGTGGTGGCCAGGTTCGCGCAGAGCCGGCTCGACCAGCCGATCAGCGTGACCGACCTGCCGTCGTCGGCCGGCGTGTCCTGGGCCTCCGGGATCCTCAAGGACGGCGGCTACACCTACGTTTACGGGGTGGAGGATCTCGGCTCGCCCAAGTACATGCACATCGCCAGGGTGCCCGGCCAGAGCCTGCTCGGACAGTGGCAGTACCTCAAGGCCGACGGCACCTGGTCGAGCAACGAGGCCGACTCGGCCCGGATCATGAGCGGCGTGGCCAACGAGTACAGCGTCACCAAGGTGGGCAACGGCTACGTACTGATCACCCATGACACGACCGAGGTCCTGAGCTCGCACATCGTGGCGTACACCTCGTGCTCGCCGTTCGGCCCGTTCACCGGCAAGCAGGCCGTCTACACCACCCCCGAGACGAACGGGAACATCTTCACCTACAACGCCCACGCGCACCCCGACGTGGCGGGCAACGGACTCGTCGTCTCCTACAACGTCAACAGCTTCGTCAACACCGACCACTACCGGGACTCCTCGATCTACCGGCCGCGCTTCATCGATGTGACTTTCGGGTGAGTACCCGGAACTGGGCGGCTCGCCTGCGGCACGTCGTGATCGACGGGCTGCGGGCGGTCGTGCTGGAGAACGAACGGCTCCGCGTGACCGTCGTGCCCGACAAGGGCGGCGATGTCATCGAATTTCTGCACAAGCCAACCGACACTGACTTCGTCTGGCTCTCGCCGCAGGGGCTGCGCGACCCGCACGACCACCTCCAGGGCGCCGCCGACGACGTCGCCCAGTTCATCGACCACTACGAGGGCGGCTGGCAGGAGATCTTCCCCAACGGCGGCGCGCCCAGCGAATACCGCGGCGCCCGGCTGGCGCAGCACGGGGAGGTCGCCGGGCTCCCGTGGCAGGCCGAGGTCGTGGCCGACTCCGAGCAGGAGGTCGCGGTACGGCTCAGCGTGCGCACCCGGCGCCTGCCGTACCGGATCGAGAAGACGTTCCGGCTGGCGGCGGGGACGGCCGCGCTGGAGATCGAGGGGCGCGCGACCAACGAGTCCGGCGTCGAGCTGCACGCCATGTGGGGACAGCACATCGTGTACGGCCGGCCATTCCTCAAGCCGGGCGCCCGCGTACGGCTGCCGGCCGGCGTGACGGTCATCCCGCACGAGAGCGCCATCAATGCCCACGGCCGCCGAGTCAAGGCGGGCGGCCCGTGGAAGTGGCCCGTGGTGCCCGCCGACGACGGCGGCGAGACGGATCTGAGCGTGGTGCCGGAGCCCGGGTCGCCGAGCGAGATCGTCTACCTAACCGGATTTACCGAGGGCTGGTACGAAATTTCTGGGGATGTAGGTATTCGTGTGGAGTGGGATGCGACGCTCCTGCCGTACCTGTGGATGTGGCAGGAGGTCGGTGCGACCACCGACTATCCCTGGTGGGGGCGGGCTTACACGGTCGGGCTCGAACCGTTCTCCAGCATGCCCACCAACGGGCTGGCCGAGGCGGTGGCGAACGGCACGGCGCTCACCCTGGGCCCACACGAGACGAAGGTGCTGAGGTTGCGCGCGGAGGTTGTGACGTGAGTGAGTTCGACGGGAAAGTCGCCCTGGTGACGGGCGGTTCGATGGGTATCGGGCGGGCGGTGGTCGACCGGCTGGCCGACGGCGGGGCGTCCGTGGTGTTCTGCGGGGCCGACAAGGGGGCGGAGCTCGACAGCGAGCACGTGACCGGGCGGGTCGCGGACGTACGGCGGGCGGGCGACATGCGTGACCTGGTCGACCTGGCCGTGGCCAAGTACGGCGGGCTCGACATCGTGGTGACGTGCGCGGGCGTGCAGCGCTACGGCACGGTCGAGGACACGCCGGAGGACGTCTGGGACGAGGTGCTCGACATCAACCTCAAGGGCGTCTATCTGGCCTGCAAGGCCGCTATCCCCAGGATGCGGGCGCGCGGCGGCGGCTCGATCGTGGTGATGTCGTCGGTGCAGGCGTTCGCCTCGCAGGCGCAGGTGGCCGCCTACACCGCCAGCAAGGCCGCGCTGAACGGCCTGACCAGGGCGATGGCGCTCGACCACGCGGCCGACGGCATCCGGGTGAACGTGGTCTGCCCCGGCTCGGTCGACACACCGATGCTGCGCTGGGCGGCCGATCTGTGGCGTGGCGGGCTGTCGCAGGAGGAGCAGGTGGCGGAGTGGGGCCGGGCGCACCCCCTCGGCCGGGTGGGCAGGCCGGAGGAGGTGGCTGAGCTGGTGGCGTTCCTGGCCGGGCCGCGGTCGTCGTTCATCACCGGGGCCGAGCACCGGGTGGATGGTGGGCTGCTTGCCCGCAATCCGGCTGCGCTGCCTGAGCAGGCCTAGCTTCCGGAGGAGGTTCGTCACACGACCGTCTTGGTCCGTGTGACGGTCCATGGTGGCTGGGGTCCCTTGGAGGGAACCCCCCTTCGGGGAAGCAAGAAATGACGGTCCGTCCTAGCTGGAGTCCCTAGGGCGGATCCGAGGGAGCGGGAAATGACGGTCCGTCGTGACTGGGTCCCTAGGAGGGATACCCCCTCCGGGGGAGCGGAAGAAGGGTCCTCCGGAGGAGCGGGAGTACGCCTAGCGCGTACGTCGGCGCGGTAGGAGGACGATGAGGACGGCCGCGGTGACCACGTGCAGCGCGGCCAGTGATGCCTTGGCCGCACCGGTGGTGCCCATCGTGAGTGGGCCGGCCAGGGACATGATGAGGAACACGGCGGCGATCCACGTCCAGATCGCGCGCGACCGTTCCGTGACGCGTTCGAGCACGGCCAGGAGGCCCCAGCCGGCCAGACCGGCGACCAGGGCGGCGACGATCACGGAGACCGCGGTCACCTCTCCGGAGGTCGAGGCCAGCTCGACGCCGGCGAGGACGTGGACAGCCGCCCAGACGGCCAGAGCGGCGGCGGCCGCGCCTAGCACGGCCAGGATGCGGGGGACGGCCAGGGAGCGGGGGGCGGTCACGCGGGTCTCTCCTTGGGCGGGAATCACGCGGGGGCCTCCTTGAGCGGTAAGTAGAGCGCGGACCAGCGGTTGTACAGGCCGGTGGGGACGAGGTAGCACGCCATCACGACCTGCATCAGCACCATGAAGACGCCGTACTGCAGACCGCCCAGGCCCGGGACGACGTCGGGCGGCAGGGTGTAGGCCATGGTCACGCGGACGGCGGCGTCGGCCAGCAGGCCGATGCCCCAGATGACCGTCGCCACCCGCCAGATCCGGCGGAAGGCGGGCAGCCGCTCCCACAGGACGTCCCAGGACTCGCGGCCCGAGCCGTCTTCCCCCTTGAGGGGACCGATGCGGCCTTCCAGGACGAAGCGGGTGAAGGCAAAGGCCAGCGGCTGCCGGCCTCGGACGCTGGCCAGGAACCACAGGCCCGAGATGGCGGTGATCCAGCCGTCCTTGGCCAGCAGGAAGCGGGGGTCGTGGACGAGCAGGGAGACGGCCGCGCTGCCGACCATCATGGCCGTCATGAACAGGCCGAGCCCGTCGGGCCGGCGGCGGCGCACCAGGCTGGCGACCACGCTCAGGCCGGGGAGCAGGGAGCTGATCAGCAGCGCGGAGTGATAGCTCACGTCCATCGCGCGCAGTACGTAATAGAGGCCGATGGGCAGGGCCATGTCGACGAGGACGAGCAGCGACGTCTTGGCGCGAGAGCTCACGGCGTGGCCCGGGTCGCCAGGCGGAAGAGCTCGACCAGCTCGTCCGCGTACACGTCGAGGTCCGCGCCGGGGTCGCCCTCCAGCAGGAACGGCAGGCCGTCCATGGCCCGCTGGATGGCCATCGCCATCACGCGGGTGTTGAACCGGCGGAACTCGCCCGACTCCTGCCCCCAGAACAGCAATCGCTCGATGTGCCCCAGCGAGGCCGGATCCACGGCCGCCTCCTGCGCGGTGGTCCCCTTCTCCGGCCGGAAGTTCAGGAAGATCTCGGTGGCCGCGCGCATCTCACGGCGATGGTCCCGGATGAACCCGATCAGCGAGCGGATGTAGGTGTCCAGCGCGGCGCCGGGGCTGGTCTGGGCGCTGACCCGCTCGGTCATGAACGTGGCGATCCCCTCGTAGATCGTGACAATCGCCTGGCCCATCAGGTCGTCCTTGCCATCGAAGTGGTACGAGATCAGCCGCGTACTGCTGAGCCCGGCCCGCTCCGCGATGCGGGCGAAGGACGCCTGGTGGTAGCCCAGGTCAGCGATCGTCTCGATCGTGGCCGCCACGATCTGCGCCCGGCGGGCGGAGGTCGTGACGGAGTCTTCCTTCCTTACTTGCATGAGTAATTTTTAACTCACGCGAGTAATTCTGGCAAGTCCTCCTCCTCCAATAGCGTCAGCCTCCGATGGCGTCGAGCTCCTCGATCGCGTCGGCCGGGAGGACCAGGCTCGCCGCGGCGATGTTCTCGCGGAGGTGGGCCACGGACGAGGTCCCGGGGATGAGGACCATCGTGGGCGAGCGCCGCAGCAGCCAGGCCAGGGCGACCTGCTGCGGCGAGGCGTCCAGCCGGGCGGCCACGTTCGTGAGCGCCTCGGACTGGAGCGGGGTGAAGCCGCCCAGGGGGAAGAACGCTGCGTAGGCGATGTTCTCGGCCGCGCATCGGTCGACGAGAGCGTCGTCCTGCCGGTTGGCGAGGTTGTAGAGGTTCTGAACGGTGACGACGGGTGCGATGGCCTGCGCCTCGGTGAGCTGGGCCTCGGAGGCGGCGCTGAGACCGAGGTGGCGGATCAGGCCCTCCCGCTGCAACTCGGCCAGGGCGCCGAACGGCTCCGCGAGCGACTCCTCGCCCGCGCCTCCCTCGGCTAGGCGCAGGTTGACGACGTCGAGGGTGTCCAGGGCGAGGCGCTGGAGGTTCTCGCGGACCTGGGCCTTGAGGTCCTCGGGCTCCAGTGCGTGATTCCAGCTGCCGTCCGGGCCACGGCGAGCGCCGACCTTGGTGACGATGCGCAGGTCCGCCGGGTAGGGGTGCAGGGCCTCCTTGATGATCTCGTTGACGACGAAGGGTCCGTAGAAGTCGCTGGTGTCGATGTGGGTGATGCCCAGCTCGACGGCCTCGCGCAGCACCGCGACGGCCGCGTCGCGGTCCTTGGGCGGCCCGAAGACGCCGGGCCCGGCCAGCTGCATGGCGCCGTAGCCCATGCGGGTGATGGTGAGGTCGTCGGCGAGTGTGAGAGTCCCACCGGGAAGGCCGTCTGCCATGTCCATACCTTTCATCTGGATCGCATCTCCAACGGTGCGGTTGCTTTTGATGCTAGCGGCGGAAAACTCCAACCGCAACGTTGCAGATGGGATGGCGCTAGGATGTCGCCATGGCGTGGGATACCGAGGGGACGCGGCGGCGGCTCAAGGAAGCGGCGACAGTCGAGTTCGCCGAGCGCGGACCGGACGGCACGACCATGGCGCGCATCGCCGAGCGGGCCGGGATCAACAAGGAACGCCTGTACAAGTACTTCGGCGACAAGCAGGCCCTGTTCGAGACGGTGCTGACCGACGAGCTCAAGAAACTCGCCGAGACGGTGGGGCCACCCCCGGGTGACTTCGAGAACATCGGCGAGTTCGTCGGGCGCAACTTCGACTACCACGTGGCGCATCCCCATCTCGTCCGCCTGATGCTGTGGGAGGGCCTGGCCGGTGGCGCCGTGGCCGACGAGGCGCAGCGCGCCGCCTTCTACCAGGACAAGACGCGGGCCTACGCTGCCGCCCAGCGCGCCGGGATCCTCGACGACGACCTCGACCCCGATCATCTGGCGTTCATGGTCATCGGGCTGTCCGCATGGTGGGTTTCGGCGCCCCAACTCGCCCGCATGCTCACCGGTGCCGACGACGAGGATGCGACAGAGCACGCCCGGCGTCGCGCCAGCGTGGTGCGCGCGGTACAACGGCTGGCCCGACCGCCAGGCGTCGACAGGCGGTAGTGGTCAGCGGGTCTCCTGGAAGACCTTGGACGCGCGCGCCAGGCGGCTGCCGAGGTTGGCGCGGAGGGCGGCGAAGCGGTCCGGATTGCCGGCGACGATCTGCCGCTGAAGGGCGGAGTCGGCGGCGAACCACACCGCCACCAGCCCCGACTCCCACTTGCACCTGGTGTCGGCCGTGGCGGTGCGCTTCTCCTCGGCGGTGACCGTGGGCTGGTCCAGGTTCCAGCGGGCGTCGGCGATGGCGGCCTCGGCGGTGGGGTAGGCGTGTCCGGCCCTGACCATGCAGGCTCGCCAGCTGGTGGCCGCCTGGACGACGGCCGGATCGGTGGCGGCCTTCTCCAGGGTCTCGGCGTCCTGGACGGCGAGCCAGGGCCAGTCGGCCGGCTCGGCGCCTCGGGTCAGGACGGCTGCGGCGCGGCTTATGCAGCCGGAGTCGGCGGTGTCACCGTACAAGTGGGTTCTGGCGGTTTTGGAGAGGTTGGCCGCCCACTGGGGTGGTCTGCTGTGCGGGTCCGAGCGGGACAGGTGGTAGCCGGTGAGCGCGGCCTGCGCCGGGTCGGCGACGCCGTAGCGGCGGGCGTTGCCCGGATCGCCGGCCTTGACGGCGGCCACCGCGACCATGGGCGGGGCCGCCGAGACGCCGTGGCGGCGCATGCACCGCGCGACCAGCTTGGTCTGGGCGTTGGCCAGCAGGACGCGCTGCTCCGGGGTGGGCTTGTAGGCGTCGAACGGAAGCACGAGATCGGCCACCGACGCCACAGATACAGACACGAAGTCCGGGCGCGGCGCGGCCGCGCAGGCCGTGACGACCAGCAGCAACGATGCCCCGGCCCAGAGAGCGGCGGCGGGTGAGGATGACAGCGCTCTCCGGCGGCCGGTCTCCGGTCGCCCCAGAGCGCCGCCGCGGCCGGTCTCCGGTCGCCCCAGAGCGCCGCCGCGGCCGGTCTCCGGTCGCCCCAGAGCGCCGCCGCGGCCGGTCGCCGGGCGCCCGCTCCGAAGCCCGGCTTCGCCGTCCATGGTCAGCGACACCAGATGTCGACGGAGCTGACGCTGTCGTCGGCGAAGTAGTCGTCGCTCTCGGTCGCGATGAACGTGCTGTGCGCCCCGGTGAAGTAGGGGTGCTGCCACAGCGTGGTGCCGCAGCCGATCCGGTTCCTGAACGAGCTCGTCTCGTCGGCGATGCTGTGCCGGGTGCCGCCGTGGTCCCGGTCGAGCCAGGTGTCGTCGCTCAGGTCGGAGTCGTCGGCGACGAAGTCGCGCCAGTAGTCCTCGGTCCCCCGGTTGTAGTCGGAGCCCGCGTACAGGCAGACCCGGCCACCGGCGCACCTGCCGCTCGGTGTCGCGGACGCGCTCATGGCCGGGACGACCACGGTGCAGAGGGCCGCCACGACGCCGCTGATGAGCCGCACGATGCCTCCTTGCTCGCGTGAGTACGTGAGTACCCCCACCCTGATTCAGGGCACGGGGCAGCAGAAGCAGACTCACACGAGCAAGGACGATTCTTTTCCTATGTGCTGACTTCCAGGGATACGGTCGGGTCGGCGAAGCGTTCGTTCGGCACCTGGGCGTACCAGCCGGGTCGCCCCGGGTCCCGGTCGTAGGGGTATCCGCCCAGCTCCTGGTAGAGCTCGGCGTAGTGGGCGACCCGGTCCTTGTCGAGCCGGACGCCCAGCCCCGGCCCGGTCGGCACCGCTATGGCCCCGTCTGCGTACGAAAGCTTGCCGCCCTCGATCACGTCGTCGCGCAGCTGGTGGTAGTGGGCGTCGGCCGCGTACGTGAGGTTGGGCAGGACCGCGCCGAGATGCAGCATGGTCGCCAGCTGGATGCCCAGCTCCCCGGAGGAGTGCACGGCCACCCCGAGCTGGAAGGTCTCGCACACCCCTGCCGCCTTGACGCACGGCCGGATCCCGCCCCAGAACGTGGTGTCCAGCAGCACCACGTCGGCCGCCCGGCGCAGCACGTTGGAGGCGAGCTGCTCGAAGTTGACGACGACGGTGTTCGTCGCCAGCGGCACCCGGACCTGCTCGCGGATGGCCCTGAGCCCTTCTAGCCCCCAGACCGGATCCTCCAGGTATTCGTTGTTCAGTTCCTCGATGGCCCGCCCGAACCGCAGGCCCTCGGCCACCGACAGCACCGCGTTCGGGTCGTAGCGGAGCCGGTCGTCGGGGAAGGCCGCCGCCAGCGCCCGGTAGCACTCCAGCTCGAAGTCGGGCGGGAACACCCCGCCCTTGAGCTTGTGCACGGTGAACCCGTGGTCCGCCTTGAGCTGCCTGGTGTGCTCGACGAGCTGGTCCGGCGTGCGTACCTCGGCGTATCCCTCCGCCGCGTAGCGGAAGAACAGGTAGGAGGCGAACGGCACGGTATCGCGCAGCCGCCCGCCGAGCAGGTCGCTGGCGGGCACGCCGAGATGCTGCCCGATCAGGTCGATGCAGGCGAACTCGATGGCCGCAAGGAGCTGGGTGCGGTTGTTGTAGAGCGACGCGGTCGGGTTGGCGATCTTGAACCGCAGCGCCTCCAGCTGGAACGGATCATGCCCCTTCAGGTACGGCATGAGCGCCCGGAACGCCGCCTCGGCGCTCTCCCCGCCCCCGCCCATCTCCCCCAGGCCGATCAGCCCGTTGTCGGCCTCGACCTCGACGATCGTGCGGACGAACCGGCCCCAGTGGGCGCCGTTGCTGTGCCGGAGTGGCGCCTCCAGCGGAACGGCGACCGTGGTGGCCCGGATGTCAACGATCTTCACTCGCACGTCCCCCAAATAGCGGCCACACCGCACGCGGGCAGCCGTACCTTCACCGATTCCGCCGAGACCTCCAAAGGCCGCAGCTCCCGCTCCAGACCGGCGCTCACCAGAGCGCGCCGCAGCCTCGGCAGCCGGACCGTCGCCTCGACCGGCTCGGCGGCCAGCGACTGCAGCCGGACCACGATCTCGTTGTCGCCGTTCTGCCCGAGCGAGGTGACCAGCACGTCGGGGTGGTCGACCGAGACGAACGACTTGACCGCGTCGGGCGCGCTGGTGAGCAGCGCGCCGACGAACTGGTCCGTCAGCCCGGCCGCCGCCCGCGCGCCCAGCCGTCTGCCCTCGATGCCCGGAGCCGACATGATCGAGTAGCGGAACGTGGTCTCCCCCTGCTGTTGGGCGGGGAAGTTCGTGTCCCAGATGTTGTTCAGCGCCCAGGAGTAGACCGTGCCCGGCTCCTCGTCCAGCGTCGGCGGGAACGGCGCGTACGGCATGTGGATGGTGCCCAGCTGCACCAGCGGCGCCTCCAGCGTGGCCCAGGCGACGGTCAGCTCGGGGTCCTCGAAGGCGATCCAGTGCCTGATCGGCAGCATGTACTCGGCCGAGCCCGGCACCCGAGGCACGTCCGGCCCGCCGACGCCGCCGGTCAGCTCCCAGGCCGTCGCGGGGCCCGAGGCGAACGGGAAGGCCAGGAAGACCGCCTCCTTGGCGGGCGTGCCCTGCTTGGCCAGCTGGTAGGTCAGGTCGAGCCGGGCGACGCCGTTGTGCAGCTCGATCGTGGTGCGCAGCCAGTCGACGCCCTTGCCCTGCAGCTCGACGACCAGCTTCTCGCCCACGGCGGTCCGCTGCGCCTTGACGATGGTGGCGTTCCTGCCGATCGCCCGGTCGCCGAGCAGGGTGCGGTCGTGCGCCCCGACGTGCCCGGACAGGTGGTTGAAGTGCGGGGCGGTGGCGTAGCGGTCGTAGACGTACTGGCCGAACCCGGCGGCGGCGTTGTCGTTGACCAGCTCCCGACCGGCCGCCTTGTCGAAGATCGAGCGGATGACGCCTTCGCGGACGTCGTAGCCGACCCGGTAGAACTCGTTCTCGATCACGCCGCCCAGGTCGAGCTCGACCGGCTCGGCCGCCCGGACCTCACCCCTGACGACGTCGATCCGCGCGTAGCCGTAGCCGGGAACCTCCGGCACCACGGCGTGCAGGTGCCGCCCGATCGGCCGGGTCGGCCAGTCGGCCGGGTCCACGAGCTCCTCGTGGTGCGGGATCGTCTCGCCGGTGCGCGCGTCCACGAGGGCGATCGGCACGTCCGCCGGGACCACGTCCCGGGGGAGGAAGGCGCGGACGACATCGGTCCTGCTCGCCGTACCGGGATTGAAGACGGCGAAGGACGTGAGCGCCGACGCATCGGCCACACCACTGTCGGAGAGCGCGCCGCCCCCCGAAAGCACACCGCCGTCGGAGAGCGCCGCGCCGAACCGGCGGGCGGCGGCGTGCAGCAGGTCGGCCGCGTCGTCCTGGGCGTCGTAGGCGCCCGACGACTTGCGGGTCCACTGCAGGCCGCCCGAGTCGCCCGCCTCCTCGGCGTCCTCCCAGGGGTTGGCCGCGCCCCAGGTGTGCTCGTTGAACAGCGCCACCTTGTCGTAGGCCTCGTCGATCTGCTCGGTCGCGTCGGCGCCGGCGATCGTGTGCAGCGTCTCGGCGATGCGCAGCGCGGACTGCGCCCGCCGTACGTATCCGAGGGGCCGCGCGCCGGAGCCGAGCCCGTCGGCCCACCAGTCGGTCCAGTCGCCCTCGTGTACGGCCAGGCGGTCGTGGTAGCGCTCTTCCACGTGCTCGAAGAAGTCGCTGTTGACCGCGGAGCGCAGCCGGGGGAAGGCCCACTGCTCGTTCCACCTGCGCGCGATGGAGGCGGGCACGATCGAGGGTCCGGCGTTGTCGGCGTGCGCGCCCTGGACCCGCAGGTGCAGCACGTCCAGCTCGTACGGCTCACGCGGCGCGTCAGGACCTTGCCACCCGAACGTGCCGGGCCCGTAGGGGTAGCCGCGCGAGGCCAGCGCCGACAGGTAGCGCGGCAGCAGGTCGTCGGCCAGCTCGTAGGAGTCGGTGAGCCCGACCGTGTTGCCCTCCATGTACGCCATGCCGTGGGGGGTGTCGGTGAACCAGACGATCACCTCCTTGCCGCTCGGCGCCCGCCACCGGAACGGCCGGGTCAGCTTGTCGCCCCCGTGCAGGTACGGCACGGACCGCCCGGCCCAGTTGTGCGCCGCGGCGAGATAGCGCACCCCGGCGGCGTTCAGCGCGTCGATCACGCCGACGACCGCGCCGGGCACGTCGGTGTGCATGGCCGACTTGGTGGCGAAGCCGTACTTCTCCTGGAGCCGCGTGGTGAAGCGGAGCTGCCGGTAGAGCTCCTCGGTCGAGCAGGCTTCGGTGTGCAGCTGGAACGGCAGCGCGGTCACCTCGATGACGCCGGCGCGGGCCAGCGCGGCGAACTTGGCGACCTGGTCGGCGGGCCGGGCGTCGAGCCACTTCAGCGCCGGCATCGACGACTCGACCGACCACCTGAACCTGGCGTCGTCCGGCCAGGAGGCGGTCTCCTCGGCCAGCCGGAGGGCCGCGTCGAGGTAGTCGAGGTGGTGGCGGAGCACCGTGCCCTGCGGGTCGGTGTAGCCGATGTCGAGGTGGGAGTGGTGAACGACGAACACGCTCCACTTGCGCTGCGGGGTGATCGTGATCTCCGCGGAGCCGATGAGCCCGGCGTCGTCGCGCGACTCCAGGGTCAGCACGCGAGGCGCGGTCACCTCGGGCACGAGCAGCGTGACGTCGGTGCCGGAGGCGCTGTCCTCGCCCACCAGCACGTGCGTCAACGGCACGGTGCTCGTCACCCTGACCGCCTGCCGGCCGTCGTGGGTGAACAGCGGCAGCACCGCGACACGCACCTCCACGCCGCGCACGCCGATCACCGCGGTCGAGGTGTCGTTGCGCAGCGCCTGCCTGATCCCGTCGTAGTCCGGCGAGCCGAGGCTCCGCTGCAGCAACCGGCTGGTCATCAAACACTCCCTAGAGACAGGCCACGGGCGAACAGCCGCTGGGTGGCGAGGAACAGCAGGACCGTCGGCAGCGAGACCGTGAGCCCCGCCGCGAGGCCCACGGGCACCGGGGTGCCCGCGTAGACGTCGGTCATCAGTCCGGCCAGCGCGGTCATCACCGGCCGTACGTCCTCGGTCTGCGTGAGTGTCAGGCCGAAGATGAGGTCGTTCCAGATGAAGGTGAACTCGAGGATGAACACGGCCGCCAGCGCGCTGACCGACAACGGCAGGTAGATGCGCCAGAAGATCCGCCAGGTGGTGGCACCGTCCATGCGGGCCGCCTCGAAGATCGAGAACGCCACTCCACTGTAGAAGTTACGCAGCACGAAAGCGGCCAACGGCACGTTGATCGCCGTGTAGACCAGGAGCAGGCCGCCCCTGGTGTCGTACAGGCCGAGATCGCTGTAACCCACGAACAGCGGCACGAGCAGCATCTGCGACGGGAAGATCGTGCCGCCGAAGATGAGCAGGAACCACCAGAAGCCGTGCCGCAGCCGGAGCACCACGATCGTGTAGCCGGCCAGCGCCCCGATGAGCACGCCGAGCGTGGGCGAGACGATGCTGTAGAGCGCGGTGCTGGCCAGGCTGTCCGACAGGTTCGCGCTGTCGAAGGCCCGGGCGATGTTGTCGAACAGCGCGAAGCTGCCGGACGGCTGCCACGCCTTCGACGGGTCGTACGACGCCGCGGGCCGCGCGGCGTTGACGAGCAGCAGGTAGGTCGGGCCCAGCCAGATCAGGCCGAGCACGATGAGTACGGCACGCCGGATCATCGCACCTGCCTCCTGAGGTAGAGATAGGACGCCAGCCCCGTGACCACGGTGAGCATCACTGCGACCGAGGCGCCGTAGCCGTAGTCGCTGGCCACGAACGTGTCCTTGTACATGGTCACCGCGAGCGTCTCGGAGTTGCGCCCAGGGCCACCCTGCGTCAGCACCCAGACGATGTCGAACGTCTTCAGGCTCGCCACCAGCGCCAGCCCCACCACGACCGCGGTGAGGGGCGCCATCAGCGGCCAGATGACATGCCGGAACAGCTGCCACCCGGAGGCCCCGTCGAGCCGCGCGGCCTCGATCGGCGCCTTGGGGATGGACTGCAGTCCCACCACGAACAGCAGCGTGTTGACGCCGAGCTGCTGCCAGGTCCAGACCAGCAGCATGGCGATCGTGTTGTGCGGCGCCTTCTGCAGGAAGGCGGTGTCGACGCCGAGCAGGATGTTCGCGATGCCGTCGTGCGAGAGGATCGGGCTCCAGACCATGGCCAGCCCGGCGCCGCTGAGCGCATAGGGCAGCATGAACGGCACCCGGTACCAGACGCCGCCCTTGAGGTCGTACGACAGCACCGCCACCAGCAGGCCGAGACCGACCGGCAGCGCCATCGTGCCGACCACCCAGATGAGCGTGTTGCCCAGGGCGGTGAGCAGCGCCGGGTCGTCGAGCAGCTTGCCGAAGTTACGCAGGCCGACCCACTCGGGCGGCGCGAGCCCGTCGTATTTGGTGAAGCTGAGGTACGCAGTCCACAGGAAGGGCACGTAGAGCAGCCCAGCGACCAGCAGTGCGGCAGGAGCGACATAGCCGTACCGGAAACGGCCAAGCATAGGCGCGCGCATCACTGATGCGTGCTCCAGTACTCGTCAGCGGCCTTCTGAATGGTCTCGAGCACTTCCTTGTAGGTGCCGGGCTCGGTCACGAACTTGCTGAAGCCGTCGAGCGCGGCCGTCAGGATCGGCGGTGGCGTGGCCTCGAAATAGCGGTTGACCAGGCGGTACTTGCCGCCGCCCGCGTCCTTGGTGACCTGGCCGAGCGCCTCGTCCTTGATCGTCACCTTGGGGTTGGCGCTGACGTCGCCGCGGGTCGTGGCCCACTTGTCCTGGGCGGGCTGCGTGGTCCACCACTTGAGGTATTTCTGGCCGGCCTCGGGGTCGGCCGCCTTGGTCAGCGAGCAGAGCGGGCCGCTCTCGAAGATCATCGAGGTCTTGGGGAGCGAGGCGTTCACGTTCGGGATGGCGAAGAAGCCGTAGTCGGTGCCGGCCTTCAGGTCGCGCTGGGTCATGCTGGTGTTGAACCAGGTGCCGAAGGAGACCATCGCCGCCTTGCCGTTCTTCAGCACATCGCCCGGGTCGGTTTTATCGCCTGGATTGATGAAATATCCAGCGTCGATGAGCTGCTTCCACTTCTCCATCACCTGGACCACGCCGGGGTCGGTGTACTTGGCCTTGCCCGTGGAGAGGCGGTCGTACAGGTCGGGGTCCATGCCCGCCATGAGCTGCTCGAACCAGACGAAGGAGAACAGCACGCTGGTGTGGTAGAAGGCTTTGACGTTGTTCTTCTTGAGGGTTTCGGCCACCTTGACCAGCTCGTCCCACGTGGTGGGTGGCTGCAGGCCGTACTTGTCGAAGACCTTCTTGTTGTAGAACATCCCCCAGTAGGCGACGTTCATCGGCACGCAGTACTGCTTGCCGTCCACCGTGTAATAGGGGGCCAGGTCCTGCGACAGGTCGCCGGCCTTGATCGCCTCCTGCCAGATGGCCGAGGTGTCGGCCACCTGCTTCTGCTTGACGATCTCTTCCAGCATCCCGCCGGTCTGCCATGTGAAGAGGTCGGGTTTGACGTTCGTACGGAACGACGCCTTGATGAACGCCTGATACTGGGCCGAATCGGTGTAGCCGACCGGCTTCATGCCTAAGCTGATCTGCTGCTTCGACAGAGCGCCCATCTCGTCGAAGTATTTGCTCCAGGCGCCCTTGTCGTTGTAGAGCGACAGTTCGGACTTCTTCTGCGGCGCCTCGGTATTGCCGCCACAGGCGGCGAGAAAGAGAGCTGCCACGCCGAGCGTGACAACGCGTGACCGGATCATGCCCCGGCCTCCTTGTTTCATTTGGGGGGGTCTTGCAACCTCTGCTCTATTACGGTCTTGACGTCCACCAGGTGAGCTCGCATGCGCTCCTCGGCCGCCGCTGCGTCACGCGCCTCGATGGCCTCCAGGATCGCCACGTGCTCGTCGTAGTCACGGCGCCGGTCGTCGAAGAGCTGCAGGATCTCCCGCTGCTCGGGACCGTGGACGGTCAGCAGCGAGTCGACCACCTCGTGCAGCACGCTGTTGCCCGCC
Organism: Nonomuraea sp. NPDC050022; assembly: GCF_044460705.1. Classification (NCBI taxonomy): domain Bacteria; kingdom Bacillati; phylum Actinomycetota; class Actinomycetes; order Streptosporangiales; family Streptosporangiaceae; genus Nonomuraea; species Nonomuraea sp. NPDC050022. The sequence continues at coordinate 222,246 of NZ_JBITKE010000004.1, forward strand.
AGCCGGGCCGTCGCCCGGTGGAAGGTCATGTTGGTGTCGTGCAGCTCGGCGTCCTGGCCGCGCAGGTGCCTGGCGGCGGCCTCGAGCACGCGCTGGAGCGCGACCAGCTCCTCGCCGGTCGCGCGGGCCGCGGCCATCGCGGCCAGCGGCGGCTCGATGACGATGCGCGCGCCGAGCAACTCAAGCAGCTGGGCGGCGTGCATCTCCCGCATGTTGGGGTTGGGGAGCACGAGCCGCTCGATGTCGGCGCCGACGTAGATGCCGGACCCGTGCCGCATCTCGATGGCCCCGGTGGCCTCGAGTCTGCGCAGCGCCTCACGCAGCGTCGGGGTGGTGACGGCGAAGCGCTGGGAGAGCTCCCGCGTCGAGGGCAGCCTGTCTCCCGGTCGGTGCCCACCTGTACGGATGAGCTCCAGCATGCGCTCGGTCAGAGCGTCGGAAAGGCTGGGCCGCGTTACCTCGGACATATCAAGTCATCTAATCACTTTTCCTCATGGTCGTCTATGAGGAGATTAGCTTTGAGTAAAAAACCTCAGGTCGCCGCCTGGCGAGGTACTCGCACAGGCGGCGACCAGCGGCCTCAGGGCGTCTTGGCCACGACGTGCCGGTGCGGCTTCGCGGGATCTATACGCTCACGCTGGAACGCGTTGTCCACCAGCGTGGCGAACGCGGCCTCATTGGGCACCGCGTCGTTGTTCTTTATGACGTCATCGATGACGTTCGCCCGGGTCTCGGTGAAGCTGTTGTCCAATTTCTGAACGAAGTACTTCGGCTCCTCCGACCAGGCGACTCCGGGGGTGACGAAGGAGTAGAAGGGGGCGAACTTCGAGTCCCGCTCCCCCTCGGGGACCGCCGTCTCGATGGCCGAGACGAGCTGCTTACCGACGTCGTCGTCGGCGGCATTCGGGTCCTTGAGCGCGTAATAGACGACCAGCTTGTCGTATTTGACGGATTTTTGGGTGTCCGCTCTGCTGGACAGGAACACCTTGAACGACCTGAAGAACGGGCCGACGTTGCCGTCCTTGAACAACGGGACGAGACCGCGCACCGCCTTCAGCGCGGCCGCCTGGTTCTTCACGTTGACGATGAGACGCCGGGCGCGGTTCCCCAGGGTTTGCGCCTTCTGTGCGCTGGGCAGCGGGTGAGCCTCGTTGATCAGGTGGAAGTAGTCGCCGGCCCGTAGTCCCCTCCAGTTGTCCGACGCGCTCTGCGCCTCCACCTTGTAGTCGCCCTGCCGCTCACCGTCGAGCAGACTTTGGAAGTCCCGGTTGCCGATCGGCGTGTTCAGGTAGCCGGGCGGGCCCTCACCCATGAAGGAGTACATGCGCTTGACCACGTGCTGAGGGCGTCTGCGGCCGGCGCTGTTGTAGTACTCCCGGTAGGCCTTGGCGAGGAAGTTCCGGTTGATGACGGCGTCACTCGGGCGGCGGGCCGGGGCCGGGGCCGAGTGCGCGGGCTGGGATCCGGCATTCGCGATCACCGCCGCGCGCTTGGTCTTGCTCACCGACTTGACGACGCCGTGCGAGGCACCGGAAACGCCCGGAGTGGTAGAACGCTTGTTCTTCTTCTTCTTTTTCTTGAGCGTGTTCTTCGGCATCGACCGTCTCCGGGGGTCAGGGCGTCTTGACGAGGTGGGTGTGCGGCGCGGCCGGGTTCACGCCCTCGTCCGTGAAGGCCGCGTTCACCAGGTCGATGAACGCCTCCGCGCTGCCCACCTTGTCGTTGTGCTCTATGACGTCCGCGATGATGTCGCGGCGGTTGCTGGTGAAGCTGCCTGGCTGCTGCTTCTCCGACGGCGGATTCACCGGCGCCTTGGGCTGCGGGGCGAGGGGCGAGAGCTCGACCAGCGAGTCCGACCGCTTGGGCTTGGTCAGCACGATCGTGCCGGCCAGCCCTTTCGCGGTGGCGACCGGCGGCGACTGGCGCGTCTTCTTCCGGGTCGTTGCCTTCTTGAGCTTGCTCCATAGCGACATGCCCGCCCCCTACTGAACGCTCGCCCGGTACGTGAGCACCAGGCCGAGGTTGGTGAGAGCCGCCTTGTCACCCTCCAGGACCAGCACCCACGGGTTCCCGCCGACGCTGAGACCGGGGGTGCGCAGGAGCTTGCCGTCAGCGAGCGCGAGCCTCTTGTCGCCGTTGAGCAGGAAGCGCACCGAACCGCGCCCGGCCAGCTCGTACCTGGGATAGACGCCGGTGATCTGGCGCCCGCTCATGGCGGGGAACAGCGCCGGCGTGAACGGCAGGACGAGCTGGTCGTCCTCGCCCTCCTGGAACTGCGCCCACTCGTCGGGGAACTCGCTCGCCACGTCGAAGTAGCGGGCCGACGCGTACGGCTTGAGCATGCCCTTGACCGCGTTGGCGAATACCTCCCCGCCCTGGTCCGCGCTGTACTTGACGGTCACGACCACGTCGCTCAGACCGGCCGGAGCCGGGCCAGACAGCTGCAGCCGCCACCGCGAGACCGCCCCCGTGCCCTCGAACGGCAGGTAACGGTCGTCGTCCAGGCGCAGCTCGAACAGCCCGTTGTTCTCCTTGTACTCCTCGATGTCCGACAGCGCGATCTGCTGGCCGGAGCGCCAGTCCGGGCGCAGCGTGTCGGGCGGCGCGCCCTTCAGATCGAGCAGGAACTTGACCGCCTTCGGGTCGGCCGCCAGGACGGTCTTGCTGTCGAGCTGCGTCAGCGTCGCGTAGACGCCGAGCGGCCCGTCCGCACCCAGGAAGGAGACCGACAGCGTCCGGATCCGGCGCCGGAAGTGCCCGGGGAAGTCCCGGTCGAACAGCGCCTCAGTCAGCGCGAACTCGCAGCGCCTCTCGCCACGCAGGGCCAGCAGGGCGAGCGGGTCCAGGCCCAGCAGCGAGACCTTCTTGGTGATCTCCATCCCGCGGCTGTCGGTGTCGACGTACGCCTTGCCCAGCCGTTCCAGGTCGAAGCCGAGGCTGTCGCCGGCCAGCAGACCGTTGCGCCGGCTCTCCCAGTACCTCGGCTGGATGTAGCCGCCGTCGCCGTTGCTCTCGCCCCGCTCGAACTGGTAGGCCCGCTCGGCGGACCGCGCCATCTCGTACGCCAGGTTGTAGGTCTGGAAGTACAGCCCGGACATCCGCCCGGCCATCCAGTGGTAGAGCTCGGCGCCCGCGAACTTGTCCTTCATGAACGCGGCCACCGCCTCCTGGTTGGCGATGTCCTGCGTGACGACGGCGAGCTCGCGCTGGGCGATCGTCAGCTGGTGCTGGGCGCTGGTCAGCTGGTGGCCGAGCTGGGTCACGTCGCTCTTGGCCATGTTGAGCTGGAGATCCCAGTCCTGCGCCGTGCGCTCCTGCTCCGACCGCACGCCGATCAGCTCGCCGAGGGTGCTGTATCCCTCGGCCAGCGTGGAGGAGACGTCGGCCACCTTGTCGAGGGCGTTGCCGACCTGCTCGCCGCCGAAGCCCGTTCCGAAGATGAACGGGCCGAGCAGTGCCTGCGGCACGCCCAGGGCGATCGAGGCGGCGATCTTCAGGCCGCCCGCGACGAAGTGCGCGTCGGAGCCGCTCTTCATCCGGGCCAGCTGCTCGACCTGGAGCGCGGAGAGCCCGTCGGCGATCAGCTTCTCGTAGTGCTGGACCCGCGCCGTCGCCCCGTCCCTGCTCGCCTCCAGCTCGGCCAGGTTCTCCTCGGCGACCTTGATCTGCGCCTCCTTGATGCCGCGCGTCAGGGCGAGGATCGTGCCCTCCTGCCGGTTCTGCAGCAGGGCGAGCTCCTCCACGTCGCGCCGCTCCAGCACGTTGAGCAGGTCGTTGCCGAACTGCCGTACCTTGTCGGCGAGGTCCTGGGCCTTCCTGAAGACGAAGGCGAACCGGTAGTACGGCACCGGAGCCGCCATCCCCTGCGTGAGCTGGTCGAGCGAGGCACCGGACGCGGCGCCCTTGACCAGCGCCATGACATCGGCGGGCGGCTCGAACAGCGGCAGCGGCCGGCTGACGCCCATGATGTCGAGCGACTGCCGGATCTTGCGCAGCCGGTCCTCGACGCGGGACCAGTACTCAAAGAAGACGCTGTTCTCGGGCACGTAGAAGTACGGGCTCGCGACGCTCCTGTGCACCTCCCCGGGTCCCTCCAGCAGCGCTCCCCCGGCGGTCAGCGCCTTCAGCTCGTCGTCCAGCTCGTCCAGCTCCGCCAGCGGGAGGTACCGGAGGTCCTCGTAAGTCAGCGCGGCCGACAGCGGGCGCGGGCCGAGGACGTCCGGCCGCTCCCCCAGCAGGTCGTAGGCGAAGATGTAGAGCATCCTGGCCTCGTCGACGCTCTCGGCCGTGTACTGGCGGAAGAGTAGGTCACCCCAGTCGAGCAGGTTGTCGATGTAGGCCATCACCACGGCCCGGCGGTAGGCGGACGGGCGCAGCTCGGCGATCGCGTGCGGGTCGAACGGATCGTCCATGTACGCCTTGATCAACTTCCCACGGTCGCCCATGAGGTCGTACTGCCGCCGGAGCCAGGCGATCATTGCGATCCGCTCCCGCAGGCCGGACGTCCCCGGCAGGGCCTTCAGCGTGGTCTCGATGTCCTTCAGCCCCATGTCCTTAAGCTCGGTGCCCGCGAGGCCGGCCAGGAAGTCCTTGTCCTCCTGGGAGAGCTCGCCGGCCTGCTCGAACGCCGGGGCCAGCGTCGCCAGCCGGGCAAGGATCGGTTCGAGTGCGGTCGCGACGTCCGAGCCGTCGAGGCCCAGCCCGGCCAGGTCGGCGCGGCAGCTGTCGACCAGCGCTCGCAGGTCGACCGCCAGGAACGGCAGGAACCGCCAGTACCTCACCCGCTCCGTCGGGTCGAAGACGTACTCGTACCAGATCCGCGCGTCCTCGAAGCGCTGGGCGTTGTTCAGCGCCTGCGCGATGAGCAGCGGGGCGTGGAAGAAGATCTCCCAGTAGTAGATGCCGTTGGCGCTCTGGAAGTCGAGGTGCGAGCTGGACGGCGTCCCGGCCACCTGCGGCCGTACCTTGATCGTGGTCGCGTCGGAGTCGTCGAAGCTGAAGGCGGGCAGCTCGTCGGTCTCCTGCGTCTCGGGGGCCAGCAGCGCCGCGACGCCGCCGGTCAGCAGCTCCTTGTTCAGCCGGTAGGCCGTGCTCGACGTCAGCCGGACGATCTCGTGCGGCAGCCCGGCGAACTCGTACGGCCGCTGGGCCGTCGGCTCCGAGGAGTAGACGACGTAGTCGGCGCCGAGGAACAGGTAGAGCTTGGCGCCGTCGAGCACGCCGGTGAACTCGGTTTGGAAGCCTTCGGGCAGGCCGCCCCAGTTGCCGGCGACCGGCCGGTACGCCAGCTGTCCCGTCGGCTCCTGCCCCGCCTCCAGGAGCGCGTACTCGCTCGTGCCGAGCACGTAGCGCTGCCGGTTGCGCTGGATCACGGCCTTGACCTGGCTCTTCAGCTGCTTGGGGTAGCCGTCGTCGACGTAGTCGGGGACGGTTCCGTCCTTGGGGAGCGTGTAGCGGACCAGCTCCAGGCCGCTGGTCAGGTAGAGCTTGTCGCCGTCCACGTACGCGGCGTCGACGGCCTCGGTCGTGCCTATGGCCGTGGGTATGCGGCCCAGCTCCCTGGTCGGGGAGGTCCGGCCGTCCGGGGTGAGGTAGGTGCCCGCCGTGTTGTCGAAGAAGTAGGGGCCGTCGTCGTAGGAGAACGCCGCGTCTACAGGACCGCTCTGGGGCAGGCCCTCGGTGTTCTCGCTCAACGGCTGCGGGCCGTCGTCGGGCGTCTTGCCGCTGAAGCGGATGTAGGTGTCACCCGCGAAGAAGTAGACGCGGTCGCGGTGGGCGAGGGCCGAGCCCGCCACGAAGTCCTTGGGCAGCTCCCAGCGAGAGCTGATCGGCTTCAGTTCGGTCGGGTTCGTGGAGTCGACATACCGCTTCGCCGCGAAGGAGAGGAAGTACTCCGTGCCGTCGAGCGTGAACGCGGCATCCACCTTGGTCCAATGCGGCAGATTGTCGGGGTTGGTGTTGAGCGGCTTCGGGTATCCGGTGTCGGGCGCCCCGAACGGTGGGCCCGAATAGCGGTAGTACTCGGCGCCGGAGAAGACGTAGATGTGTCCGCCTCGCACCAGCACGGCGTCGACGACGCCGGACCTGAGCAGGCCGGTGCCGACGATCCCCCACCGCTCCTTGATGGAGGCCAGCTTCTCGGTGCCGAGCTTGAAGCGCTTGCCCGCGTTGTCGAAGAAGCATCGTCTGCCGTCGGGCAGCTCGAACGCGGCGTCGATCCGCTTCCACTTCGGCAGCCCGTCCGGGTTGCTCCCCAGCGGGAGCAGCGGCTCCGCCCCACTCGGCGCGGTGACCGGTCGGCACAGGAAGCTGCCGCCCTTGTGGTCGACGCTCAGCCACGGCCGGTCCAGGGTCCCGGCCGGCATGTTGAACCGGACGGCACCGGGCTCGTCCACGGGGCTGGTGTCGGGCTCGGCGAAGATCTTGTCCAGCCGGATGGCGCGCGGGGGCTCCGCCACGCCTTCGGCGTTGACCGCGTACAGCTCGGGCGTGAGCGCGAACGCCGACCTGACCCCGGCGGCGTCGGAGCAGGTGACGATGATCGAGTCGTGCAGGCCGTCCGGCCCGCCGGGGACGGTCCTCGACGCCTGCACATAGAGCCGGACGCCGGTGATCTGCTTCGCCTGGGCGCCGTCGGCGGCCAGCAACTGCGCGGCACCCCATTCCCCGTTCAGGTTGAGGAAGGAGTAGTAGATCTTGACGCGGTACATCGGCGGCGGGGTCTTGACGTTCTGGGTGTCGCCGGTCCTCGTGGCATCGATGGTCGTGTCGGACGTGACCACGACCGGGACCGTCTCCACGACCGTCCAGAACACGAACACGCGGCCGAAGGCGTGCACGGGGTAGACCCGGTCGGCGTCGATCTGGACGTCCACCTTGAGCCACGGCTCCCAGGTGGCGGAGAGGTTCACGCCGTCCCTGAACTCCGCGCCCCGGTAGTAGTAGCGGCGCGGCTCGGTCCGCGTCCGGCCGAACAGGACCAGGCGCCGGGTGCCCTCGTCGGCCCCGTCCTCGGGGTAGACGTACCCGCCGGCGATGGCCAGCCGGGAGACCTCCGTGTACTCGTCCAGATACCTCTTGTAGACCCGTTGTACGGTCTCCGGTGTGATCTCGCCCTGCAGCAGGTCGCTCTCCAACGCCTGGAACGCGGGCGTCTTGTCGGAGCGCAGCTCGGGGCGCAGGTAGTTCTCGGGATAGAGGAAGACCTTCCTGTTGGCCTCCCAGAGCCGGTAGTTCTTCAGCCAGCCCCACCAGGTCTTCAGCCGCCGTCTGACCTCGTCCTCGTCGCGGCCCGGCGGGAGCGCTACCTCCTCCAGGTCGAGGAGGTAGCGGTGCACGAAGAGCTGGGTGGCCGCGATGGCCTCCCTGACGCGCGAGGTCCGGCCGGCGCCACCCATGTCCGCGTCTATCAGGAACTTCTCGTACAGGTCGCGGGTGGACCTGAAGCCGTCCAGCCGGATGATCGCCGACGGGGCGAGGGCGTCGCGCTTGAGCAGGTTCAGCTCGTCGTGGATCTGGCCCGACAGGGTGACCCAGTCCGCTGGACCGCACGTCCGTTCGAGCAGGCCGGACAGGGCGGTGTTGGCGGCCTCGGGGGCCGGGGTCGCGCCGAAGACGCGGGACCAGACGTCGGTGTAGATCGTCGACGGCCCCGCGTCGAACTTGTCGGCGACCGCGAACACGTCGACCAGCTTCAGCACGAACTCGATCTCGAAGCGGTCCTCCTCCGGCGTGCCGGGCGTCAGCAGGGCGGCGTTGCGCTTGGCCCACCGCAGCTCGTCGGCGTCCCAGCCGAACAGGTCCGCCAGGTAGCGGTACGGATCCTCGACGGCCGCCGGTCCGTTCAGCAGGAACGCGGCCAGGCCGTCGGGACGCGACCGGGCCAGTTCGACGAACCTGACGATGGTGTGCAGATCGCTCAGCCGGTAGTCGGCGCTGTCCGACCACCGGTGCTTGATCGGCTGCGGGAAGGTACGGTCCACGGTGTCGTAGGCGCCCGAGTAACGGACGTACTCGTCGTCCCTGAGCAGGTACGTCCGGCCCTCGAAGACGAAGGCGCCGTCGGGCCCCGTCTCCTCGAAGGCGGCAGGCAGGTCGCCCCAGTCGTCTTTGACGGTCCGGGGATAGCCGGTGGCGACGTATTCGAGGTCGTTGGGCTGGTATCGGATGTACTGCCCCTGCTTGAAGGCGTACAGCTCGCCAGTCGGCGCGGCGAAGGCGGCCTCGATGCCCGGCCCGTCGGCGAACGCGTTGCGCACCTTGCCCCACAGGCTGTTGACCGGCTGATCCGGCTCGGCCCGGTCGGCACGCAGGTATCGGGGGCCCTTGAACAGGTATGTCCCGCCGTCGAGCCCCCGGAAGGCAGCGTCGAGCCCGTCGGCGAACGCGTCGGGCAGGTTCGGCAGGTCCAGGTCCTGGCTGAGCGAGCCGTCGATCGTGCGCGGGTAGCCGTCGTCCACGTAGCGATAATCCGTGTTGGTGTAGCGGACGTACTGGTCACCGGAGAACAGGAACGTGTGCGGGCCCCTGACCAGCGCCGCGTCGACCTTCTGCCGCTCCACGAGCGTGTTGCGCACGCCGCCGAGCAGCCCGAGGTCGTAGTCGGCCTCGGCCGTCACGGAGACGACGTGGCAGGCGCCGCCCACGAACAGGTACAGGTTGCGCCGGTTGGCGAGCACCGCGTCCAGCGGCCGGTCCGTCACCGCGTCCTCGAACGCCTCGGGCAGGCGGGCGAACGCCTCCTCCTGACGCAGGTTCCCGATGATCTTCTTCGGGTAGCCGGGGTCCACGTAGCGGTAATCAACGTTGGTGTAGCGGACGTACTGATCGCCCGAGAACAGGAACGTGGTCTGGCCCCCGTACACGCAGGCGGCGTCGACCGTGGTGAAGGGGTGCAGCGCGCGGCCCCACCGCTCGCGGATCGGGGCGAGCGGCGAGAAGGCGTGGTCGGCGTAGCGGGCGTAGCTCTCCCGGAAGAAGAAGTACGTCGCGCCGTCGGGCGCGGTGAACGCGGTCCTGAGGGCGTCGCCCGGCTCCAGGCCGCGGCCGAAGTCCCGCCAGATCCGCTCGGTCGGCCGCGGGTAGGACCACCGCCCGGTCGCCTCGTCGAACTGGACGCACCGCTCGCCGTACAGCAGGAGCATGGTGCCGCCCTCGAACAGCACCGCGTCGGGCACCGCGGCGCTCTCTTCGCCGGGAACCTCCCAGAAGCCGGCGTCCGTGACCATGGGGTAGCCGTCGTCGGGCTGCCGGTAGTCCTCCCCCGAATAGAGGAGGTAGCGCAGCATGCCGTCGTCGTCCGGGTGCTCGAAGACGTAGGTCCTGCCGTCGCGCACGTAGGCGAGCGCCACCCCGGTCAGCCCGGCCCAGTGGTCGGCGATGGGCAGCGGGTCCCCGTCGATCGTGTCGCTGGTGCCGGTGTAGGTGACGAACTGATCGCCGCTGAACAGGTAGGTCTTCCCGTCCACCCCGGTGAACGCCGCATCCACCGCGTTGTCCTGATAAATCGTGTTACGGGGTCGGCCCCACTCCTCCGTGAGCGGGTACGCCCGGTTCAGCCGGGTGTTGAAGCAGTTCGGCCCCTTGAACAGGTACGTGGTGCCGTCGGCGCCCTCCAGGACGGCGTCCAGGCCGGTCCTGAACTCCTCCGGCACCGGGCGCAGCGTCCGCGGCCGGACCGGCGTCGCCGAGACGGTCGTCCCCTCGATCGCCGACAGCCGCCGCCACCCGTGCGGCCCCTCGACCAGCACCGCGCCGTCCTCCACGAAGGCGCAGCTCACCGGCGCGAGATCGTCGTAGCTCCGGTACAGCTCGCTGGAGACGACGTGGCACCGCGCCCCTCTGAACAGGTAGACGTTGCGCCGATCGGCGAAGGCCGCGTCCACCCCGTCGAGCGTGACGCTCAGGTTGCCCAGCCGCGGCTCCCGGTGCAGGTCCGCGAGGGCACGCGGGTAACCCTCCTGCACGGTGGTGTAGTCGTACCCCTCGTAGCGCACGTACTGGTTCCCGGAGAACAGGTACGTGTACGTACGCGTCACCTCGACGCCCTCGACCAGCTCCGTCGCGTCCATGACCAGCGTGGCGTCGACCCGCCCGGTCCTGGCCAGGTTGCTGATCACGTTGCCCCAGAACGCCGGGACACTCGCGGGATAGCGGTCGTCGACCCTGGTGTAGTCGCGGGTGGAGTAGCGGGCGTACTGGTCGCCCGAGAACACGTACGTCCGGCCGTCCTTGCCGATGAAGGCGGCGTCGACCCTGGTGAAGGGGATGCTGTCCCAGTGCTCCCGCAGCGTGCGGGGCTCGGACCACCAGCGGTGCCGGTGGTCGAAGACCACGAAACGCTCGCCCGAGAAAAGGTACGTCTGACCGTCCCCGGCGCTGAAGACCGCGTCGATCGTGGTGAAGGCGGGGTCGTCCGCCAGCGCGGCGGGCAGATTCCACCAGTTGTCGGCGACCGGCTTGGGGTAGCCGACGTCCGGCGTGGCGTAGTCCCTGGTCGAGTAGCGGACGTAGAAGTGGCCCGCGTCGGCCTGCACCCGGATCCGCTTGGCCTCGCGGACGAGGGTGACGTCGATCCGCTGCTCGGTGACGACATGCCAGTCGGTGGTCGTGCCACTGACACTCACGCCTTCCGCGAAGGTCAGTCCGTGCTCCATGAACCGCCGCCGCAGCGCGGGCGACAGGCGGCCGGCGTTCAGCTCGTTCTCCTGCTCCAGCGGCACGTCGAAGAGCTCGCCGCCCGCGCCGAACAGGTACGTCTTGCCGTCCATGACGAACGAGGCGCCCACCTCGCGCAGCCCGCCCCAGTCGGCGGAGATCGCGCGCGGGTAACCGAGGTCCACGACGGAGTAGTCGGCGCCGGAGTATCTGAGGTATCTCCCGCCGCTGAACAGGTAGGTCTTCCCGTCCAGCCCAGTGAACGCGGCGTCGACCGTACCGCTGGGCAGTACGGGGGCCTGCACGCCCCAGCGCTCGGCCGTCGGGACGGCGGCGCCGTCTCCCTTGGCCGTCCGGCCGTCCTTGAACAGGTGGACGGCCCCGTCCCAGTCGGCCAAGGCCGCCTCGACGCCCGACTCGAACTGCCCGGGGATGCCGGGATAGTCCGACTCGATGCGCCGCGGGTAGCCGTCGTCCACGCGAACGCCGTCGTTCTCGATGCTGCCGGAGTAGCGGATCACCTGGTTGCCGGCGAAGAGGTGGACGCCGCTCGCGTCGGCGTAGGCCGCGTCCACGCGTTCGGCGCCGTCGAAGACGTTGCGGACCCGGCCCCACCGGTCGGCGATCGCCTCCTCCGTGCCCCCTACCGCTAGGTAACGCTGTCCTGTGAAGAGGTGGATCCCGCCGTCGCGGTCCTGGAAGGAGGCGTCGACCGACTTCTTGAACGCCTTGGGCAGCGGGGTGTCGTGGCCCTCCCCCTGCCACCATTCGTCGATGCCGCGCGGGTAGCCCTCGTCGACCACCGTGTAATCGGGGGTGGTGTAGCGGATGTACTGGTCGCCGGAGAAGAGGTAGGTCTTGCCGTCTTCATCCACGAACGCGCTGTCGATCCGCTGGGGGTCGTCGAAGTTGTTCCTGACCTTGCCCCAGACCTGCTCCTTCGCCGCCCAGCGGGTGCCGCCGCGCTCCCTGACGAAGGCGTGTGAGACGCCGTCGCCGCCGTGGCCGATGATCCACTCGCTGCCGTCGGGGTGCGCGAACGCGGCGTCCACACCGGTCATTCCGGTGAACCGGGTCGACAGCTCGATGAGCTGTTTCGGCCGCGGGTCGGCCAGCGCGTACGTGGCCTTCGCGTAAGTCCAGTAGCCGCCCTCGCCGAACAGGTAGATGTTGCCGTCGGAGCTGTCCAGCACGGCGTCGAACCGGTCGAGCCCCGGCGGGAGCGCCAGCGGCTCGGGGTACTTGCCGACCAGGTCCTGGTCCTGGAAGGACACGGTGACCTCGGTGGGGTCCAGGCCGAGCTTGGCCGCGAGCAGCGCGAAGCGCCGGATCCGCCGGTAGGCCTGCCGGAAGTGCGGATCCGGCGGCACGGCCGTGACCTCGCCGCTCTCCTCGGCCGCTATGAGGGCCGGCGCGGCCAGCACGTCGAGCGCCTCCTGGACGCCGCCGGTCACCGCGCCGCAGATCGCCTCGACGGTCGCCGCGGGCACGCCGAACGCGTCGGCGAGCACCGACCATAACGCCGCCCGCTGCTGCTCGGCCCGCCGCTCCAGCGTGTCCGTGATCTCGTCCAGCGCTGCGGCGAGCTCCTTGGCCACGGGGTGCAGCAGGAAGAACAGCTCCTTGGCGTAGTCCTCCACGCCGGGCACCGTGAAGTCGAGCGCGTTGGTCGCGGCGCGGAAGTAGTCGAGCCGGTCCTCGGGCACGGCCAGCGCCTCGTCGAGATGCCCGGCCGCGACGAGCACGCTCACCAGGTCGGCCCGCTCCCCGTCGTCGAAGCCCAGCTCGGTGACCGCCTGAAGGTCGAGCCGGTACGGCTGCTCGTCCTTCAGGACCTCCGCGATCCGGCCGGCGACGATCACCTGCTCGGCGGGCCGGAACCCGTCCCCCAGGTCCACCTCAACGCTCTCGTCGAGCACCCGGCCCTCTCGGAGGTAGGGGCCTTCGAGGGCGTCGATCACCCGCTGGGCGATCGCGTCGTCGGCGACGTCCACGAAGTCGTCGGGCGTGAAGGCGTACGTCTCCTTCTGGAACGCCGCGATCTGCTCCTTCATCGCGTCGAGAATGGCCCGGCGGCGCGGATAGAACTCCAGCGCCAGCCCGAAGTCATCCAGCCGCAGCCCGGCCAGCGCGACCTTGTCGAGGTAGCCGCCGTCCTCGTCGAGGTAGCCGTTGAAGCGCAGGCCGGCCAGCAGCGCCGCCTCGTCCACCCCCAGCTCGGCGAAGATCTCGGGGTCGAGCGTGAGCGGCTCCCGCCTGAACCGGTCGATCCGGTCGAGCAGCTCGGCCAGTACGCCCGGCGCGACGTCGTCGAGATCCGCGTTGACCATGAACCGCCCGGCGTTCGCCTCGTCCGCGAAGAAGCCGGGGTCGATGACGTCGCCCTCGCTGTCGAGGTAGCCGTTGAAGACGAGGTTGTCGTACAGCTCGGCCTGCTGCTCCTCCCGCAGGTTGCCGAGGGAGGCCAGATCGGAGGGGAAGAAGGACGCGGTGCCGTTGCCGAGACTGTTGATCAGCTTGAACAGCGGCTCGGCGAACGAGCCGTAGTCCCTCGCCAGCCGCAGCTCCGCCACCGTCTTCGGCAGCCCGTCGGCGACGAGCGCGCCGTCACTCTGAAGGCGGCCGGCGAAGACCAGGTTGGCGAAGATCTTCGCCGTCAGCCGCTCGTCCAGCCCCAGGTCGACGAAGTCCTCCTTGACGATCAGCCCGAGGTCGGTGACGGCGTCGTAGGCCGCCTGCCGCGCCTTGGTCCGGTCGAGGCGGAGCAGGCGCTCGTCCCGGGCGCAGACCACGCCGTCGTCGTAGGCGGTCAGGACGTCGTGGAGCACCTGGGACGCCCGTTCGCCGAACCGGCGCGACACGAACAGCTCGGGGCTCATCGCGACCGACTCGAACCGCCGGTTGACCCCGTCGAGCACGGCCACCTGGTCGTCGTCGGCCGGTGTCCCCCCGCCGAGGATGTCGGCCAGCTCCTGTGCGCTGAACCCGCCGTCCTGCATCCAGCGCCCGACGGCGAGCAGCGTCTGCGCCAGCCACAGGCTCGACGCCACGTCCGAGCCCTCAAGGATCCGGTAGCAGTCGCGGGTCCGCGGCTCCGTACCGCCGAGGATCGGGAAGGTCGTGTACCGCTGCAGCGACGGATCGCTCTCCAGCACCTCCAGCAGGTCGAACAGCTCGCCGACGGACAGGCCGAGCGCCGCGACGAGCCGCCCGGCCCGTTGCAGCAGCGCGATCGCGGACAGCCCGATCTCTCCCCGGTCGAACGGGCTCGGCTCCAGCGCGGCGTACCTGTCGCGGTAGCGCAGGACGATGTCGACGATGTCGTTCTCGGCCGTCTCGATGGAACGTGCCAAACGGCGACGGTACTCCTTGTTATGTGTTGCCAGGATGTCCCCGGACACCTCGGGCAGATCCTCGAGCTCGGCCGGTTCGATCGGCACGGCCAGGCCGCACACCCCGTCGACGGTCAGCTCGTAGCCCTTCTGGAGGAACACGATCACGGCGATGGTGCGCAGCGCGGCCGCGTCCAGCTGGTTGTCGCAGCAGGTGGTGAGCACCCGGTCGAGGTCGGTCATGCTCAGACCGGTCTTGCGGGCCAGCCGGACGAACCTGTTGACCCGCTCGAACCACACGAACCCGGCACCGACCAGTCGCCGGCCGTCTATGGCCGTAGGGGCCTCATTTCCCCCATTGACGAAGAACTTGGCGGGCGGCCGTTGCGGATCATCGCCCTGGTAGACCAGCTCGCGTACCTCGACCGTGGTCAGCCCGGTCGCCCGCCTGAACCGCTCGACGTCCTCGAGCGCGCTGAGCGGCTCCTCCGCGCCGAGCCCGTAGTCGGCTCTGAGCTGCTCTTCAGAGGTGACCGGTACGGTCACGACCTGGACATCCTCGGCCGAGAGCGCGAGACACAGCCGCGCGACCACGTCGGGATCCACGTCGGGGGCGAAGAGCCGGTAGAACTCCTCGGGCGCGACCTTGAGCTGGCGCAGGTACATCTTGAACTGCTCGGCCAGCAGGGAGAACGGCATCCCGAACGGGTGGCGGGCCGCGCGCAGCGTCTCGTACGGGTCGCTCCCGACGACCGTCTCCAGCACCTCGTTGACGATGTCGAGGTAGGGCGACTCGGTGAACGTGTGCTCGGCGTCGAGCGGGATCCTGGCCAGATCGGGCCGCCGCGCCAGCAGGTCGGGGTCCCGGAAGACGCCTTCCAGGAGCCGGAGCAGGTCTACGAGATAGGCGGCCGGTGAGTAGACCGACCGGGCCTCGTCGCCCTCGTAGAAGTCGAGTTCGCCGAAGAGCTGCTCATAGCTGGGTAACGCGTCGTCCCTGCGCAATGTGATCCCCCCTAATTGGATCCCCGTGTGTGCCGACTCATGTTCGCCTAGCCACGGGGAGAGGAATACTGGCCGCCGGGGTAACTGTTCGGTCGCCGAAATAACCATGACTCGTCCGCGGTTGCACCGTTCATGGCTTTCCCGCTCTCCATCCTTGACCTTGCACATATCGGCGACGGAGAGACGGCTGGCGACAGCTTCCGCGCCAGCGTGACCATGGCCCAGCGCGCGGAGGAGTGGGGCTACCAGCGGATCTGGTACGCGGAGCACCACAACATGCCCTCCATCGCCTCATCCGCGACCAGTGTCCTCATAGCCCACGTAGCCTCACAGACCCAAACGATTCGCCTCGGGGCCGGCGGCATCATGCTGCCCAACCACGCCCCGCTGACCATCGCCGAGCAGTTCGGCACGCTCGAAACCCTGCACCCCGGGCGCATCGACCTCGGCCTCGGCCGGGCGCCGGGCAGCGACCAGCAGACCATGCGCGCCCTGCGCCGCAACCCGGCCTCCGCCGACGACTTCCCGCAGGACGTACTGGAGCTCCAGGGCTACCTGACGGGCGAATCCCGCATCCCGGGCATCGACGCGACCCCGGGCAAGGGCACTGACGTGCCGCTCTACATCCTCGGCTCGTCCCTGTTCGGCGCCAAGCTCGCCGCCATGCTCGGCCTCCCGTACGCCTTCGCCTCCCACTTCGCCCCGACCGCGCTGGAGGACGCCGTCGCGCTCTACCGGCGCGAGTTCCAGCCGTCCAGGCAGCTGGCGGAGCCGTACGTCATCGCCGGAGTCAACGTCGTCGCGGCGGACACCACGGAAGAGGCGGAGGCGCAGTTCCTGGACGCCAAGCGCAGCAGGGTGACTCGGTTCCTCGGGCGTGGCCAGACGTTCACCCCGGAGGAGGCCGACGTCATCCTCGCCTCACCGGCCGGGCAGCAGCTCCTGCAGATGGCCAAGTACTCCGGCGTCGGAACCGCCGCCGAGGTGCGCGACTACCTCGACCGCTTCGCCAAGCAGGCCCAGGCGGACGAGCTGATCGTCGTCTCCATGGCCCCCGACCGGAAAGCCTGGCTGCGCTCCCTCGAATTGTTGGCCCCAGTCACGGGAATGTCTGGCGGCTGACTTCGGTTACATAACTCGTGGCCGGTGTGCCCAGTGTCCCCGGGCCTCACCTATTGCCTTCGCGGAATACCGTTCGGCTGGAGCCGCGTTGTGCCTTTCGCCGAGAGGCGACACGCACACCGGTACGCACCTCGTAGGGCCGAGGCCCCGCCAGAACACTGGCGGGGCCTCAGCTGTTTCTCGGCCGGAAATCAATTGCCACACCGCATCCTTCACTGAAGGATGTCTTCATGATCAAGGTCGAGTCACTGACGAAGGTCTTCCGCCGGCCTCGAACCTTCTCCGGCCCCATGGGCGCCCTGCGTACCCTCCTCACCCGCCAGTACGACGAGCGGATCGCCGTCGACGACGTCAGCTTCGAGATCCCCGAAGGCGAGGTCGTCGGCTACCTCGGCCCCAACGGCGCGGGCAAATCCACCACCGTGAAAATGCTGACCGGCATCCTCACCCCCACCAGCGGCCTGATCGAAGTGGCCGGACGGGTGCCCTGGCGGGACCGCAAGGCCAACGCCAAATCCGTCGGCGTGGTGTTCGGCCAGCGCAGCCAGCTCTGGTGGGACCTGCCGCTGATCGAGTCGTTACGCCTGGTCGGCGACCTGTACGACGTACCCGCCGACCGTTACACCACCTCGCTGCGCCGCATGCGCGACCTGCTCGGCCTCGACGACTTCCTGGACACCCCGGTCCGCCAGCTCAGCCTCGGCCAGCGGATGCGCGGCGACCTGGCGGCCGCGATGCTCTACGACCCGCCCATCCTGTATCTGGACGAACCGACCGTCGGCCTCGACGTCCTGGCCAAGCAGGCGGTACGCGAGTTCATCTCCGACACCAACCAGGCCGGGCGCACCACGGTCGTCCTGACCACCCACGACCTGGCCGACGTCGAGGCGCTGTGCAAGCGCATCATCGTGATCGACAAGGGCCGGGTGCTCTATGACGGCGGCATCGACGCGCTCGTCACCGCCTACGCCCCGCCCCGGCGGCTGGCGATCCACCTGGCCGACGGCCAGACCCGCACCTTCGACATCGCCGGCGGCGCCTCCGTCCCCGAGTTGATCGGCCAGGTCGCCGCCGAACAGAGCATCCGCGACCTGTCCATCCAGGAGCCCGACCTGGAGGGCGTGATCAAGCAGCTGTACGTCGAGGGCGCGCGATGATCCGCCCGCTGATCGGGACTGCCCGCATCGGCCTGCGCTTCCAGCTCGCGTACCGCAGCAGCGTGATCATGACCGTGCTGACGCTGATCGCGCAGGTCTTCCTGCTGCGCATGGTCTGGACCTCGGTGTACGGCGCGCAGCAGCAAGCCCAGGGCATGACGCTCCCGCAGCTCCTGGCCTACCTGAGCCTGGCCAACCTCCAGGCGTTCGCCACCACGCCGGTCATCTCGTACATCGCCCTGTTCAGGATCCGTACCGGCATGGTGTTCTTCGACCTGTCCCGGCCGACCGGCTACCTGCCGCAGCTGGCCGCCTTCCAGGCCGGGCACACCGCCGGCGGCCTCCTCCTGCTAGCACCTGCCATCCCGGTGGTCCTGCTGGTCGGCTCGATCACCCCCACCGGCCAGCCGCTCGCCTACGCCGGGACGCTGCTGCTCGGCTACGCCATCTCGGTGCAGTTGTCGCTGCTCATCTGCTTGATCGGCTTCTGGACGCTGGAGACCAGCGCGATCGCGCTGCTGTACCGGCTGACCAGCCAGTTCTTCGCCGGGACGCTGGTCCCGCTGTCGTTCTTCCCCGGCGCGCTGGGCACCCTGGCCGAGGCGCTGCCGTTCAAGTACCTGGGCTACGTGCCCGCGGCCGTCTATGTGGGCCACCTGTCGGGCGCCTCTGTCCGGCAAGCGCTGGCCGCCGAGGTCGCATGGGTCGCCGGGCTCACGGTCCTGCTGTGGGCGATCTGGCAGCGGGCCCACCGCAGGGTGGTGATCAACGGTGGCTGAGCTCGCCCGCACCCTGCGCCTGTACTGGCGACTCCAGCGTGCCACCATGCGCGGCGCCCTGCGGTATCGGCTCAACGCGCTGATCGGCATCGCGACCGGGGCGGTCTACCAGGGCAGCGGCTTCGCCTTCGTGTGGGTCGTCATGCACACCTTCCCCTCCATGGCCGGCTGGACCCTACGGGAGGTCGCCTTCCTGTACGGCCTGCGCCTGACCGCCCACGCGCTCTGCATGCTGCCACTGAGCAGCCTCATCTTCATGGAGTGGCTGGTCCGCGAGGGCGAACTGGACCGCGTCCTGCTCCGCCCGCTCAACCCGCTCCTCCAGATCATGACCAAACGCATGGGCGTCGGCCAGGTAGGCGACCTGCTGACCGGCCTGGTCCTGTTGCTGGTGGCGGCCCCCGCCTGGAGCCCGTCCATGGCGGCTCTCTGCCTGCTGGCCGTCATAGGCGGCGCGCTGGTGGAGGCCTCGGTACACCTGTCGCTGGCGTCCCTGTCGATGCGCATGCTGGACACCGCCGCTCTGCGCGGGTTCCTGGATGACGTGTTCAGCAAGTTCGGCTCGTACCCGATGAGTGTGTTCGGCGGGGTTACGCAGTGGTTGCTGACGTTCGTGCTGCCGGTCGCGTTCGTGGCGTACGTACCGGCGAGCGTGCTGCTGGGCAAGGCGGCGTCGCTGAACGTGCCCGCCTTCGTGGCGTACGGCAGCCCGCTCCTGGGCATCGCCCTGTTCACCCTCGCCTATCGCTTCTGGTGCCACCAACTCCGGCATTACCAGAGCGTGGGCAGCTAGGACGTTCATCCCACGGTGACCAGCTCCACCTCGGCGTCCTTCAACGCCACGGCGAGGTCCTCGGGCGGCGGCGCGTCGGTGACCAGGATCGATACCCGGTCGAGGCCGCAGATGTGCACGAAAGCGCTCCTGCCGAACTTCGACGCGTCGGCCACGACGACGACCCGCGTGCCCGCGTCGATCATCTGGCGCATCATCTGGGCCTCTTGCAGGTTGCTGGTGGACAGCCCGCCACTGGCCGAGATGCCGCCGACGCCGATCACCGCGGTGTCGGCGCTGATGCCCTGGGTGTCGGCGAAAGTCACCGGACCGATGGTGACATTCGACGAGATACGGCAGCTGCCGCCGATGACGTAGAGGTCGCGCACGGCGTCCTGCGGGATCTCGGGGGGCAGGCGCAGATTGTTCGTCACCACCGTGAGGTCACGCTTGCCGGCGAGCGCCCGGACCACTTCGAGCGTGGTCGTGCCGCCGTTGACGATCAGAGTCTCGCCGCTGGAGATGAGCTGCGCCGCGGCGATGCCGATGGCCTGCTTGGCCTGGTGGTGCACGGCCGCGCGACTGTCGAACGGGGTATCGGCCGTGGCCAGTTCGTCCGTGCGCATCGCGCCGCCGTGAGTGCGGGCGATCAACTGCCGCTCCGCGAGGTGGTCGAGGTCACGACGGACGGTGTCCATCGACACGGCGAAACGTTCTGCCAGCTCGGCCACGGTGGCGTGACCGCGTTCGCGGACGTGCCGCACGAGTTCGGCGCGACGCTTGGCGGGCAGTGCCGTGTCCTGCATGATCGACTCCTGAGGTGCGACTTATTGCGGTTAATTTCAGGTTTCTGCGACCTCACCATTGACCAATTCGCGAAAACAAGCATATTATCGCAGATATAGGCAAGTCTGCCTAGCGAATACGGCAGGAACCCGCAATCTCGTCATCCCCCGGACCACTGTGTTCAGACTCCTGCGTCTTAGGAGAAGCGATGACAGCCAGCAGTCCTCGGTCCCTCGGGCGGCGCGCCGCATCGCGACTTGGCGCCGCAGCGGCCACGACGCCGCTGCCGGCCTGCTGTGGTTCCCGTCAGGCGGGCCGATGCCGTACCTGGCCCATCCGGGCCCACCACGATCGGGCTCGACGACACGTTCGTCGCCGGCGTGCTGCTCTCCGACCGCCCGCACGATGAGCGGGCGAGCCGAAGCAGGCCACCGCTTGAGCCCTACGTTCAAGTAACACCTGGAGACACCCAGTGAACTCGATCATCGATCCTGGCAAGATCCGTGGTCTGCAGCGCGTCACCAGCGCCGATGGTTACTTCCTCATCTGCGCCCTCGACCACCTGTCCGACTTCGCCGAACTGCTCGCGCCCGACCCGGCGAGCGTCACCTTCGCCGATGTCGTCGCCGCGAAGGACGCGGTGGTCCGCGCCGTGGCCCCGTCGATCTCGGCCGTGCTGCTCGACCCGTTGTACGCCCTCGGCCACCTCGTGGCCTCCGGCGCGGTGCCCGGCACAGTCGGGCTGATGTCGAGCATCGAGGACGAGGACTACCGGCACGCGGACGGACCGCGCCGTACCCGGCTGCGCGCGAACTGGAGCGCCACCCAGATCAAGATGACCGGCGCCGACATGTGCAAGTTGCTGTGGTTCTACCGCCCCGACGGCGGTCGAGTCGTCGCCGAGCAGCAGCGGCAGCTCGTGGCCGGCCTCGTCGCCGAATGCGCCGAGCTCAGCCTGCCCCTGGTGGTCGAGCCGATCTGGTATCCGCTGCCGGGCGAGGACCCGACCACCGCCGAGTGGAAGGCCGCCCGGGTGCGTGGCATCATCGCCTCCGCCGCGACCGCCGACAAGCTCGGCGTCGACACGCTCAAGGTGGAGTTCCCCGGCTACGTCGACACGGAAGAAGGACGCGCGCAGGCGGCCGCCGCCTGCGCGGAGCTGGACTCGATGGTGAGCGTACCGTGGGTCATCCTGTCCGCCGGGGTGGAATATGCCGACTTCAAGACGCAGGTCGAGATCGCCTGCCAGGCCGGCGCCGCCGGCTACCTCGCCGGCCGGTCGATCTGGCGCGACGCCGTGTCCACCCACGACCCCGCCGCCCGCGAGGAAGCCACCGCGGCGGCCAGGGCGCGACTCGAGGAGCTCAACGAGGTGACGCGGCGGTATGGGCGCCCCTTCACACCGGCCCGGCCACTCGACGTAGTGGTCAAGGAACTACCCAGCGAATGGTACCGATCATGGAACGCCTGACCTCGGAGCACATGCATGCCCAGCTTCCTTCTGCCCGCGAACACTCCGCGCTCGTTCTACCGGGGTGCCGGGCGTATCGGCCGGTTCCGCGGGATTCCGTCCGCCGATGATCCCTACTACCCGGAGGATTGGGTCGCCTCGACCACCAGCCGGCACGGAGCGGCGCCCGCTGGACTGACCACGCTGCCCGACGGCCGGTCACTCGCCGAGGCGATCGCCGGCGATCCCGTGTGGTGGCTGGGCGAACAACACCTCGCGGAACACGGCGCCGACCCCGCGATCCTGGTGAAACTGCTGGACGCGGGGGAACGGCTACCACTGCACGTGCACCCCGATCGGCGATTCGCCGCCGACCACCTGGCCTCGCCGTACGGGAAGACCGAGGCATGGGTGATCGTCTCGGCCGAGCCGGAGGCGGCGGTGCATCTCGGCTTCGCCAGGGATGTCGAGCCGGACGAACTCGCCCGCTGGGTCGCGGACCAGCGAATCGATCAAATGCTCGACGCCACGAACCGCGTGCCGGTGCGGGCCGGCGACGCCATCGTGTGCCCCGCGGGTCTGCCGCACGCCATCGGGGCCGGGATCCTCATGGTGGAGGTACAGGAGCCGACCGACTTCTCCGTGCTGCTCGAATGGGAGGGCTTCGCCGTCGACGGCCCCGCCGTCGGGCACCTGGGCCTCGGCTACGACCAGGCGCTCGGCTGCGTCGACAGGAGCGGCTGGGGCGCGGACCGGCTGAACGAGCTACGCCGCGCCCGCCAAGCGGCGGATGACGCCCGGCCCGGGGTCCGCCGCCTCTTCGCCGAGCTCGCCGACGAGTTCTTCGCCGCCGAGAGGCTGCGTCCCGATCCCGTCAGCGTGCTGGAGCCGGCGTACTCGATCGTCGCGGTCACCGATGGCGCCGGGAGCCTCACGACCGAACATGCCGCTCCGGTCCCGGTCAAGGCCGGAGACACGCTGCTCCTCCCGTACGCGGCCGGGTGGTGCACTCTGCGCGGCGACACCGCGGCGGTGCGCTGCAAGCCGGCCCAGAAGTCCACCGAAGACTTGACCGATTGAGACGTCCTGTTCAGGACAGGTCAGACATGTCGAGCACGAACCGGTAGCGGACGTCGTTGCGCTGGAGACGGCTGAGGGCTTCGTTCACGCGTGCCGAGGGAAGCAGCTCGATGTCGGCGGTGATACCGCGCTCGGCGCAGAACGCCAGCATGGCGGCGGTCGCGGGCCGCCCGCCGCTGCCCGCGGAGCTGAGCCTCTTACGTCCGACGAGCAGATCGGTGGTCTGTACGGTGACCGGTCCGAGGTGCCCGAGGTGGCTGAGCGTCCCGTCCATGGCGACCAGCCGCAGGTACGGGCCGAGGTCGTGGGGGGCGGAGATGGTGTCGATGACGACGTCGAACCGGTCCCGGGCCGCGGCCATCTGTCCCGGATCCGTGGAGTCGATGAGGCCATGGGCGCCCAGGCGACGGGCGTCGTCGATTTTGTCCGCCGACCGGCTGATGACCGTGGTGTCGGCACCGAGCGCCACGGCGAGTTTTACCGCGAGATGGCCCAGGCCGCCAAGTCCCGCCACGGCGACGCGGGCACCCGGTCCCACGCCGATTGTGTGCAGCGGCTCCCAGACGGTGACCCCGGCGCAGAGCAGAGGGGCCGCGGCGGCGGGGTCGAGGCCGGCGGGCAGGGGGTAGGCGAAATGGTCGCGGACGACGTATTCGCGGGAGTAGCCGCCCAGTGTGGTGGACCCGTCGCGGCGGTCGGTGCCACCGTAGGTCAGGGTCGGGAACTCATGGCAGAAGTTCTCCTGATCGGCCCGGCACATGGCGCACACGCCACACGAGTCGACGATGTTTCCGACCGCGACCGGGTCACCGACGCCGAACCGGGTGACTTCGGGCCCGACCTCGGTCACCAACCCCGTGAACTCGTGGCCCGGCACAAGAGGGACGCTCGTGTCGCCGGGATGAGCACTGACGGCATGCAGATCGGAGTGGCAGACACCGCAGTAGTCGACGCGTACCGCGATGTCGTCGGGCCGCAGGTCGCGCCGTTCAAGTGAGACCCGCCGCAGTGTCGCGGAACCGTCCGCCTGCCATCCCATTGTGCTCCTCATACGCCCACTCCTTCGTAAACAGACTGTTCGGTCTATCGCAGGCTAACCGGCCGTCGGCCACAAAACAAACCGACTGTTCTGTTTGATAGAGTGGACGGCATGGCCGATCAGCCCATGACCTCCCGTGGCGCGGCGACCCGCAGTCGCATGCTCGACGTAGCGACTCAGGAGTTCGCCGAATACGGGATCGCCGGGGCGCGCATCGAGCGGATCGTGGCCGCCGCCCGCACCAACAAGGCGCAGCTCTATGCCTACTTCGGCAGCAAGGAAGGGCTGTTCGACGCCATCTTCGCCGATTCGCTGGAGCGGATCGTGAACGTCGTCCCGATCGACGCCACCGACCTCGCGGACTGGGCCGTACGCCTCTACGACGAATATCTCCGCCGCCCCGACCTCATCCGGCTGGCCACCTGGGCCCGCCTGGAACGACGTCCCGCCGGCCACCTCGTCGAGGAGGCCGACCGCCTCGACGACCACAAGCTGCGCGCCATCGCCGAGGCGCAGGCCGCGGGCATCGTGAGACCGGGTGACCCCTTCGACGTGATGGCCCTGGTCATCGCGATGTCCATGGCGTGGTCGCCCGTCAGCAACGTCTACGCCGCGACTGCCCAGGAGCCGCCGGAGCTGCATGAGCAGCGCCGTACCCTGCTCCGCGAGACCGTCCGGCGCGCCGTGACGACCGCGCCCTTGAATGGCAGCGGCCCCCCGGACTACCCAAGCCGGGGGGCCTGATGTGTGCCGCCACGTGTGGCGCCAGCGGCGTTTAAGAGAATGGATCAGTCCTGACGACGTGCGCTCTGCCATTGAGCCATCGGGGCACGAAGAGCCCCGAGCCGGATTCGAACCGGCATCTCAACAATCACAGTCCATCCTCGGTTGATCTGGCGCTCGACGGCGATGCTGAGGCTAGAGCGAGAATCTGAGTTTGATCGGCCGCCTCTACCATTTGGGCCACCGAGGCGCGTACCCCGGGGAGGACTCGAACCTCCACTTGAGCCGTTCGTCAGCTTCAGCTTGAGCTTCAGCTTTGCGCTTACGCGCACCCCGCGCTCAACGGGGAGTCATTGGGTCAGGCGAACAGATACCCGAACACGGCGTCGCCGACCTCCTGCTCATCGACGGCGGTCGCGTTGGCCTCTTCGCGGGCGTACTTGACGGCGTCCTGCAGCTTCTGCACGCGGGACAGCAGTTCGTTGACGCGCTTGGCCGGCAGGGCTCCGGAGAAAGCGGTCTTCGTCCAGTAGCCAACCACGATGTCCTCGGTGAACACCTGAACCTGGGCGGGGTGCTTGTCCGTCGCCTCGGCGAGCACGTGGTTACGCGGAACCTTCTTGGTGCGGGTCGTCTTGACCGGTTCGGTGCGCCATGTCTCGGCGTTGTCGTCGAACGACCACGTCTCGGCCGGGTCGAGCGTCGGCAACTTCGACACGAACGTGTGCAGGTCGACGAGCTGCTTCTCCAGGAACAGCAGGTACGTGACCGGGGCGCCGGAAATGAGGGTCTCGCCGTCGACCACGACGTCCGCCTTGGCGGTGGCGTTGGTCCAGTCCTTGGTCGCGGTCACGTCGAACAGTCGCGTCAGCGCCTTCGCGACGTCGGCGATGATCGCCTCGGTCTTCACCTGGACGCGCGTCGACTCCGGCGGCAACTGCTCGCCCTCGTCGTCGATCGGCTGATAAGTGCGCGACAGGCCCGACAGGAGCGGCGCCTTCTGAATGGCGTGATAGGCGTCGGACACCGCGCGCTGCGTGCTGGCCTTCACGCCCTTCTCTACGGCGAGGATCTGGTTCAGCTTCGCCACGGAGGGTTTCCGTTCGTTGGGGGTCGGCGGGATAGGGCAGAGCGTACAGCGATGGCGCGATGGGTACGCAACTCATATAGCTCGCCGCACGGATCGCATGGAGGATGCCTACACTGCCTCGCGTACGACCGCGGCCATGGACGTTGCCGTCAGCGATCAGCGGGGAACGACTTGCGCCCGCACGCCGGGAAGATCATCGAAAGCGGCCGACGAGTCCATCGTGACGATGGTTCTCGCCGTGGTCGCGGCGGTGGCGGCGATCAGCAGGTCATACGCTCCCCTCGCCTTCCCCTCCCGCCGGACATGCGCCAGAAGGCGAGCATGCACCCTGGCGACGTCCGTGGTGTACTCCTCAACTGGGATCAACGCCAGGACCTCATCCACGAACGCCTGCCGGGCGGGACGGCGTACGTCGTCGGCCAGCTCCACCCCGACGAGCAACTCCGCCACAGTAATCGCGGCGATGGCCACATCGTCAGCGTCACCGATGACTTCGTCCACAGACGCCTTGCCACGCTCCGCGGCGATGAGCACACCCGTGTCCAGGATCAGGCGTCGGGCCACGTGCCCCTCATCTCGTCATCGACCGTCTCCCGAGCCGCCACGACATCGGCCTCGAAATCAGCGTCCAGCGTTCCCGCGCTCCTGGCGAGAAACGCCTTGACCATACGACCAGGCGCCGTGGGAGCAGGACCGATCACCGCGATCCGCTTCCCACCGCGAGTGACCATGATGGTCTCGCCATGCTCAGCCTCATCGAGAACCGCTGCGAAGCTTCGTGAGGCCTCAGTGGCAGTCATCACCTTCATGCAATCAGATTATCTGATCGCCTATGCGGCTGACGTGGCCAGCGCTACCCGAGCCCCGAGATGGAGCCCGCCGCTGGCGTCCAGCACCTGGCCGGTCACCCAGCGGGCATCGTCGGAGGCGACGAGTGCCACCACGTCGGCGACGTCCTCGGCCCGGCCGACCCGCCCCAGCGCGGCCTGCCCGGCGAGGAACGCCGCCGCCTCAGGGGGGAACAGCGACGTGTTCGCCTCGGTCATGGTCGCGCCCGGTGCGACCACGTTCACGGTGATGCCGCGGTCGCCCAGCGCCAGGGCGAGGGTGCGACTCATGGTCTCCACCGCGCCCTTTGTCATGGCGAAGGAGGTCTGCGCGGGGTTGGCGATCCGGGTGACGGCCGAGGAGACGCTGATGATGCGCCCGCCATCGGCCAGCAGTGGGAGCGCGCGCTGAATGATGAAGTACGGCGCCTTGACGTTCACCGCGAAGAGCCGGTCGAACCGCTCGGCCGTGTCGGTCTCGATCGGCCCGGCCGGGGCGGCCGCGGCGTTGTTGACCAGGATGTCCAGGCGCCGCCCGGCCAGACCGGCCTCCAACTCGGTGAACAACGCGTCGACAGGCCCCGCCTCCGCCAGGTCCGCGCCGATCGGGAACGCACGCCCGCCGACCCGTTCGATCCGCTCGACCGTCTCCTGTGCAGCTGCCGCGTCCTTTCCGTAGTGGACGGCGACGATGGCCCCGTCGGCGGCGAGACGTTCGGCGACCGCCCGCCCGATCCCGCGTGAGGCCCCGGTCACCAGTGCCGTCTTCTCTGCCAGCTGTCCCATTGCGTACCCCGCAAACTTGTTAGTAACTATCAGCATGGTAGGTTCTATCAGGTGACAGGAGAGACGGCAAGCCTGCGTGAGCGGCGCCGGGCAGAGACCCGGCGCACGCTCCAGGCGCACGCAGTACGTCTGTTCATGGCGCGGGGCTACGACGCGACCACGATCAACGACGTCGCGCAGGCGGCCGGGATATCCGCGATGACCTTGTACCGGCACTTCGCCACCAAAGAGGACCTGGTGCTCTACGACGAGTTCGACCGGGAGACCGCGGCGGCGCTGGCGGCACAACAGCAGGAGGAGCCACTACGTCAGCGGATCGGCCGGGCCCTGGTGCAGACCGCCGCCATGGCCGTCAACGCCGACCGGGACCTCCTGCTCGCCCGCCTCAACCTGATGATCTCCACACCTGCCCTACAGGCCCGTCATCTGGACAGCCAGTACGCCACGGAGATCGCCGTCGTCGACGCACTCTGCGCCGGCACCACCGACCCTGACCTGGAATTCCGTATCCGCAGCACGACTGCCGCATGTTTGGCGGTCATCCATGTCGCGCTTATCCGCTGGGCGGAAGGAGACGGCCAGCAGGACCTCCCCACCCTCATGCGCCAGGCCCTGACCTCAG
Source organism: Nonomuraea sp. NPDC050022 (assembly GCF_044460705.1). Classification (NCBI taxonomy): domain Bacteria; kingdom Bacillati; phylum Actinomycetota; class Actinomycetes; order Streptosporangiales; family Streptosporangiaceae; genus Nonomuraea; species Nonomuraea sp. NPDC050022. The sequence continues at coordinate 249,472 of NZ_JBITKE010000004.1, forward strand.
CCTTCGACACCGCATTCTGAAGGGGTGCGCTCACCACGGTGGTCGGGACCTCTTCGATTGACGCGCACCCCGGGCTGTGCCACCGCAGCCGGTGGCCTCGGCTCCTACATGAGCGCTTCGTTTAACGCCGCCTGGAGGGGACGAATGAGAGCCGGGCCTTCAAAGCGGCGGCGGCCCGACGTAGTGGATAGCCTTTTGCGCGACGTCAGGCGTTACTCGACCGGCCCAGTCGAATGCCGCGTTCTGATCATCAGTGGGGATGTCCGTGGTGAAGTACACGGCAGGGCCGATCTCCCCTTCCGGCCGGAGCGCCCAACCATCGGCTTCCCTGCTCAACACCCATTGATCCGCCGTCGGCGCCGTGTCGATACGGGGACGCCATATTTCGACGACGGCCCGCGGCAGCGACTTCCATCTGGACGCGTACAGGGCCAGACCACCTCGCCCTGTTCCGCTGGGTGCGTAGCCGAGGACGCCCTTACGGGCTCGGCCGAGCAGGCATAGTCGCAGCACGTCAACCGCATGCCGCAGTGCTGCCGTTCGAGATCCGCACGGTTCAGTGGCGTTCGCAGTCATTGGCGCTCACCAATCGTTCGGGGCTGTCTTTCTGCGCGGGTTCGAACTCCTTCACTCTGCCATCGGCACCCCTTGTCGCGCCGACGGCTGTACCTCTTGCACGCCATAGACCTGGAAAGCAGAGCGCGGTCGCAGTCAGCGTCTTCGGCGTCGCCGGCGGAACCGTGCGGTCCCCCCGTTCGTCCATGGTCACCCATCGGCCGTTGGTATCCCGGAGCTGTATCCGGACGGATATCCGATGTCGAATGGGCGGCACTTCGCACCAGTACTTCAGGGTCGCGCCGATCCCAGCTGACGAGATGCTCATCCCTTCATGCAAAATCTCCATAAAGCACTGCGGATCCGACGCCCGGCCCTTCTCGCCGCCGATCCGTCCGGCACAGGCGGTTAAGGCGGCGAACGACAGCGTGGCGAGAACGCATACGCGCAACGGCCATCGCATCGTCAAGCCTCCTCGCCCTTGGCATACCGTCACAGACAGTAGTCGTACGATCACGATCGAGCAATACGAGCGGCGGTAAGACCCACGTCCCGGCAAGACGGCAAGGCCAGCCTGCCAGTCCACACCGAACCGCTCTGTGGGGGCGTTCCTCCGCCCATATCGAAGACGTGGACGCTACGGCGAGATCCCAGGACGTCGCTGCCGCGCTAACCCGGACACGCTCTCCGACTGGCCCGAGAAGCCACCGTTGGTCTCACCTTCCGCTGGATCGCGTGGCCGCGAACCGGCTGTATGAGCGGCTTGGCTTCCGAATCAGAGAATTGCTGGCGATGAATGATAAACAGCCGCCGCGCAGCCAAATGGGGTTGGAAGTCATTTCCGGCCGGGTCGGCGCCAGTTCAGGCACCGGCCTCGAGCACGGCGAGGTCACGCACCGCATAACGGTGATGCTCGGCCTCTTCCTTCAGCACCACCTTGAGGCAGCGGCGCACGACGTACTCCTGGTCGGGATACGGGTCCGCCGGCCTGCGACCGCATACCCGATCGAGCTCGGCCTCGGTGAGCCCGTCGACGACACGCCGCATCGTGGCCATGCGGGCAAGCCGCGGCGCGAGCACTTCGTCGAGCGTCGGAGTGGCTTCGAGGGTGAGACCGAGCTTCGCCGTCGCGTCGGGCGGCATCCCGCCGTGAGGAAGGCCCAACGGGTGGTACGGCGCATCCTCCTCGAGCACGGCATTACCAAGCCAGGCATCGCCGGCCATCAGCAGGTGCCGTTGGGTCTGGACGAACGACCACTCGCCGTTGACCTGCTCGTGCAGCTTGGCCTCGGGCAGGAGCCTGGCGCGGTCGAGCGTCGCCTCCCATTGCGTCTCGATGGCATCCCAAGCAGCCCGGTAGTCGACGCAGGACGCGGCGTCACGCGCCAGCACCCGCGTGGGGTGCCGCCGGTCGAGCTCGGCCTCGACGTAGGCGGTCACGTCGACGTCGTTGACGACGAGACGCTCGAAGTCGCCACCGAGGTAGACGTCGCTCCCATAGCAGTCGACGATCTTCAGACCGCTGACCTCGCAATCGCGGATCTCGAGACCGGCAAGGTCGCACAGGTGGATGCGGGCACCACGGAACTGGTCACTCTGGGCGTACTCAGCAGCCATCGTGGCAGTCTTCCGCACCCGTCCCGCCCCCGCCACCTTTGGCAATGTCGATCACGTAGACCGACCTCCGCGCCATCATCGCCATCCTCCGGAACCCCGTTGAAGGGATCAACAGCAGGATCATGGACGCGGATGACCAATTCCAGGCGATACGCACACGTCGTGACCTGGCTCAACAGCCTGGTCGAGCCCTACGGGAGTGGCCCAATAGCCTGCTCAGCCAAGCCTCAATCTGGCTCAATAACCTGATCGCTAACCGTCGTGCGCCTGTTGTCGGGATGAGCGGACCGCAGCGCCGCCGGTGGCGCTGGTTCAGCCTGCCGTACGTCTCTCGTGCGCCGTTCCGATGTGCGGCGGCGGTCGCGGGCGGGACCGGCCCGGAGAGGCCGCACGCCCGGGCGCGTACCGCCGACCGCCCGCCGCCCAACGGGCGGCGGCTTGAATACCGTGAAGAAAGTACTCATCCGATCATGGTCATAACGTCCCGACCTGCGCGATTGCTGCCCGCCTCGGTGTCTCGGACAACGCCTGATGATCGAACGGCCTTGAGGTTTACGCTTCGTCGCCGGCCTTGACGATGGTCCGGTCTGCGGGGAGTAGGCGGGATTCTCCGTCTGGGTCGGTGATGACCAGGATGGGCACGCCTTCGGCTACGCCGAGTTGCTTGCGTTCGGGCTCGGTGGGCATGCGCGCCGTGACGTGGGTTCCTGGGGTTATCTGGACGGTGACGGCTTCGCCTGCGTCTCGGACGCGTGAGCCGCGTAGCTCGGTGATGATGAGTCCCTCTCCCCTGAGTACGGCCATGGCTCGACGGACCGAGTCGCGGGAGATGCCGAACTCGGCCACGTAGTCGCTCTCGGCGGGGAGTCTCTGCCCGGGGCGCAGGTCTCCTCCTTCGATGCGTGCCCGGATCAGGTCGGCGAGTTGCTTGTAGACCGGGCGGTCGGCGCTGGGGTCAATGGCCATGACCTCGAAGCTACGTAGCACTGTACGCACCTTCGATTGCGCCTACGTACGTATGTAGCTACATTCGGATGTACGTTGACCCTACCTTGATCGGCTGGCCTCATGACGCTTCAGGATCTGGCAACCCAATACCCGAACTGGGTGATCTGGCGCGGTGCGACCGACACGGGCCCCGGAAGCTGGTATGCCACGCGACGTGGGATGGCCCTGAGTGATGACCAGATCGGTGCCGGGATGGCCCAGACAGTGAGCGGTGACGACGACGCCGCGCTCGTCCGAGAGCTGCAATGGCAACACGAGATCGCTTTTCAGCTTTCTCGGAACACGAGGGTGAACCCGTGACGGACCTTGGCGATCTCGACGATCCGTACCACGGGGTCCATCCGGCCGTACCTCAAGCAGGCTATGAGCGGCTCACCTGGCAGAAGCCCGATCCCCGTTGCGATCGGGTACGAGTGCGCGATCACACCTGCGAGTGCCAGCACATCGTGTACGAGCTGTGCCAGGCAGGCGGCCTGCACTTCATCCGGCGCCTCTACCGCTCGGACTGCGTGGTCGAGCACCAATCCGACTGGCTGCGCGCCCCCGAGGCTGAACGGCTGTGGCTTCGCATCCTGCTAGGCCAGGCCCGATGAAGGAACAACAGAACGGGTGCCCGGCTCACGAGGAGCATGCTCCGTGAGAATGCACGGCTTCCGCCAGGCGATCGAAAACCGGCATGATCTCGTGCGCCACCGCATGCATACTCTGAAGGTACCGCCCCCGACCACTACCGATGATCCGTCTGCGCGACCTACGCCATGTCCACACGACCGTGTTGGTCCTGGCCGGCGTTCCCGTACACGTCGTCGCGGCCCGCCTCGGCCATGCCGACCCCGCGATCACCCTCCGGGTCTATGCCCGCATGATCCGCTCCGCGGAAGCAGCCGCTGCCGATATCTTCGCCAACTCCCTCGAAACCGCAGATTAGGAGCAACGGCAGCCGTAGGAGGTCCCTCGTAGATCACATGAGCCTTCTCGCTATCAGCCTCAGTCCGCCTGCCGCTTCCAGAGCTGACGCGGTGCATACCCGCTTCGTCGAAGCCAGTGTTCTGTATAGACAATCCGATCAGCTTCGACAACGGTCAGCGGGCCGGACGGCGGTTCGTCGAGCGGGCGCGAACGCTCCACATGATCCGACTGCCACCTGAACGCGGGCCAGTAGTGCGAGAACTCCGGATCATCGATCCCAAGAACGCGGGCTCGTCCGAAGACCTGGGCGCCTCGGCTGCTGGCCTGTCCCACCAGCGGGGCGAATATACCGATCGAGACCCTGGGGTCTGCGGCTACGTTCCGCATCTTGGGAGACGTGGGCACCGCCGTGAACATGAGCGCGAAGCCCAGGTGGAAGTAACGCACGGGGGTCGCCAGCGGCCCGTCAGCCCCAGACGTCGCCAGGACACACATGTTCTGCGATGAGAGCAGGTTCAGGATGCGCTCTTCCAGCAGTTCTCTATCCAGGCGCTTGGTTGGTGACGGACCAGCCAGCCATTCATTGGTTACAGGCATGGCAGAGGATCTCATAGGCCATACAAGGGCCCGGCACGATGCTCCTGTTAGCAGGAGTGTTAGCAAAAGGCCCCCCGCGATCATCGCGAGGGGCCTTTGACCTGGAGCCGCCTTCGGGATTCGAACCCGAGACCCCTTCATTACGAGTGAAGTGCTCTGGCCGACTGAGCTAAGGCGGCGTGCCGTACAGCGTGAACGAGTCTACAGGAGCCCAAGGGGTTCTTGCTCCCCCGATCAGCCGATGCCCGGACAGACTGTTCCGTCCTCTGGTGGTGTGCCCGTCAGCAGGTAGTGGTCCACCGCGTCGTCCACACATGTCGAGCCGTTGAAGTACGCCGTGTGACCGTCACCGTCATAGCCGAGGAACACGCCCGAGTTCAGTTCGCTCGCCAGGGCCTGCGCCCATGAGTACGGGGTGGCCGGGTCGCGTTCGGTGCCGATGACCAGGATCGGGGCGGCGCCTTTGGCAGTGAGTGAGCGGTTTGTGAGTGTCGGCTTGGCGGGCCAGAAGGCGCAGGGGAGCGAGCTCCACATGAGATAGGAGCCGAACCTAGGTGCCTGGTGTTCCGCTTCCGTCGCTGCGGCCGCGTATGCGGAGACGTCCTTGGGATAGGCGCCGTCTACGCAGTTGATGGCCATGTTGGCCTCGGTCTGGTTGGAATAGGCGCCGTTGGCGTGTCTGTCGATCAGTTGGTCGGCGTTGCGGAGGAGCAATCTGCCGTCGCCGTTCAGGGCCTGGCGGAACGTTTCGGTTAGTTCTGGCCAGGAGCCACGGTCGTAGAGCGGCGTCAGGGCGCCGAGGGTGGCGAGCGACTCGCCGGCTTGGCGCCCGTCGGCCGGCAATGGACGGGCGTCTGTACGGTGCAGGAGCTCGGTCACCTCGGCCAGAGCGCCGTCGACGGTACGGCTGCGGAACGGGCAGTCGCCCTCCGCCAGGCAGGACTCCAGGTAGGCGCGGAGGGCGCGTTCGAAGCCCATGGCCTGGTCGGCGTTGAGCTTCAGCCGGGAGGTGGCCGGGTCGAGAGCGCCGTCGAGCACGAGGGCTCGGACCTTGCTGGGGAACATGTCCGCATAAACAGCGCCCAGGAAGGTGCCGTAGGACTTGCCGATATAGGTCAGTTTCTGGTCGCCGAGTGCCTGGCGCAGCCCGTCCATGTCCCGCGCGGCGTCGACGGTGCCCACATGCGGCAGCAGTCGGCCTGACCCGGCCTCGCAGCCCTTCGCGAACTCGCGCGAGCCCTGCTCGAGCGCGGCCCGTTCCTGCGACGTGTCGGGGGTGGTGTCCAGGGCGATGAACGCGTCGAGCCGCGAGTCACTCAGACACTCGATCGGCGACGACTCACCCACACCGCGTGGATCGAACCCTACGACGTCGAACCGTTCGCGCACCTCCTCGCTCACGATCGATCGAGCGGCTCGCGCATACGTGACCCCGGAACTTCCTGGACCGCCTGGGTTGACCACGAGAGACCCGATTCGGTCGCCGGTGGCCGGCAGTCGGACCACACTGATCTTGATGTGCTCGCCATTCGGCTGACCGTAGTCGAGCGGCACCGACAGCTTCGCGCAGTCGAACCCGTCACCACAGTCAGACCAGCTCAGCCCGTCCGCCGGCGCCCTCGTCCCGGCACAGGCGGAGGCGAACAACACAGTCGCGGCGACGACGGTCAGTGCTCGAACCCACACGCTCCGAATCTTACGCGTGCCCCATCTCCCTCCCGCCTGCGGATGGCATCAGCCCGCGCCGCATACGGGCCAGACCAGCCCCGGCGCCGCATACGTGCCAGGCGCCGCGCCGCATACGTGCCAGGCGTGCCTCTCCGCATACGGGTCAGGTTTGCCTCTCCGACCCCCTTGCCCGAAACGCGGCCCAGTCAAGGAGCACAGCTGAGGAGCACAAGGGCGCGGCAGACCGGCACGAAGTTCACGAGCACCGCCCGTGAACTTCCCGCGTCGTGCCCGCCGGCTACCCGCCGCTATCCGCCAGGAGACGACGTGCCGCCCTCCTCGCCGTACATCTTGTCGTGCTGCTGCCGTGGCGAGCACACCGAGGCGGAAGGGCACGCACAGCGCCGTCCACCATCGTCCAGACGCACCGTCACCGTGTCCGCCGGGACGTTATGCCCCAGGACACTCCCCTCCCCCTGCGGCGTGCTCACCCGACTGCCCGTACGCGGCATCCGGTTGCGGGTCTCGACATAGAGCGGATGCTCGTACTTGAGACAGCACATCAGCCGCCCACACGCCCCGGCGATGCGCAAGGGATTGACCGGGAGGTCCTGGTCCTTGGCCATGCGCACGGAGACCGGCTCGAAGTCCTTGAGGAACGTGGCGCAGCACAGGTCGCGGCCGCATGGGCCGATGCCACCCTGTAGGCGCGCCTCGTCACGCGGGCCGATCTGCCGCAGCTCCACCCGGGCCCGCAGGTTGCGGGCCAGGTCTCGGACCAGCGCGCGGAAGTCGACCCGATGCGGAGCGGAAAAGTAAACCGTGTAGACGTTGTCCTGGTCGAGGTAGTCGACGCCCACCACCTTCATCGGCAACTCGTGCCGTTTGATCAACCGCTTGGACACGCTGCGGGCCTCGGCCCTGCGGCGCTTGTTGGTCTCGTCGCGGGAGAGGTGTTCCTCTCCCGCTATGCCCGCGCACACCGGCATTCCGTCGATGTCTTCACTCGAATATTGCGGCGCCCACACGCACTCCGCCACCTCAGGACCCGATTCGGTCGGGACCAGCACCTTGTCGCCCACCTTGGGGGTGTGGCCACCGGGATCGAGGTAGTAGAGCCGCCCGTAGCGGGTGAAGCTCACGGCCATGATCATTCCCATGGGCTCGTGCTCGCCTCCTGACGGCCTCGGGGGTTCTTACGGCCTTCGGTTGCCACATTACGTGTGTCTACGCGTACGGCGTGAGGACCCCATCACCAGATCCCTGCGGCACCCTCAGGCGCCCCGGAACGGCACTACCGCGTCTTTGTAGCGCACATCTTGCTGCCTCCAGGCTGTGAGATCCCATAACGCGTATAGATCTCCAGCTGTTCGCTCATGCACCTCTGGTCGACGACTTGCGCGACGCCGGGCATGCGGCGCAGCTTGTCGATCATCGCGTCCCCATGGGAAGCCGGCTTCATCGCCAGACGGAACGAGATGGGCATGTCGGATGGCTTCGTTGCCTGGACGAGAGCCTTGTTGCCGGCATAGGAACGGCGGAAGTTTTCGTACGCCTCTTGCTGATCTTCGAAATGTACTGATGCGACGTCTGGCATCCGGTCGATCGCCGTCGCAACGGCTCTCTGCTGGGCCGGCGTGATCCTTTTTCCCTCTCTGCTGATCATCTGAACTTTCTTTGACGGTCCCCGAGTGACGACGGCGCCGCACGCTGGCATGGACGAATGATCCCCACATAGGAAGACCGTAACCTCCATCTTCGGCGGCTCGGCGGCCCCCGTCAGGGCGTTCAGCGATGTACGTGAGGCGTTGACCACCCCGCCTGTCGCCTTCGCCTTTTGGATCAGCGCATCCACGTCGGCTCCGGGCTTGAGCTTGACCCGGAACGACGCGAACATGTCGCTCATCTCGACCCCGTCTAGAACCGCGTTGTTGCCTGCGTAGTGCTGACGAAAACTCTTGTAGGCCGTCGCCTGATCTTCGAAAGACAACCACTCTACGTCCGGCCGCTCGCTCAGAGTCGCCTGTAGTGCCGCCACCTGCTCGGCAGTGGCGCTGCCCGCGCAATCGGGGCTCTTCGACCCGGTGGAGCACAGGAAGAGACGGACCTCCTGCGGCCCCTTCTCGCTGATCGGCGGGTTGGCCGCCACCGCGCGCTGCTCGTCGCCGGCAGACGTGAGTGCGGCCACGGTCGCCGCCCCCGCGAGCACCACCGTAACCCCAGCCACAGCAAGCAGGCGGAAATCGACGCGACGGCGCCGGTCGAGTGATTTGAGCGGCCGCAGCGTGCTGGGATCGACCGTGGCACCCGCCTCAGTGAGGGCCGCACGTAGACGTTCTTCCACAGGGCTGTTCATGAACCCTCCTCAAGTGCTCGGCCGAGAGCAGCGAGCCCTCGTGCGATCGTTGATCTGGCGGTGCCCCCGCTGATGCCCATGGTCTCGGCGATCTCCTGGTCGGACAGATCTAGGTAGTAACGCAACGTCAGCGCCTCGCGCTGCCTGCTCGGCAGCTCGCGCAGGGCCAGCAGCACCTCGCGGCGCTCCTCGCTCACCAGGACGGCGCTCTCCGCGGACCAGACAGGCGGTTCGTACGGCACGGCGCGGCGGAACGCGATCGCCCGCCTCCGCATCACGGACCGGCAGCCGTTGAACACCGCGGAACGCACATAGGCCAGCGCCTTGTCCGGATCTCGCAGCCTCCAGCGGCTGGCGTGGGTGCGTGTGAACGCCTCCTGGACGACGTCTTCGGCGGTCGCCTGGTCACCGACCATGACGAGCGCCAGCCGCACGAGACCCACGTGATGCTCAGCGAAGATCGCCGCGACATCGACGCGTTCTCGTATCAAGGGCTCTGGTGGGGAAAGCTGCTCGACTTTCACATTACAGAGACGCTCAAGGGCCTCATCTGCTGCTCCTGCCACATGACCAACTTCCGCGAGGGTCACCGGAAAGAACCCGCTACGCGGCGGACCGGCGAGGGTCACCCGGCGGGAAAGAACCCGCTACGCGGCGGACCGGAGGGAGAGCATCATCGCCTCGACCGCGATCTGCGGGTTGACGTTGGCGTCGAGGCGTTCGCGGCATCGCATGATCGCATCGATCCGCCGCAACGTCTCCTCCGGCGTCGACAGCTTGGCCAGCTGGTCGAGCTCGAAGCGGAGGTCGTCGTTGGCCAGCTCCACCCCGGCCGCGAACTGCATGGCCAGGACGTCCCGATAGAACGACACCAGCTCCAGCAGCGCCGCGTCGAGCGAGTCGCGTTTGATGCGCGTGGCCCGCGACTTCTGCCGGTCCTCCAGCTCCTTCAACGCCCCCGCGCCGCCTCGCACCAACCCACGGTTGAGGCCCTTGCCCGTGGACCCCTCGCCGTAGATCTTGCGCAGCTCGGTGGTCTCGGTCTCGTTGAGCGCGGCCGTCGCCGCCGCGGCCTCTTCTTCGGCCGTTTTGACCAGGCGTTCGGCCGCCGAGACGCAATCGCCGACCCCGGACAGCGAGCGAGGGATGGCCAGGACGGCCTCCCGGCGCCGCCGTACGTTCTCGTCCAGGGCCAGTGCCCGAGCCCGGCTGATGTGCCCCTGAGAGGCGCGGGCGGCGAAGCGGGCGGTCTCCCAGGGCACGCTGTCGCGGGTGGCCAGCACGTGGGCGACCGCCTCCGTGGCGGGGGTGGCCAGGGTGATCACCCGGCAGCGCGATCGGATGGTGATCATCATGTCGTCGGCGGCGGGCGCGCACAGCAGCCAGACCGTACGGGGAGGCGGCTCCTCGATGGCCTTGAGCAGGGCGTTCGCCGCCGACTCCGTGGCCCGGTCGGCGTCCTCGAACAGGATGACCCGCCAGCGGCCCTGCGTGGGCGCGCCCGCCGCCCGCAGGATGAGCTCGCGCGTCTGCTTGACGCTGTAGGACAGGCCCTGGGGGCGTACCGTCTCGAGGTCGGGGTGTGAGCCGATCAGCACCTGGTGGCACTGGTCGCAGTGACCACAGCCGCCGTCCGGGCAGAGCAGCGCCGCCGCGAACGCCCGCGCGGTCTCCTCCCGGCCCGACCCGGGCGGGCCGGTGAACAGCCAGGCGTGCGTCATGCCCGCGCCGCGACCACCCCGCACGGCATCGCCTGCCGCCGCGGCCGCGCGGGACAGCACGGCCACCGCCTGGTCCTGACCGACGAGGTCATCGAAGACGCTCACCCGACAAGGCTAGTCGCGGATGGCGGGCATCGTGCCCGTGATGTCCTCGGACTCCTGCGGCACCGGATCGGGTAGGAGCTCGTGCACCCGGTCCTGGATCAGCCGGGTGATCTGCTCGGGCGGCAGCATCCCGTCGACCACCAGGTAGCGGTCGGGGTCGGCGGCGGCCAGCGCCCTGAACTCCTTGCGCACCCGCTCGTGGAACTCCAGCGGCTCGGACTCGATCCGGTCCGCCGCGCCGCCCAGTCTGGTCAGCCCCACCTGGGGCGGCGTGTCGATCAGCACCGTGAGATGCGGGACCAGCCCACCCGTGGCCCAGGCGTTGACCTTGGAGACGTCCTCGGGGTCGAGCGCCCGTCCCGCTCCCTGGTAGGCCAGCGACGAGTCCACGTAGCGGTCGGAGATCACCAGCGAGCCGCGGTAGAGGGCCGGTCTGATGACCTTCTCGACGTGTTCGGCCCGGTCTGCGGCGTACAGCAGCGCCTCTGCGCGCGCCGAGAGCCCGCGTTCGGCCGCGTCGAGGAGGATCGCGCGCAGCCGCATGCCGACCTTGGTCGAGCCGGGCTCACGGGTCTGTACGACGTCGAAGCCCTGATCGCGCAGCCAGATGGCGAGCAGTCGCGACTGGGTCGTCTTACCCGACCCCTCACCGCCCTCGAACGCCACGAACAGCCCCGGCACCTGCTCCGCCGTCTCCGACTTCGGCCGCTCGCCGCGCACCGCCGCGATCAGGTCCTCGGAGAGCGAGACACCCTTCCTGTCGTCCATGTGGCGCAGCGCCAGCAGGCCGACGACCGTCGCGAGCACGCCACCGACCACCAGCACCAGGTTGGTGCCGTCGAACCGGTAGACCACCTCGCCCAGCCTCAGCGGGTGCGCGCCGACGAGCGCGGCCAGCGGGTTGGCCACCGCCACCACGAACAGCAGCGTCACCCGCGCGGTCGACTGCAGGAACGAGAACGTCCGCCCCCGCATCGAGTCTTCGACCTCGAGGCCGATGAGCGTGTAGCCGATGATCCACGCGATGCCCGCGCACGCCCCGAGCAGCACGGTCAGCATGACCACGATCACCAGGTTGTGGATGATCGCGATCGCGATCAGCACCACGCCCGCCACGGTGATCGCCAGACCGAACAACCGGCGCCGCGACAGCTCGCGCAGCAGCCGGAGGCCGAAGAACATGCCCAGCGCCATGCCGACGAAGACCGCGGCGAACACCACGCCGTAGGCCGCGTCGCCGCCGCCGAGCGCGCCCACGTAGATCTTCGCGACGCCCACGACCGCGCCGCCCGCCGCGAACGCCCCCAGCATGCCGATGATCAGACCGCGCACCAACCGGTTGGCGCCCACGAACCGCCAGCCTTCGACGATCTGCTTGAGCACCGACGGGGTGGAGATGGCGCCGTCACGCTTGGGGATGCCGCGCAGCGTGAAGATCAGGAACGCGGACACCAGGTACGCGCAGGCGTTGACGATCAGCGCCGGCCCGGTGGGGTCCATGCCGGACAGGAACGGCACGGCGTTCTTCAGCACGTCGCCCACCACGGACAGCGCCGTGAACAGGATCGCGGCGACCGGCGCGCTGCCGTAGGTGACCAGCAGGTTGAGCTGGTTGGCCGATTCGAGCTGCTCCTTCGGCACCAGGTTGGGGACCGTGGCGTCCTTGGCCGGGACCCAGAACAGGTTGACGCACTCGACCAGGATCGTCGCGACGATGATCCATTGATAGCTGCCGACCAGCGGGATCGACAGCACCACGGCGAACCGGGCCAGGTCGGAGGTGAACATCGTCACCCGCCGGTCGAAGCGGTCGGCGAACGCTCCCGCGAGGGGTCCGAGCAGGACGGCGGGCAACATCTTGGCGATGAAGACACCGCCGACGGCCAGCGACTGCGTGCGGTAGTCGCCCTGGGTCAGGTTTCCTGCCAGGGCGGTCAGTGCCAGGATGTTCAGCCAGTCGCCGAGGCTGCACACCGACATCGCCGTCCAGAGCCGGCGGAAAGATGCGTTAGCCAGCACATGTGTCGGTTGGCGTCGGCCACGGGCGGTCATAATGTCAGCGTATCCAGGTGCTCGCCGGAAATGGGAAGACAGGAGACGAGCCGGATATACCCGGCTGCTCGTCGCTGAGAGTATTACGTATACGGGCCGTCGCGCATGATACACAGCTCGAATAGGCCCCCGAAAACACCAGACAGATCCTTCTTGTCTCGCTAGTCCCTTTTGTACGGCCGGGCGAGCTCCACCAACGGCTGCCACCCGGCCCGTACGGGCTCAGGAAGCACCAGCTCATCCCAGAGCTCCACCAGCAGCAGCCCGTCGAGATGCTCGAGCAGCTCCCGCTGAGTCCCTTCCCGCAACAGCACGACGTAGGCGTCCCGGCGATCCCCGCGATCGGCCAGGTCATAGGCCCTGTCGCCAAGGCGGATGGCAGCCAGGGCCCGCAATGCCGGCAGGCGCGGCAGCCGGTTGGGCACGTGGAACGGGCGGCCGTCGGCCCCCTGGCAGGTGGTGAACTCGACCTTGGCCTCCAGCACCAGCCGGAACCCGGCGGCGTCGAGGATGCGCCCGGCCGTTTCGAGCGTGGGCGACTTCCGGCCGTGCTCGTAGGCCGACAACGTCGTCCGCGACGTGCCGCTCATGCCGGCCAGCGCCTTCTGGTTCATGTTGGCCGCGTGTCTGGCCTGTTTGAGCAGCAGGCCGCCACGCTCCGCCCAGAACGTGACGTCGGGCGTCGGCCCCTCGGGCACCGCACCCTGCTCGGGCAGCAGGTCGCCGAACGCTCCCTCCACCGGGGAAGAGATCATCCCACCTCCAACGTATCCGCTTGGATACTACCCCCTCGCGGCTTGAGTGACCAGCGGATCGCGGAAAGTCAGCAGCCCACTTCAAACACCACGGAAGCCGGGAGCACGGCGGGTCTCGGGCAGCGCGCCCACAACGACAAGCAGCGCGGTTTCGGGCGGCGCGCCCACAGAGTCGCCCGCAAACTCGCGCCTCGCGAAGTCAGGAGCGCAGCTCAAGCAGCGTGATCTCGGGCGGCGCGCCCACCCGGACCGGCGGCCCCCAGAACCCGGCGCCGCGCGTGACGTACACCCGCACCCCGTCAACCGTCGCCAGCCCCGACACGACCGGCTGCTGCAGCGGCACCACGAGGTTGAACGGCGCCAGTTGCCCGCCATGCGTGTGCCCCGACAACTGCAGGTCCACGCCATAACGAGCGGCCTGCGAGACCTGAACCGGCTGATGGGCCAGCAGGACCGTGGAGCGGCTCGTATCGCGACCGCCGAGCGCCCTGTCGAAGTCGGGCCCGTCGTTCGCGGTGGCGCCGTTGAGGTCGTTCACCCCGGCCAGGTCCAGCACGCCGCCCTGGTGCCGGATCTCCACCCGTTCGTTCCGCAACGAGCGAACGCCGAGCCGGTCCAGCTCCTCGATCCACTCACCAGGGCCGTTTCTCGTGTAGTACTCGTGATTACCTGTCACGAAATAGGCGCCATAGCGGGATTCGAGGCTCCGCAGCGGCCTGGCCAGCGGGCCCAGCTCGGCCACCGAGCCGTCGACCAGGTCGCCGACGATCGCCACCACGTCGGCCCGCAGACCATTGATCATCCGCACGATGCGTTCGGTGTGCGCCTTGCCCGTGAGCGGCCCCAGGTGGATGTCGCTGACCACGGCGAACCGCAGGCCGCTCAGCCTGGCGTCGAGCCCGGGCAGCGTGACCTTGACCGGTTCGATCACCGGATCACCCAGCGCGGCGCTGATGCCGTACCCGACCGTGCCGAGCGCACCCACGCCCGCGACGGCGGCGGTGCTCCGTCCGAGGAAGAGCCGCCTGCTCATCGCGTCGCCGCCCGGCGACGGCTCCACCCCCGAAACCTGCCCAAAACCCGAAATATCCGAAACATCGGGAGAACCAGAGGCAGGCACCGTCACCGGTCGCACCACCTCAACCGGCGACGGCGGCGACCCGGCCACCCGCCCCCGGACCAGCGCTAACCACGCCACCAACCGCGGAATCTCCAGCAGGACCAGAGCGATCACCAGATAGAACATGATCGCGATCCAGAGATAGCCCGGCCACGCCAGCCACTGGAACATCTCCAGCCGCATCCCCGCGAACGTCACGACGACCAGCGCGAGGAGCCCCACCAGCCCCCAGGTCAGGCCGGTGCGCACCCGCCCGCGCCTAGTGGTCGAGCGCACCATCCGATGCCACAGATAGAGATGCGCCACGAACACCAGGCCCACGAAGATCAAGACCACCACGCGGCAATGCTACTTACGACTTGGCCGCCGGCTTCTTCGCGGGTGCCTTCTTGGCCGGCGCCTTCCGGGTCGTCGTCTTCTTCGGCGCCGGGGCCCGCTCACGCCGCTCGGCCAGCAGTTCCGCCGCCCGCTCGATCGTGATCTCCTCGACCGTGTCGCCCTTGCGCAGCGACGCGTTCGTCTCGCCATCGGTCACGTAGGGACCGAATCGCCCCTCCTTGACCACGACGGGCTTCTTGGAGTTGGGGTCTTCACCCAGCTCGCGCAGCGGCGGCGCGGCCGCCGCCCGGCCCCTGCCCCGCGGCTTGGGCTGGGAGAACAGCTCCTTGGCCTGCTCGATCGTGACCGTGAACAGCTCTTCCTCCGCGGCCAGCGACCGCGTTTCGGCGGCCTTCTTCAGGTAGGGGCCGAACTTCCCGTTGTACGCGACGACCTCCTCGCCCTCCAGCTCGCCGACGACCCGGGGGATCGACAGCAGCTTGAGCGCGTCCTCGAGCGTCACGGTGTCGAGCGACATCGACTTGAACAGCGAGCTCGTCCGCGGCTTCGCCGCGTCGGCCTTCTTGGTGCGCCGCTTCGGGGTCTCCTCCTCCTGCGTGGGCAGGATCTCGGTGACGTACGGCCCGAATCGCCCGTCCTTGGCGACGATCATGTGCCCGGTCACCGGATCGGTCCCCATCTCGCGGTCGCCAGTGGGCCGCGAGAAGAGCTCCTCCGCCTTCTCGGCGGTCAGTTCGTCGGGTGTCATGTCCTCGGGCACGTTCACCCGAGCGCCGCCTCTGTCAAGGTATGGGCCGTATCGCCCGACCCTGATGACGATGTCGGTGCCCTTGATCGGGAAGGAGCTGATCTCCTTGGCGTCGATGTCGCCGAGGTCGGTGACCATCTCCTTCAGGCCCTCGTCGCCGTCCTCGCCGTAGTAGAAGCGCTGCAGCTCCGGCACCCGCTCCGCCCGGTCGTTGGCGATGTCGTCGAGCACCTTCTCCATCTCGGCGGTGAATTCATAGTCGACCAGGTTGCCGAAATGCTGCTCCAGCAGGTTGACCACGGCGAATGCCAGGAAGGACGGCACCAGCGCGGTGCCCTTCTTGAACACGTAGCCACGGTCGAGGATCGTGCCGATGATCGAGGCGTACGTCGAAGGACGCCCGATCTCCCGATCTTCCATCTCCTTGACCAGCGAAGCCTCGGTGTAGCGGGCGGGCGGCTTGGTCGAGTGGCCGGCCACGTCAAGCCGCGACACGCTCAGCGCGTCGCCCTCGGCCAGGTTCGGCAGCCGCTTCTCGGAGTCGTCGCGATCGGTCGACGGATCGTCGGCACCCTCGACGTACGCCTTGAGGAAGCCGTAGAACGTGATCGTCCGGCCCGAGGCGCTGAACTCGACGTCCTCGCCGGTGGCCGACGCGCCGCGCACCTTGACCGTGACGGACTCGCCGACCGCGTCCTTCATCTGGGACGAGACGGTCCGCTGCCAGATCAGCTCGTACAGGCGGAACTGGTCACCGTTCAGCCCGGTCTCACCGGGAGTGCGGAACTCCTCCCCGGAAGGCCGGATCGCCTCGTGCGCCTCCTGCGCGCTCTTGACCTTGCTGGTGTAAACACGCGGCTTGTCGGGAACGTACGCAGAGCCGTACAGCTTGATCGCCTGGGAGCGCGCGGCCGCCACCGCCGTCTCCGACAGCGTGATGCTGTCGGTACGCATGTAGGTGATAAAGCCGTTTTCGTAGAGCCGCTGCGCCACCTGCATCGTGTACTTGGCGGAGAAGCCCAGTTTGCGGCTCGCCTCCTGCTGCAAAGTGGTCGTCCGGAAGGGAGCGTACGGCTTACGGGTGTACGGCTTGCGCTCGACGGACTTGACCGCGAACGACGAACCCTGGAGCCGGCCAGCCAGCTCACCGGCGGCGGCCTCCGACAGGTGGAGCACGTCGTTCGTCTTCAGCAGGCCGGTGGTGGCGAAGTCGCGCCCCTGGGCGACCCGCTTGCCGTCGACCGAGGTCAGCGTCGCGGTGAAGTCACGCGGACGCTCCTCGGCCTTGCCCGTGTCGAACAGCGCCTGCAGGTCCCAGTAATGGGCGGACGTGAACGCCATGCGCTCCCGCTCGCGCTCCACCACCAGCCTGGTCGCCACCGACTGCACCCGGCCCGCCGACAGCCGCGGCTTGACCTTCTTCCACAGGACCGGGCTGACCTCATAGCCATAGAGCCGGTCGAGGATGCGCCTGGTCTCCTGGGCGTCGACGAGGCGCAGGTTCAGGTCGCGCGGATTGGCCACCGCGTCCCGGATGGCCTGCGGGGTGATCTCGTGGAAGACCATGCGGTGCACCGGCACCTTGGGCTTGAGCACCTCGCGCAGGTGCCATGCGATGGCTTCGCCCTCGCGGTCCTCGTCAGTGGCCAGGTAGAGTTCGTCGGCATCCTTCAGCAGCTGCTTCAGCTTGCTGACCTGCGACCTCTTGTCGGCGTTGACGACATACAGCGGCTCGAACTCATGCTCGACATTGACCCCGAGGCGCGCCCAAGCCTCCCCCTTGTACTTCTCGGGGATGTCATCGGCCCGCTCCGGCAGATCGCGGATGTGGCCAATGCTGGACTCGACCATGTAGCCGGCACCGAGGTAGTCCTTGATCGTCTTCGCCTTGGCGGGCGACTCGACGATCACCAGACGGCGGGTTCCACCGGTGCTGCCGTTGTTGGCTGGCACGCTGCTTCCTACCTCACTGTTCGCTTGCAATTCCCCCTGCCGGGAGCCGGCACTGATCTGAAAGGTAACCCGACTCGCGGAATTTTCCTTCCCCCGGGACTACCCACTAGCTTCCGGACGCACCCACAAGCACGCAGAATAAGCCCCATCGAGCGGCATCGCGCCCTGACTCACCCTGGAGACTAATCGTTGTGCTCGACTACTCCTACATGGATATCTTCATTCCGCGCGATCTGTCCCGCGAAGCAGCACGTCAGCTGCTCACCGAACACGCGGAGTACGGTCAGTGGGAGCTCTCGCGTGTGCGCCTGCACCCTGACGGAAGCCGTCATGTACGGTTGCGCCGCAAGGTCATGCGCGTCCGCAGCACCCTGTGATCAGACATGGCTTTGCCCGCCCCGGGCCGCGCCCCCGGAACGGGCAAAGCGTCTTTCGCTACTCGCTCACCGGCTGTGAGCGGTAGACGTTCTTGTCATTACTTCCGGCCGAGCCGGAAGCGGCGGGTGGCCGCGAACAGCGTGGCCGAGGCGGCGAACATCGCGCCCAGGACCAGCGCGAACAGCGAGCCGGTGGTCATCCCCGTGACGCCCGCGGGCTGAGCCGCGCTCATCAGCCCCAGGTCGCCGGTGGGCAGGCTGCTGGTCGCGAGCTTCACCGCACCACCGACAGGCGTGCCGGCGATCAGCGCGGTGGCCGGGGCCAGCGGCGACTGCGTGTCCTCGGCGCGGGCGGCGTGGGTGACCGGAGCCTTGCCGTTCTTGACGTGCTTGGCCGGCGTGACGTGCCTGACCGGGGTGGCGGGCTGGCCAGGCAGACCGGGCAGCTCGGGCAGACCGAACAGCTCGTGCAGGTCACCGACCAGGGGCATGTCGCCGACGACCGGCAGCTCGGGCGAGCCGCCGCCACGCATCGGAGTGATGTTGCCCACGCCCCGCAGGCTGCCCAGGACCGGGACCGGGGGAAGCGCGGGAAGCACGCCACCGGCCTTGGAGTCGGCGGCCTGGTGGGAGCTGTAGTGTCCGTAGGGGTGGTAGCCCTCGTGTCCCGGCTTGCCGACACTCGAGCCACCGAGGCACCCGGCCGCGGCGTCGCCGAGCACCGCCACGGCGTTGCCGCAGACGTTGACCGGCGCGGTGATCGGCGCGATCACCTGGTTGCCGCCGAGCACGGAGCCCTTGCCGGACGTGGTGTTGCCACCCGCGCCCGAACCGCCGTTCTTGACCACCGAGGCGCCGCCCTTGCAGCGAGCCCCGGACAGCCCGAGCACGGCCACGGCGTTGCCGCAGACGTTGACCGGCGCGGTGATCGGGGCGACCACCTGGTTGCCACCGAGCACGGAGCCCTTGCCCGAGGTGTGGTTGCCCCCGGCGCCGCCCCTGCCACCGTTCTTGACCGAGGCGCCGCCCTTGCAGCCCGCGAACGCCTTGCCGATCACGGCCACAGCGTTGCCGCAGACGTTGACCGGCGCGGTGATCGGCGCGATCACCTGGTTGCCGCCGAGCACGGAACCCTTGCCGGACGTGGTGTTGCCGCCAGGGCCACCCTTGCCGGTGTTCTTGACCGAGGCGCCGCCCTTGCAGCCGGCGTGCGCGTTGCCGACGGCGTTGCCGCAGGCCACGATGGGCAGGCTGATCGGTGCGATGACCTGGTTGCCGCTGCCGACCCCGAAGCGCCCGTCGGTGTCGTTGCCCGTCGAGCCGTGACCGCCCCGGTAGTGGGTGTGCCCGCCGTTCTTGACCGTGGCGCCGCCCTTGCAGCCCGCGAACGCCCTGCCGAGCACGGCCACCGAGTTGCCGCAGATGTTGATCGGGGCGCTGACCGGCGCGATCACCTGGTTGCCGCCGAGCACGGAGCCCTGGCCAGAGGTGTGGTTGCCACCGGCCCCGCCCTTGCCGGCGTTCTTGACCGTGGCGCCGCCCTTGCAGCCCGCGTCGGACTTGCCGATCAGGGACACGGCGTTGCCGCAGGCGTTGATCGGGACGTTGATCGGCGCGTTGACCTGGTTGCCACCAAGGACGCTTCCCTTGCCAGAGGTCTTGTTGGAGCTGCCGGCCCTGCCGGTGTTCTTGACCGAGGCGCCGCCCTTGCAGCCCGCGTCGGACTTGCCGATCAGGGACACGGCGTTGCCGCAGGCGTTGATCGGGACGTTGATCGGCGCGTTGAGCTGGTTGCCACCAAGGACGCTCCCGTCGCCGGAGGTCCTGTCGGAGGTGCCGCCCTTGCCGGTGTTGACGACCGTGGCGCCGCCCTGGGAGCTCGCCTCGGACTTGCCCAGCACAGCGGCGGAGTTGCCGCTGATGTCGATCGGCAGCGAGACAGGCAGGTTGACCTGGTTGCCACCGCCGACGGAAGAGTCGCCGGAGGTGTCGGCCAGCGCGGTGCCGCTGCCGAAGGACATGACGGCTACAGCTAGAAGAGCCGCGGGGGCCGAAGCCTTCGCCCACGTACGCATGATGAATGCTCCTACTTGGTTCATAGGGGGATACCTGACGGTTCGCGGGCAGCCGAGGGCATGCGAGGTCGCAGTGCGCCGCGCACAGCGGAGACCTCGGGGAATCGCGAACCAAGATGACTGACATGTCACCCGCTGGCGGAGGGGATCTAGCCGCGCTCCGCCGCCGTACTCATCGGAATCTGTGGCGGGGGTCAGTCAGGTGAGAAAGAAGGGTCATCCGCCGCTGTGCGGACGACCGGAGGAAGCACGGACGCCAAGGGGGCGCGCCGAGCCTCGATACGCGGGTCGAAGTAGGACCGCGCGACATCTCCCATGCTTGGCCCGAACGGGCCACTGCCACCGCCGCTGGGCACCAGACCATTGGTGTCCAGGATATCGGTCGCAGGAGAAGCAGGCGGCAGGCCGGGATCGGACTGGCTGTTGAGCCCGTCGACCGTCCGCCCCGCCATCGCCTCGGCATTGTCCGACGCCGAGACCTTTCCGATCGCCTCGGCGTTGTCCCACGCCGAGACCTTTCCGATCATCTCGGCGTTGTCCGACGCCGAGACCCTCCCGTCAGCCGTGGGGAAACCGTCCGTGATGGACCCGGTGACGGTGCGAGAGGTGCCGACCGCTGTGGCCGTCCCTGTCGCCGCGGTGGAATCCGCGGCCGCCGGAGCGGCGAAGAGCAGTCCGAAGAGAACGGCGAGCAGCCATCCCGCGGCCAGCAGGACGCCGGCCGCGACTACTCGTGCGATGACCTGGCGGGCGCCGGCCGCGAACCGCGCCATCCGGGCGGCCCGATCGGCGATCGCATCCTCCGCGAAGATGATCACGGGCACGCGCCGGGAAGCGAGGGCGGGCATTGCCCGCCACCACCGCACCGGCATGCGTGCCACGTGAACCCTCCTTCAGAAGCACCAGGACCGACCTCACAATGTGAGGCCGGTCCGTGGACTCACCCCTCAACGATCCGTAACCGTAGCATCACTCAAGGTTGCCGCAAGGGGTTTTCAGCAGTGATCCAGGAAGCGGTCAAGCACTCGCACCCCAAACCTGAGCGAATCCACCGGCACCCGCTCGTCAACCCCATGGAACATCCCAGAGAAGTCCAGGTCCGCAGGCAACTTGAGTGGCGCGAACCCGTAGCCCCGGATTCCGAGCCTGCTGAACGACTTGAGGTCCGTCCCTCCGGACATCGTGTACGGCACGGCGCGCCCGGCCGGGTCCTCGGCCAGCAGCGCCTCCACCATGGCCGTCACCAGCGGCCCCTCGAAGCCGAACTCCAGCGCCACCTGGTGCTGCACGAACTCCCTCGTGACGTTGGGCCCGAGCAGCTCGTCGACCGTGGCGAAGAACTCCTCCTCGAACCCCGGCAGGAACCGCCCGTCGATGGTCGCCGAGGCCGTCTGCGGCACCACGTTCGCCTTGTAACCGGCCTCCAGCATGGTCGGATTGACCGTGTTGCGCAGCCCCGCGCCCAGCATCCTGGCCACCGGCCCCAGCTTGGCGATCGCGGCCTCGGGATCGCCGCCGCCTATTTCCTCCAGGAACCTGCTCATGGTCGGCGTCAGTCGTACCGGCCACTCATACCGCCCCACACGCGCCACGGCGTCGGCGAGCTCGGTCACGGCGTTGTCCAGGTTGAGCATCGACCCGTGCCCGGCCCGGCCGTTCGCGGTCAACCGCATCCACGCCATGCCCTTCTCCGCGGCCTCGATCAGGTAGAGCCGTTGATCCGCCCCGATCGACACGCTGAACCCGCCGACCTCCCCGATCGCCTCCGTGACCCCCTCGAACAGCTCCGGGTGCTCCTCGACCAGGAACTTCGCCCCGTACTCCCCACCCGCCTCCTCATCGGCGGTGAACATGAGCACCACGTCACGCTCAGGCCGGCGCCCCTCCCTGAGCCGTTGCCGCACGACCGCCAGGATCATCGCGTCCATGTCCTTCATGTCCACGGCCCCGCGCCCCCAGACGCATCCGTCGGCCACTTCCGCCGAGAGCGGATGATGCCGCCAGTCGCCCGCGTCGAACGGCACGACATCGAGATGCCCGTGCAACAGCAGCGCGTCACGGCCCGGATCGGTGCCCTCGATACGCGCGACGACGTTCGCCCGCCGATCGTCGCTCTCCAGGATCGTCACTTCGAGCCCTACCTCGGCCAGCTTCTCCCCGACATACTCGGCCGCCGCCCTCTCCCCGGGCCCCGCGTTGTCGCCGGCGTTGGTCGAATCGATACGGATCAGATCACGGCACAGCTCGACGACCTCGTCCTCGGCCATGAAGGCTCCTTACGATCGGGTACGTATTGCCGTCTCATCCTCCCTCCGGAATCCTGGTATGACGCACCCCTCAGAGTTTGCTAACCTTACGGAGCCGACGCGGGATGACGGTCCCACGTGCAGGCACCAAGTCCGGGTGGCGGAATAGGCAGACGCGCTAGCTTGAGGTGCTAGTGCCCTTTGCGGGGCATGGGGGTTCAAGTCCCCCCTCGGACACAATTGGTACATGATCGCCCGAGCTGAGCTCTGGCGATCACTGTTTTCTGGCCCGGGTCGGACGTAGGCCGAGCGGCTCCTACACATCAGCCTTGTCCTGCGGATCCGCGCTGTGGAGCAGTTTTCGAAGGTCGCCGAGCTTCGTAACCATCGCAGCGATCTCCTCCTCGGTGAGTCTTTTAGGAACTTTGGTGATCGCCTGGTCCAGGCGCATCTGCTCGGCCTTTCGCTTGGCCTCTGTCTCGGTGATCCAGCCGGCGACCACCACCGGGTCGGTCCCGGCATCAAGAACCGCGCGATAACCCACCAGCTTGCGCTCACACTCGGTGACGGCTTGGCGGGCGGCTTCAACGGCGGCCAGCCGATGGTCACTCGCGAGTTGCGAGTCGGTCAGGGCCTGGATCGTACTGGGCCAAGAGCCAGAAGAAGATCAAACCACCGCTGGATGGCTACACCCTTCGCCTGCTCGCCAAGCAGGATGGTCGCTGTCCACTCTGCGGCGAGCAGCTCCTCACCTCCGATCAGCCGCCACAATCCCCGATGCTTCTTCGGCGTCATCACTGTGGATGTCGAGCCGGAGTTGGCCAAGCTGGACGGTGGCGGCTGGCGGCCACCGCGCCCGGGCGTCACCGACGCGGCGCTGTTGTGATCGGGAGGTGGCTTGTCCGCGCAGAGTCGTGCTAGTCCGGGTTTCGCATGGGCGGCAGGGCGGGCCGGTGGCGTACCTGCGCACCGTGAAGACCAGCTGGGCCGAGCCACGTTGTGAGGGCGGCCCGGAGAGCGTCCAGGTCTGGCTGCTCGCCGGCGCGGGTGACCCAGGCGATGTGTCCGTCGGGACGAATGAGTACGGCGTCCGCACCGAGGTCGGAGCCCTCAGCAGGGCGGGCGCGGGCGAGATCGACTCGGTCCGCCCAGCCGGTCACGACGGCGGCGACCGGCGGGAGACCACCGAGATCCAGCAGAATCGCGCGAGCGCGGTGCAGCAGTTCGTAGACGCGACCGTGTTCGAGGTCGAGATCCGGCATCCGCATGCCGAGGAGGTCGTCCGTCCCCTCCATCGGATACCTGATGTCGGTCGCCGTGATCATGCCGGCCAGACGCAGCCGTACCTCGTCGATGCCGATGAGGTCGCCCAGCACCTCGCGCAGAGCGGAGGTGTGATCGTCCACCCGCCAGAGTGCGGTCTGGGCGCGGGTGTTCTGCAGGACGCGGGCGGCGATCGGGTGGCGTTCGGCCTGGTAGGTGTCGAGCAACAGGTCTGGGGCCTGGCCGCGGACGACGGCGGCGAGCTTCCAGCCGAGGTTGACCGCGTCCTGCACGCCGGTGTTCAAGCCCTGACCGCCCGCCGGGAAGTGGATGTGCGCGGCGTCGCCGGCCAGGAGAACCCGGCCCACGCGATAACGGTCGGCCTGGCGTGCCGCGTCGCCGTGCCGGGAGAGCCATCGCGGTGAGTGCATCCCGTAATCCGTCCCGGCGATCTTGAGCAATGACTTGCGGAGGGTCTCCAGGGTCATCGGTTCGTCCCGGCCGACGACGTGATCGAACTCGTTGGTCAGCACCCGGTACCAGTCCGGACCGTACGACAGCACCGAGAATCTGCCGTGCTCGCGCCGCTCCTGGAAGATGTCGGCCGCGGGCGGCTCGGCGAGCTCGACGTCGCCGAGCATCGCGGTCATCGTGGCCTGGGTGCCGGGGAACTCGATGCCGGCGAGCCCGCGCACGGTGCTGCGGCCCCCATCGCAGCCGACGAGGTAGTCCGCCCGGACACGCGACCCGTCCGCGAGTTCCACCGTGACGCCAGTTTCGTCCTGGGTGAACCCCGTCACCTCGGCGTCGCGGCGCAGCCGTACCCCCAACCGCGCCGCGCGCTCATCCAGCAGTTGTTCCACCTCGGCCTGCAAGATGAGCAGAGCGTACGGATATCGCGTCGCCATATCGGATAGGTCGAGACCGAGCCCGGAGAAGTGCACGTCCTGTCGCGGCCGTCCGCGCTCGAGGAACCCGGCGAGCAGACCCCGCTGATCGAGCATCTCCAGCGTGCGGATGTGCAGGCCTCCGGCCCGCGATTCCACCGTTCGAGGCTCCGGGAGCCGCTCGAGGACGAGCACATCGATCCCGGCAAGCCCCAGTTCGCACGCGAGCATCAGACCGGTCGGCCCTGCCCCAGCGATCACTACCTGTGTATCGGTCATGGTCAGCTCCTTGGTCATCCTTGAATCGAATTGGTCAACACACGCGAAGGGGGGAGGCGCGTTCGTCGATCGCCACAGGACATGTCACCTGCCGCGCCGCATCTGCAGCGGCAACTCCGCTTGCGCCAGACTCGCGCGATCGCGACCTACTGCGCTGTGGCCTGCCGACTCCTACCGGCTGATCTGACGCGGAACCGTCAGCGCGAGGAGTTTGTCCGGGTTGCGGATGACGTAGAAGTTGGTGATCTTCCCGTCGCCGATCTCGAACAGGCAGACGCCTACCAGGTGATCGCCGTCGTAGGCGGCCATCGCGGGCGCGTTGTTGCAGTTGACCATCTCGATCCGCGCGTTCGGCAACCGCCCCACGCGGAACAGTTCCATGACGAGCACGGCCACCTTCTCCGCGCCCACCACCGGCTGGCGCGCCGCGGTGACCTTGCCGCCGCTGTCGGCGGTCCACGTGGCGTCCGGCGCGAGCAGCGAGAGCAGCCCCACCATGTCACCGGTCGCCGCCGCGGACATGAACTGCTCGGTGATCCGCGTGGTCGTCCCAGCGTCGACGGGGTCGAAACGTTTACGCCGCGCCTGTACGTGCCCGCGGGCGCGGTGCGCCATCTGGCGCACCGTCACCACGGACTTGCCCACCGCTGCGGCGATCTCGTCGTGGTCGAATCCGAACACCTCGCGCAGCACGAACACCGCGCGCTCATCGGGGGTGAGCGTTTCGAGCAGCACAAGCATCGCCATCGACACCGACTCGGCGAGCACCACATCGGCCGACGCGTCATTCTCCTCCAGCAGCAGCGGCTCGGGCAGCCAGGAGCCGATGTACTCCTCGCGACGGCGCGTGCTCGCGCGCAAGGCGTTGAGCGCCTGACGGGTCACCAGCCGCGCCAGATACGACTTGGTGTCCCGCACCGCCGCGAGATCCACCTTGGCCCAGCGCAGATAGCTGTCCTGCAGCACGTCGTCGGATTCGGTCGCCGAGCCGAGGATCTCGTACACGATGGTGAACAGCAGCGGCCGCAACACGGTGAATCGCTCGGCATGCTCGTCGGCGCTCACGGGGAGGTGACCGCCCGTGCGGCGGAGGCCGGCTGTTCGGGGCGCGGGCCACCTTTGGGCCAGCCCATGGAACCGGGCTTGCCTGCCTCCAGACGGATCCTCTTGGACACCACGAACTTGCAGGTCACTTCCTTGATTATGGCGCCCATGCGGCCGGGGATGTAGATGTTCACCGCGGTGTCGTCCTTACCGGAGATCTGCCTGATGCCGGCGTGCCGGCCGAGGCTGACGCATGCGCCGGTGAAGGCCAGGTTGATCGCCGCCGGTTCGGTCCCCGCGATGCGGCTCAGCACGGTGTCGGCGGCCTGCGCCCCGAGCGGCCCGGCGGCGTAGCCGCTCATCCGCAGCGGCTGGCCCGACGGTGCGGCGGCGTCGCCGGCCGCGACGATGCGGTCGTCGTCGATGCTGGTCAGCGTCTCGTCGGTGAGCAGCCGGCCGAGCGCGTCGGTGCGCAGCCCGCTGGTCGCCGCCAGCTCCGGCAGGCCGAAACCGGCCGTCCAGATGGTCAGTGCGCTCGGACGCACCACGCTGTCGGCAGAACCGTCAGCGAGGACGACCGCGTCCGCCCGGACCTCGGTCACCGCGCCGCCTTCGAGCACGGAGACACCATGGCGGGTCAGCCATTTGGTGACGTATCGGCGCCCCCCTGCGCTCAGGTAGGGCGCCAGGGTTCGGCCACACACCAGCGTGACCTTGCGCCCTTGTTCGGCCAGTTCGGCGGCCGTCTCGACGCCGGTCAGTCCGCCACCGACCACGGTGACCGGAGCCTCGAGGGGCAACTCCTCCAGCCTGGCGCGCAGCCGCTGCGCGGACTCCAATTCCGCGATGGGCCAAGCGAATTCGGCCGCGCCTGGCACCGAGGGGACCGCGCCGGTGCTGCCGACGGCGTAGATGACATAGTCGTAGTCGAGCGCGCGGCCCGACGCCAGTCGCACGGTGCGGGCAGCGGTGTCGATGCGCGTGACGCTGTCGACGACGAGGCGGATGCCCTCGCCGAGCAACGTGCCGTAATCGATCGTGGCGTCGCCGGTGCCGGCCACAAACTGGTGCAGCCGGATGCGTTCGACGAACTCCGCGCGCGGATTGACCAGAGTGATGTCGACGTCGTCGCGCTTCCGCAGCCGGTTGGCCGCCAGCGTCCCGGCGTAACCGCCGCCGATGACCACGACCTTGTGGGATGTGTTGTGTTCGGTCATGGCCTCAAGACACCGGGGATCGCAGAGACGTGACAGGGCGCGACGTGACGTGCGTCACTCCACTTAAGGGCGCGGAACACGTGCTCGCGGCAGAGCCCTCGGCCCATCATTGATCGTATAACCGGCTCTACGCATCCAACCTGTGATAGGCGGCGCGGCCGGACCGGTGACGTTCGACGGAGCACATGGCTCTTGACCGGTCATCCCTGATCGTCGCCGCTGCCCCGCACCACGACCAGCGGGCAGGGCGAATGATGCAAGAGCGCGTGACTCACCGATCCGAGGACCATCCCGGTGAGCGTTCGGTGTCCGTGTGATCCGACCACGAGTAGATCGGCTCCCATCGCCGCCTGGCGTAGAACCTCGACGGGATGCCCATGCACGACCTCTTCGATCATCTCGACATCCGGGTGCTGTGGATGGTGACCGGCGAGCGTTTCCTTGAGCACGAGCAACTCTTCCTGCTCGCTGGCGACGTCTGCCGGCTCGAAGCCGCCCAGCCGAGGCCAGGCCCACGCGTGTACGGTACGCAACCGCGTTCCCCTCAGCTCCGCCTCGGCGAAAGCGAAGTCCAGCACGGCGTCGAATCTGGGCGAGCCGTCCACACCCACCACGACCTCGCCGCGCGGCAGCGAAGGCAGCGCGCGTACCACGACGACGTCACACGCGGCGTGTCCAGCGACACCATAGGCCACCGACCCAATGAGCATGCCGCGTACGCCTCCGAGTCCATGACTGCCGATCACCAGGAGTTCGGCGTCCTGCGATGCTCGTATCAAGGCCGGACGCGGATCCCCTGGCAGCGCAAGGGTCTCCACCTCGGCCTTCGGCTGCTCACGGACCGCCCGAGACTTGCCCTCGGCAAGCACGGTCGCGCAGCCCTCACGCATCCACTTGGTCGCCTCCGCAAGGCGGCCGTCACGGGTCTCGCAGGCCCATCGGGGCATGGCGTGTGCCACGACGAGCGGCACCTCGCGAAGCGCGGCTTCCCTCGCCGCCCAGCTCACGGCCTCGAGCCCGGCCAGCGATCCATCGACTCCGACTACGATCACGACACACCTCCTGCGTTCCGCTGGAAGCTCGACTTCTACGGTCGAAGCGGCACTTCTGGCACTGGATCTCCCCATAGGGATGATGCGTCTTCGTCTCTTTCAGTTTGGGAAGTGTCCAAGCCAAATGAGCATGGCAAAGGTCCTGACATCCTGGCCATGGTCCCTATTCGGCAGCCTGCTCGCATCTCGGCGCGGAGCGGCCGGACGACGTCCGCGTGCCGTGGCCCGTATGGGCATGCGCGCTCACGGAGGCGGAAGCGATGCCTCCCTCTCCTGTTTGCTCACCACACGAGCGTCCGGCCCCGGGAACACGAGTGTTTCGTGTTCAGAGTCGATCCAGTGCACAACATACGGCGGGGAACCATCATCATGGCGCAACTCCGTGATCACGCCGATCCGCCGGGGCTCATGATTGTAGGTGCCCTCGACGATCAACCGGTCACCTACCGAAGCCTTCATCGCGGTCTTCTCCCCTCGACCGCGGCCGGCGTCCATCTGGGCGCTGGCGCGCGAATCGCTCTGTGGCTCTGGCCGTCCGGCCCTTTGATCGGTCGGGAACCATGGATTCGAGATCATCTCTCCTGAATGGAGAGGGCTTCTTCATCCTTCATCTCCTCGTGCGGCCGGTCAGCGTAGCCGGGGACGACGGCGACGGGGCAGGTGGCATGCTCCGCCATTGCCCTGACCACCGTGCCCAGATGACCGTGATGCCGGGTTCGCTCCGCACCGACAATGAGCAGGCTCGCCTGGCTCGACGCGGTGCGCAGGGCTTCCTTGGCCGGAGCGATGACGACATGCCCCTCCACATGGACCTCCGCATGCCGGTCGCGCCAGGGAGTCAGGCGTTCCTCCATCCGTTTCTGTCCGGCCCGGGTAAGAGCTTCGACGTCGGGTACGGGTGCCATCGCCACTCCCCACGCCATGATCTGCAGATGGACGGCATGCACGACCACCAGCCGAAGCCGGCGCAGAGCGGCCTCGTCGAAGGCGAACTGCAGTGCCGCATCCGGCGTGGTCGGACTCAGACCCAGGACCACAGGGCCCGGATGAGCCGTCACCGGTAGCGGGCCAGGGCCGCGCACGATGACCACCGGAGCCTGCGCGTGGGCCGCGACATAAGCGGTGACCGAGCCGACTACCGACCTGGCCAGGGCGCCCAGGCCCCGCGAACCGACGACGACGAGGTCCGCGCCGACCGATAGCTCAACGATGCGTTCGGCGGGTGAACCCTCGTACAGATCCGCCTTGACATCGGTCAGCGTGCTGGAGGAACGCGCGCAATCGGCGCCATGGTAGAGCACATGCTCGGCGGCGTTGCGCAGATGCAGCTTGACCTCGTCGGCCGCCTCACCGTAGGGCCAACGCCACGCGTGGGTGACGGTCAGCGGCAATCCCCTCAACTCGCACTCGTCGAGCGCCCAGTCCAAGGCCTGCATCGAGAAATCCGAGCCGTCATAACCCACGACCACCCGGTGAAACTCAGCCATGGCTCTCACCTCGCACCCGTCGCCGGAGACGGCGACGCTAGAGGCCAATCGGAACGTCCGCTTTCGTGAAGACCATCCCCCGGATCCCGCAGAGGCTCCCGATGGACCGCTACCCTGGCACAGCGGTGATATCCACTTAGACCCGTGCAGCCTCACGGTTGGCCGTTCCCGCCACGATCCCGACGAGCTGATCAGTCGAGCACGTTCTACGGCCGGTAGGCCCGGCAGACCAAAGTCCTGCCGTTAAGGGCCATATGGCCCTGCTCGGGCGGGATGTCACCGCAGGATTATGGCTAAGTGAAGCAGACTCTTCCGCTGGGCAGAGTGGCAGGCATCCCGGTGCGTGCGCACTGGTCGGCGCTCGGTATCGCGGCGCTCATCGTGGTACTGCTCGGCGCTACCGTGCTGCCGCAGGCTGTGCCGGGATACGGCCAGAGGCAGTACTGGCTGGTAGCCGTGATCACGGGCACGCTGTTCATGGCTTCGCTGCTGACCCACGAGATGGCCCATGCGCTGATCGCCCATCGGCACGGGCTCAGGGTCGGCTCCATCACGCTGTGGGTCCTCGGTGGCTACACCGAGTTGCAAGAGGAGGCGAAGGGTCCGCGGATCGAGTTGGCGACGGCGGTGGCGGGCCCGTTGGCCAGCCTGGGCATCGCCGCCGTGACCTTCCTCGCCTACCTCTTCTTGCCCGGATCGGCTCTAGCGGCGTCCGCCGCCGCGTGGCTGTTCACCATGAACCTGATGCTCGGCCTGTTCAATCTGCTTCCTGGCGCTCCTCTGGACGGCGGGCGCGTACTGCACGCGCTGCTGTGGTGGCGGTTCGGCGACGCCATCCGAGCGGATCGAGCGGCAGCACGAGCGGGGCAGATCCTCGGTACGACGCTGATCTCATTCGGTCTCCTAGCTACGTTCCTCTGGAACTGGCTGGGCGGTCTGTGGCTCGCCTTCCTTGGCTGGTACATCGCCGCGAGCGCACGCCAGGAGCTTGCCGTCAAGCTCGCCCGCGCGGGGTTGCGCGGCCTGCTGGTGCGTGAGGTGATGACCCCGGCGCCGGACATGGCGCCTGCCTGGATGAACGTCGAACAACTCGTCGAGAAGGTCGTGCTGAACTCCCGTCAGACGGTCTTCCCGGTGGTGACCCTCACCGGCGCCCCGGCCGGCTTCGTCTCACTGGACACCCTGGCGGCAGTGCCCACGGAGCGCCGGAGCTCCACGCGGGTGGGGACGCTCACAACCATGCAGCCACCGCTGCGAACCATCGCGCCGGACGAGGAGGCCACCTTGCTGTTGGAGCAGGTCGCGCAAGGGCAGCCGATCGCCGCCGTTGTCGTTGACGGTGACCGCTTGGTCGGCATGGTGACCGGTGCCGACCTGAGCCGGGTGTTGGGACAGGCGCTGCTGCGGACCAGCGCGTCACCCCGGCTTGCGGACCACGATCACGTCTAGCTTAACCGCCGCTCTCAACGTCGGCCAGGAAGTGACGCTCGTCTGTTCGAATCATAAGCATTGCTTTCAGCAAGGAGGCTTTGGGATATGGACAGACGATGGCAAGGCGGCAACCTGGCAGGCCGGATCGAAGCCCTGTCCCAGTCGTGCGGCCCACTGCGAGTAACTATGCAGTTGTCTGAGAGAGACCGTGATAGCGGTTCGCACCCGCCATCTCTATGGAGCGTGGATTACCCGTCGATGTCCAGCACCAGCTTGGCTCGCGAACGAATCCGTTGATATCCGTCGCACGTCGCGGTTGCAGCTTTGGGCCGTTGGCGCGTCGACCACGAACCGGAATGTGCTCCGCCTCCGTGATAGCTGAAGGTCCTGAGTAGAGATCTTCAGAGCTGTCCCTGCCGCTTGGACCGAGGACATCATGATTGTGGTGGGAGTTCGACGGCTCGCAGGCCAGCCCGTGCAGCCCCGCAATGAGGTGATCGTCGGCGTCAGCGGGTCGGCCGGCGACCAGGCCGTGATTGGGTACGCTTTGGCCGCTGCCATCCTGGGCATCAGCATCCGAGTCACGCCGGGGTGGGCGCGTCCTGGGCGCGCACCACGGCGACAGTGCAGTGTGCATGGTGCAAGACGCCGCGGCTGACCGAGCCGAGCAGCATCGCGCCCACCGTGCCGTGGCCGTGCGAGCCCACCACCAGCAGGTCGGCTCGGGCGGAGGCGTCGGTGAGTGCTTCCACCGGCTGCGCCGGCTGGACTTCCTCGACGACCGTCACCTGTGGGTACTCCTTCGCGAACGCCCCCACCCGATCCTGGACGATCTGGTGCTGCGCGATGCGGACGTCGTCCATGTCGTACGGCACCCCGGAGGCGAACACGTGCACCGGCTGCCAGGCGTGCACCACCCTCAGCACGGCTCCGCGCAGCTTGGCCTGCCGGAAGGCGTAGGCCAGCGCGGGCTCGCATGCGGGCGAGTCGTCCACGCCGACCACGATCTCCCCGTGGACCGGTTGGTGATCGCCGCGTACGACCACGACGGGGCAGTCCACATGACCCGCCACATGCGTGCTGACCGAACCCAGCAGCGCTCCGGCGAACCCGCCGAGACCGCGGCTGCCGAGCACGATCTCGCTAGCTTCCTTGGCCTGTTCGCGCAGCACCTCAGCGGGCGCGCCCTCGATGTCCCGCGTCGTGACCTCGACATCGGGCTGACGCTCGTTGGCCAGGGCCAACCCTTCGCGCAGGATCCGCTGCCCCTCGCGCAGCAGCGGGTCGGGCAGCGCGGCGTTGGGGAACTTGCCGATCTGGTACGGCGAGCGGTCCACGGCGTGCACGATCCGCAGCGGCTCCTTCATCCGGAGAGCGTCGTTGGCCGCCCACTCCACCGCAGCGCGCGCGGTCGTCGAGCCATCCACACCTACGATGATCATGATCCGTCCTCCTTCGTCATCTCCATTCGACCCGCTCACAGAGCGTTGTCGTAGGGCCGGAAGTCCGTCGGACAGGAACCGAAGGACCCTGTTTTCCCTGGTGACGCGGTGCGTAGCGTCGGTGGTGCGGCACCAGGTCGGCGTCGCTCATCTGGCGGGCGCCCGTACCGGCGCACCGAGGAAGGTCCCCATCGGCGGGTGCCCGGAAGGGAAGCCGTAAGACTCGGGATGATCGGAGATACGGCCGAGCCGCAGTTTCATGGCCTCTCCTGGTGGGGCCGTACGACCGCGACCGGGCAGGTGGCGTGGTGCAGCACGGCGCGGCTGACCGAGCCCAGCACCGCGGAGGCGAAGCCGCCCAGCCCACGCGACCCGACGACGACCAGGTCGGCCGTGGTCGCCGCCTTGATCAGAGCGCCGGCCGGGTGCTCGCACAGTTGCTCGTCGCTGATCTCGATGTCGGGGTACTTCTCGCGCCAGGGGATCACCCGCTCGCCGGCTATCCGGACCTCGTGCTGGAATGCCTTCTCCAGCAGGCTGCCGTAGGCGGCCGCGTACGGGGAGAACATCGGCAGTTGCCAGGCATACAGGACATGCAGCCGCGCGTGGCGAGCGCGGGCCTGCTCGATGGCGTACTCCATGGCGGCTTCCGACTGCTCGGACCCGTCGTAGCCGACGACGATCCGGCCGTGCTCTTCCTGACCGGGCTCTTCCTGGCCGTGCTCTTCCTGGCCGGGCCCGCGGACGATCACCACCGGGCCCCGCGCGTGGCCCGCGACGGCCGTACTGACCGAGCCGAGCAGCAGGCCGCTGAAACCGCCGAGTCCTCTGCTGCCCAGCACCAGGCTGTCGGCCGACGCCGACTCGCCGATCAGCTCGTCGATCACGTTCCCGGCGCACAATTCCGTCGTCACCTCCACGCCGCCTGCCAGCTCACGCGCCCGGTCTGCGGCCGCCTCGAGCGCACCCGCGCAGTACTCCGCGCTGAACGCGGCGAGCCCGTGCGGCCACTGCTCACAGACGTGCACGATCCGCAGAGCCAGTCCCCTGCGCCGCGCGTCGGCGGCGGCCCACCGCACCGCCGCTGTCGCCGGCTCGGACCCGTCCACGCCGACCACGATCCGTCTGGTCATCACGTATCCCCTCCCTGAACGGTCCCATCCCTGAACGGTCCCATCCCTGAACGGTCCCATCCCTGAACGGTTCCATCCCTCAACGGTCCCATTCCCGAACTGGAACACCCCAGCTCCAGCCTCGCGAAACAGGCGGCCGACCACCGGAGGACGAAGTCCCGAATACCAATGCCATTGGTCCCAAAGTCAGCAATTCCGCAAACCGATCGTGGGAGGACACTCCCAATACACGGCTGATCGGACCCACCGACGCCGTCGTGCGCGTGGAGCAGGCATTCGGCTCAAGGAGGAACGCCCCAGAACAGGCGAGCGGCGAGCGATCGGCGTCTGGGCTTGGCATGGATTTGTTGTTGCTGCCCGAGGTGGAGCAGGGGCTCACGTGGGGGTGTCGCCTGGATCGCTGTTGTGGTCCTGGTCGGCATCGTGACGGCGTTGGCGTTGTGCCGGCTCGTGTGGTCGGGCGCGGTGTGGTGGGCGCGCAAGGCGGCATCCCGTCGCCGCCGGGGCGATGGCGCAGGGGGCGAACGGTGAACCAGGGGCAGGAGTTGGCGCCGGGGCGGGGATTGTCGGCCGGACATCCGAAACCAGTCCCCTTGCGCTGGCATGCCTACATCGGGCTATCATCGCCATATGGCGATTGATTCTGAAGGTGG
The DNA here is from genome assembly GCF_044460705.1 of Nonomuraea sp. NPDC050022. Taxonomy (NCBI): domain Bacteria; kingdom Bacillati; phylum Actinomycetota; class Actinomycetes; order Streptosporangiales; family Streptosporangiaceae; genus Nonomuraea; species Nonomuraea sp. NPDC050022. The sequence continues at coordinate 283,561 of NZ_JBITKE010000004.1, forward strand.
CCGGTGCGTCAGCGCTGACATCGCCGCCGGCATCTCCCCGGCGGCGGCGCTGTTCCACTCCCTTGCCGATGAGACCCGGCTGCGCATCGTGCAGCGGCTCGCGCGCGGCGAGGCCCGCGTCGTGGATCTGACCAGCCGGCTCGGGCTGGCCCAGTCCACGGTGTCCAAGCATCTGGCCTGCCTGCGCGACTGCGGCCTGGTCGACTACCGGGCCGAAGGACGGCAGTCGTTCTACAGCTTGACCCGGCCCGAGCTGATGGATCTGCTGGCCTCGGCCGAGCACCTGCTGGGCGCCACCGGCCACGCCGTGGCGCTGTGCCCGACCTATGGGGTGGAAACCGGCGACGGGGACGCCGAACTGGAACCGATGTCATGAGCGCGGTGAACCTGCCCGGCATCGGCATGGCCCGGCGCGCCGTGCTGCGGCGCCGAATCCGGCTGCTGGTCGCGGCGACCATCACCTACAACGTGATCGAAGCCGTCGTGGCGATCACCGCGGGCACCATCGCCTCCTCCGCCGCGCTCATCGGGTTCGGCCTGGACTCGATCGTGGAGGTCGCCTCGGCTGCCGCGGTGGCCTGGCAGTTCTCCGTCACCGACCACGAGCGGCGGGAGAAGGTGGCTCTGCGGGTCATCGCGGTCTCGTTCTTCGCGCTGGCCGCGTACGTGAGCTTCGACGCCGTCCGGGCGCTGCTCGGCGTCGGCGAGGCCGAGCACTCCACGCCCGGCCTCATCCTGGCCGCGCTCTCTCTGGCGGTCATGCCGTTCCTGTCGTACGCCCAGCGCCGCGCCGGCCGCGAGCTCGGCTCGGCCTCGGCCGTTGCCGACTCCAAGCAGACCCTGCTGTGCACCTACCTGTCCGCGGTGTTGCTCGTGGGGCTGGCGCTCAACAGTCTGTTCGGCTGGTCCTGGGCCGATCCGATCGCCGCTCTGGTCATCGCCGCGGTCGCGGTCAAAGAGGGCCGCGAGGCCTGGCGCGGCGATACCTGCTGCGCCATCCCCGCCACCACCATGCTCACCCCGGCCGCCGACGTCGCCGAGCCCGGCGGCTGCGCCGGTGGCTGCTGCTCGTCTACGCAGGAGGAATCCCGATGATCGGCCGTCCGATGCCCGTCCGCGTGCGGGCCGCCTACCGCGCCGAGATGCGCGCCGCCCGCACCACCACCGACCCCGAAGCCAGGTGGCGGCACTTGGAACGGGCGCACATCGTCTCCCAGCCCTGGCCCTGGCCGCACACGGCCAACCACATCGCCATGTTCGCCCTGGCCGTCCGCCTGCGCGACCGGCGCGAAGCCCTCGGGCAGGTCGCGCGCATCATCGTGGCCGCGCCAGGCTCGGCGCTGGGCCGCTACCCCGAGGGCAACACCGGGCGCGCCACAGTGGGACTGACCCAGCCCATGCCGATGCCCGCCGACCTGGCCGAGCTGCTCCAGAGCGCCTGACCCGGCCGGAGACGCCGATCACGGACACGACGCGGGCACTTCGCCTCCACCGTGGCGGCCTCCCGGCCGGACTGACTCGGCTTCCACCCTGGGCTCCCGTACGTCATGGCGCGCCGTGCGGAAGTCATCGGCTCGGGTTCGCCGGGGCCTCGCCGAGAGCGGTGAGAAGAAGGTGGCGCTGGCGCAGCGTGAGGTCGCCGATGCTGGCATCAGCGTCGATCTTGGCCTGCCGTAGTGTTCGGTCGATCTCGGCGGGCGTGCGCCCGGGCAGAGCGCGCAGCATCGGCTCCAGGTCGGCGCGGATGGTGGTCGCCTCCCTGCGCGACAACAGCGCCTCCAGGCCGAGTCGCCCGGTCGCCAGCGCGGCGCGCAACTGCGCGGTGGTAGTCGGTTCCAGCGAGGTAGAAGGTGAGGGCTTGGCGGGGCGAGGGTGCTGAGTGGGCAGCCGCCCCTGGGCCGCGGCGACGGGTACGGCCGACTGGGGCAGATCGTCGGCGAAAAGCGTTTCGGCCATGACCAGCACGCCTCCGATCGCCACCACGGCGGTGGCGGTGACGATGAAGTGGCGGCGCGAGAGCCGTCGGCTGTCCCTGGCTATCGTCAGCCCGATCACCGCGGTGCGTAGCAGCACGCCGGTGACCATGACCCATGCCGACTTCTACGGAGAGTAGTTGAAACGCTACGAAGTAGTTATACATCTGATGTGATGTTCATATGTAGAAGCGAGACAGTTTGGCGCCCTGACGTATTGACGGGGATCTCTGGAGTCGCAATCATGTGCACATATGAACACTTGGGCAGATGTCAGCACAAGGAGCTCAGCGCATGTCTGATCAACACACGCACGACCGAACCCATGGGCATGGGCATGGGCATGGGCATGCGGTCAGCGCGCAAGCGGACCGGCGCTATCTGAGCGGTGCGCTCGCCCTGATCGTCGGGTTCATGGCCGTCGAGGTGGTGATCGGCGTGATCGCCGGCTCCCTGGCGCTGATCTCCGATGCCGGTCACATGCTCACCGACGCGATGGCGCTCATGTTCGCGCTGATCGCGATGCGGATCGCGGCCCGCCCACCCCGCGGCGGCTTCACCTACGGCCTCAAGCGCGCCGAGATCGTCTCCGCCCAGGTCAACGGCATCACCCTGCTGCTGCTCGCGGCCTACTTCACCTTCGAGGGCATCCGCCGCCTGATCGAACCGGGCCAGGTCGAGGGCCTGTTCGTGGTGGTCACCGGGCTGGCCGGCATCGCCGTCAACGTGGCAGCCACCTGGCTGCTGTCCAAGGCCAACCGCTCCAGCCTCAATGTCGAGGGCGCCTTCCAGCACATCCTCAACGACCTGTACGCCTTCATCGCCACCACCCTGGCCGGGCTCGTCGTCTGGCTGACCGGCTGGACCCGCGCCGACGCCATCGCCGCCCTGGTGGTCGCCGCCCTGATGCTCAAGGCCGGCTGGGGGCTGGTCCGCGACTCAGGACGGGTGTTCATGGAGGCCGCACCGCCCGAACTCGACCCGGCCGAGGTCGGCCGCCAGATCGTCGCCCTGGACGCCGTGGTCGAGGTCCACGATCTGCACATCTGGGAGGTCACCTCCGGATACCTCTCCCTGTCGGCCCACGTGCTGGTGACGCCGGGAGCCGACTGTCACGCCGCCCGCATGGCCGTCGAGGGCTACCTCAACGACGAGCACGGCATCGAGCACACGACCCTGCAGATCGACCACGCCACACCCGACACCCACGCCTTCGACGACGACGGAGCCCTGCGCCGCCTCGTCGAGCACTGCGCCGACCCGCACGGCCCCACCCACCACAGGCTGACGCCCGGACCGGTGGCGAACGCGGACGGCCACGCCGGTCACTGAAGAACCGGGCACGGTCGGGGCGGCGACGCGATCCCGGCCCTTACCCGGAAGAGAGATCACGTGCCCGAAGCGCGGCTGGAGCCGCTGCCGTCACCGCTCTGGAGCTCGCCGCCCAGTTTCTTGCGCAAGGTCTCCAGCACGGGAGACTCGGCTGTGACGACCCACTGGCGTCCGACGAGATGGGTGCCTTTGTACATCAGCGCATAATCCAGCCAGTCTTTCCGCCCCTTTTCCGTCGTGAAGCTGGTGACCGCGTAGTTCCCGTCGGCCGTCTTGCAGATCCCCTGGCGAAGCTCGGCGGAGTGGTGATAGCGCATTTCAACGGAGCAGACATGACGTAGCCTCCCAAACTGCGATCGATGGGAGATACGTCGAGGGACGATCGCCAGTTCGGCGCCTGAGCATAATTTTCTACAAGCTATAGAAGTTCATGCGTGCACCCTGTCAAAGGCCGCCTGCCCACAGTGTCCAGTACATCCAGAATCGCTGGAGAATGAGCCCGGCGATGACGAGCCCCCAAGCCATCACCACGACCGTGTGATAGCGCGCGGCCGCCGCCGCGAGGTTGTGCATGGCGGAGGGAAGCCGGATCCGGCCCGCCTCGACGTTGGCCAGGCTTATGTACCAGAAGACGACGACTGTGGCCACCCAGACGAGCATGCAGTACGGACACAGCGCGCCGATCCGGTACAGCGATTGGAAGATCAGCCAGTGCACGAAGACGACGCCCGCCCCGGTGCCGAGGTGCAGGCCTTGCCAGAACCAGGCGTGGAAGCGGGCACCGGCCAGGAGGGCCATGCCGACGGCGAGGACCCAGGCGAACGCGGCGATGCCGATCAGCGGGTTGGGGAAGCCGAAGACCGAGGCCTGCTCGGTTCTCATCACCGAGCCGCAGCTGATGATCGGATTGATGCTGCAGGCCGGGACATAGTCGGCGTTCGCCGCCAGTTTGAGCCGCTCGACGGTGAGCAGGAACGCCGCGCCGAATCCCAGCGCCCCGCCCAGGACGAGAACGTACGGCAGCGAGCGCATGACGATCGAGCCGGGAAACCGCCGTCATGACGTCAGGGCCGCGTCGATCTTGGCCTTGAGGTTGTCGTAGCTGGGCTCGACATCCAGCGGCGCGCCGTTGAAGAAGATCGTCGGCGTGGCCTGGACGCCGAGCGCGAGTCCGTCACCCTGGTCCTTCTTCACCCGTTCGGCGGTCTTCGCGGCATCGAGGTCGCGCTTGAAGACAGTCATGTCGAGGCCGGCCTGTTTCGCCAGATCGAGGAAGAACGCCTCCTTCGATGCGCTTGCCTCACCCCACTGCGCCTGGGTTTGGAACAGCTTGGCGTACATCACCTCGAGCTTGCCCTGCTGGGCCGCGGCCTCGGCGACGCGTGCCGCCAGTTCGCCATTGCGGTGGCCGGGCATCGGGAAGTAGCGGACGACCAGGTTGATCCGCCCGGCGTACTCGGCACGGATGCGTTCCATGTGCGGAAAGACCGCGCCGCAGGCCTCGCACTCGAAGTCGAGGAACTCGACCAGCGTGACCTTGCCGTCGGGGGCCGTTGAGAGCCGGTGGCTGTCGTCTCGTACCAGGAACCGCGCCGGGACGGTATCCGTACCGGATGCGGACGTCGGTGTGTTGGCGGGCTCGGGACCGAACATCGCGACCGCTCCCACGATCAGGGTCACGATCAAAGCCGTGACCGCGCCCATGCCGAGGGTTACCTTCAGGTTCTTCGTCATCTTCCGCTCTTCGGGACGGTGCGGGTTTCCGCGGCGCCGCGGGCCGCTAGATTCTACGCTTTGTAGAACTTCTACCGTACGTCGAATATAGGGGTCATAAGGCGAGACGCGGTCAGAGCGTGATGCACACCAGCGGCGCGACCAGCACGGTCACCGGGCCGCTGAGCAGGAGGCCGGCGGTCGAGTACGCCGCCGCGGGCACCCAGCGAGGCTGCGCGCGTTCGCCGAGCAGCCGTTGCAGGCGCTCGACGACTCCCGCGTCGGCCAGGGAGAGTGTGGCGAGACCCGGGCCAGATGCGGAGGTGGTCGCCATGCGGACAAGAGCGCGCGCCAGAGGCAGCGCGCCGTGCGCCCGGCACGCGTGATCGTCGGCGATCATCTCCACCAGCACCGCGACCGCTTGCCGCGCCGTCTGGGCGGAGGTCAGCCACGGGAACGCGTGCGCCAGCGCGGCGAAAGGCAGCAGCGCCAGATCGTGGTGGCCTCGGGCATGCGCACGCTCATGCCCGAGAACGGCCTGCAGCTCCTTCGGACTCAGCAGCTCCAGAGTGCCCCGGCTCAGCACGATCCGCCGGTCTCTGCCCGGTACGCAGTAGGCGACATGTTCGGCGACAGGCAGCACATAGACGTCATGCGCCGGTGAATGATCGGCGACCACGTCGACCAGCAGGCGCTGCCGGCCTCGCTCCCGGATCGTCTTGGTGGCGACGCGCACCGTGTGGATGACGAGCCAGCCCATCAGGCCCGCCGACCAGGCCAGGGCCAGCAGATGCACCGGCCCGAGCCCGTCGAGGCCATGCCCGCTGACGATCTGGCTGACCAGGGTGTGCGCTCCGTGCGGAAACACCGCGGCCAGCGGCGCGACGGCGCCGACCAATCCGAGACCGACCGCGCCCAGACCGGCGGCCAGCCCGATCGCCTGCCACAGCGCCAGCGCCGCGCGGGGGCAGCGGTGCGTCCACGCCGCCCCGGCCAGCCTGCGCGCGGCCCGGTCGCCGAGCGCCACCGGCAGCAGCGCGATCCCGGCCGCGACCAGCCAGGCGATCATCGCGCCGATCCGCCCCGCTCGCCCAGGGCCGCACGCAAGGCGGCGGCCACCTCCGGCGTCACCGTTCCGACGAAGCGCTGCACGGCTGCCGCGACGTCGCCGGCCTCGTTCAGGGCGGCGCGCATGGCCTCGGCGACGAAGGCGTCCTTGTCCGCGGTAGCCCTGTACAGGTGCGCTCGTCCGATGCGCTCGCGGGAGACCATGCCCTTGTTCGAGAGCCGCATCAAGACGGTCAACACCGTCGTGGTGGCGGGCCGGGACGGTAGCTCCGCGGCGAGGACGTGGGCGAACATGCCCTCGGGATGCTCCCACAGGGCTTCCATGACCGATCGCTCCAGGTTGCCGAGCTGCACCGTCACCCCTCCTGCCCGTGTTCTACTCAAAGTAGAAGAGTACCGGCACTGCTCTTCACGGCCGCGCTGTGCGACATATGCCGACAAAGACCGCACGCTTGACATGCCGTCCAGGCGACGCCCTATCTTGCTCATATGAATGCTTCTTCAGATGATGGTGTGATGGCGGTGGACGGTTGTGCCGCCAAAGTGGTCGACGCCGATCGCGTAGCCGCCGTCTGTGAGCGGATGCCGGCCGCCGAGGATCTCACCGACACCGCCGACATCTTCGGGCTGCTGTCGGACCCGAACCGGCTGCGGCTCCTGGTCGCCTTGCTGGACGGCGAACTGTGCGTGTGCGACCTGGCCGCCGTGACCGGCCAGAGCGAGTCCGCCGTCTCCCACGCCCTGCGGCTGCTGCGCGCCCACCGCATCGTCGCCGCGCGCCGCTCCGGCCGGATGGCCTACTACCGTCTGGAAGACCCGCACGTACGCATGCTGCTCGACCTGGCGCTCGCCCACACCGAGCACACCGACGCCATCCATCCCGAACGCGGCGGGAACACTTGATGGGCGCGTGACCCGCCCCAGGCGCCCAGCGGCGCCGAGGGTCGTGTACGCGCTGAACAAGATCAAGCCAACTGTTGGTGCGACCGTACGTGTCGCGTGCCGCCGCGTGCCCTCGTCGGGCGAGGCTGCCATCCGGCGCCGGTGCCGGTTTCCCCGGCCCGGTGGATGAAGGCAGTGCTCTGCGACGAGAGGAACATCACGATGAGGCGCATCCGAGGGATGTGTTACCCGGTCGCCGCCCTCGCGGCGGCGGCCCTTCCGCTGACTCTGTTCGGTGCGGTCCCGGCCGAGGCCGCACCTGCCGTCACCGCCCCGGCGCTTTCGCGGGTCGCGCCGGATCCCGCCTCATGCCCCGACCAGGTGTCGCTGGTCAACGGCGGTTTCGAGCAGCCGGTCGTCAGCCGCGGGACGTGGGCCTCGTTCCCCGACGCCTCGCAGACCGGAGCGCCGAACCACGTGCCCGGCTGGCTCACCACCGCCACCGACCACATGATCGAGCTGTGGGCCAGCCCGCCGAACCCGGCCAACACCCCGCCCAAGGAGGGCAGGCAGCTCGCCGAGCTGAACGCCAACCAGGTCTCGACCCTGTACCAGGAGCACGCGACCACCCCGGGGGCGAAGCTGTACTGGCGGCTGTCCCACCGCGGCCGGCTGGGGGTCGACACGATGGCCTTGGACATCGGCGATCCGGCGTCCCCGGTGCAACAGAAGGTCATGTCGGACGGCACCGGGAGCTGGGGCACCTACTCCGGCATCTACATCGTGCCCGCGGGCCAGACGACCACCAGGTTCGCCTTCCGTTCCGTCTCGGCGGCCGGAGGGAACGCTACCTTCGGCAACCTGCTCGACGACATCTCCTTCGCGACCGCGCCGTGCGTCGTCGTCAGCAAATCCGCGAGCCCGCAGGGGCCGGTCGACGTCGGCGACGTGATCACCTACCGGCTCACCGCGGTCAACAGGGGCGGCGCCCCGGCGGAGAACGTGCGCCTCACCGACACCGTCCCGCCGGGGACCACTTACGTGCCCGGCTCGCTCCGGGTGGTCGACGGCCCCGGCAGCGGGGACAAGACCGATCAGGCGGGCGACGACCAGGGCGACTTCAACGCCGCGGCCGGCAAGGTCTCCTTCGCCCTCGGGAACGGCGCCACCGCCGCGGGCGGCGGCTCGCTGCCCAACGCCGCGAGCCTACCCGGCGGCACCACCGTGGAGTTCAAGGTCAAGGTCGGCCGGGACGCCGCGGGCGGGGAGGTGACCAACCAGGGAACGGTCGGCTACGAGAACCGGCTCGGCCCGGAGCCGGAGCTGCTGACCTCCACCAGCGGCGACGCCGTTACCAAGGTCAACCCGGCCGTGGACCTGAGTGTGGTCAAGTCCGCCGATTCGACCAAGGTGACCGTGGGCCAGACCGTCACCTACCGCGTCACCGTACGCAACGCCGGCCCGAACGACGCGACGGGGGTCACGGTCAAGGACATGCTGCCGGCCAACCTCACCTTCGTGTCCGCCATGGCCTCCAACGGGACCTACGCGCCGGCGAGCGGGATGTGGACCGTCGGCACGCTGGCCAGCGGCGCCTCGGCCACGTTGACCATCCAGGCCAAGGCCACAGCGGTCGGAGAGACGACCAACGCGGCCACGGCCGACGGCAAGGAACTGGATCTCGATCCCGCCAACGACTCCGACAGCGTCAAGGTCTGCGTCGACCCTGAACCCTTCTGCCCGTACTGCATCAAGGCGAAGAGCTAGCGGCAGGACGCCGGTCGACGCATTCGACCGGAAAGCGTCCCTGCCACCGATCGCCTCGTGGCAGGGACGCGGTCGCCCAGGCCGGGCATCGGTGACTCTGGCGTTCCCGAGGTCGCTCCTGCGCGGCCGCCGGTTCACTCGTACGGCTCGGCCGGTTGGTCGATCTTCGTGACGTCAGTAACGGTCATGGCGGGGATCACGTAGCCGTTGGGGATCTTGCCCTTCCACGGGATCCAGGTGCCGGTGACCTCCACCCAGCTGTTCTCCCTGGGGGCGGGCACGCCTTCGACGGCCACCTTCAGGGCGAGCGCGTCGGCGGCGCAGCAGCTCATCTGCATCCTGGCGACGTACCAGCGTTTCTTCTTCGCCGAAGTCACCACGAAGCCGGTCAGTTTGACCTTCTGGCCGGCCAGCGAGGTGTCGGACGGGTCGTAGGCGCGCCCGATGAACTCGCCCATCGCCAGCGGGGCCACCCCGCCGGCGGCCAGCGGGCGGTAGGGAACGGCCTTGGCCGGGGGCGGCGCGGACGGGGAGTCCTCGCGCCCGGCCGCGAACGATCCCAGTGCGGGCGGCGCGATCGTCACTATCGCGAACACCGGCACGGCCAGCAACCACGCCACCCGCGGCCCACGCCCGTGATCATGCCCGCCCTCGTCCTCGTGCGCGGCTTCGTGTGCGTGATCGTGGGTTGTGGCGCGCCCGCGCACCGCCCGGACGAGCGACACCAGGGCCAGCACCACCAGGACCGCGCCGGCCCCGATGAGCAGCGGCCGGAAGCCCGGCTTGACGTAGTTGACGTAATCCGTGGAAAAGGCGGAGATGTTCAGCAGCGCCCCGCCGAGTATCAGCAGGAGCAGGCTCTGCGTCTGGCGGTTCACAGCAGCACCCATCCGGTGACGAAGCTGACCCCGATGGCCAGCGTCAGCGTGAGTGGCACGAAGCGCAAGGTGAACGCCCGCCCGAACGTTCCGGTCTGCAAGGCGATCAGTTTCAGGTCCACCATGGGCCCCACCACGAGGAACGCCAGCTTGGCCGTCGGTGAGAACGCCGTCAGCGACGCCGCCACGAACGCGTCCGCCTCCGAGCAGATCGACAGCAACACCGCCAGCAGCGCCAGCACCAGCACCGACACGACCGGCACCCCCGCCACAGTCGTCAGCCAGGGCTTGGGCACCAGCACGTTCAGCGCCGCCGCGGCCAGCGCGCCAACGACCAGGAAGCCGCCGGCGTGCAACAGATCGTGGCACATCGCGTCCACGAACGCGCTCCACCGGCCCTGCCCCGGCGAGCTCGTACGGCGAGGCGTCCGCAACCACTCCCCGCGCCCGAACCGCGCCCACACCCAGCCCACCAGCACCGCCACCGCCAGCGAGGCGCCGAACCGGGCCAGCACCATCTCAGGATTGGCGGGAAAGGCCACCGCGGTCGCCACCATCACCACCGGGTTGATGGCGGGTGAGGCCAGCAGGAACGCCAGCGCCGCGGCCGGCGGCACACCCCGCGACATAAGCCCCGAAGCCACCGGCACCGACGCGCACTCACACCCCGGCAGCACCGCTCCGGCCACCCCGGCCACCGGCACCGCGGCGTACGTACGCCGCGGCAGTGCCCTCGTCCAGAACGAGGCGGGCACGAACGCGGTGATCGCCGCCGACAACGCCACCCCGAACACCAGGAACGGCAACGCCTGCACGCACACCGCCACGAACACGGTCGCCCACGTCTGCAACGCCGGAGCCGTCAGGTACGGCGCCAGCAGGAACCGCCCCGCCACCAACAGCCCGACCAAGACGATGAACGCCCACGGAAACGGAGAGTCGGCCGACTGTCTACGCCCCCAGGTATCGGGGGGAAGCTCGTCCTCCTGGCGGCCCGGCCAGTTCGTTGCGGTTGGCTGCGTCATGGCTCATTTCGACCGGTTCTTAGGCAAGTCTGCCGCAGCACAGTACCCGAGTCACGAAGGAACGGCGTGGAACGCCTAAAGGGCAAGACTGCCTTTCAGGGGGATCCATGCGCATCTCAAGACCGCGTCTCTTCACCGTCGCCGCGATCGTCTCACTCACGGCCATGCTCGGCATCCCAACCCCAGCCTCCGCCGACGCCGCCACGGACTCCAGGATTCTGTCGCTCACATCGAGCTCACTCTTCGCGCGAGGGGCGTTCGGCAGCCCGTGGAAGGTCGGGGACTGCCATCTGGAGTTTCCCAGTTACGTCTATATCGAGAGCGGCACTACTCGTGTGCACGTGCACGCCGTGAGCGATACCGACTTCACCAGGCACGCCGACGTCTGGCACAGCCAGCTCGTCTTCATGGACGCCCAGCAGCGGGTGGTGGCCAGCGTGGGCAGCACGGGCACGAGCCCCCTGGACTCGCCCGACATGGTGCCCGCCTCAGGCGACGAGGGACCGAGCGTCGTCTACGAATGGGACCACGTCGTGGTGGTGCCGAACGGCATCCCGTCCAGGGCCGTGTCCGTCAGATGGCTCTCAGCCTGCTGACCACCACGCATCCAGGAACCTCAATGGCCTGAGTTGTCCTTTGTGCGCTGCGCCCTCAGCGTCGCGAGTCGCTCCCGTGTGGCCACGGTGTACGGGTGAGCCTCCCCGAGGAGGCTCGTCCTGCTCGCCAGAACCGCTTCGTACTCGGCCTCCGCCTCCTCGATCTGCCCCAGGTCACGCATGACGTTGGCGAGGTTGTCCCGGCTGATCAGGGTGTCGGGATGCCGGGGCCCGAGGAGGCGAGTACGCTCCGCGATCACCGCGCGGTGCTCAGCGGCGGCTTGTTCAGGCTGCCCGAGTTTGCGCAGCGCGCGGGCGACGTTGTTGCGTCGTGTAAGCGTGTCGGCGGGGGTTTCTCCGGCTAGGGCGCCCGCAGCCCGCCAGCCGGCCACCGCGATGTCGAATCGGCCCCGGCTGTAGGCGGTGATGGCGATGGCGTCCGCATCGGAGGGTCCACAGTGAGGCAGCGCGGCCGGCAAGACGTCGGCGTCGACCTCGCGTCCGGGGCGGGCGTCACGCTGTACGACGTCGACGAGGTAGTCGAAGACCTCGACATGTTCACCTCCGATTGGCTGCAGCAGCGCGGTGGTGGCGCGGCGCGGCTGTGTCGCCCACTCCCAGGCATCCTGAAGGGGTTCGGGACGCAACCGTGTTCCTCCTCTGATCGACAGGTAGTGCCCGTGGAGCTGATCGAGCAGGGTGCATGGGACCACGGCGGAGTGCCCGGCACGTCGCAAGTCGATCGCCGCGGTGATGAGGGCCGCAGCCCACGGGTGGCTTGGAGCTCTGGGATCGGTATTGGGACTCCAGGCGTTCTGCCAGTCCCGGAGGAGCTCCGGTCCGGCGGCCAGGTATTCCGCTATGCCGTAGTCGGCGGCATGGTCGAGAGCGTCGGCGATGCGCCGGTCCCAGGCCCTGGCGCGGGCGCGCTCCTGTTCTGAACCACTGAACATGCGGCGGAGATAGATCCTGCGCGCCTGCGCGAGGGTCTCGGTGACGTCTTTGACGGCCTGGCGGCCTTCCTCTGTGGTTCGTGCCGTCAGGCGCGCCTCCTCGGCCGCACGCAGAGTGGCGATGACGACGCGGTGGTGATCCTTTCCGTTGATCAACCGCAGCACATCGTTGCGGCGGAGCCCGCCGCTGCCAAGATGGGTCTCGGCGTCGTCGAGCCACAGGACGCACATCGCGGGGAATGTAGACCGGGACCGGTTGCCGCGGTTCCTGCCCGCGACCGTCCGGCTCGCTCGCCCTGATGTTCCTGTCGCGAGCGTAAGGGCCTACCTGTCGCCATCGAGCCGCTCCCTGTCCCCGCTCCATGCCGACCAGCCCATCGTCGATACTCCGGGCTTCTGGTTACAGTCGCGGCGTTCTCATAGGTCGTCAAGGCCGCGACCGCGGGACCGGACTTCACCCTTGCCATGCCCGAGCCAACAATCTACGCTACTCCGTAATAATGGAATAACGTAGGAGAGCCCGATGAGCGAGGACAGACTCGCCGCACTCGAACGCCGGATCGCCCACCTGGAGAGTCGGCTCGACACCACAGGCCCATCGCGACGCTCGCCGGAGTCGCCGTCCCTCAGCGCGGCGGCCACCGGCATGCTTCGGCAGGCGAAGAAAGAGGACAAGCTCGGGACAGTGGGCTACATCGGAGCCTCACGGCTGGCCGCCGGCGAAACTCTCTGGGACCGGCAGCTCTCCCTCGCCGATTTGCTGTCGGCCGATTGGGCGCCCGTGGCCCACATCCTGGAGACCCTCGGCAGTCAGCCGCGGCTGGCCCTGCTCGCCGCGCTCCTAAGACAGGGGCGGCGGACCAGCACCGATCTCCAAGAGTCCCTTGCCGGAAACGGTGAGCAGACCACCAGTGGCCAGCTCTATCACCACCTCCGCGCGCTGCAGAGCGCCAGGCTGATCACGCAACGGCGGCGCGGCGAGTACGAGCTGGCGCCTCAGGCCATGCCGCAGGTCGTCAGCATCCTCGCCGCCGCGTTCGACCTGGCCAACGACCCCCCGCTCTTCCCACCTATCGATCTCCCCAGCATGGAATGATCCGGGTTTGCCTGACGGTCGCGGGGTGCTCTCAGCGTCGATCGTTACCCTGCGATCATGTCGTTCATTTATCGATCATCCGGCGCGCTCGCGCTCGCGGCCGCCGCCGCACTGGCCACCACCACGACCTCCATCGCGCAGGCGCAAGCGGCGCCCACGGCCGCGGCCGACCGGGTCCTGCGCGTCTACAACAACAACATCGAGAACCTGGTGCGGAACAACGCCGACGGCTCCTGCACCCGGATCTCCGGGCCGGACCACCTCACGTCGATGCTGGTCGACGACAACGGCAAGACGGGCACCTCCGGCGTGCAGGCTCCCGATCTCCTGATCGTGCAGCAGGTACGCGGCACCGGACAGGCCACGGCCTACGCCGACCAGCTCTCGGCCAAGTTCGGATATCCGGCGGGCACCTACAAGGCGATCGTGGCCTGGGACGACCCCGAGGTGTGGGGCTCCACGCACAAGTGCTCGCAGCAGGCGCTGGGCGACCTGAAGAAGAAGCAGACCAACGGCATCGTCTACAACACCAGAACGCTGAGCCTGGCGACGGGCGACACTTCCGCGTATTGGAGTGCGGGCTGGTTAAAGCCCGGGACATCGTACGGTGGCGGAGCCGGATGCACGCTGTACAAGCCGCCGAGCAACGACGACGGCAGCACCAACGCCTACAAATGGAAGCGTACGAGCGCCATCGCGGCGAAGTTCACGATCAAGGAAACGGGCACCACGGTTTTCGCCGCGACCATGCACCTTCCGGAACAGAACGGAGCGAACGCCTGCGCGGGCGCCGGCGACACGGGCATCGCCAACTCCGGCATCCACGTCGGCGCGGACGCCACCAGTCTGATGAACGCCTCGACGATCCGGGTGATCGGGATCGACGCGAATCGTACGAACATCGCCCCCACGACGCTCAGCGGCTTCGGCATGACCGGCTATGGGGCGAAGGTGACGTCCGGCTCCAGAAAGATCGACTATCTGTTCGTCAAGGGCGCCGTGCAGCCGTCGAGCATCGATCACACGGTGAGCGGCACGAAGTCGAACCATATGGCGCTGTACGGATTCATCACCTACTGAACCCACAGAGTGTGGGCGGCCTGACCCCGCTCGTGTCGAGGTCACGCCGCCGGCGTCGTAGGTCAGCGCCAGTCGCCGATGACGCGCCGGAGGTCGGCCGCGGCCTGCTCCAGGTCGTACCCGGGAAGGGTGTCGCGCAGGAGGGCGTCGGCCTGGCGCTGGGCGTCGGCGCCCGCCAGGTCGAGGGTCGCCATGACCTCTTCCGCCAGGTCCTGGCTGCCCATGCGCAGAGCGCGGGGGCCGAAGGAGACGTTCAGCACGCGGCCTTCGGGGTTCACGGATGCCTCGACGTGGCCCGACCGGCTCTTGGCCGTACCGACGATCTTGTCGAGGTCCTCCTGGGCCGCCTCCAGGGCGGCCATCATCCGCGCGCCCTCGCGGGCGGGCCCGTCCACGTCCCGGACGCCGAAGTCGTTCTCCGGAAAGTACACGCTGTGCCTCCTGGATGAGCTAGATGAGATCGCGGATGGCCTGCTCGCCCCGTGCGCGGACGAAGGTCTCGTCGAGCGGCTCCGGCAGGGCGTCGGCACGGCTCGACGCCTTGTCCACGACCTCCCGCGCCTGCCGCGCGGCGTCGTTCTGGGCCGCCTGGAGCACCTCGGTCACCTCGCGGCCGAGCTCCCGCTCGTTCTTTCGCAGCGCCCGCGGGTTGATGCTCAGCCGTGTCACCCGGGCCTGGCCGTCAGCGGTCGCCCACACCAGACCGTCGGCGCTCTCCGCCTGGCCTTCGAGCCGTCCGATGGCCGTCTGCGCGGCGTACAGGCCACGAATGACCTCCCGGCAGCGGTCCACGTACTCGGCCAGGAACGCCGCGTCCTGCTCTGGGGTGGGTACAGACACGTCGACTCCGTGCGGGTTCGGTGAAGGGGCCCGCCGCGATGGCACAAAGCGCGGGCACTCGGTTATCGCTTTCCTAACTGGTCGTGACCGACGTCGGAGAATATTAAGAGATCGCTCTTCCGTTTTTCTTCCGCTCTTCTTCCGTACCGATGACCGATGAAAACTTTCAGCGCCGCGCGCATTTGGGAAAAATGTCGAGGTATGGTCATCCGGCATGACGGGATTGGAGATCAGCCTGGGGGCAGTGGGACAAGACGCTTCCCGGCTCAGAACCCACGCAGAAGAGCACGATGCCGCGCTCAACCCTCTCGTACAGCGAGGGGACGGCGTTTCGTCCTGGGGGGACGACGGCATGTTCGGCATGTTCGCCGGCATTTACGCCGATGCCCGCGAGACCTCGATGGCCGCGCTCACCGCCCTGTCCACGGCGCTCGGCGAAACCGGCGACGGACTCCACCGCGTGGTCAGGAACAACTCCGAAGCCGAGGCCGCGAACGCGCGGAACGCCGGTGACATATGGCGGTGATGCTCGACCCGGCCGCCGCCGGGATGATGCAGATGATCGGCCACTGGCCGAACATCAACGAAGACGAGATGCGGGCCGAGGCCAACGCCATGCGCGGCACCGCCGCGACCGCGCTCACATCGGCGACACAGGCGGAGACAGCGGTCCGCGGCGCGCAGCAGAACTACCACGGCGGCTCCGCCGAAGCCATGCAGACCCAGTGGAACAGGCTCGGCGTCAACGGCGGATCCCTCGCGCAGGCCAGTCAGGCCTTATCCGTGGCGCCCGCGACCCTGGACGGCGCCGCCTCCGTGGTCTCGGCGGTGAAGGTCGTCTCAGGCATGCAGGCGGCGGCCACGGCGGTCACCGTGGCGAAGCTGCTGGCGGTCGGGGGCGTGACCGGAGTCTCGTTGGCCCTGGTACGGATGAGACTGGCCCGGGCCCAGCTCAGGAGAGCCCAGGCCGAGGGCATGGAAATCACGGGCAAGCGAGTGGGGGAGGTGGTCATCAGGAGGCTGAAGGAGCCGATGCGCCGCATCCTGGACGATCTCCCGCGCCGCGGCGGCGGGTCCGGCGGGCGCCTGGCCTTGGCCGGCCCGCGCGGCGGAGTGCCCGTGCGGCCCGCCGGCATGAGGGCGTCGTCCGGCCCCCGCTCGGCCGAGAACGGCATCGCCCGGATGTCTCCCCGCAACAACAATCGAGGGAACGGGGGCAACCGAGGTAGAGGCCGCGGCTTTCTCGGCAGAGGAAGAAGCAACAAGAGCTACCGCGTGGAGAGAGACGGAAGAATCCATGAGGAGACCCCGACCAGCGCCAGGGGCATGACAGAGGCGGAGGCGAGGAAGGCCCTGTCCGAGATGAAGAGAAGCCTCAAGGTCAGAAAGAAAGAAGAGGAGGTCAAGGGTTATGAGGTCGGGCACGCGCAGCGAATCGAAAGGGAAGAAAAAAATATCAAGAAATTAGAGGAGAGCATCCAACGGCGGGAGTTCCACCAGGATTCCGGGAGCGGACCCAGCGCCGGGGGGAGCCCGGATGCCAGCGAGTTCGAGAGAACTATGGGCCGGAAGCCGTACTGGAACGGCGAATACTGGGAGTAGTCGATGCAGACGCAAACAGGCGACGATCTGATCGAGCGTATTCGTACGCATCCGGCCGACGACGAGATCATGGGCGAGGCCGCCAATGACCTGCTGAGCGAGTTGTACGCGGGATACCCCGTCGAGAACCTCGCAAGGCTCCTTCACAGCGGCGAAGAGGTGGTCGTCGGCGTGGCCTCCTGGCTGCTCTCCGAGCTGGCCGAGCTCGCGGCCCCGATGATGGACGAGCTCCCGGCCCTGCTGTCCAGCCCGGTCCGCAACACCCGGTACAACGCGATCACCGTCGCGCTGGCGAGCACTGACGGGCGGCACGGGCCCATCCTCGCGCAGGTCATCAACCTGAGCCTCGACCCCGATCGCGCCATCCGCTGGAAGATCCTCGAGTTCCTGACCGAGGCCTCGATCGAGCAGCTTGAGGCAGGGGCGTCATGTCTGCCCCCGGGTCAGCTCAAGGAACTGGTGGAGTGGCTGATCCTCCAGGACGAAGAGGAGTCTGACCGGACCGGCATCGTCATCCGAATGGAAGAAGGCGACCCGCTGACCCGGCTGTTCGCCGGGGCGGCCGCCGCGAGCCTGTCCCACAAGGACGACACGGACCTCCTGGCGCACGCGGCCATGGCCAGGGATGAGGCGATCCGCTCGTTCGCCCAGACTCGGCTGGAGCGGCTCCGCGAGGACGATTAGCGGCCCTCGGGGTTCATCAGGCCCGCGAGCTGGGCGCCGGCCTCGACGGCCTGGCCCCCCGGCCCACGCGCGTCGTACCCGTCAGTGGCCGTGTCCGTGGCCGTGGCCGACGAACGCCGCCGCGGGCTTGCCCGGCGGCACCAGCCACAGCGCGATGGCCGCCGCGGCGCCCGCGGCGACGACGCACAGCGTGAGCCCCGAGACGAAGCCGCCGATGCCCGCCGTCGAGCCGGGTACGAGGCTGGACGCGGCGACCGTGGAGACGACAGCCACCCCGATCGAGCCGCCGAGTTCGTGGAAGGTGTTGATGACGCCGGAGGCGACGCCGTTCTCGCCGGGCGGGATGTTCGCCATGGTCGTGGTGGTGGCCGTCACGAACGCCGGCCCGATCCCCAAAGCGGCCAGCACGAAGCCGGGTAGCAGCGTGGTGTACGCGCTCGCGTCGGGCGAGATGCGGGTCATCAGCGCCGCCCCGGCCGCCGTCACCACGAAGGACGCCACCGCCACCGGCCGGCCGCCGATCCGGCCGATGAGATGCCCGCCGAGCTGTGCGCCGATCGTGATCGCGATGGCCACGGGCAGGAACAGCAGCCCGGTCTCCAGCGCGCTGAACCGCAGCACGTTCTGGAGGTAGAGCGAGCTGAGGAAGAACAATCCCAGCATCAGCCCGGTGGCCATCAGCATGACGAACGTCCCCGAGATCACCGGCCGCCTGGCCAGGGTCTCGGCGCGCATGAGCGGTGCGCGTACCGACCGCTCGACGACCACGAACAGCGCGTACAGCAGCACGGCCCCCACCAGCGGCAGCACCGTGCCCACCGCGCCCCAGCCCGCGTCGCCCGCTGTCACCAGCCCGTAGATCAGCAGTGCCGTCGCCAGTGTGACGACCAGGGCGCCGGGTACGTCGACCCGCTCGCTCCGCCCGGGCGTGGGCGGTACGACGGCGGGCACGGTGGCGAGCACCACCAGCCCGATCGGTACGTTGACGATGAACACCCAGGTCCAGCCCGGCCCGGCGGTCAGCACGCCGCCGAGCAGCACGCCCAGGGCCGCCCCCGTACCGCCGATGGCCGCCCAGACGCCGAGCGCCCGGCCGCGCCGTTCGCCCTGGTAGGTGCTGGTGATGACGGCCAGGGCCGCCGGGGAGAGCAGCGCCGCTCCGATGCCCTGGAGCGCCCGCCCGGCGATGAGCATCACGCCGCTCCCGGCCAGCCCGCACACCAGCGAGGCCGCCGTGAACAGTCCCAGCCCCATCATGAGCGTGCGACGGGCGCCCCACGCGTCGGCGAGCCGCCCGCCGAGCACCATGAGGCCGCCGAAGCAGAGCGTGTACGTGGTCACCACCCAGGTCAGCGACTCGCGGTCGAGCGCGAGGTCCGTACCGATGGTGGGCAGCGCCACCTGCACCACCGTGATGTCGACGATCAACATGAACTGGGCCAGGCACAGCAGCACGAGCAGGCCCCACCCGCTCGTGCGTGTCTGGGCGGAAGGCGTGCCAAGACTCATCCGAAGTCTCCTTAACTCGAACACTGATGTTCAAGTTAGCACCCGTGAACCATACACAGGTAGGGTTTTTTTCGGGACGCGGAGCCTGCGGAGGCAGGCCGGGGTCAGGCGGGCTTGGAGAGCAGCGCCAGCATCGTCTTGATCAGCACCGGCTCGACCTCCTCGGCCGCCAGCCGCCCGGTCTCACGCTCCTGCGCCGCGCTGTGGATGATCGAGAAGAACGTCGTCACCAACCAGGCCAGCGGCAGGTCGGTGCGGAAGTCGCCCGCGCGCTGACCGCGCGCGATGAGCCGCTCCACCCGCTGCAGCGGCCGGTCGTGGTGCTCCCTGATCCGCTCCGTGGCCAGTGTCCGGTCGGCGGCCAGGAACAGGCGGCGGTGCCGGTCGAGGATCTCCCAGGACGACCGCAGGAGCTTGGCCATGGCCTCGGGCGCGGGTGCCGTGTCGATCGAATCGTCCGCTAGCACCGCCTCCGCCACGCCGACCGCGTGGTCGAGCACCGCGTCCACCAGCGCCTCCCGCGACGGGAAGTGGCCGTAAAGGGTGACTCTGCCCACCCCGGCGGCCTTGGCGATGTCGGCCACGCTGGCCGTGTGGTCGGCGCTGAGCAGCCGGGTGCCCGCTTGGAGGATCGCGGCGATGTTGCGCTCGGCGTCCGCACGCCGGGCGGGTACCGGCTGCCGTGCTGCGGTCTTCACCATACGACCAGCCTACGACCCGCCGTTCCGCGCTCCTCACGATTTTTCGAGACATAGTGTATATATCATAGGCATGCTGTACTGAAACCTTGAAAGGACAGCCATGCAACGCGCCGAAGCTCACATCACGACCGATCGCGCCAGTCGCTACCTCGTCCAGCTCTGCCGCCATGCCGACCAGATGAGCCGCGGCTTGCCCACCGGCCCCGGCCACGGCCCGCACATAGGCGGCGAAAGACCCAAAAGCGTCAAAGCAGACTGGTCCGAGACAGACGGCACAATCAACCTCGACTGGGGCACCTGCACCCTGCGGGCCACCCCGGAAGGATTGACGGTGCGTGTCGAAGCCGTGGACGAGGACCGGTTACAGCGTGTGCAAGCCCTTCTCACCAGGAACATCACCAGGATGGGCAGGCGTGACCACCTGAGCGTGGACTGGCGCCGCCCCGACGGAACCACGAGCCCCGTCCCGGCCACGGCCCCGCCGCGCCGGAGCCGTTACCTGACGCTCGGCCTCACGCTGGCCGCCGTCCTGGCCGTGGCCGTGCACGTGGGGCTGGCCGCCGGAGCGCTGGCGATCCCGCAGCGGGCGGGACTGGGTTCGGACGCCGTCCTGGGGATCATCCTGGTGATGGCTCTGGCGAAAGCCGTCCTGATCATCGGCCATCTCCGGCGCCGCCGCCGGTCTTCCGCAGGCCCTCACTGAATCCCGCTGAAGGCAAGCTCAGCGCGGTCGCAGCCCGGTCAAGGTAAGGGAGACGAGGCGCTTGACCGCGGCCTCCGAGGACAGGTCGACGGCTGCCTGCAGCGCGTGGGTGCAGAAGGCGGCGAGCTCGTCCGCCGCCATGTCGTCACGTACGTCACCGGCCCGCGCGGCGGCTGTCAGCGCGTCGCGCAGCATGTCATGCAGCCGCCGCTGGGCGCGGCCGGCGTCCTCGGACCGGTGCAGGAGCATGACGAGATCGGGGCTGAAGCCATGCCGCGCCATTCGCCGATGCATCAGGGCGTACGTCTCCAGCATGGCTTCGAGCCGCAGCCGGGCGTCGCCCTCGCGCTCCACCGCCTGGGCGAGGTGCTCCAGATGCCCGGCGACCATGCGGCCGTGCCAGGCCAGCAGGATAGTCTGGACGTCGGGAAAGTATTTGTAGAGCGTCGCGCGGCCGATGCCGGTTTTCTCGGCGATCTGCGACATCGTCACCGCCAGGAGCCCACGCTCGCGCACCAGCTCGACAGTGGCGTCCAGGATCGCGTCATGCACGGTACGGCGGTGCGTCTCGATCGTCTCGTTCCACAGCTTCGGCACCCGGCCAGTTTACGAATCGGCGAGCTGGATACACGCCGCCGTACCCGACAAATGCGGCGAGATACCCCCTATGAGTATGCTCAAGGCTCGACGCCGGCTAAGGAGCAACATCATGGACCACAGCGATCACCCGGCTACTGGTCACCACGCCCCGCCCGCGGCCACGTGGACGGTGGCCGCGCAGGCGACCCTGCACTGCCTGACCGGATGCGCCATCGGCGAGGTGCTGGGCATGGTCATCGGCACCGCCGCCGGCCTGTCCAACTTCACCACCGTGGTGCTGTCGGTGGTGTTGGCCTTCGTGTTCGGCTACGGGCTGACCATGCGTGGCGTGCTGCGGGCCGGACTCGGCTTTCGCGACGCGTTGAAGGTGGCGCTGGCCGCGGACACCGTCTCCATCGTGGTGATGGAGATCATGGACAACGCGGTGGTCGTGGCCGTGCCCGGTGCCATGGACGCGGGTCTGACCAGCTGGCTGTTCTGGGCGTCGCTGGCCGGGTCGTTGGTGGTGGCCTTCGTGGTGACGACGCCGGTGAACAAGTGGCTGATCTCCCGGGGCAAGGGCCATGCGGTGGTGCACCAGTACCACCACTGAGTGGCCGAAGGCGGTGAGCGCCTTCGGCCACGCGAATGGATTACTTGAAGCGGCGCAGGCGCAGGCTGTTGCTCACCACGAACACGCTGGAGAACGCCATCGCGGCTCCGGCGATCATCGGGTTGAGCAGGCCGATCGCGGCCAGCGGCAGGGCGGCCACGTTGTAGGCGAACGCCCAGAACAGGTTGCCCTTGATGGTCGACAGCGTGCGGCGGGACAGGCGCAGCGCGTCGGCCGCCACCCGCAGATCGCCCCTGACCAGGGTCAGGTCGGACGCCTCGATGGCCGCGTCGGTGCCGGTGCCCATCGCCAGGCCCAGGTCGGCCTGGGCGAGCGCGGCGGCGTCGTTGACCCCGTCACCCACCATGGCCACGACCTTGCCCTCGGCCTGCAGCTTCTTGACCGCGTCGACCTTGTCGGCGGGCAGCACCTCGGCTATGACTTCGTCGATGCCCACCTCGGCCGCCACCGTACGGGCCACGGCCTCGTTGTCGCCGGTCAGCAGCACCGGCGTCAGGCCGAGTGCCCGCAGGTCGGCGATGGCTTGCTTGCTGGTCGGCTTGACCACGTCGGCCACCACCAGCACCGCGCGGGCCTGGCCGTCCCAGCCGACCGCGACCGCGGTGCGACCCTTGGCCTGCTCGTCGGCGAGCTCGCGTTCCAGGTCGACGGGCAGGTGCTGGGACCACTCCGCCAGCAGCCGGGGACGGCCTACCAGCACCGCGTGGCCGTCGACGATGCCCTGTACGCCGAGCCCTTCGACGTTGGCGAAGTCCTCCACCGTGGCGTCGGATCGGGCCTCGCGGGCGATGGCCTGGGCGATCGGGTGCTCGGAGGCGTGCTCCAGCGCGCCGGCCAGCCTGAGGACCTCTTCGCGGTTCTCCCCCTCGGCGAGGTGGACGGCGACCAGGGTCATCTTGCCCTCGGTGACCGTGCCGGTCTTGTCCAGCACGATCGTGTCGACCTTGCGGGTCGACTCCAGCACTTCCGGGCCCTTGATCAGGATGCCCAGCTGTGCGCCCCGCCCGGTGCCGACCAGCAGCGCGGTCGGCGTGGCCAGGCCCAGCGCGCAGGGGCAGGCGATGATCAGCACGGCGACCGCCGCGGTGAACGCCGCCGCCGCGCCGTTGCCCGTGCCGAGCCAGTATCCGAGTGTCCCGACCGCCAACGCGATCACGATCGGTACGAAGATCCCGGAGATGCGGTCGGCCAGCCGCTGCACCTGCGCCTTGCCGGTCTGCGCCTCCTCGACCAGTCTGGCCATCTGCGCCAGCTGGGTGTCCGCGCCCACTCGGGTGGCCTTGACGATCAGGCGGCCGCCCGCGTTCACCGTCGCGCCGGTGACCGCGTCGCCGGGCTTCACCTCGACGGGCACGGATTCGCCGGTCAGCATCGAGGCGTCCACCGCGGAGCTGCCCTCGGTGATCACGCCGTCCGTGGCGATCTTCTCGCCCGGCCGGACGACGAAGGTGTCGCCGACCTGCAGTTGCTCGGTGGGGATGCGGCGGCCGTCGGCCAGTTCGACCTCTTTGGCGCCCAGTTCCAGCAGCGCCTTCAGTGCCGCGCCGGCGCGGCGTTTGGCGCGGGCCTCGAAGTAGCGACCGGCCAGGATGAACGCGGTCACCGCCGCCGCCGTCTCGAGGTAGATGTTGCCCGAACCGTCGGAGCGCTCGATGGTGAACGTGAAGGGATGCGTCATGCCGGGCGTGCCGGCGGTGCCGAAGAACAGGGCCCACAGCGACCAGCCGAGCGCGGCCAGCGTGCCCAGCGAGATCAACGTGTCCATGGTCGCGGCGCCGTGCCGGAGGTTGGTCCAGGCGGCCTTGTGGAAGGGCCAGCCCGCGTACACCACCACCGGCGCGGCCAGCACCAGCGACAGCCACTGCCAGTTGGTGAACTGCAGCGCCGGGACCATCGCCATCGCCACCACCGGCACGCTCAGCACCAACGAGGTGCGCAGGCGCTGACGCAGCGGCCGCAGCTCGTCCTCCGGCTCCTCCTGCCGCTGCGCCTCCGTCTTGGGCGGGGCGGGCAGGGCGGCGGTGTAGCCCACCTTCTCCACCTCAGTGATCAACTGCTGCGGATCAATGCCCTCGGGGAAGGTGACCTTCGCCTTCTCCGTCGCGTAGTTGACGGTCGCGGTCACGCCTTCAAGCTTGTTCAGTTTGCGTTCGATGCGGTTGGCGCAGGATGCGCACGTCATGCCGCCGATGGTGAGTTCGACAGCTCTGCCTTCGGTGAGGGAAGACATCACTCCCCCTTTCTGCTCAGTGCTTGTGGTCGTCGCCGTGGGACGGGCTGACACTCGGCTCCGCCGCGGGCTTGGGCTGTCCGGCCCCTGCTCGGGCGGTGAAATCGGCGGTGCGTACCTTGCCGGCGTGCTGGAAGTCCAGGAACAGCCGGTAGTCGCCGCCGCTGGGCACTTCGGCGTAGAAGGTGATCTCGGGCCCGGCCTTGTCGCTTTCTTCCGGATGTACGTGGAGGTAGGCCAGGTCACCGGCCCGCAACGCCACCAGGTGGCCGTACGCCCCCAGGTATGGCTGCAGATCCGTCACCGGCTTGCCGTCCTTGCTCACGCTCAGCGTGAGCTTGCTCGCCTGGCCGGGAACCAGGTCGCCCGTCAGGGTAACCGTGTAGCCGTCCACCTGCGCCGTACGACTGACCGCAGGCAGGGCCCGCGGCGCGTACTCGCCCGCGACCGGCACATCCATACCAAGTGTCAGGCCACTTCCGCCCGCGGGGGCGAAGTCGGCGAAGGCCCGGTAGGCGCCAGGGGCGTCCAGCGTCAGCTTCACCGACCACACCCCGTCGCCGGCCTGTTCGGGGTGCAGGTGCTGGAACGTCGCCAGGTCACGAGAGACCACGATGAAATGGAGCTTCTTGTCATGCTGAACCTGATAGTCGGTCACCGGCTTGCCATCGGGCCCTGTCACAGTGAACCGGAAATCGGTGGGCTCGCCGGTCTTGACAGTGGTCAACGGATTGAGGGTGTAGCCGTTCTGGGACACCTGCAGCCCCCCGGGGGTATCGTCCTGCGGTTTTGCGCCGGCCTGAGTGGGAGTGGTGTGGGCGCTCCCATGGCTCGGGGGCGCCGGTGCGGGGGTGCCCTCCCCGAACGCGTTTCCGACGCCCAGGGCGCCGCCGAAGACGACGGCCAGCCCCACAGCGTAGGCACCTAGCTTGCTCGCGGTGTTCATGTCGTACCGCCTCCTCGGCGAGGTCATCGGGAACGCGTGGGTCGCGCGATCTTTCGACTTCCTCAACGTACTATACCCCCCTACCGTATTCCAATCCGGCTACATGAGTTTGTCCGGAGTGATGGGGAGGGAGCGGACGCGTTCGCCGGTCGCGTGATAGACGGCGTTCGCGATGGCGGCGGCCACGCCCACGATGCCGAGCTCGCCGATGCCCTTGGCACCCAGCGGGGTCTGCGGGTCGGGCTGGTCGACGAAGTGGATGTCGATGTCGGGCACGTCGGCGTGCGTGGGCACGTGGTACTCGGCCAGGCCGCGGTTGACGATGAGGCCGGTGCGCTCGTCGAGCAGTGTCTCCTCGGTCAGTGCCATGCCGATGCCCATGATGATGCCGCCGCGCATCTGACTGGTGGCCTGCTTGGGGTTGACGATCCTGCCGCCGTCGAACGCGCCGACCCAGCGCGTGACGCGCGCCTCGCCGGTCTCCTCGTCGACCCGCACCTCGCAGAAGTGCGCGCCGTAGGAGTAGGTGCCCCGCTTGACGGTCTGGTACGGCAGCGCCGACTTCCCCGCCACCTCCACGGCCTCCGTCTCGGCCCTGGCCAGAATGCGCTCATAGCTCTCACCCCCACGGGGCCCGAACAGGCCACCGTCGCGGGTCTCCACCTCCTCGAACGACCGTCCAGCCAGCGGTGAGTCGGTGTCGCGCACCAGCTTCAGCAGCTCGCGGACGAGGTTGTCGCGGGCGGACCAGACGGCCGAGGCGAGCGTCGTGGTCGCGGCCGAGGCACCGGGGATGCGGGTCCTGGCCACGTTGGAATCGCCCTGCTCGAAGCGGATCCGGTCGAGAGGCAGCCCAAGACGGTCGGCCGTGGCCTGGCTCTGCGCGGTCGAGGTGCCGGCGCCCAGTTCGTTGGTGCTGCTGCGGATGGTGACGGTGCCGTCGGCGGACAGGCGCAGCTTGACTCCGGCGATGAGCACGGCGTCGGGGTTGATCGCCGCGGCCATCCCATACCCGATGAGCCAGCGGCCGTCCCGCGTCGCGCGGGGCGCGGGCGGGCGCCGGGACCAGCCGAACGCCTCGGCGCCCAGGGCGTACGCCTCGCGCAGGTGGCGGCTGGTGAAGCTGATTCCGCTCATCGGGTCCCGCTCCGGTTCGTTGCGCAGGCGCAGCTCAAGAGGGTCGAGGCCGAGCCGCCAGGCCAGCTCGTCCATGGCGGATTCCAGCGCGAAGGATCCGGGGGCGACGCCTGGGCCACGGAAGAAGGCGTTCTGGATGCGGTCCAGGCGGACCACCTGCTGGACGACATGGACGTTGGGGCAGGCGTACAGATGGCGGGAGGCGACGACGGCGGCCTCGGCGAACTCGTCGCTCGTGCACGGGGCCAGGGCGTCGTGTTCGAGCGCGGTGAGCCGCCCCGTGGCGTCGGCGCCGAGCGCGACGCGGCTGCGGGTCGGGGCCCGGCCGCCGGTCATGGCGAACACGTCGGCCCGCGAGAGCACGAGCTTGACGGGACGGCCGGAGAGTTTGGCCGCCGCCACCGTGAGCCAGACGTGCGGCCAGGCCGGCGTCTTGCCGCCGAAGCCGCCGCCGATGAACGGCGCCAGCACGCGGACGTTCTCCTCGGCGAGTGAGAACTTCTTGGCCAGCATCTCCTTGACGCCATAGGGGTACTGCGCGGTGTCGTAGACGGTGAGGCGGTCGCCCTCCCAGTCGGCCACGGTGGCGTGCGGTTCCATGGCGTTGTGGTGTTCGAGCGGCGTGGTGTACTCGGCCTCGACCGTGGCCGCCGCCGCGCCGAGCGCCGTGCGGACATCGCCGCGCCTGGTCACGGGCTCCTCCAGCACGGCGTGGGCGGGCGTGTACGGTTTCCCGTCGGCCATCGACAGCCTGGCGGGCCACGGCTCGTAGTCGGCGTGGATCAGCGACGCCGCGTAACGGGCCTGTTCCAGGGACTCGGCCACGACGACCGCGATGGGCTGGCCGTACCAGAAGATCTCGTCGGTGTTGAGCACCGGCAGGCTCATCGCGGCGGCGCCGAGCGGGCCCTTCATGGTGGCGTACGCGGGGGTGCGCTTCATCGCGGGCGCGTTGTCGTGGGTCATCACGAGCAGCACACCGGGCGCCCGCGGAACGTGGACGGCGGTGACCCGGCCCCTGGCGATGGTGCTGCCCACCACGACCGCGTAGGCGAGGCCGGGAAGTCGCCGCTCGGCCGTGTAACGGATGGCGCCGGTGACCTTGGCGCGGCCGTCCAGCCGGTCGGCGGGCCTGCCGAGCTCGGCGCGGCGGTGGGCCAGGGGATCGGGCCTGCCGTCGGGCAGGAGTCTGGCCAGCCTGGTCAGTGCCTTGCTGGCGAGGGTGAAGCCGCGGGCGGCGAGATTCATGACCTGACTCCTTGCAATGCTCGCCGGATCAGGCGCCGGGCCAGCTCGGCCTTGAACGCGTTGTGCGCGCGTGGGCGGGCGCCGGCCAGCGCCTGTTCGGCCGCCTGGTGGATGAGCTCGTCGTCGAGAGTGGTGCCGGTCAGGAGCCGTTCGGCTTCGTACGCGCGCCACGGTTTGGCGGCGACCCCGCCCAGCGCGATGCGTACGCCGGTGGCGCGGCCCGCTTCCATACGGACGACGGCGGCCACGCTGACCAGCGCAAAGGCGTAACTGGCCCGATCGCGCACCTTGAGATACACCGAGCGGCCCAGCTGGGCAGGCGGCAGGTCGATGGAGGTCACCAGCTCCCCCGGCGCGAGCGCCGTCTCCAGGTGCGGCGTGTCTCCGGGCAGGCGGTGGAAGTCCACCAGCGGTACGGGGTCGCGGCCCGCGATGTTGACCACGGCATCCAGGGCGGCCAGGGCCACGCACATGTCCGACGGATGTACGGCGACGCAGCTCTCGCTCGTGCCGAGGATGGCGTGCGTGCGGTTGAACCCGTCGAGGGCATCACAGCCGGCGCCCGGATCACGTTTGCCGCAGGCCGAGTGCCGGTCGTAGAAGTAGCCGCAGCGGGTGCGCTGCATCAGGTTGCCGCCCACGGTGGCGCGGTTGCGCAGCTGAGGGGAGGCGCCGTTCAGGATGGCCTGGGCGAGCACCGGGTAGCGATCGCGGATCCGCTCGTCGGTGGCCACCCGCGTGTTGCGGGTCAGGGCCCCGATCCGCAGGCCGCCCGCGTGCTCCTCGATGTCGGCCAGCGGCAGCCGGGTGATGTCCACGAGCTCGTGCGGCGTCTCGATGCCCTGGCGCATCAGGTCGACGAGATTGGTGCCGCCTGCCAGGTATTTCGCCCCTTCTGCGGCGCGGGCGACGGCTGAGGAGGTGTCGGTGGCCGGTACGTAGGAGAACGGGTTCACCGGACGACCTCCCGCACCGCCGCGAGGATCCCGTTGTACGCGCCGCACCGGCACAGGTTGCCCGCCAGCCGTTCCCTGATCTCGGCGTCCGTCAGACCGGCGCCACCTACGGCACTGGGCACCCCGGCCTCGCCCACGGCGCTCGGCACCCCGGCCTCGTACTCGGTGAGCATGGCCACGGCCGAGCAGACCTGGCCCGGGGTGCAGTAGCCGCACTGCAGGCCGTCGTTGCGGACGAACGCCTCCTGCATCGCCCGGCCGACCTCCGACGAGGCCAGCCCCTCGATGGTCGTGATCGCCGCGTCCGCGCATTGCGCGGCGAGCACGAGGCAGGAGTTGACCCGCTCACCGTCCAGCAGCACCGTGCAGGCGCCGCAGGCCCCTTGGTCGCAGCCCTTCTTGGTACCGGTCAGGCCGAGGTGCTCGCGCAGGCAGTCGAGCAGGCTGACCCGGGTGTCCAGCTCCAGCTCGTGCTCGCGGCCGTTCACCGAGAGCCGCACTTGTATGGATGGCATCCGCATTCCCCGCTATCTCGTACATCCATGTACGGGTTGTAGAGTGCGGACTATACCCCTCCTCCGTATGAAGGTTGATTCGTGGCTGATACACGGCTGAGGCGTCGCGGATGTCGGCGGCTTGTATCGTCTGTTACCTCAGGCCTTTGGGGAGAAATGTCGCTTTCGGTGTCGGCTCCGGTGACCGTGCTGCTCGTCGAGGACGACGAGGTGATCCGCAAGACCGTCGGGATGGTGCTGGAGCGCTACGGCTATCGCGTGGGCACGGCGGGCGACGGTCTGACCGGCCTCGAACTGTTCAGGGAGCAGCGGCACGACGTGCTGCTGCTGGACGTGATGCTGCCAGGACTGGACGGCATCGGGTTGTGCCGGCAGGTCAGGGAGTGGAGCCTGGTGCCGATCCTGATGATGTCCGCGCGGGGTGACGCTCTCGACGTGGTGTCGGGGCTGGAGGCGGGGGCCGACGACTACGTGGTCAAGCCGGTCGACACCTCCGTGCTGGTGGCCAGGATCCGTTCCCTGCTGCGCCGGGCCTCCTTCGCTCCGGGTCCGGAACACCTCCAGGAGGCCACTGGCCTGGTCTTCGGGGACCTGACCATTGATCCGCAGGGGCTGGAAGTGCGCCGCGCCGGGGAGCCGGTCGAGCTGGCTCCCACCGAGTTGCGGCTGCTGCTGGAGTTCGCCGCGAATCCGGGGATCGTGCTGGACCGGCAGACACTGCTGCGCAACGTCTGGGACTACGGCTGGGACGGGGACAGCCGCGTCGTCGACCTGTGCGTGCAGCGGCTGCGTAAGAAGATCGGCGCCGACCGGATCGAGACGGTCCGCGGCTTCGGTTACAAGCTGCGGCGCTGACGTGGGAAAGGCCGCACGCGGACTACTGAACTGGCGGTCACTACGCTGGAAGATCGCCGCGCTGGTGGCCGTGACGTCCTGCGCGGTCGCGCTGGCCGTCGGGGTGCTGGTCCACCGGAGTGCCTTCGACCGGTCCATGAGCCTGGGCAGGGACAGGGCTTTCAGCGCGCTGCTGGCCGAGGTGGACGCCTACCGGCGTACGGGCGAGGCGCCGCAGCCCACTCAGGTCCCGCCCGCGCTGCTCCAACAGGCCAGGAGCACAGGCGAGTTCAGCACCTGGTACGACGACCGCCGACCGGACATCCCCTGGATGTGGGCGGCGCAGCTGATCGACGGCCAGGTGCTCGCCGTGCAGATCGACATGGGCTCGGAGATACGCGGTCTATGGGCCCTGGACCGGAACATCCTGAAAGCGTCGCTGGTCGCGCTCGCGGTCGTCGTACCTCTGGCCGTGCTGGCCGCCGAGACGTCCAACCGGCGGCTGAGGCGGGTGGCCCGCACCGCGCGGCGGATCGCGGACGGCGACCTAGAGGCCAGGAGCAGGATGGGCGGCCGGGGCGGCGACGAGATCACCGACATCTCGGCCACCATCGATTCGATGGCCGACAGCCTGCGGGACCGGCTGTTGAGCGAGCAGCGCTTCACCGCCGATGTGGCCCACGAGCTGCGTACCCCGCTGATGGGACTGGTCGTCTCGGCCGAACTGCTCCCGGAGAGCGAGGCCACCGACCTGGTACGTGACCGGGTGCGGGTGCTGCGGGCGCTGGTGGAGGACCTGCTGGAGATCTCCCGGCTGGACGCGGGCGCGGAGTGGGCCGACCGCCGTCCGGTGCCGCTGGGCCGGGTCGTCGAGGAGTGCGTGGCCCGGACGAAGCTCGCGGTCCGGCTGACGGTGACCGGTGAGCCGGTGGTCGACACCGATCCGCGGCGCATTGACCGGATCATCACGAACCTGGTCATCAACGCCCACCGCCACGGGCGCGCTCCGGTCGAGGTCGCCGTGAACGACACGACGATCGTCGTACGCGACCACGGCCCCGGATTCCCGGACGGGTTGCTGGCGGAGGGACCCCAGCGGTTCCGTACGGGCGGGGCCGAGCGTGGCCATGGCCATGGTCTGGGCCTGGCCATCGCCGCCGGACAGGCACGGGTGATCGGCGCCGATCTCGCCTTCGCCAACGCCCCGGACGGCGGCGCGACGGCCACGCTTCGCCTTCATCACCCGGTGTAGTTCTTCCCAGGGGGCTTACCGGGGATCGGCTTGCCGATGAGGGCGACGGGGATGAAGAAGAAGATCTGGCTGATCGCCAGGGTGAGCGTCCAGAGCGCCTTGTCGTCGTAGTGGGCGGACGCCTTGGCGTACAGCTCATCGGGGACGCGCTCCCCGGACGGGTTCGGGGTGAGGGCGGCCTCCACGAGCTCCAGCGCGACCCGTTCGGCGTCGGTGAAGTAGGGGGCGTCCTGCCACGACGCCACCGCCGTGATGCGCTCCTCCGTTTCCCCGGCCTTGCGGAGCAGGCCGGTCTGCCGGACGGTGTGGTAGGTGCTGCCGACGATCTGACCGGCGCGGAGTTGCAGCAGGTTGACGGTGGTCTGCGGAATCGCGCCGTTCAGGGTGGCCTTGAGCATGGCTCCGGCGATCTGGCCGAGCTCGGGGAAGAACTGGGCGGGGTCGGGCAGGCGTGACTGCTCGGTCGTGGTGGGTGTGGACATGGCGAGGTTTCCCTTCTCGATCTCTACGGGTCACGACCAGTGGTAGGCCAGGTTCACGGCCAGTGCGGCCACCGCGGTGAGGAAGAATCCGCCCCAGTTCACGAGCTTGCGGGAACCCACCCGCAGGTGTGCGAGGAGCGCGCCGACGAAGTACAGCACGAGGCTGTAGGCGGCGAGTGTCCCCAGCATCGGCACGGCGAACCCGCCCAGCAGCCCCAAAGAGCCCGCCGCCAGCATCATGCCCAGGACCGGTACCCACGACCGTGGCAGGCGCTTCATGTCCGCCTGGGCCTTGGGAAATTCGTGGCCGATCAGGTAGACGACGGCGGCGCTGCCGAACAGGAGCGCGGCGAAGATGGTGACCGCGACATAAGCGGCGAACATAAGCTTTCCTTTGTGGTTGTCAGCTGCGAGAACTTCCGTCGAGGAAGCCGGCCCGTGCATCGTTGATCACTGCGATCCGGGTCCCAGCAGTCCGACGAAACAACCGCGGAAAATGTCAGGCGACGCGCCGACCTCACAGTCCCGTGGGCTGTCTCGTCGAACGGGTGAGGGCAGCCGCGAGCAAGGGAGCCATCGACACCATGACCACCCCATCCGATCCGGGCCTGAGCGCGATCATGAGTGAGCGGCGTCAGCTGATCAACCTCGCCTATCGTCTCCTCGGCTCCCTGGCCGACGCGGAGGATGTCGTACAGGAGACCTACGCCCGCTGGTACGCCATGACCCGGCAGCAGCAGGACGCCATCGAAGTCCCCGGCGCCTGGCTGACCACGGTCGCCAGTCGCATCTGCCTGGACCTGCTCGGCTCGGCACGGACCCGGCGCGAGAGCTACGTCGGCGAATGGATCCCCGAGCCGCTGCCCGACCCCACGGAGTGGATCACCGGGCGGCCGGTCGACCCGGTGGACCGCGTCACCCTCGACGAGTCGATCACCATGGCCTTTCTCGTCGTGCTCGATTCGATGACCCCCGCCGAGCGCGTCGCGCTCGTCCTGCATGACGTCTTCCGCTTCTCCTTCGCCGAGGTGGCCGAGATCGTCGGCCGTACGCCGGGGGCCTGTCGCCAGCTGGCCTCCTCGGCCCGCCGCCGTCTCGGTGCCACGCAGGCGCCGGCAACTCCGGCGGCGCGGCAGTCCGGCATCGTCAGGGACTTCAAGCAGGCATGGGAAGCCAAGGACATCGACGCCCTCATCGGTCTTCTCGACCCCGACGCCACGGCGATCATCGACGGCGGCGGCCTGGTCAGCGCCGGACTCCACCCGATCGAAGGCAGCGAGCGGATCGCCCGCTACATCCTCGCCCTCGCCGGCAAGGCACCCGACCTGACCATCCTGGAGCGTACGGTCAACGGTCAGCCGGGTCTGGTGGCTCAGCAGAACGACGTCGCCGTGACGGTGGCCGCGTTCGACGTCGAAGACGGCCGGATCAAGCGCATCTGGGCGGTACGCAACCCCGAGAAGCTCCGGCCATGGACGGCGGCCACCTCGCGGTAGCGTGACGCGGCGATCCGGGGCTACCTGGACGGGTGATCGCGCGACGTGACGCCCGGAGGGGTGGCGCGAGCGTGTCGTCGCGCCACCCCGGGGTTCCGGTCAGGGATCGTTCGGCTTGGGGTTGTGCGGGCTGCCGCCGCCACCTCCACCGCTGCTGCCGTTGTTGCCGGCGAACTGGATGGGCTGGTAGTTGGGCAGGACCACGGTGTTGGCCGAGGCGTCGGAGCCGTCGGTGCTGAGCGTCTTGTACACGGTCCAGATGAACTTGGCGAAGCCGAGGACCTGACCCCAGTCGATGCCGTTGTTCCAGTGCACGATCGACACCGCGTACGTCTGCTCGGCGATGTCCGGTGCGACCTGCCCGGACCAGTTCTCCGTACGCTTGGAGTAGCCCAAGGCGGTGCCGTTGACACCCCAGCAGTCGCCGCCGACCTCGCCGATGACCATGCCGTCGATGTTGAGGAGCAGGGCCTTGGCGCACAGCCGGACGCCAGTGAGGTAGACGCCCGACTCGACCGTCGAGACCCCGTAGACGTTGCCGCTGGCGTAGACCTTGACCGTGGTGTCGATGGTCTTGTTCTGGTTGTTGGCGTGCCAGGAGTGAAGCGACGCCTCGGCGACCAGTCTGTCGGCGCTGGCTGGCGGTGAGGCGACGACGAAGCCGGTCAAGGCGATGAGGGCGGTGAGTAACGCGGTGATCAGTCTTCTGGGGGTGCCCATGGAGGCCTTTCCGTTCGTGGTGCTCGGATGATCCGTCCGAATTCTCACCACGTGGCCATTCACCGGCGAAGAGCCACCGACCCGTAATCAGGAAGGTCCGTCGTTTCACGGATGCCGCCCTGCCAGAGGGTACGTCGTTCAACGGATCCCACGGCCGGGCCCGCCGATCCACCATGTCCAGGTGACCTCACGCCTGGCCTGCCGACCGGCGGACCAGGGCCGCGCGGGTGTTGACGCCGAGCTTGCGGAAGACCCGCGCCAGGTGCGTCTCGACCGTGCGCGGGCTCAGGTACAGCCGCTCGCCGATCTGCCGGTTCGTCAGACCCTCACCGACCAGCTCGACGATCTCGCGTTCGCGCTCCGACAGCCGCCCGCCCGCCCCATGGGCCGCGGCGCCGCGCTGCCTGCGCCCGGCCTGCGCCGCCGGCCAAGGCGCGCCGACGCGCGTGAACAGGGCCTTGGCCTGGCCGAGCTGCTCCTGCGCCGTGCGGACGTCGCCCGCGTCCGCGCTCACCTCCGCCAGCAGCATCCGGGCGAAGCCTTCGCCGACGGGCAGTCTGGCCGTGACGAGACACGCCACGGCCGCGCGCGCCGACGCGTCCGCCTCGTGCGGCCGGTCCGCGGCCATCGCCAGCGCCGCGCGGGCCGCCTCGACGTCGGCGGACCGGGCGGGCGGCGCTCCCGACGCCACGACCGCGACGGCCCGCTCGTACCACTGCCCGGCCGCCGTCAAGTCGCCGCAGGCCGCCTCCGCCCGCGCGCGGCGGGCGAAGACACTCGCCGCGCCGGGCCCGAGCCCCGACGGATCGCCGCCGACGCGGGCGGCCAGGAACCACCGGCAGTCCTCCGTACGGCCGACCGCCATCAGCACCTCCGACACCACGTCGTCGGCGATGGTCCGCCACCACGCCGAGCGCATTCCCGGACCGTGCAGCACCTCCTCCACCAGGGGCACGGCGGCCTCAGGACCCGCCTGCCACAGCAGCGGCCGGGACTTGACCACGTGCGCGAACGCGAGCATCTCGGCGCTGCCGAGATGACGGGCGATCTCCTCCGCCTCCTCGGCGTCGGCCAGCGCCGCCTCGATCTCGCCCAGCGCGGAACGGACCATGGCCCGCGCCGCGTGCAACAGGGGGACGACATTGTCGCGGCCGTGGTCACGGGCGACCTGCAACCCGCGAGCCAGGTGCCGCAGCGCGTCGTCGTGGTGGTCGACGATGAACTCGCCCCACGCCAGAGGTGCCACGAAGCCGAGGTCGTCGCACAGCTCGCGGTCGGTCAGGGCGTCCATGAGCGTCTTGGCGCGGGCGAGCAGGCGATATCCGTCGGGGAAGTGGCAGCGGTACAGCTCGGCGACCGCGAGCAGCGTGACGGCCGAGGCCGATGTTCCAGACCTTGCTTGGTTCGACTGATCCAGGGCCTGGGCGGCGTTGTCCGCCGCCGAGTCCCACTGGCCCTGCAAGAGGTCGATCGCCGCCAGCTCCACCAGGAGGGGCGGCCTGCCCGCGGAGTCGTCCACCCGGGCCAGCTCGCCGGTCAGCAGCGCCCTGGCCTCTTCCAGCCGGCCCAGCGACCGTTGCATCGCGGACAGCAGCCCCACCGCCCGGTCCCTGCTGCCGTCGCCTTCCCGTACGAGCTCGTCCAGCAGCCCCCGGGCCTCCTCCAACCGCCCGGACACGGCGAGCGCCGCGGCGAGCGACATCCGCAGCTCCGGCGTCGCGTCAGCGGGCGACGCCTCCAGCGCGGCGCGGAACCATCGCGCCGCCGTCGCGGGCGCGTTGACCGACACCGCTCCCGCCGCCGAGACGAGGAGCGCGGCCCCATCCGCGTCGCCCACGCCTATTGCGTGCTCCATGTGCACCGCGCGGCGGACGTCCGAGGCACCCCGCGAGAGCAGGTGCTCCGCCGCCCGGCGATGCGCCGCCCTCCTCCAGGAGGGCCCGGCCAGCTGGTAGGCGGCCGCGCGAACCAGCGGATGCCTGAACACCAGCGCCCGCCCGGCCGTGCCGAGCACCCTGCGGCGCACCAGTTCGTCCAGCGCCGACTCGACGGTACGGGGATCCAGCCCGGACACGGCCGCCACGAACGCCACATCCACGTCATCACCGGCGACGGCCGCCGCCTGAGCCACCAGCTGCCGGTCCGGGTCCAGCCCGGCGAGTTCGGCCACGATCAACCGGTCAAGGGCATCGGTCCTGGTGACCTCCGTGAGAGCACCGGTGACCTCCGCGAGGTCGGCGGCCTGGATGTCCGGCAAGGTGGCCAGGATCTCCAGGAACAGCGGGTTGCCGCCGCTGCGCTCGTACAGCCGCCGCCTTCCCGGACGGGACAGTTGCCGCTTTCCCGGACGGGACGGCTGCCCGGCCAGCATGGTGTCGGCCTCAGCGGCCGGCAGCGGGCCGAGCGACAGGTTGACGACGTTCGCCGAGGTCAGCGAGCGGACCAGCCCCCTGGGCAGCTCGCCGGTACGGCAGGCGAGCACGATCACGGCGCTCGTGTTCGGCGGATGTCTGATGTGATAGTCGATCACCTCCACCGAGGCGTCGTCGGCCCACTGCACGTCGTCCATCAGGACCACCAGCGTGCTCGACTCGCCCATTCGCTCCACGCCCTGACGCATCTCGCGGAAGCGGCGGTGACGGTCCAGACCGGCCAGGTCACCCGTCCCGCTCTCCCGCGACAGCAGCGCGCGCAGCCCATCGAGGTGTCCGGCGAGGTCAGGATGCTGGTGGGCGTCGGCGAGCGCGTCCTGCACGATCCCGTACGGCGCGCTGCGCTCGAACTCGGTGGCCCGTCCGGCGATGGCCATGATGCCCCGTTCGCGCGCGAGGTCGGCGAACGCGCCCAGCATCCGGGTCTTGCCGATGCCCGGCTCACCGGTCAGCAACACGAAGACCCACTGCCTCCGGGCGTCCAGGAGACCCGACAGGTGGGCCAGTTCGGCGGTTCTGCCGACCAGTGGACGCCGGCTCTCGAACACCTGCTGCCTCCCACGGACACGCCACTCTCGGCCGGGAGGATCGCCCGGACGTGATCCATGTCTATCCCACGCGAATCCCCGTCAATGCGCCAGCCGCCTCAAGTCCGCTGCGGTAGTCCGGCCGGACGAGCACCGACCCGGATCTGCTATTTGAAGGCCGCGACGTTGCGCTCCGCCCACTCGGCGAAGGTGCGGGGCGGGCGCCCGAGGAGCCGCGCGACGTCGGGGCTGACGCGCTGCTCGGCGGCGGACGGGGCGCCGAGGGCGCCGAGGGTGGCCTCCACGACTGGCTCGGGCATGTACTCCAGCATCTGGTTCCGCGCTTCCGCGCGGCTCTGCTCAACGAACCGTACCGACTCGCCGAGAGCGGCCCCGATCGCCGCGGCCTGCTGCCGGGGTGAGATCGGTGCCGGTCCGGTCAGCGTGTAGACCTTGCCCTCGTGGCCTGGCCCGCGCAGTGTGACGGCAGCGACCTCGGCGATGTCGGCCGGGTCGATGGCCGGCACCGCGACGTCGCCGAACGGCGCCGTGACCACCCGTCGCGTACGGACCGAGCCGGCCCATTGGGCCGTGTTGGAGGCGAAGTTGCCCGGCCGCAGCATCGTCCACTCCAGGCCCGACTGCTTGACGGCGTCTTCCAGGTGCGATGGGTGGCGTTGGGTGCCCACGCCGTGGGAGGACAGCAACACGACCCGTGGGACGTCGGCCGCTCGTACGACGTTCATGACGTCACTGAGATCACCGTTCGCCATGAAGTCGGGGGAGGTCAGCAGGAACAGCGCTTCGGCTCCATGCAGGGCGGGCTTGAGGCTCTCCGGTTCGGCCAGGTCGGCTCGCTGATGCCGTACCCCCTCCGGCATGTCCAGCTCTGAGATCCCACGTGAGACCGCCGTCACCTGCTCGCCATACGCGACGAGCGCCCGCACGAGCGGCTGCCCGACGTTGCCCGTAGCCCCAGTCACCACAATCATGTTCACTCCCGTTGATCGATGTCCTCTGTGGACTCGATGGAAGCTACTAGCGCTGTGATAGTAGGTACCTAGAGGAAAGTATTGGCGAGGAAGGCTCATTGTGACCAACAGCACACCTTGGCCGCCTCCTGCCGACGTCCCTCCGGAGCAGGCGTGCCCGATCACCCCGGTGGTCGACATCGTCTTCAGCCGCTGGACCACGCCGATCCTGTGGGTGCTCAACGAATTCGGGCGGCATCGGTTCGTGGAGCTGCAACGCCGCATCACGACCATCACCCCCAAGGTGCTGACCGAACGACTGCGGCAACTGGAGCGCGACGGACTCGTGGTGCGGACCTACCACCCCGAGGTTCCGCCGCGGGTGGAGTACGAGATCAGCGAGCTGGGACGCAGCCTGGCACCCCTGTTCGAGACTCTCGCCGAGTGGTCGGTCAACTTGGACAAGGTCGAGCAGGCCCGGCTGGACTACGACGCCAGGAAGTCAGCCTGACCCGAAGGCCGCGGAAAATCGCGTCGTCAGCGATCCGATCCGCCAGCAGGTCGTAGGTCGCGGAATTGCCACGCGCTTCCATGGCCGCGAAGCGCCGGTAACTGCGCCGCTGTGTCCACCGTCTCCCCCTCCGTCATAGCGATCTTGACGGAGGAAGAAGGCGCCGGGAAGGGCGGCCTGCCGATATGGCGGTCAGTACGGGTGCCGGTCGGGCTTGTTCATCCACGCCGCACAGGCCTGGGCGCCGAGTTCGGGCTGAGCCTGCTGGATCAGGATCCTTCGCTCGTCGAGAGGCCGGGTGAAGTCCTGGTACTGGAACTCGTCGTCGAAGCCGATCTTCTTCGTCGCCGCCAGGTCGAAGGCGAAGTAGACCCTGTCGATACGTGACCAGTAGATGGCGCTCATGCACATCGGGCAGGGGGCGCCACTGCTGTAGAGCGTGTATCCCATGAGCATCCGGGCCCGCTCCGGCATGAGATCGGGGGATCCCTCAGGGCGTGGCACGAGCTCCAGGGTCGATTCGTTCTGCTGGCTCTCCGGTATGGAGGGGGCCCGGGAATTCAAGATCTGAATGGCCTTGCGGATGGTCTCCACTTCGGCATGGGCGGTGGGGTCGCCGGTGAGAAGGACGCGATTCTGCCCGCGGGCGATGATTTCTCCGTCGTTGGTGAGGACCGCACCGAAAGGGCCGCCCCAACCGTTCTCTACGGACTCGATAGCGAGCCGCACCGCTTCCGCCATGAAATCCTTGGAGTCCATTCCGAACCCTCCGATCCGTAAAAGGCGGTTGAAGTTTCGGCCCTTCGCCGACCTGGTCAATCGCCGCATCCTGCTCCTTACCCGGGCGCTGCTGCACTACACTCGGCCTTATGAAGCCTGGTGGTGGCCACAGTCCCGACAGTCAGGGCGCGACCGTGGTTATTTCCTCGATAGTTCGCCAAGGCCGCGACAATGATTATGAGCGGTGGCAGGAAAAGACGACCGAGATAGCCCGCGGTTTTCCTGGGTTCGAGGGCACCGAGCTTTATCCGCCGATCGCCGGCGAGCAGAATTCATGGGTGGTCGTATTTCGCTTCTCCAGCATCGGGCAATTGACCGCGTGGCTTGATTCCGAGGTGCGGCGGAAACTGCTCGACGAGGTTCGCCCGATGCTGGAGGAGCCCGCGTCGCAGGAGGTTCTCGCCGGGGGGCCGGCGGTCCGGGAAGCCGTCACGGCGGTGATCTCGCACAATGTGCGGCCGGGGCGCGAGGCCGAGTTCGCGCGCTGGCAGGAGAAGGTCCGAAAAGCGCAGGAGAGGTTCACGGGCTTCATGGGCACCGAGGAGTTCGAGCCCGTGAGTGGTGTCCAGGATCGCTGGGTGGTGCTGCTTCGCTACGACACGCGTGAGCATCTGGACGAATGGCTCGGGTCCGACAGCCGCGCGAAACTGCTGGCGGAGGGTCGCGACTACTTCGTCGACTATGACGTGCGGAAGGTCCAGTCGGCGTTCAGCGGCTGGTTCCAGTTCGGCCGCGACGCGGGAGACGGCGCCCCGCCGAGCTGGAAACAGGCCATGACCGTGCTGCTCGTTCTCTATCCCACGGTGATGATCCTCAACCTGACGGCGGGCCGTGGGTTCGCGATGGCGCACCTGCCCGGATATCTCGCCATGTTCCTCAGCAACGTGTTGAGTGTCGCTGTCCTGACGTGGCTGGCCATGCCGCTGGTGAACAGGGTCTTCGCGGCATGGCTCGTACCCGGCCGGACGGCCTCCGCCCGCGCGAACGTGGTGGGCGCCGTCGTGATCGCGCTCTGCTACGCGGTCTCCATCGCCGTCTTCGGGATGATCGGCGGCTAGAACCAGTCTTCTCGGACAACTGTCCGACTGGCGGTCGCCCGCTGGTATAATCAGGCGATTCGCCGCAGGTGCCACGGCCGGGACGCCGCCGCCATGCGGACAACCGAGCAGAGGAAGACCTCCCATGGCGCGCGCCGAGACCGGACCCGATTTCATCGAGGCGCTGGCCCGTGGCCTCGATGTCATCAGAGTGTTCCAGCCGGGACGGGCGAGCATGTCGCTGACCGAGGTGGCCACCGCGGCCGGGCTGGCCCGTCCGACGGCCCGGCGCATCCTGCTGACCCTGCAAGAGCTGGGATACGCGCGGGCCGAGCAGGGCGGCTTCGCGCTCACCCCGCGCGTGCTGGAGCTCGGCATGTCGTACGTGCGCTCGATGGGTCTGTGGGAGGTCGCCCGGCCGCATATGGAGCGGCTGGTCGAGCAGACCAACGAATCCTCCTCGATCGCCCAGCTCGACGGGTCGGACATCGTGTACGTCGCCCGGGTGGCCGTGCCGAAGATCGTCGCCCTTCGGGTGCAGATCGGGACGCGGTTCCCGGCCCTGCAGACCTCGCTCGGCAAGGTGCTGCTCGCCGCGCTGCCGCCCGCCGAGGTGAGCCGGGTCCTGGCCGAGCCGAGCCGCTCGGGCATCCAGCCGCGCTGGGAGCCGGACGCGGAGGAGCGCGACGCGGCGCTGCGGGTGGTGCGGGCCAAGGGCTGGGCGCTGACGGACGAGGAGCTCTCGCTGGGCATCAGGTCGGTGGCCGCTCCTCTGCGCAACGGGCTCGGCGAGGTCATCGCGTCCGTCAACGTCAACGTGCACGCCGCCGAGACCTCCGTACGGAAGCTGACCCAGGAATACCTGCCGCTGCTGCTCACCACGGCCGGCGCGATCAGCGCCGACTGGGTGCGGTATGAGACGGTGCCCGAGGTCACCGCCTCATGATCATCGCAGCGGCTCAGGTGGCGATGTCGGGATAGGGCATGGCGAAGTGCGCGAGCCGCTGGGCGTACTCAAGCTGGAATCCCAGAGGCTCGTGGTCCCGCTCGAACATCGCGATGAACAGCGTGAGCGTGAGGAAGGGGTGCGCCCCCAGCCCGAACAGCGCCGGATAGTCGTGCGTGGCCAGCGCCTCGCGCTCGACGTCGTCGAACCGCAGCCAGGTGGAGGACTCGCCGTCGTGGCAGTTGAGGATGCGGTTGGCGTAGTCGGTCTCCCACATCGCCACCGTGCCGCGCGGGTCCTCGCGGTAGCGCTCGACGAGTTCGGGATCGCGGTCGACGGTGAACAGGAACTTGTCGAGCAGGTACTTGCTCATGAGCCGCCTCCGTTGGGATACCAGGTGAAGTAGGCCTCCATGGTGTGGAACAGGTCGTACGTGTCGACGTAGTCGGCCTTCCTGCCCTCGCCCGCGACGCCCATCATCAGCATGAAGTCCATGAACCCGTGGGTGGCGTTGCCCGGCGTCCACAGGCTGTCCAGTGTGACCTCGGCCAGGCAGCCCTCGATGTCCCCGGACGCGATCCAGCCGACCGCTTTCTGGTCGAACTCCGGGTCTGGCCCGTGCGGGCCGAACTGGCGGGGCCCGCCGAGTTCGAGCGACAGGTGCCCGGTGCCGATGACCGCGACCCTCTTGTCGGCCGGCCACGCTTCGACCAGTTGCCGGATCGTCCGCCCGAGCTGGACGAACCTGGAGGGGCGCGGTAACGGCGGCGCGAAGATGTTGGTGTAGATCGGCACGATCGGCAGGTCGTTCTGCGGCCGGAGCGTGATGATCGGGCACGTGATCGAGTGGTCGATCCGCAGCTCGTTGGAGAAGGCCAGGTCGAAGCCGGCGTCCATGCCTTCGCGCAGCACGTACGCCGACAGGTCCTCCTGGCCCTTGAACAGCATTCTCGGCAGGCCGAACTCGCGCTCCTCGTTGTAGAAGTTCGCGTCGTAGAAGGGGGCCTTGCCGACCAGGAACTGCGGCATGTTGTCCAGCCACAGCTGGTGGAAGTGGTCCGAGCCGACCATCACCAGCACGTCCGGGCGGGCCCGGGTCAGCGTCTCCCGGAACGCCTCGACCTTGCGTACCCACTCGTCCGCGAACGGCGGGCGGTCCTCGCCTGTGGCGGTGCTGGCCCGGTAGAAGAAGGGATGGTGGGTGGACGCGATCACCGCGACCAGTTCAGCCATGCGAACCTCCTGGGGGATGTGGCTCGGGTACGACGGAGCGGTGGTTCAGGTCGACCGACAGGAAGATCTCGTTGGCCACCGGGTGACGCAGCTCCTCGGCCAGCTGCCCGATCAGCCCCGCCGTCCTGGCCAGCAACGCGAACCCGCGCAGCAGCTCCAGCGGCAGGCCCAGGTCGGCGAGCGCCGCGCCGCAGACCCCGGCCCCGTTGAGCGGCAGCGTACGACCCAGCACTCGCGGATGGACGCGGCCGATCGCGGCGAACAGCGACAGGTGCGGCCCGAGGAGCCCCTCCTCTTCGGCGATCTGGAACAGCCGCGGCGTCCGGGGGTCGACCTCCTTGTGCACGTGGTGGCCGAGGCCGGGGATGCGCCGCGCCGCCGTACGCTGGGCCGACACGACGTCCAGGGCGACGGCGTCCCACCCCGCGTCGTCGTCGGGCGGCGGGCCGTCGAGCGAGGTCAGCACGTCGTGCAGGAACCGGCCGCTGTCCTCGGTGACCCCGAGAAAACGGGACCCGCCGCCGAGCAGCCCGGCCGCCAGCGCGCCCTGTACGGAGTCAGGCGCGGACAGGTACGTCAGCCGGGTCAC
Source organism: Nonomuraea sp. NPDC050022 (assembly GCF_044460705.1). Taxonomy (NCBI): domain Bacteria; kingdom Bacillati; phylum Actinomycetota; class Actinomycetes; order Streptosporangiales; family Streptosporangiaceae; genus Nonomuraea; species Nonomuraea sp. NPDC050022. The sequence goes on from NZ_JBITKE010000004.1 coordinate 326,018, forward strand.
GATCGCCGTGGGCGTGAACCCGTGGTCGGCCAGCGCGGCGAGCACGGCTTCGAACACGCGGGTCTCGCCCGGCGTCGGCCGCCGCTGGGTGGCCAGCCAGAAGGCCAGCTCGCCGAAGCCGACCTTGCCCATCACCTCGTCGGCCAGGTCCTGGCCGAGCAGGGTGATCGACGTCGGCGTCGACGCGCCGAGCGCCGTTGGGTAACCATTCACGTCAGTCATGCGCGCGGCTCCAACGTCGGTAACCGTTCACGAGGTCAGTCATGCGCGCGGCTCCTCGCCGTGGGGTAACCGCCGTTCACGGAGTCAGCCATGCGCGCAGCTCCTCGCCGTGTTCGTCGAGGTCGGGCGGCGGCAGCCGGTAGCTCACCGGGGTCTCGGAGAACCTGATCGGATGCCGTGTCGTCGGCATCGCGCGCTCACCCTCCCCGGCGGCCACGACCGGGTCCAGCCCGAAGCGCTCGGCCATCGCGAAGCCCCCGTCGATCGTGTTGATCGGCCCGCTCGGCACCCCTGCCTCGACGAGCAGCTGGAACCACTCGACCGCGCCGCGCTTGACCAGCCGCTCGACGAGGATGGGCCGCAACTCATCGCGGTGCGCCACCCGATCGACGTTGCGCGCGAATCGTGGGTCGCTCGGGACGTCCGGGATGCCGAGGACCTCGCAGAGCCGGCGGAACGACCCGTCGTTGGGCGCCGCGATGATCAGGTCGTTGTCCGCGGTCGGCAGCGGCTCGTACGGGAACACGCTCGGGTGCGCGTTGCCCATCCGGTACGGCACGGTGCCGCCCGCCACGTACGCCGAGCTGTGGTTGACCAGCCCGGTGAGCGCCGACGACAGCAGGTTGACCTCGACCAGCTGCCCCTGCCCCACGGCGTCGCGGTGCCGCAGCGCGGCCAGGATGCCGATGACGGCGTGGTTACCCGCCATGACGTCGAAGACCGAGATCCCGGCCCGGTACGGCGGCCCGTCCGCGTCGCCAGTGAGGCTCATCAGGCCGGAGATGGCCTGGACCATCAGGTCGTAGCCTGGCACGTCGCGCCCGGCGCCCGAGCCGAACCCGGTGATCGAGGCGTACACGACGCCCGGGTTGGCGGCCCGTACGGACGCGAAGTCGAGGCCGAACTTGGCCAGCCCGCCCGGCTTGAAGTTCTCGATCAGCACGTCGGCGCGGCGGGCCAGCTCCCTGGCCACCGCCGCGTCGGCCGGGTCACGCAGGTCTAGCGCGATCGACCGTTTGCCGCGGTTGACGCCGAGATAGTACGTCGACACGCCCTCGCGCACCGGCGGCATCCACGTACGCGTGTCGTCCCCCTGCGGGCCCTCGACCTTGACCACGTCGGCGCCCATGTCCGCGAGCAGCATCGTGGCGTACGGGCCGGCCAGGATCCGGGAGAAGTCGGCCACCAGAACACCTGACAGCGGCCCATCACTCATTGACTCACCCTCCGTCGTCCGTTCAACGGACATTGGTCCGTTGCACTCTAACCGGGAAACCCTCTGCTTGACATCCACTCCCGCGCTTCTAGAGTTGCGCTGACCGTACAGCGGACACTCGTTCGCCAATGCGGCGCGAAGCGGTAAGGAGAGGGCGATGGAGTCGATGGACGGACGGCCCGTGGTGCTGCGCGGCGGCACCGTGCTCCCGATGGACGAAGGGCGGCAGGTGCTCCCCCGCACGGACGTCCTCGTCGCCGGCGACCGGATCGCGGCCGTGGGGCCCGATCTCCAGGCGCCGGAGGACGCCGTCGAGATCGACGCGAGCGACGGCATTGTCATGCCCGGGATGATCGACACCCATCGGCACATGTGGCAGACCGCCATGCGCGGTTACGGCGCGGACTGGACCCTGACGCAGTACTTCGTCTGGTACTACCTGGAGCACGGGAAGCTGTTCCGGCCCGAGGACGTGCACGCGGGCAACCTGCTGGCCGCGCTCGAAGCCGTCGACGCCGGGGTCACGACCGTCGTCGACTGGTCGCACGGTCTCCAGACGGTCGACCACGCCGACGCGGCCGTGGACGCGCTCCAGTCGGCGCCCGGCCGGTACGTCCTCGCGTACGGCAACATCCAGCAGCCACCGGCGGCGTGGACGGGCACACCGGAGTTCCGCGACTTCGTGCGGCGCCGGATTACCGGGGACGACCTGCTCGGCTTCCAGCTCGCCTTCGACGTCCTGGGCGACCCCGCCTTCCCCGAGCGGCCGGCCTTCGAGGTCGCCCGCGACCTCGGCGTCCCGGTCACCACGCACGCCGGAGTGTGGGGTGCCACCGGCGACGACGGCATCCGGCTCATGCACGAGCACGGCTTCATGACGCCCGAGACCGTGTACGTGCACGCCGCGTCGCTGTCGGCCGACTCCTACCACCGCATCGCCGCCACCGGCGGTTCCATCTCGGTCTCCACCGAGAGCGAGCAGAGCGCGGGCCAGGGCTACCCGCCCACCTGGGCCATCCGCGCCCATGGCATCCCGGTGTCGCTGTCGATGGACACCAGTGTCTGGTGGAGCGGCGACCTGTTCTCCGCCATGCGCGCCACCCTCGGCGCCGACCGCTCTCGCCAGCACCTGGAGGCGCACGCCAGGGGCGACACGGTCACGCACTGCAGTCTGCGCGCCGACCAGGTCGTCGAGTGGGCCACCCGCGGCGGCGCCCGCGCCCTCGGCCGCGACGATCTCGGCGTCATCGCCGCCGGGAAGAAGGCCGACCTGGTGCTCATCAAGAACGAGGCTTCGCCGGTGTCGTTCCCGTTGCTCAACCCGTACGGGCACGTCGCGTTCCAGGCTCAGCGCGGGGACGTGCACACGGTTCTGGTCAACGGCCGGGTGGTGAAGCACGAGCACCGCCTGGTCGGCGTCGACCTCGCCGCGGCCCGCCGCGCCGCCGATCGGACGATCGAGTATCTGCGCTCGACGATGGGCGAGGAGGCATGGCAGAAGGGGATGAACCCCGACATTCCCGAGACGACCATCCTCGATAATCCGTATACCTATACCGACTACCACAGCGCCTCGACCCACACCGCCGGGTGACGAATACTTATCTCTCTGAAGCGGTTCGCCCGATTTAATGTACGGCCGGAATAGATGTATCATCCCGGCGCTTTTCGACGGCTATTGACGTGCGGAATGACGTGACTATCGTTGAACAGGTTAAGAAGGGTGCGGTCCATGCGCTGACTGCCGCCGGGACCGCCAGACTGCCTGGCAGATTCCCACAAGGAGGCACCGTGGTCGCGGTGAGACCCGAAATGGTCATCGACGACGAATTCACCGAGCTGGACCAGCTTGAGGTGATCGAATCCAGCGAGCTCAAGCTCAGCGGGTCGTACCACTCCTACACCTACAAGGCGGCGGAGGACACCGGCGACCTACCCGCCAAGGGCTGACGAGGCTGTCGGCCGGTCCGGTGGAATCGCGCGACGCCGACGTTCTGCTCCTGTTTCCGCCGCAGACCGAAGCCAGGTTCTTTCCCTATTTGAGCCTGCCTTATCTCACCGGTCACCTACGGCGGCACGGGCGGCGGGTCCACCAGGCCGATCTGAACATCGCCCTCTTGCACGACCTGCTGGAGCATCCGGAACTGCTGGGCGACGTGGTGCGCGAGCAGCCGGACGACGGGGCAGGCACCTGGTACCGAGGGGCGATGGCCGACGTCGTGGCCCGATACGTCGACGAGCTCCGTGCGCATGTCCTGCGGAAGGAGCCGGCCGGAGAGCTGGGCCCCGCTCGTGCGGTCAGGCTCGCCCATCACGCGATCGAGCTGCTGGTGCGCGATTCGTTCCTGATCCGGACGTGGCAGGATCTGGCCCAGCTCGACGACGCGGTGCGGCGGTCCGCCCGGTTGCCGCCCGCCGCGTCGGGGATACCGCTCGATCGGCTGCACCTCATGGTCGAGGCGCTGCTGGCCCGGCACCGGCCGCGCGTGGTCGGCCTGTCCGTGGCGTTCTTCAGCCAGCTCGCCCCCGCGCTGCTCATCGCCGCCTGGATCAGGCGGCTGCGGCCGGACGCCAAGATCTGCCTCGGTGGCCAGCAGGTGATGCTCCGGCACGAGGAACTGGCGCGGCTGCCCGGCGTACAGGCGGCGGTGGACGCGCTGTGCTGGACCGCCGGCGAACAGCCGCTCGAACGCTGGCTGGACGCGCTGGACGGGAACATCCCGGCGGACGCGGTCCCCGGCATGACCTGGCTTCCGCACGGCGCACCCGCCCACCGCGCCCAGCAGCCGGTCACACTGCGCTTCCACGACCTCGGGCCGCCCGACTTCGCCGGGCTGCCGGTCCGGTCGTACCTCAACGAGACCATGGAGGTCGCGATCATCTCGTGCGTCGGCTGCTACTGGGGGCGGTGCGCGTTCTGCTCGTACGGCAATCGGTCCCTCGCGCCGGGCGCCTACCAACAGGGTACGGTGCGCCAGATCGCCGACGCCGTGGAGAGCGTGGTCCGCGACACGGGCGCGGCCTTCGTGTCGATCTCCGATGAGAACACCAACCTGCGGCTGATCGTGAAGGCGATGCGCGAGGTACGCGAGCGCGGCGTCAACGTGGGGTTCGGCGTACGCAGCAGGCTGGACGCCACCCTGGCCGACCCGGACTTCTGCCGGAGCCTCGCCGAGGTGGGATGCGAGCTGATGTCGGTCGGCTACGAGGGGACCTCCCAGCGGCTGCTCGACCTGATGGACCGGGGCGTGCGGGCGGCCGACTACCAGCGGATCGTCGAGAACGTCGCGGCGGCGGGCATCGTCCTGCGGTTCTCGGTGATGGGGTACGTCTTCGACGAGACGCCCGCCGAGTTCGAGGAGTCCCTGCGCTTCCTCGCGGCGAACCAGGAGCGCATCGGCATCGACGCGCTGGAGCTCATGGTGTCCGAGCCCGGCAGCAGGCTGGCGCGGGACCCGGACGGCTTCGGCCTGTCGCTGGACACCTCGGGCGCGCTCGCCGGCAATCCGGAGCTGAGCTACCTTTCCGGGCGGGTCGGGCATCCCCTGACGGTGCCCGGCGGACCCACTCGGGCGGAAGCGCTCGACCGCCTGGTGCGCGTCTTCCACACGGTCAAGCCGGGCAAGGTGAGCGCGATCCTGCCCCGCCCCACCGGGGCCCGAGCCACTGTCGCGGCTGTCAGGCCGTATCCATGGGTACGGACGGTGCCGGCGGGCGTCGACGCGGCCGGGTTTGCGGGGGCGAAGCGCGAAGCGGACCCGTACGGCCGGATTCTGGTGGCTGATCTGGTCTGGGAGCGGTTCTACGCGCTGCCGCGGAGAGACGTCGAGCAGCGCGGCGACGGCGTGCTCTTGGCGCGCACCTCCCAGGGAGGGCGGTTGCTGGCCCGCCTGGTCGAGGCGACGGCAGGCACAGAGCACACGGATGAGGAACGCGCGGATGAGGACCATCGGGAGGCGCCGCCGATGGTCGCGGGCGGCGAGCCCGTGAGGAGGCCGACATGACGACCGATATCACGACCGGGACCATGCGGGCCGGCGAGACCGGCCCAGCCAGGCTGGGGTTCGGTCTCCTCATGGACATGCCGTGGGGCGGCGGGTCGCTCGGCCGGCGGGGCGTCGGGTTCGTGGAGACGGACGACGGCGGGGACATCACGCCACGGGTACGCGCCTTCGCCGAGCGCCATGGCGACGACTTCGCGTACGCCGCCTTCGCCTACCAGCCCCGCTCACGCGCGACCCCGCGAGCGGCCGACTACGTCCGCACCTACGACCGCTTCTTCCAGGCGCTGCCCGCCGGACTCGGCCGGGCCTTCCATCAGACCGAGTTCAACATGGGCACGCCCGAGCGCTACGACCGGCGACCCGCGGCCGAGTTCACCAACGAACTCGCTGCTCGCTACGGTTTTCGCTGGGTGGTCGAGGACCTGGGCATCTGGAACCTCCGGGGCTATCCGCTGCCGTACCCGCTGCCGCCGCCGCTGACCGAGCCGGGCCTGGAGATCGCCACGCGGAACGTGGCCGAGACGGCTCGCCTCCTGGAGCTGCCGCTGCACGTCGAGTTCCCCGGGTTCACCGAAGGCGGGTCGTTCGTTCTCGGGCACCTCGACGCTTTCGCGTACTTCGCGCGGCTGGCCGACGACGCAGACGCGCACGTCACGCTGGACGTGGGCCACCTGCTCAGCTACCAGTGGCTGCGCGGACGGACCGGCCGCCACATGTTCGACGACATCGAGGCGCTGCCGCTCGAACGCTGCCGCGAGCTGCACCTGTCCGGCTGCCAGATCGTGAAGGGCAAGTTCCGCGACCTGCATCACGGGGTGCTGCTGGACGAACAGCTCGAACTCACCGAGTACCTGCTGCCGCGCTGCCCCAACCTGCTCGGCGTGACCTATGAGGACCCGATGTTCCGCGACGACGGCCGGCTGGTCGAGAAGTCGCGGCGGAACTACGGCCGCCTGAAGGCGCTGGTGGGCGCGTGGCGAGACGGCACCGCCCATCGGGATGGGGCGGCGCGATGAGTACCCCGGTCGTGCGGTCACTCGACGGTGAGCAGCTCGCCGACCTGATCATGCGGCTGCTGCTCGACAGCCGGCTGCGGGAGCGGCTCGCCGCCGACGGCGCCGCGGCCGTGGCGGCGGACGCGGGCGAGCTGGAGTGCCTGGAGACCATCGACCTGGACGAGCTCGACGCCGCCGCCCGACGGTTCCGCTCGACCATCTGGCGGCTCGGTGCGGGAGGCAGCCTGGCGTCGGCGTTCCCGCGCAGCGTGTCCGCTTTGGCCGCGGCCGGCATCGGCGATGCCGAGTTGCTTGACGGCTTCCTCGGGTCGCCGCGTTTCAGCAGGTTCCGGCTGATCCCGTACTCGGGGGCCGGGGTGTCGGTGGAGGAGGCGTTCGCCGCGTTCCTGCTCGACCTGACAGAGGAGCGGGTCGCTGACGCCGCGATCCTGCGGGAGACCGTGGGCCACGAGCTGATGATCGCCCTGTTCGCGGCGCTGGCGTGCGAGCAGCCGCTGTCGTTCGTCATCGAGAGCGAGGGGATCGTCGAGACCGGCCGCGGTCACGCCGCCCTGCGCCGGTACGCGCCGGCCTCCCTCGTTTCCTGGGGCGAGGCCACACCGGGCGCCGGCCAAGCAAGCGTGCCGTACGCGTACTTCGCCACGCCGGCCGGCGTCACTCGCGGCGTGATCTCCGAGCGTGTGGCCACGGCGTTCGCGGCCGGACCGACGGCCGAGAGCGACGCGGCACGTCGCGCGCTGTCCCGGCGCGGCCTGTGGTGACCCGGTAGGACGTACGACCTGGAGATGAGGGATAAACCCATGCACATCGTGTTGGTGGACATGCCGTGGTCGTCGATCGACGCGCCGTCGCTCTCGCTCGGCGTGCTCAAGCGCCGGGTCCTCGACGTGTACCCGGACGCCGAGGTGGACGTCGTCCATGCCAAGCTCGACTACATCGACTGGGTGAACGAGCACGTGGGCTTCACGTTCGAGGAGTACGACACCTTCGTGAGCTCCTACTTCTCCGGTCACAGCGAGTGGATCTTCTCGGCGGCGCTGAACGAGCGGCCTCGGTGGAAGGTGACGGAGTTCGCCGAGTTCCTCGGGGGCAGCGTGCCGGAGCCGATGCTCGCCAAGGCGACGCGACTCCATGAGCTCGCGCCGCTGTTCATCGAGGAGACCGCCGCCCGGATCGCGGCCATGACACCGGACGTGGTCGGCTTCACCGCCACCTTCGCGCAGAACGCCGCGGCCCTCGCGGCGGCGCGCGCGGTCAAGAGACAGGCGCCGGATGCCGTCACGGTGTTCGGGGGCGCGAACTGCGAGGGTCCGCAGGGCGCGGCGATGCACCGCAATTTCCCGTTCATCGATTTCGTCGTACGCGGCGAGGGCGAGCTGGCCTTCCCGCAACTGCTCTCCGCGATCGGCGCCGACGGCGGGGACGGGGGCGACGTGAGCGAGATCGCCGGACTGTGCTGGCGCGGGCCGAGCGGCGAGTCCGTCGTGAACGCGGTGGAGGCGCGGCCGCTACCGCCCGACGCGCTGGTCCCGCCCGACTTCGGCGACTACTTCGAACAGCACGCCAGGTCCCTGGCGGGCACCTGGGTGGAACCGCGGCTCACCGTCGAAGGCTCGCGCGGCTGCTGGTGGGGCGAGAAACACCACTGTACGTTCTGCGGGCTGAACGGCTCGCTCATGCAGTTCCGCAGCAAGGATCCCGGCCGGTTCGTGGCGGAGATCCTCAGCCTGGTCGAACGGCATCGGGTCCTCGACGTGTGGGTGACCGACAACATCCTCGACATGGCCTACCTGACGTCGATGGCGCCGCGCCTCCAGGAGTTCGGCTACGACCTGCGGATCGGCTACGAGATCAAGTCGAACCTGCGCCGCGACCAGCTGGAGATCCTGCGCGCGGCCGGCATCGACTACATGCAGCCCGGAATCGAGAACCTCAGCAGCCGGGTGCTCACCCTGATGGACAAGGGAGTGACCGGCTGTCTGAACGTCCGGCTGCTGCGTGACGCGGAGACCGTCGGCATCAACCTGAACTGGAACTACCTCTACGGCTTCCCGGAAGAGTCCGAGGCCGACTACGACAGCGTGATCGACCAGGTGCCCGCCCTGGTCCACCTCATGCCGCCGTCGAACGCCACCCGGCTGAAGGTCGAGCGCTTCAGCCCGTACTTCGACCGGCCCGAGCTGGGTTTCGGGGAGCTCCGCCCGGCCGCGCAGTACCGGCACATCTACGATCTGCCCGAAGCCGAGCTCGCCGACCTCGTCTACGTCTTCGACTCCCCGCGCCGTGGCATCGACGCGGACTGCCTCGACCGCCTGCGCGCGGCCGTCGCCGCCTGGACGGACGCCTACCCGCGCAGCCGCCTGACCCACTGCGACCTGGGCGACCACATCGTGCTCGTCGACACCCGGCCCGGCTTCTCCTGGCACCTGCTCGACCTCGCCGAACCGCTGGAGCTGACGGTGTTCCGCCTGCTCGACACACCGCACAGCCCGGCGGCGCTCGTACGCAAGGCCGCGGCCCGGCACGACGACGTGACCAAGGAACGGATCGACGAGCTGCTCGCGCGCTGGCGCGAACTCGGCCTGATCTTCTGCGACGCCGGCCAGGCGGTCCACGTCGCGCCGGCCGTCGCCAACCAGGACCTGATGCGGCTCGACGGCGAGAATCTCAGTCGCGGCGAACCGCTCGTACCGGCACTCTCGGAGACTGCGGTACCAGTGGGGACGCCTCTATGAGCGCCGTCGCCGGGCTCCCGGCTCACGTACCGATGACGCTGTGGAAGGATCGCGACCCGGCGGCCATGCGCGTCCGGGGGATGTACGCGGGCCGCGTGAACGTCACCGGCGATCCCCTCGCGACCGTGTCCCGGCTGGCGGCGGACGGGGTCCAGCTCGCCCAGCTGGACGACATGGTCGATCTGGACGACCCGGGCGGCGCGGCGGCGGTGGCCGCCCTCGCCGTCATCCGCGAGCTGACCAGCCACGGCATCGCGGTCGACTGGACCCTCCGCATGTCGGTCGGCTCGGCGGGATGGCGGCCGCTCAGCCACCTGCACCCTCCGGCGGCCGTGTACGCGGGGGCCGCCGGGGACGGCATCGCGGCCGAGTGGCGCGACACCTTCCACATCGCGAAGTGCGGCTACCGGCTCGGTCCCGGCTTCATCGAGATCCGCGACCGCCGGACGGGCTCGTTCAGGCGCCTCGTCATTCGCAACCCGAACCGCGAGGAGGCGATCGCGCCGCTGCTGCGGGGCGTACGGGCGGCGAGCCTGGCGCCGACGGTGACGGAGCGGTATCTGCGGGCGGACCTGCTGCATCAGGTGGGGCGGTACGTGTGGTGGACGCCGTACCGGATCAGACGCTGGCCGCTCAGCTCGACGATCCCCTAGCGGCCCTTGGCGGCCCTTAGCGGTTGGCGCTCACCCGGGCTTCGTTTCCGTCCTGAGCGCTGTCCCGCTCGAACATCTCCAGCCACCGTTCGGTGACCGCACCCGCCTGCCGCTTGATGCCGGGCTCGGGAAGGGAATCGGGCGGATCGACGCCCAGGTGCCGCAGGCAGCCGAGGACGGTTCCCGGGTAGTCGGCGAGCATGTCCTCGTAGTAGACGACGTGCGGGACGCGTTCGCGGCGGTCGAAATACCGCTGCCACGCCCTCGTCTCGTCATCGAGGTGTTGCAGGTGGCGGCGGATCTCGGCGTAGTCGTAGTGGGGCTCGGACCGCGCCCGGCTGGTCGACAGGTAGATCCCGTCCACGATCCAGACGCCGGTCTGCTTCGCCAGGACGTACGAGATGGCCTGCCGGATCCGGTCCCTGCGCCTTAGCCAGATGTATTGGGGCGACATGAGAAGCTCGTCCAGATCGACTTCGAGTCCCTGTAGGTGCTCGCCATGCACCTTGATGCCGAAAACTCCGTTCGGACTGGTCCGGCAGGTCATTAATCGGCTTATATAGCCTTTTACCCGGCCTTCCGGATCGGCGGTGTCGAACCCCCAGCGCTCGAAATAGTCGAGAACATGGGTGTCCGCCAGATAACCGTCGGCGAAACCGGCCCGCCCGGTGTGCCAGAGCGTACGAACGAGCATGTTGCTGCCGGAACGCGGCGCCGCGGCCAGGACATAGCGAGTCGGCGGGAGTCCGGCGAACGGCGGGAAGTCGAATTCCGGGCTGTTGGTCCGGAAAAAAGGGGCCACAGTCCATACCTACCACCGCACCAGGCGATCAGTCAGTGACCGATGCCAGGTGGTGGGGTGTCGTCGCGGGCGGCGAAGGTCAGCGCGACGGCGCGGGCCAACTTACGGCACCGGCGTTCGACATCGCGGTCGATCCCGAGCGCCCGTATGTGGTGCATGTGCAGGAATGACGCCACCACCGATGATTCGGTCAGATGCGGCGCACCGAGTGCAAGGCGGTCCAGGTAGGCGGCCACGGCTCGCCGCCGCTCCTCCCACGCCCTGACGATCCGCGAGCCGCCGGGGAGAGCCGCGAGCGTCGCCCGATCCCCGCCTGGGAGAGCCGCCGACGCGGCCCGGCCCCCGCTTGGGAGAGCCGCCGGCGCGGCCCAGTCCCCGCTCGGGAGAGCCGCCGGCGCTGCCCAGTCCCCGCTCGGGTCCGCCAGGCCGACCGCTTGGCGGACGACCTCGCGGCCATTCGGGGCAGCGCGCCCGGCCGGAGGGTGCTCGATCTGCCAACGCGCCCCCGCCGCCCGGCCTCTCATCAGGGCGGCCGTCAGATCGACCAGGCTTGCCGCGGTGAGCGCGTGCGGGTGTACGTGGCGAGCCGCCGACAGCGCCGCCAGCTGGGCGACCACCGCGGCGGAGTCAGCCGCGAAGACGGCCTCCGCCCCGGCCATGACCTCTCCCGACCCATACCGCGCGGTTTCCGGGTGGTACGTATCCAGGACCAGGTCACCCACGAGGCCACGACCACGCAACTCGGCGACCCACGCCCCGACCCGGGCGGCGGACGGGCCGTAGTCGTGTTCGCCGACCAGGTGCAGCCGCAGCCGCAAATGCGGACGAGGGTCGCGGTAACGCACGAACCACCACATCGGCGGCTCGTCCCAGCTCTCAAGCAGTTCGGGCAGGTGCCTGGCGAGGATCGTGTCGACCACCCCGGGATCCCCGTACAGCTTGGCGTACAGGACACGCGCCCCAGGTAGAACCCCGTCCTCCCGCCCGACCAGCGGCAGCTGCCCCGGCACCGTCACGGCGGCGGGAGCACGGGCAGGCGGCGCGGTGGCGGCCAGCGAGACGACGACCTCGTGCGCGCGGCGGCCGAACCAACCGTGATCCGCCGGTCCCGCCGCCTCCGACACGACGGCGGCCTCACCGGCGCCGTCCAGGTGAGCGCGGAGCAGCGCCAGGCTCATGGGCTCGTCCAGGTCCAGGCGCAGTCGGCGGTCCGCCGTACCCACGGACACGGCGGCGGGCAGCCGCAGGCGGGCGCGCAGTTCTGTCATGGCCCGCACCCACTCCGGCCACGCGGCGTCCGGCCTGGGCAGGACGCCGGTGGGGATACGCCACCTAGCGGGCGCGAGCACACTGCGGCCGTAGCGGACTCGCGGCAGGAACGGCAGACACGCCGCCGTCCCCCAGGAGAACGGCGACACCACAGCCGCCCGAGCACGCGGAATCTCGAACAGCAGGCGCGCGATCGGCGGCATCGCATGCCGCGCCACGGCACTGCTCAGCACCGGCTCCACCACCTGCCGCCGCGACTGCGACAGCAGGTACAGCCGGTCGTTGTCCGCCGTAACCGCCAGATCCCGCCAGGAGATCCGCCCATCGGGGCTGGCACGGTGCTCGGCCAGGGTGACCAGTTCCGGCAGCAGGAGTGGGGTACGGGCGACGTCCTGGGCGCGCGGGTGCCGGGCAGGGAACGACAACTGCACGGGCACGGCACCGTCGACGGCGACGGGCAGCCGACTGTAGAGGCCGACCATCTGGCTCCGGTCACCGTCCTTCCAGCCGCTGCCCTGCCGGTCGCGGTCGCGTGGGAGGCCATCCTGCCGGTCGCCATCCTGTCGGAGGCCGTCACGTGGGAGGCCGTCACGTGGGAGGCCGTCGTCACGTGGGAGGCCGTCACGTGGGAGGCCATCGCGTGGGAGGCCGTCCTGCGGCGGGTCGTCCCGCAGGTCGCCGTCTTGCTCGTCACTCAGGAGGTCGGTGAATCGGCCCGCCAGGCCGGCCGCTGTGCCGTCGACGGCGAGGACCGTCATGGTGAAGGCTCCGGCGGCCAGCGCGTCTGCGGTGGGCGCGCAGACTTCGGCGACCAGCTCCATGTACGGAACCGGTCGCGCCCCGTACATCCCGTCCGCGGCCAGAGCCTCGATCGCGGCGTCGTCCAGCACGATCTCCCGTGCGCCGTCCAGGGCCGCCTGCTGCGCCAGGGCCAGCAGGCGCTGATCCCTGCGCGACAGGGGCGCGGGGTCGGCCGGCCCGTCGTAATGGCCGGGGAACCCCAGCCCCGCTGTGGGATCGACGAGTTCCTCGATCGGTACGACGCCGCCGACCCCGTACCGGTCCAGGAACATGACGTGGTACTCCCGCCAGGCCGGATGCCCGGCCGGGTCCGGCGTCAGCCGCCATAACGCCCCGGCGGCGGACTCTGCCTCGGCAGCCACCTCGCGAGGAAGTACGACGGTGCCGCCCAGCCGCAGGTCCACCGTGAGCGGCTGGGCGACCTCGACCGGCACCACGTCCCGCATCCGCTCCCCGACCGCTCGCCTGGCCCGTACGGCGGCCTCGCCGGTCGCGCGGTCGGCCGCCCGCAGCCCCGCGCGGATCACCCGCAGTTCCCGAACCAGCCGAGCCACCTCGGACCTCTGGCCCAGCGAGCCAACCTCGGCATCCCGGCCCAGCAGGGCGGCCTCTCGTAGCCGGTCCTGCGGGACCTCTTGTACCTGGTCCTGTGGGTCGGCCTCTTGTACCTGGTCCTGTGGGTCGGCCTCTTGTACCTGGCCCTGCGGGGTGGCGGCGCCGGGCGAGTTCGCCGCGTCCCGCAGCCGGTCGAGCACGTACGCGAGCCCGTCGACGCTGGTCGAAGGCGGACGCAGGCTGGTGATCAGCACCCCGCACGTGACCAGCTCCGCGACCATCGCCTCGATCGCCGGGACCCTGGCACCGGGGAACGCGGCGGCCAGCCCGTCGACCAGGTCGCCGGCCCGAACAGGTGTCTGGGCCAGCTCCATGACCGTGCGGACGGCCGCGCTGTGCCGTACCGACAGCTGCACCACCTCGCTGCGCGCCGGGTCGCCCGCGTGCGGCTGCCAGGGCACCACGAGGCGTTCCCCTCGTACGAACGCGAGATCGTTCACCATGACCGGGAGGCGGCGCCGCAGCTCCGGGTCCGATTCCAGGCGGGCGATCACCGAGGCCAGCCACACGCCGTCCGCGGTCGTCCGCGTACGCGGGGCTCCAGCCAGGTACTCCGGTGCCGCGCCGAAGCGGAGCGGGGCTACGCCCGCGAACGTCCCGAAAGGGGTGGCTCGGCCGCGCATCCGTACCAGATACCGGGCCAGCGACAGCGCCATGCGGCGGAGGCGACCGGGCCGGGGTCGGCGCCCCGCGCAGACTGCCTCGATCTGGGCCGCCAGGACCGGGCTGGCCAGCGAGACGGCCGCCGCCACGGATTCCCGGGCCCAGACCTGTACAAGCCACTCGCACCACCGCTCGACGTCGGCCGCCTCGTCATCCGTCTCGCGTGCCAGCGGGACATACGGTTCGGGCCATGGCGGAACGTCCGGTTCGCCCGCATGGGCAGTGGCGCGGATCAGCGCGGCGTCAAAGTGCCGGTACGGCTGCGAACGCTGCACGCTGCTGCCTCCCACGTCCAACTGCCGCCGCCGGGACGGCTCGGCGGACCTGTCACACGGAGTGTCACACCGAGTGTCGCACGCGTGTGGCGCCCGTTTTGTGTCGCGAAGACGATCACCCAAGAGCTCGCGGATGACCGTAGGTGACCACAAGGGCCCCGGATGGTAGGTCACACGACCGTCTCAATCCCGGTGACGGTCCGTCGTGGCTGGGGTTCTGGGAGGAGTACCCCCTTCGGGGGAGCGGAAGAACGGATACCCGGCGAACGTTCGGGGATACCGCACAAGCCGGAGCGCTGCGGATCAACTACTCCCGAAAGGGTTCGGACGAAGGCTGACGTATGACGGCGGCGATCACCCCGTCAGGGCTTCGTCAGCGCAGGTAGCCGCCACGACGAACACACAGCCTGACCCGGCGAGTGCGCTGCTTCCGGCCCAGTGTGTCATGACACGCTGAGCTTGGTCAGATACGTACAGTAGTGGCCATGAACGCCTTGGATCTCGCGCGTTGGCAGTTCGGGGTCACTACGGTGTACCACTTCCTGTTCGTGCCAGTCACGATAGGGATGTCACTGCTGGTGGCGATCCTGAACACGGCCTGGGTGTGGACCGGCAAGGCGGCCTACCTTCGCGCCACCAAGTTCTTCGGGACGCTCTTCCTGATCAACTTCGCCATGGGCGTGGTGACGGGGATCGTGCAGGAATTCCAGTTCGGGATGAACTGGAGTAGCTATTCAAGGTTCGTCGGCGACATCTTCGGGGCGCCACTCGCGCTGGAGGCGCTGCTGGCGTTCTTTCTGGAGTCGACGTTTCTCGGGCTGTGGCTCTTCGGTTGGGAGCGGCTGCCGCAGAAGGTGCATCTCGCGTGTATCTGGATTGTCGCGTTCGGCACGGTATTGTCCGCCTACTTCATTCTGGCCGCCAACTCGTTCATGCAGTGGCCGGTGGGCTTCCGGCTCGACGGGCGGGCTGAACTGGTCGACTTCGGGGCCGTGTTGAGCAACAAGGTGCTGCTGGTCACCTTTCCGCACACGATCTTCGGGTGCTGGCTGGCCGGTGGGGTGATCTTCATGGCGGTTTCCGCCTGGCATCTGGCTAGAAAGCGGGATATTGACATCTTTCGTCCGTCGCTTCGGCTGGGCATCGTGGCGGTGCTGCTGGGCGCGCTCGGCACCCTCGTCTCCGGGGACCTGCTCGGCAAGATCATGACGCAGACCCAGCCGATGAAGATGGCCGCCGCCGAGGCGCTCTACGAGACGCGGCAGCCCGCGCCGTTCTCCCTGTTCACCATCGGGACGCTGGACGGCACCAAGCCGATCTACCAGCTGGAGATCCCGGGCCTGCTGTCCCAGCTGGCCACCGGCTCGTTCAGCGGCAAGGTCGAGGGCGTCAACAACGTCCAGGCGGACTACGAGCGCAGGTTCGGACCGGGCGACTACCGTCCCTACATCCCGGTCGCCTACTGGGGTTTCCGGCTGATGATCGGCTTCGGCATGCTCGCCGCGCTGGTGGCGCTCCTCCTGCTCTGGATGACCCGTGGACGACGGATCCACGGCAAGGACTGGATCTGGAAGGCCGCCGTCTGGTCGGTCGTGCTGCCCTTCCTCGCGAACAGCTTCGGGTGGATCTTCACCGAGATGGCCAGGCAGCCGTGGATCGTCTTCAGCCAGATGAAGACCGCCCGTGGCGTCTCACCGAGCGTCGGCGCGGGGACCGTACTCACCTCGCTGATCGTCTTCACCGCCCTGTACGGCGCGCTGGCCCTGGTGGAGGTCGGCCTCATGGTCAAGTACGGCAGAGCGGCCCCGCCGCCCGCCGACGGTGCCGAACCGCAGGACGGCGGCGAGACGTCCTTCGCCTACTAGGGGGATCGGGTAGTGGAGCTCACCGAGATCTGGTTCGTGGCCATAGCCATCCTGTGGGTCGGCTACTTCGTCCTGGAGGGGTTTGACTTCGGCGTCGGCATGCTGCTGCACGTCATGGGACGGAACGACGCGGAACGCCAGGCGATGCTCGACACGATCGGCCCCGTCTGGGACGGCAACGAGGTGTGGCTGATCACCGCCGGCGCCGCCACGTTCGCCGCCTTCCCCGAGTGGTACGCCTCGCTGTTCAGCGGGTTCTACGTCCCGCTGCTGCTCATCCTGCTGGCGCTGATCGTGCGCGGGGTGGCCATCGAGTATCGCGGCAAGCGGAGGTCCGTGACGTGGCGGCGGTGGTGCGACACGGGCATCGCGATCGGCTCGTTCGTGCCCGCGCTGCTGTGGGGGGTCGCGTTCGCGAACATCGTGCGGGGCGTGAAGCTCAATTCCCATCACGACTACGTGGGTACGGTCGGGGATCTGCTCAACCCGTACGCGCTGCTCGGCGGGCTGACCACGCTGTTTCTGTTCCTCACGCACGGCGCCGTCTTCGTGGCGTTGAAGACCAGCGGCGAGATCAGCCGGCGCGCGACCACAGTGGCACTGCGGAGCGGCGGCGTCGCGGCCGTGCTCGCGGTGATCTTCCTGGTCTGGACGCAGTTCCGCGGCGGCGGGCCCGGCACGGTGATCCTGGCCGCTCTCGCCGCTCTTTCCTTCGTGGCCGCGCTCGGCGCCATCGCCAAGGGCCGTCAGGGGTGGGCCTTCCTGCTGTCCGCGGTCGCCGTCGGCGTGACCGTGATCTGCCTGTTCGCGGTCTTGTATCCCGATGTCCTGCCTTCGACGGTCAACCCGGCCTACAGCCTGACCCTCCAGAACGCGGCCTCGACGCCGAAGACGCTCGGCATCATGACCAGGGTCGCGGCGATTTTCCTGCCGCTGGTGGTGCTCTACCAGAGTTGGACTTATTGGGTTTTCCGCCACCGAATCAGCGCCGGTTGAGGTCTTTTCTCTGCACCAGCACGACCATTTTTATACTTTGTCGCCGCTAAAGGGAAACGAAACTCCAACCTCCTGTAAAACGCGATTGCCAGCCTTTTTTCCTGGGCACTGAGAATCGAGAGCCGAGGAAAGGATCATCCATGACGCTCGTTCTCGGCACGTCTCTCCAGGAACGGGACGAAGCCGGCCGCGCGCTGGCGGAGGATGCCGAGCTGATCGCTCGCGCGTGTCATGCCGTGGCCCTGCGCTTCCATCTGGGAGGCCGGTTGCTGAGCTTCGGCACCGGTCAGTCCGCGGCCGACGCGGCGCATCTCGCGGTGGAGTTCGTTCATCCGGTGATCGTGGGGAAGCGCGCCCTGCCGGCCATGTCGCTGGCCAATGACGCGTCGGCGATGAGTGGGCTCGCCCGCGCGGGAGTGTTCGCGACCCAGCTGCGGCTGCTCGGGCGTACCGGGGACATCGCGGTGGGCATCACGATCGACGACGACTGTGACGAGGTGGCGGCGGGGCTCGCCGTGGCGCGTGAGATGGGCATGACGACGCTGGCGCTGACCAAGGCGGGCGGGCTCGACAGCGCGGTGGTGGATCACCTTCTCACGGCACGCAGCCGTGATCCGCGGGTCGCCCGCGAGCTCCATATGACGACATATCACGTGCTGTGGGAGTTGGTGCATGTGTTCTTGAACGACCCTCTGCTCACGGCGACGGAGGTCTCCCGATGACCTCGCCGGAAGATCCGGACCAGTCGAGTCCGGTGACTTCGCCAGGAGATTCGGGCCGGTCGAGTGCGGAGTGTCCCGATGAGGTGTGTCTGACCTGCTCGGACACGGCCGTACCCGTTCGGATCGTCGCCCTGCTGCCCGGCCACCTCGCACTGGCCGACACCGCCGTCGGTGCGGAGGAGATCAGCGTGCGGCTGGTCGACGCGCGGGCCGGTGACGTGGTCCTGGTGCACGCGAAAGAGGCCATCGCGGTGCTGGAGAGAACAGCGCCCGAAAGAGCGGTGCCGGAGTGAGCGGTGCTGGAAAGAGCGGTGCCGGAGTGAGCGGCTCTGGGGAGAAGGCTGTGAGCGACGCGCTCTATCCCTTCCTGTCCGCTGCGGCGGGCGATGTCGACTCGCTGCTGGCCACGGTGACCCGTTCCACGGCGGAGAAGGCCAGGGAGATCGTCGCGCTGCGGCGGGAAGTGCTCACCCTGCTCGGCCCCCGGATCGCCGCGTGCGCCGGGGCGCTCGCCTCGGCATTCTCCGGCGGCGGTCGACTCTTCACCTTCGGGAACGGGGGCAGCAGCACCGACGCGCAGGCCGTGGCCCACCTGTTCCTCGCTCCCGGCCACGGACACAGAGGGCTACCGGCGATGTCGCTGACGGCCGATGTCGCGCTGCTGACCGCGCTCACCAACGACATCGGCTTCGACGCGGTCTTCGCCCGGCAGCTCGCCGCCCTGGGCACCGGTACGGACATCGCGATGGGCATCTCGACGAGCGGCGGCTCGCTGAACGTCGTGCGCGGGCTCCAGGAGGCCGAACGCCTCGGCATGGTGACGGTCGGGCTCGCGGGCTCGGGAGGCGGCCAGCTGGCCGAGTGCGGTGCCGTCGATCATCTGCTGGTCATCCCGTCCTCATCCGTACATCGGATCCAGGAGGCGCAGGCCACCGTGTGCCATGTGCTGTGGGAGTCGGTTCGGCGGGCACTGGACGAGGCGGACTGACCGTTGGACCCGATCGTGCGCTCCCGGATCCGGGTCGAGGGCATCGTCCAGGGCGTGGGGTTCCGGCCGTTCGTCCACGGTCTGGCCGTCCAGTACGGCCTGTCGGGCACGGTCGGCAACGACGGCTTCGGGGTGTTCATCGAGGTCGAGGGTCCAGCGGAGGCCGTGAACGCGCTGGTCGAGGCGGTCCGATGGAACGCGCCCGCGTTGGCGGTCGTGGACCGGGTGAGCGTGGAATCAGTGCCGCCCACGGGCGCCCGCGGCTTTCGCATCGTCCCAAGCGAGACGGGCGGACCTAGGGAGACGGGCAGACCGAGCGAAACGGGTAGATCAGGCGGGACGTGCGTACCGAGCGAGACGGGTAGACCAGGCGGGACGTGCGTACCGAGCGAGATGAGCGTCCGCAACGAGACCGGCGGACCAGGTGTGATCGGCGGCGCCCCGCGCGCGCACGTGTCGCCGGACGCGGCGACCTGTGACGACTGCCTGGCCGAGCTGTTCGACCCGGCCGACCGCCGCTACCGCTACCCCTTCGTCAACTGCACCAACTGCGGCCCCAGATTCACGATCATCACGGCCATCCCGTACGACCGGGCCGCGACCACCATGCGGACCTTCGCCATGTGTACGGCATGCGCGGCGGAGTATCGCGATCCCCGCGATCGTCGCTTCCACGCCCAGCCGGTGTGCTGCCCCGCCTGCGGTCCCACCCTCGTCCTGCACACCTCCGACGGCACGATGGTCGCGGGCGATCCGGTGTCCGAGGCGGCGGCGCTGCTCCGCGGTGGTTCCATCCTCGCGGTGAAGGGACTCGGCGGCCATCATCTCGCCGTGGACGCCGCCGACGAGGACGCGGTGGCGGCGCTGCGGGCCCGCAAGCACCGTGGCGACAAGGCGTTCGCCGTGATGGCGCCGGACCTGGCCACCGTACGCGAGCTGTGTGAGCTGGACGGTGAGGCGAGCGGGGTGGTCGCCGCCCTCACCGGCGCGCGCCGCCCGATCGTGCTGCTGCCACGACGCCCCGGCTCGCCCATCGCCGTCTCGGTGGCGCCCGGCAACCGGGACATCGGCGTGCTCCTGCCGTACACGCCCCTGCACCACTTGCTGGCCCGCGAACTGGGCCGCCCCTTCGTACTGACCAGCGGGAACCTGTCGGGCGAGCCCATCGCGCACCGCGACGAGGACGCGCGGCGGCTGGCCGCCGACGCCTTCCTCACCCACGATCGGCCGATTCACGCGGGCCTTGACGACTCGGTGGTCCGGGTCTTCCGCGACACGGAGGTTCCGGTACGGCGAGCCCGTGGGCACGCTCCCGCGCCGCTCGCGCTGCCCTGGACGTTCCCCCGCCCGGTTCTCGCCTGCGGAGCGCAGCTCAAGAGCACCTTCTGCCTGGCGACGGGCAGCCACGCGTTCGTCTCCCAGCACCTGGGCGACCTGGAGAACTACGCGACGATGCAGGCCTTCGCCGGCGGCGTCGCCCACTTCCGGCGGCTGTTCGGGATCGAGCCGGAGGTGGTGGCGCACGACCTCCACCCGGAATACCTGTCCACCAAGTACGCCCTCACCCTCGACGGCGTCCAGCCGCTCGGCGTACAGCACCACCACGCCCACATCGCCTCCTGCCTGGCCGACAACGGCAAGAGCGGCCCGGTCGTCGGCGTGGCCCTGGACGGCACGGGGTACGGCACGGACGGCACGATCTGGGGCGGCGAGCTGCTCGTGGCCGACCTGGCGGGCTTCGAGCGGGCCGGGCACCTGGAGCCGGTGCCGATGCCCGGCGGCGTGACGGCGATCAGGCAGCCCTGGCGGATGGCCGCGGCCTTCCTGCACAGCGCGTACGGCCCCAAGGACTTCGACGACCTCGACGTGGTCCGCCGCAACCAGGACCGGTGGCCGGCCGTGGCGGCGCTCGTGGCGAACGGCCCGGCGCAGCGGGTGACGTCGAGCGCCGGGCGGCTGTTCGACGCGGTGTCCGCGCTGCTCGGGATCCGGGACACGGTCACCTACGACGGACAGGCGGCGGTGGAGCTGGAGCAGCGGGCCGACCCGGGCGTCCGCGGCGGCTATCCGGTCGACGTCGCCGGAACGGTCATCCGCAGCACCGACCTGATCCGCGCGGTCGTCGGCGACCTTCGCCGGGGCGAGGCGTCAGAGGTGATCGCGGCGCGCTTCCACCACGGGCTGGCCGAGGCGGTGGTGACGGCCACGACGCGGGTCGCGGCCACCAACGGGCTGGAGGTGGTGGCGTTGTCCGGCGGGGTGTTCTGCAACACCCTCCTCCTCGGCGCCGTGGTCGACGGGCTGCGCCGCCACGGCCTGCGCGTCCTGCTGCACCGGCGCATCCCCTGCAACGACGGCGGCATCAGTCTCGGGCAGGCCGTGGTGGCGGGCGCTCGGGATCGAGCGACCCGTTGAACACGACTCCGGGAGCTCGGGACAGAGCGACCCGCTGACCACGACACCGGGAGCTCGGGACAGAGCGGCCCGCTGACCACGACACCGGGCGTCAGCAGATGCGCGGCAGCGGGTCGCCGACCAGCAGGTCCACGATGCGGGTGCCGCCGAAGGCGGTCCTCAGCAGCACCAGTCCGGGCGGATCCTCCCCGACCCACCCGATGATCGCGGCCCCGGCGCCGACCGGATGGCCGCGCATGATGTCCACCGCCCGCTCGGCGTGCTCGCCGTCGACGACGGCGACCAGCCGCCCTTCGCAGGCGACGTACAGCGGGTCGATCCCGAGCAATTCGCACATCCCGGTGACGGCGGGCTGGACCGGTACGGACTCCTCGTCCATCACCACGGAGACGCCCGAGGCGCCCGCCACCTCGTTCAGCACAGTGGCCACCCCGCCACGGGTGGCGTCCCGCAACGTCCGCACCTGGGTGGGGAGGGCGTCCAGCAGCTCGGCCACCAGGCCGTTCAACGGGGCGGTGTCCGAGACCGTGTCCGCCTCGATGCCGAGCTCGCCACGGGCCAGCATGATGGCGACGCCGTGCTCGCCGATCGGCCCGGACACGATGACCGCGTCACCGGGCCGGGCGGCGGAGATGGACGGCGTGGCCGGGCGTTCGACGACGCCGACCCCGGCGGTGGTGATGTAGCAGCCGTCGGCCTTGCCCCGCTGGACGACCTTGGTGTCGCCGGTGACGATCGTGACGCCCGCCGCCTCCGCCGCGGCCGCCATCGAGGCGACTATCCGCCGCAGGTCGCCGACCGGGAACCCCTCTTCGAGGATGAACCCGGCGGACAGGTACAGCGGACGGGCCCCGCACACCGCGAGGTCGTTCACGGTGCCGTTGACCGCCAGGTCGCCGATGTCGCCGCCGGGGAAGAACAGCGGGGAGACCACGAACGCGTCGGTGGTGAACACCGCGCGGGAGCCGTTCAGCGCCAGGGTGGCCCCGTCCTCCAGCGGGGCGAGCAGCGGATTGCGGAACGCCTCCAGGAAGACCGCGTCGATCAGGGTCCGGGTCGCCTTGCCGCCGGAGCCGTGCGCCAGGGTGATGCGTTCCTCCCGGACCACCGCGCGGCGGCGCCGTACGCGCTCGATCCGGTCGAGGACCTGCTTCTCGGTGGTCATGCCCGGGTCGCCTCCCGCACTCGTTCCCGGCTGAACCGGCCGAAGTTGTAGTACGCCGCGCACGCTCCCTCCGACGAGACCATGCAGGTCCCGATCGGCGTCTCCGGGGTGCACGCGGTGCCGAACACCTTGCACTCCCACGGCTTGAGCACTCCCTTGAGCACTTCGCCGCACTGGCACGCCATGGGATCGGCGATGCGCGTACCGGGGATGTCGAAGATCCGCTCCGCGTCGAAGGCGGCGTACTCCTCGGCCATCCCCAGCGCCGAGTGCGAGATGAAGCCGAGCCCCCGCCACTCGAAGTGCGGGCGCACGCGCATGACCGTCCCGATCGCCTCCATGGCGATCCGGTTGCCCTCCCACGGGACCACCCGCGCGTACTGGTTCTCCACCTCGCCACGGCCCTCGGCCAGCTGGCCGAGCAGCAGGTCGACCGCGTGGAGGATGTCGAGCGGCTCGAACCCGGCGACCACGAACGGCTGCCGGTAGTCGCGCGCGATGAACTCGTACGGCCGGCAGCCGATGACCGTCGAGACGTGGCCGGGCCCGATGAAGCCGTCGAGCCGCAGGTCGGGCGAGTCGAGGATCGCCTTGACGGCCGGGATGATCAGGACGTGGTTGCAGAAGACGGAGAAGTTGTCGATGCCCTCCTCGGCCGCCCGCAGCACGGTCACCGCCGTCGACGGCGCCGTGGTCTCGAAGCCGATCGCCATGAACACGACCCGCCGGTCCGGATTGTCCCGGGCGATCTTGAGCGCGTCGAGCGGCGAATAGACCATCCGGATGTCGGCGCCCTGGGCCTTGGCATCCAGGAACGTGGCCGCTCCCCCGGGCACCCGCATCATGTCGCCGAACGACGTCATGATCACATCGGGTTGCCGGGCGATGTGGACGGCGTCGTCCACCCGGCCCATGGGGATGACGCAGACGGGACAGCCCGGCCCGTGCACGAGCGTCACGGCCTCCGGCAGGTAGTCCTCGATGCCGTGCTTGTAGATGGTGTGCGTGTGTCCGCCGCACACCTCCATGAACTTGTACCGGCGTCCCGGCTCGCACCGGGCGGCTATCCGCGCGGCCAGCGCGCGGGCCGCGTCGGCGTCGCGGAACTCATCGACGAAGCGCATCGCGCTCCTTGCAGAGGAGGGTCATGAGATGTCCGATTCCTTGAGCGCGTCGATCTCGTCGGTGTAGGCCTGCCCGAGGCCGTGCAGCATGTCCATCACGGCCTTGGCCTCGGCCTCGGAGATCTTCGATAGGGCGAAGCCCACGTGGACGAGCACCCAGTCGCCGGGCTTGAGCTGGTCGTCGGCGAGCAGCCCCATGTTGATGCGGCGGCGTACCCCGCTGACGTCCACCATGGCGAGGTCGGTGTGCTCCTCGACGTCGCCCACCAGCTCACCGGGGATCCCGAGGCACATCGGCTTCCTCCTCGAACCGGTCTGATTCCAGGGCCGACCCGTCCTTGAACTGGACCGATTCCAGGACCAGCTCGTCGCCGCCGCGGACGTCCACGTCGTCGTCGCCGCACCGCGCGCAGACCGCGAGCACGTCGACGGACTCCGACTGGTGACCGCAGGCCCCGCAGTCCACGGTGGCGGGCGTGACGACGAGGTCGAGCGCCGCACCTTCGGCGGCGCTGCCCTCGGCGGCGAGCGCGAAGGCATGGTCGAACGCCTCGCCCACGACCGCGTGGCGGGCGCCGATCCGGACCCGCAGCCCGGTGACCCGCCGGCCGTCCGCCTGCTGCCGGACCAGGTCGACCAGGCCCTCGCACATTCCTAGCTCATGCATGAAGTGCCTACATCCTTCTCATGTTCAGGTAGCGCTTGATCTCCGGCCATTGCGCGGCGATCATCGCGACGACCGCGCACAGCGTCACCAGAGCCACCACAGGCCCCTTCCTCATCCGTTTCCACCTCCTCGGTTTTCGGTAACCCCGCTCCATCGATGGCTTCGATCAAGTCTCGACAAGGGATCGGACCGTCTTGAGTGCCGGGCCGAGGGCGGCGCGTACCGGCTCACTCAGCTCGACCAGCACGTCTTCGTCCGGCGCCCCGGTCATCACGGTCTCCGGTTCGCAGGCGACGACGAGCACCCGGCGCGGTATCCGGCCCAGCTCGGCGGCCAGCCGGAGCACGCGTACCGGGTCCATGCCGTGGGTCTCCATGGGCACGCCCGCCTCCGGCTCGGCCGGTTCGAGCACGGTCAGCGTCCCGGGAGCCTCCCCACGGGGCGCGGCGTCCACGAAGATCACCGTGTCGTAGTCGCGTTGCAGCGCGTAGGCCAGGTCCATGCCGCGGATCCCGAAGTCCACGACGTCCACTCCGGGAGGCAGGTCCTCGGCCGCCAGCAGCCGCGCCACCTCGACGCCGAAACCGTCGTCGCCCAGGAAGATGTTGCCGATGCCCGCGACCAGGACGCGGGCGGGCCGGCTCTCCGCGACGATCGGCTCCACCTCCTCGGCGGAGTAGAAGAACCGGTGTCCGGGCAGTTTCGCCTCTCCCAGGTCGCGGCCGGGATCCTCCTCAAGGGTGACGGCCAGGTGGAGGGCGCCCGCCTCGTCCTGTTCGACGCTCTCGACGACGGCCACCCGGCCGCCGAGCGCGAGGTCGAAGACGTCGGCGCGCGAACGTGGGCGCAGCCGCACCCGGCTGCCCGCGCCGAGCGTCACGCCGTCCACGATCACCGTGTCCGGGCCCCGTCGTTCCATCCGGGCCCAGAAGTCATCCGTCGCGGTCATGTACCGGCTCCTGTTCGATCAGCGGACGGATCTCGCGTACCGTGCCGTGCAACCGCATGAGCCGCTCGGGTGTGAGCGAGGCGCATCGGTCGAGGATCTCCCTGGCCCGGGGATCGCCGTCGCGGATCTCCCGCCGCTCCTCCTCGGTCAGGGCGAGCACGCTCAGGGTGAGCAACTGGTCGATCTCGGTGGCGTCGAAGAGGTCACCCGGGCTCTCCGGCGCGATCCGGGGGTAGTCGTACAGGATGATCGGCGCCGACAGCATGGTGTGCCGCTCGCCCTCCTCGCCCACCAGGACCGGCCAGGCGCCGGCGTTGTCGCAGCCTTCCGCGAGCGGCCGCAGCTCCTCCGGCGGGTCGGTCAGGGAGACGAACCCGCCGCGCGGCGCGTGCAGGACCGTGTGCGCGGAGAGGAACGCCTGTTTCAGCCCTTCGGTACGGCTGCCGCCCGCCCAGCCGGTCGTGTTGGCGACCTCGACGGTGATCCGGAAGAGGCCGGGCGCCGGGCGCTCCGCGCTGATCTCGACCCGCCCGCGCAGCCCCCGCCAGCTGCGCGAAAGCGCCCCGACCCCGCGCCCGTCCGGGCCGATCAGCCATTCGACGTCCCCGCCCTCGGGTATGTCGATGTCCACCACGGCGGCCCGCCGGACGAGACCCGCGAGGTCGAGCCCGAGCGCGGCGACCTCCCGCTCGGTCGCCTCGTCCCTGGCCACGTGGCGCTCGCCCCCGGCCGTCAGCTCCGCGACCGGCACGAGCTCCTCGCCGGTGCCGCGCGCGACCTGGCGGGCGACGGAGTGCAGGAAGCACACATGGACGTCGACGGTGTCGGCCGGGTCCGCCTCGATCAGCACCTGGGTGCGCATCAGCGAGGAGTCGCCCGTCTCGGCGCACCGCTCCGGGTAGACGCCGCCCAGGGTCCAGCGCTGCGCGTTCTTGAGCGCCGAGGGGCGGTAGGGCCACAGCAGGTAGCCCTCGTACAGCACCGCGCGCGCGACCTTTGTCACCTGGTCCATCGGTCAGCCCTCGCCCTGTCCACGTGCCAAAAGCGCCGTCACGACGTCGTCCCAGGTCGCCAGCGTGTGCCGGACCTTGTAGTCGTACAGCCGGTCGAAGGCGTCGCGGTCCAGCCGGAGCCAGGCGCCGCGCGGGAAGTAGTGCTCCATGACGTCCTTCCAGACCTGGACCGGCATCCGGAACGCGACGTCGGTGTCCCACGGGATCCGGGCCGCCCGCAGCAGGCCGGCGTCAAGGTAGAAGATCGTCCCGCTGAACAGGAAGGTCAGCGGGACCTCACCGTCCGGCAGGCAGTGGAAGTACTTGGCGACCGCTACCTCGAAGTCATACGTGCAGGCCACGTCGATGCTCGCCACCGTGTGCCCGTCGAAGCCGGGCACCTGCGTCACCGTCCGCGCCCACAGCAGGCTCCTCGACGTCCGGCCCCAATCCTCGGGCGCGCCGAACAGGTCGGTGAGCCGCCGCCGGGTGGGCGGGTCGTACTGGCGCCGAGCGGCGTCGATGCGGATGTGGGTGTCCAGCGCGACGGTGCGGATCGGCGACGGGCCGGCGCCGTCGATCCGCAGCGTGAACCGCACCGTCGGCACCGCGGCGAACTCCACCGCCTCGGCGCTCTCGATCACGAACCTGAGCGCCGGCGGCGCGTCCTCCCGCGTGGCGAAGGCGGAGTCCGGCCTCATGCCGGGGACAGGTTGGGCATGGCCGGGTCGATCGGGTCGTGGTCCTTCGGGTTGATCCCGGTGGATCGCGCCGCCGTCGAGCGGCCGTCGGGAAGGTGACCCGGTTGCTGCTCGTAGTTGCCGACCGAGTTGCCCTCGTGGACGCCCTTCAGGTGCGCGGTCATGTCGGGCCGCGCTTGGGGGCGGCCCACCTTGATGGAGCCGGTCATCGTGGAACTCCTTTCGACACGCCCATGGGCATGGGCTTGGCTCGGCGCCGCAGCTCGGTGAAGAAGGCGCCGACCTCGTTCCAGACGGCCTGGCCGCCGGCCAGGCCCTTCCAGTGAGACCTGAGCACGGCGACGAGGGCGAAGCAGTCGTCGATCGGCACCAGCCAGTGGTCTCGCGCGTCGCGCGTCCGGTTGACCAGCAGCGCCTCCACGTCGGGGGCCAGCCGCCGCAGCACGGGGTTGGCCTCCTCCACCGCGGCCCAGGCGGCCGGCTCGACCGCGGCCTCGACCGCGCCGGCCGGGCCGGGGTATCGGATCACGGTCCGGCCCTCGGCCGAGTCGTGACAGGCGAAGGCCATCTGGACGGGAATGTCCAGGGCCGCCCAGGTGGCGTCGTCGAGGACGAAGTCCGGCAGGTACCACCGGCGGTCGGGCACCAGGCGGTAGCGGTCCCCGTCGGCCGGTGGATGCTCGAAGAGCAGCGCGCACGGGCGGCAGGCACAGCGCGGTTCGCGGACCGCCGGTTCGAGCAGGTGCCGGTGGTCGGCGGGGATGGGCGCGGCACACAGCTCGCACCGGCAGAGGCTGTCGTCGTGGTCGGCCGCAGACTGGTCGGCCGCGGACTGGTCAGCCGCAGGCCGGTCGGCCGCGGACCGGCCGGCCGCATGTCGCTCGGCCGTCCGGTCGATGAGGCCGCGCAGACCCCCTCGTGCCATGTCGCGCTCCCTCACCACGTCCGCGCGCCGGGGTCGCGGCGCAAGGCGTCGATGGAGATCAAGACGGGTGGCGGGCCGATCTCCTCGATCTCCACCCGGTCAAGCTCCGGGGCCGCGTTGCGGATCGCCTCCTCCAGCAGAGCCGCCCGATCGGCAGTGCCGCAGCCGCCGCGACCGCGCAGGAGTCGTACGCTCGCCACACCGTCCGCCACGGCCACCGTCTCCACGGCCGCGCCGCCGAGCCGGGGCCGTACACCGCTCACGGCCTTCTCGACCCGGGCGGATACGTCCAGCGGGTGCAGGTCGTGCAGCACCAGCAGGTAGGAGACCAGTTCGTCCTGCGCGAGCGCCGGCCCGAGCCGTTCCCCGCCGATCGCGACGATCCGGGCGAGCGCCTCGCCGTACAGGTCGAGCAGCGCCTGGAGCACCTCGATGGTGGACTCCGGGTCGGGCAGCGACTCGACGCCGTCCAGCAGGGCGTCCACCCGGGCCAGCCGGTCGGCCACCTCACGGTCGGTCAGTGACATCGTCCGCCCCTAACCGGAGAAGCTCGTGCCCAGCGTCGGGGAGTGCACCTGCTTGAGCACCTTCCCGTCGCCGAGGTACATGTGGACGCCGCACGGCAGGCAGGGGTCGAAGCTGCGGACCGTACGCATGATGTCGATGCCCTTGAAGTTCTCCGGGCCGTTCTCCTCGAAGATGTGCATGCCCTGGACCGCGTCCTCGTACGGACCGGGAGTGCCGTAGACGTCCCGTGGGCTGGCGTTCCACGGTGTGGGCGGGTACGGGTGGTAGTTGGCGATCTTGCCGTCGCGGATCACCATGTGGTGGGACAGAACCCCGCGTACCGCCTCGTGGAACCCGCAGCCGATCGCGTCATCGGGCACGTCGAAGTCGGCGAAGACCCGCGTCCGGCCGGCGCGTACCTCGGCCATCGCCTGGTCCAGGAAGTGGAAGGCCATCGCGGCGGAGTAGGCGACGAAGTAGATGCGGGCCCGGTTGCGCTCGATCGTGTTTGACCATTTGGGGATCTTCCACTCGAACCGCATCTCCGGCAGGACCGCGCTCTTGGGCAGGTTGATCTCCACGCTGCTGCCGGTCGCCCGGACGCCTCCGGTGTCGACGATGCCGGCCAGCGCCGTCGTCCAGAGCCGCGCGAGGGCCCCGCCCCCGGTGTCGAGCGCGAGGTGATCGCCCGTGCGGTCGTCGTACCAGCGGGGGCTCATGACCCAGCTGTAGTTGCCGCCCGCCAGGTCGCGCTTCTGCGGCTTCGGCAGTGTGGTCTGGTTCCACGGATGACGCCGGTCCACCGGGTTGCCCAGCGGGTCGTGGGTGACGAAGACCTCCTCGTTCACCCAGTCGTCGTAGAACGAGCTGCCCAGCAGGATCCGCATGCCGAGGTTGATGTCCACCAGGCTCGTGGTGCGCAGCTCGCCGTCCAGGACGATGCCCGGAGTGACGAACATGCCCCGGCCCCACTCGCCCATGTTGCGGTAGTCGTAGTCGACCACGGCCGGGTCCTGGAACGAACCCCAGCAGCCCAGCATCGTCCGCCGCCTGCCGACCTCCTCGTAGCCGGGCAGCGCCTCGTAGAAGAAGTCGAACAGGTCGTCGTTGACCGGGACGACCTTCTTCACGAAGTCGAGCACCCTGAGCAGCCGGGACAGGTAGTCGGTGAACAGCTGGGGTGTCGCCACCGTGCCCACGCCACCCGGGTAGATCGTCGAGGGGTGTACGTGCCGCCCCTCCATCAGGCAGAACATCTCCCGGGTGACCCGGCTGACCTGCAGCGCCTCGCGGTACATCGCGCCGGTGAACGGGTTGAACGCCCGCATGATGTCGGCGATCGTCCGGTACCCGTGGATGTCGCCGTGCGGTGCCTCGGTGGTCTCCGCCCTGCGCAGCAGGGTGGGGTTGGTCTCCTTGACGATCTGCTCGCAGTAGTCGACGAAGACCAGATTGTCCTGGAACAGGGTGTGGTCGAACATGTACTCGGCCGCCTCGCCGAGATTGATGATCCACTCGCCCAGCGGCGGCGTCTTGACGCCGTAGGCCATGTTCTGGGCGTAGACCGAGCAGGTCGCGTGGTTGTCGCCGCAGATGCCGCAGATGCGGCTGGTGATGAAGTGCGAGTCCCGCGGGTCCTTCCCGCGCATGAACACGCTGTAGCCCCGGAACAACGAGGAGGTGCTCTTGCACTCGACGACTTCCTTGTTGTTGAAGTCGATCTTCGTGTAGATCCCCAGGTTGCCGATGATGCGGGTGATCGGGTCCCAGGACATCTCGACCAGCTGCCGAGTCTCCTGAGCCTCCTTGGATCGGATGGTCACCGCGACGTTCCCTCTCCCCTAGCTGTGGTCCGGTTGGTAGCCGCTGGTCAGCTCAGGCCGGTTGTGGCGCCACTTCGGCTCCTTGTTGACCGTCCTGTTGGTGATGCCGCGCAGCTTGCGGATGAACGACCCGTACGCCCCGGTGGCGGTGGAGGAGACCAGCGCGCCGGGTGGCTGGTCCATGAACGGCATGAACTTGTCCGGGAAGCCGGGCATCGTGCAGCCGATGCAGATGCCGCCCACATTGGGGCAGCCGCCGATCCCGCCCATCCAGCCGCGCTTGGGGACGTTGCAGTTGACCACCGGCCCCCAGCAGCCGACCTTGACCTGGCATTTGGGGGAGTTGTAGTCCTTGGCGAAGTCGCCCTGCTCGTAGTAGCCGGCGCGGTCGCACCCCTCGTGCACCGTCTTGCCGAACAACCAGGTCGGTCGCAACTCCTTGTCCAGGGGGATCATGGGAGCCAGCCCCGCGGCCTGGTACAGCAGCCAGGTCAGGGTCTCCATGAAGTTGTCGGGCTGCACCGGGCAGCCCGGCACGTTGATGATGGGCAGCCCGCCCGCCGAGCGGAAGTCGTGGCCCAGGTAGTCGCCGAGTCCCATGCTGCCCGTCGGGTTGCCCGCCATGGCGTGGATGCCGCCGTACGTCGCGCAGGTGCCGATCGCGACCACCGCCCACGCCTGCGGCGCGAGCCGGTCGATCCACTGGTTGACGGTGATCGGCTGTCCGGTGACCGGGTCGTTCCCCATGGACGTCCAGTAACCGTCGCCGTTGATCTGCTCGTTGGGGATCGACCCCTCGACCACGAAGACGAACGGCCGTAGCTGGCCCTCCGCGGCCTGGTGGAAGGGTGCCATGAAGTCCTTGCCCGTCTCCGCCGCCAACACCTTGTTGTGCAGACGCACCTTCGGCAGTCCGGGCACCAGGCCGAGAAGGACCGCTTCGAGGCTCGGATTGGAGGCCGCCGTCACCGAGACCGTGTCGCCGTCGCAGCTCATGCCCTCCGAGGTCCACAGTACGTGAACCTCGTCCACAGCGGTTTTCGTCGTGGTTTCGCTCATGTACCCGGCCCTCGTCTCGGCAGCTGGGGGAATGCCGTAGGTATCGCCCCTAATGACAACGAGTAAGCGTTCGATGCACATAGTGACCACGTCGATGGAGAAATGCGGACGACCAGGTCACTTCCCTTACCGATTCCTGCACATTCGGGGGCCCGGTCCGCATGATGCGCCCGCGTGGACCAGGAGCATGTATTATCCATACTATTTAGGTAGGAATAAGGGAATGCAAAGGGTCGGTGAGCAGCGGTGTCCCACTCCACGTCGTCGCCTAGCCTCGACTCCATGTCGAACCCCACGGACGTTCCCGCTGCCCTGCTCCCCGACCCTGACCGCGCGACCGTCGCGATCGCGCCGCCGATCGCGGGCGAAGGGCACTGGGCGGGGGGTCCCAGCGCGGTCGCGGCGGACGGGCTGATCTACCTCGCCTACCGGCTGCGCCGCCCCGTGGGGGAGGGACGCGGGTACGCGGTGGTGGTGGCCCGTTCAGTGGACGGCGAGCGGTTCGAGACCCTGACGACGATCACCCGCGAGGAGATGGCCGCCGAGTCCCTGGAACGGCCCACCCTGGTACGCACCGAGGACGGGCGCTGGCGGCTGTACCTGAGCTGCGCCACTCCGGGCACCAAGCACTGGCGGGTGGAGGTGCTGGAGAGCGACGACCCCGCCGGATTCGACCCGCGCTCGCGCGAGACCGTCCTGCCCGGCGACCCCAAGACCGGCGTGAAGGATTCGGTGATCGTCCGGCGCGACGGGAAGTGGCACCTGTGGGCCTCCTGCCATCCGCTGGCCGACTCCGACGAGGCCGACCGGATGGTGACCGACTACGCCACCAGCGCCGACGGCCTGGAGTGGACGTGGCACGGCACGGCGCTGAGCGGGCGGCCGAGGCTGTGGGACGGGCGGGGCGTACGGATCAGCTCGGTGCGTTTCGACGGCGACCGGGTGCTGGCCTTCTACGACGGCCGGGCCAGCGCGGCCGAGAACTACGAGGAGCGCACCGGGATCGCCATAGGGACCGACCCCGGCGAGCTGACCCCGGTGGGGACCGCCCCGGCGGCCATGTCGCCGCACGCGGGCGGCGGCCTGCGTTACCTCGACATCGTCGACCTGCCGGACGGCCGGATCCGGCTGTACTACGAGTACACCCGCGCCGACGGAGCCCACGAGCTGCGCACCGAGCTGCGCTGAGTTTTTTGGACCGCTGATCGTCAGGACGGGTGCGGGCGCCCGTTCCTGGACTGCCGCTGGCCGGGCGGCCGGCTGCCGACCAGGCCGCCCGA
Source organism: Nonomuraea sp. NPDC050022 (assembly GCF_044460705.1). NCBI lineage: Bacteria > Bacillati > Actinomycetota > Actinomycetes > Streptosporangiales > Streptosporangiaceae > Nonomuraea > Nonomuraea sp. NPDC050022. The sequence continues at coordinate 358,467 of NZ_JBITKE010000004.1, forward strand.
ACGCTCCCTGGGCCTGAGCCAGTCGCTGAAATCCTCGCCGGTGACCCGCTGAAGGAGCCGGATGTCCTCGATGAAGTACGGAATGAGCTGCCGCCGCTGCTCCCAGGTCAGCGGGCGGCGCGGGGCGGCCCGCCGCTGGAGCAGCTGCTCGACGGGATCGGCCAGAGTGCCGGGCAGGAGTCGCCGGACCGAGGACAGCACTGCGTGCCGCGGGCTCGCGGCGGGATGCGCCGTCACGTTCTCCCTCGGCATCTCGGTCAGCAGCCCCCGCTCCACCCCGAGGAAGCCGCAGATCCGGTCGAGCGTGTCGGCCGGCCGGTCGACGAGGTCCCGGTAGCGGAAGAGCAGCACCTGCTCGCGCGGGAACAGCTCGTACAGGGCGGCCAGTTGCTCGCCGTACCTGCCGAGTCCCACGTAGTGCCAGAAGTGCGCCCACCCGGCCGCGATCCGTTTGCCCTCCGCCTCGCAGGCGCGCACCACGTCGCCGATCGGTTCGAGCCCGGCCGACCACAGGTGGGTCCAGTTGGAATGGGCGCGCTCGACCGGGTCCCGCACGATCACGATGAGCCTGGCCTGCGGGATGGCCGCCTTGATGCGCCGCTGCGCGTCCCGGTCGTACAGGTAGAAGGGCGTGCACTCGCCGGCCAGCGTCCCGGCGGGCGCCGCGGCGAACAGCGCCTCGTAGTCCGTAGGGCGCCAGACGTGCTCTCGGTACGTCTCCACGTCGCCGGGCCCGCCCCTGGCCGGTGGCGGGCCGTCGGTGAGGAAGTACTTGGGCTCCTTCACCTGTGGCAGGAAGAGCTGCGGATGCCGCTGGAGAGCGGCGTGCAGGGCCGTCGTTCCCGCCTTCGGGACCCCTACGACCAGGAAGTTCGGCATATCCACGGTCATCCCTCCAAATCCCGGCGCTTAACATCCAATTTCCTACCAGTTATATAGGATGTTCAAGTAGGCAATCGGACAGGGGATGCTCACCGTGTGAGGACCCGGGGCCGGTTACTGGATGCCGCGGAGGGGAAGTCCCGCCTTGCGATAGATGTCGTCGATGACCGTCATGTTGGCGACGGAGTCCGCCGGCGGGGTAAGCGGCGGAGTGCCCTGCTCCACCGCCGCCACGAAGGCACGCAGTTGGCAGGTGTACGTCGCCTCGCCCGCGACGCGCTCGCGGCGCCGCCGGCCGTCGACGGTCACGGTCATCCGGTGGAAGAGCTGCGGGGCGATGAAGTTCGTGATGCGCAGCGACCCGCGTTCGCCGTCGACCCGCGCGGCGATCTTGAGCAGGTTTCCCGACCACATGGAGGCGTGGATCCGCCCGGTCGCGCCGGTGGGGAAGCGCAGGTCGGCGGCCATCGCCCGATCGACGCCCGGCGATCGCAGCAGGGCCGCCGCGCTCACGACCGAGGGCTCGCCCGGCCCGAGCGTACGCAGGCAGTGCACCGCGTAGCAGCCCGCGTCCATGAGCGCGCCACCGCCGAGCTCCAGCGAGTAGCGGATGTCGGAGAAATTGGGGAGTGGAAAGCACATCCATGTCTCGACATGCCGGACCTCGCCGAGTTCGGTGGCGACGATCTCCAGAGCCCGTTCCATCAGCGGGTGATACCGGTAGTGGAAGGCCTCCATGACCACCACGCCGGACTTCGCGGCGGCGTCCGCGACGGACCGCGCCTCGGCGGCGTTGGAGGTGAACGGCTTCTCGGCGAGCACGTGCTTGCCCGCCTCGATCGCCTTGAGCGTCCACTCGGCGTGCAGGGCGTTCGGCAGCGGGTTGTAGATGGCGTCCAGGGAGGAGTCGGCGATCACTTGCTCGTAGGAGTCGTGGACGAGCGGGATGCCGTGCTTGGCCGCGAACTTCCCGGCCCGCGACCGATCCCGGGCGGCCACCGCCGCCACCTCGACCTCGGGCACGGCGCGGGCGGGCTTGACGAGCGCCATGGGGGTGATGCGAGCTGCGCCGAGCGTCCCGATTCGCATGATCGCATGATGCCAGACCGGCGGGCCGTGTGTCGCTTTGCCCGGGCTTGACAGCCGATCTGTTGGAGTGGACGGGGTTACCTCGCGCGTGGAGGAGCGAGACGCGTTCAGGACACAGGACGTTCAGGACACAGGGCGTTCAGGAAAGGAGCGGCGTGGAAAGGATCATCTCGGCCGCGACGCGGTTGTTCGCGGCCCTCGGATACGACGCGACGACGATGGGGCAGATCGCCGAGGCCGCCGACCTGGACATCGATACCGTCATGGAACTCGCCGGTTCGAAGCGGGAGCTCTATCTGGCGGTGATGGGGCGCGGGTACACCGAGCAGAAGACCCTGTTGGAGCACGCACTCGCACGTTTGGACGAGTCGGGAGCGCCGCAGCTGGCGGCGAGTGTCCACGCCCTGGTCGACGACTACCTGAACTTCTGCCTCGACAACCCCGACATCTCCGCGCTGCTGATGCACCGCTGGCTGGGCGACGCAGCCGATCTGCAGAACCTGGAGCAGATCTACAACGAGCCGTTGGTCCATGCGGTCTACAGCAAGTTCAACAGCGCCGCCGAGGCGGGCCTCATGGACTCCGAGGCCGACGTGGAGCTCTGTGTGCGAGCGATCGCCTGGTCCGTCATCATTTTCGTGCGCTACGCCACGATGAGCACGCCTCTTTCCAGCTTCTCCGAAGGCCAAAGGAGCGTGGACCGCTTCCGCACCCACCTGCACCGGATCACCACCCGGATGCTCGGCTTGTCGCCCCCGAGCACGACTTCCTGACTCCCCATCAGGGGCCTGGTTCCGGCCGACGCGAGATTCCGGAATCACCACCAAGCGCGCCGAAGAATGCGCCTTACATGGGGGATCGCTCCGCGCGATGATGCCGCGCGGAGCGACCGTTGTGCGTGGGTCGGTGCCGGTGGGTCAGTGGTTGTTGTGATCCCACCAACCGTTGTCGTGGTGGTGATCCCACCAATGGCCGTGACCGTGACCGCCCATGCCGCCACCGCCGCCGCCGCTCTTGCACCACTGCTTGGACCAGTGGCCGTGGCTCCAGCAGTACTTGCACCAGTTGTGGTGGCTGTCCCACTTCCACTTGCACTTCTTGGCCACACTCTGCGGCGTGCCCACGAGCTGGGCGGTGGGCGGGCAGGCGCTCGCGGCGCTGGCGGCCTGCGTGGTGGCCGTTCCGGTGACGATGACGGTGGACGCCGCCAGGGCGGCGCTGAGAAGCAGACGCTTGAGCACCAGAGATCACTCCCTGAATGACGATCGTTCCCCCGATGATGATGGGGATCGGATGAGAGCGCCGGATTCGGTTTCCCCGGGATACGCCGATACGGCATGAACATATCCCACCATAATCGCGGCGAGCGGTCCGGTCTCCCGGCGACAGGCAAAACCTCATTTCACAACATGCCTCTACATAATACGAATGCGCCAGATATGTCGGGAAATTCGGCATTGCGTGCGGGGAGGCACCTCAAAGCATCGCGCCGGGAATTCATCGTCTTCACTGGAGAGGCGGTCGGCGCTTCCCCTGGCTCTTCAACGACACACCAGGAAAATGGTAAATGACGGAAAAGGTGATTGCCTGGCGCTCGCCCACGAGCGGTTCTCCCAGACCGGCCGCCCGCGCCACCGCATCGACGGGACCTCCCGGGGAGTGGGCGTCCGCGTACCATGTACGACGGGTTCGCGGCATATGGTGGGCTTTTACTGCGGAATCGGGCCGGTCGGAGTGGTGGTGAGCGGCGAGGGTTGGCTTCGTGTACCGATCGGCTCCGGGTCTCGTCGTTGGCGCACGGTCGGCACCAGCCGGAACATCCTCGCGGTGGCGCGTACGGTCACCTCGGCGAGCCGGCTGCTGGACGTGCTGCCGCTGTTCCGTTCGGACCCCCGTGTCCAGGTGCTGTTCACCGTCGCCGCGGGTTCGGCGTTCGACGACGGGATCGGCGACTATCTGCGGGACGTCGAGGCACGTGTCGTCTCCTGGGCGCAGGCCGTGGACACGCCGTTCGACCTGGCCGTCTCCGCCAGCGCCAACGGCGACCTGCACCGGCTGAGGGCCCCGCTGCTGCTGGTCCCGCACGGCGCCGGGCACAACCGGCTGCTCCCGTCCGCGGGCGGCGTCTCGGGTCTCGCCCGGCGCCAGCTGGTGCACGACGGCCGGCTCGTACCGGCGGCCATCGCCCTGCCGCACCACGAGCAGCTGACCCGGTTGGCGGGCGAATGCCCGGAGGCGGTGCCTCTGGCCGTGGTGACCGGCGATCCGTGCTTCGACCGGATCCTGGCGAACGCCGCGCGGCGCGACCGCTACCGGCGCGCCCTCAGCACCGGTGACCGCAAGCTGGTGCTGATCAGCTCCACCTGGGGCGAACACTCCCTGCTCGGCGCCAACGACGACCTGGTCGCGCGCCTGACGGCCGAGCTGCCGGTGGACGAGTACCAGGTGGTCCTGGCCGCGCATCCGAACGTCTGGTACGGCCACGGCGGTCTGCAGGTCCGGCTGTGGCTGGGGGACGCCCTCGACACCGGCCTGGTGCTGCTCCCTCCCCGGCAGGGCTGGCAGGCGGCGCTCCTGGCGGCGGACGTGGTCGTGGGCGATCACGGGTCGGTCACCTTCTATGGCGCCGCGCTAGGCCGCCCGACCCTTCTGGCCTCGTCCGGTCGCGAGGCCGAGGAGCTCGATCCGGCCTCCCCCACGGCCGCGCTGTCCCGGGCGCTGCCCCGCCTCGACCCGCGGCGGGATCTGCTGGGGCAGATCGAGCGGATCATGGAGACGTACCGGCCGGGTGCCTATGACGAGATCACCGAGCGGACGCTGGGCGAGTCCGGCCGGGCGGGCACGTTGTTACGGCACGTCGCGTACCGGCTGATGGACCTCGAACCCGGACCCGAGCCCGCCGCCACCGCGCTGCCCGATCCCTTGGGGGAGCGTGGCGAGGTGCTCTCGTTCCTGGTCGAAGCCGAGGTCCAGGACGGCACCGTGTCCCTGCGCCGCTTCCCCGTGACCGGCGCGGACCTTGTGACCGGCGAGGGAGACCGCGTACGAGATCCGCATCTCGTCGTGGACGCCGAGGAGCCGGACCGGCGGCGGCTGGAGACCGCGGCCATCATCGTCCGAGGCGACCCGGCCGACGGCTGGGCGGCGGAGACCCTGCGGCGCTACCCCGGCTGTCTCATGGCGGCCGAGGTGGCCGGTGCGCGGCGGGTCCGCCTGGCGCTACGAGACGGGCGGCGGCTCGACGTCACCGCATCCGCCGGAGCGCGCGGCGACCTCGACCCCCGGTGCCTGCCGTCCGCGGTGTACGGCTGGCTGGTCAACGGCGACGGCCCCTTGACCACTGTCCGGGTCGGCGACCGGGAAGCGGCCATCGACCTCGCTTAACCGCCGCCCAGGCGGGCGCGGAGTTCCTCGGCCTTGGGCAGGTTGCCGGAGGCGAGGCAGACCGCGATGGCCTGCCGCAGATAGACCTCGGCGTCCCTGTGATCGAGGTCGGCCAGCAGCTCCAGGGCACGCGTCTGCTTGGTCGGAATGCGGCGCTCGCGCATGATGTCCGCGGCGATCCGCGCCGAGTGCAGCGCCTGCGCGGAGTGGCCGAGCTCGCGGTGGGCCGCACCCAGAACGAGGTAGATCTTCCCCTGGCTGAGCTCGTCACCAGCCGAGATCATGAGAGCCAAGGCCCGATCGAAGGCGGCGATCGCCGCTTCGTGCCGACCAGCGCGGCTGTGGACCAGGCCGAGATGGTAGCTCTGCAGGCCGATCCCCCGGGTGTTGCCCAGCCCCTCGTGGATGGCCAGCGCGGCGGCGAAGTGGGCGGCGGCATCCTCCATCAGCTCCCGGGCCTGACCGAGCGGCTCGAGGGCGGCCGCTTGGGCCAGGGCGGCCTGGCCGAGCGACTCCAGGACGACCGCCTCCATCCTCGGGTCAGCCGCCTCGCGGGCCGCCTGATGCGCGTGGACCAGCTCGGCCTGGGCCTGGTCGGTCTCGCCGAGCTCCAGGTGGGCGCGGGCCACCTGATTCCGCATCCTGGCCTCCACGGCGCGGTCGCCGACACGCAGCGCCGCGGCCACGCCCAGCCGGTTGGTCTCGATCCAGTCCGCGTAGTGCTTGCGCTCGTGATAGAGCGGCCACAGGGCCTCGGCCAGCTGCCAGACCAGCTCGTCCCATTCACCCGCCGCAACCGCGCGCAGCAGCGCGAGCACGTTGGGGCGCTCCTTCTCCAGCCAGTCGAGGGCCGCGCCGGGCGTGGCGAACGGCAGGCCGACGGCCGACAACCGCTCCCGATGGTCGGCCAGGCGCAGCCGGGGACCCATGGCGGCGTCGGCGGCGGCCACCTGCCCCAGGTACCACTCCGCCACTCGCCGCAGCGCGGCTTCCCGCGCCTCGGGCGGGTCCTCGCGCCGCGCGCACCGGGCCGCGTGCAGCCGGACCAGGTCATGGAAGCGGTAGGTGTCGTCGTCGAGCTCTTCGACGAGACTCGCGTCGAGCAGCAGGTCCAGCGCGTGGTCTGGCTCGCTCTCCAGGACGGCCCGCGCCACCCCGGCCGAGAAGCCGGGGCCGGGCAGCGTGCCCAGCAGGCGGTAGAGCCGGGCCGCCTGCTCCGGCAGCCCGGTGTACGCGGAGTCGAAAACCGCTTCGACGATCGCTCTGCCCTCCGTCATCAGGTGGTCCAGCCGTCGTTCGGCGTCCCGCAGCTCGCCGACCAGCCGGTCGACCGTCCACGTAGGCCGTTGGACCAGCCGCGCCCCGGCCACCCGCAGGGCGATCGGCAGGCCGCCGCACAGCCGTACGAGCTCGCTCACCCGCTCCCGCTCGGCGGCGACCCGGTCCTCGCCGAGCATGCCCGAGAGGAGTCGTACCCCCTCCTCGTCCTGGAGCGGCGCGACCCTGACCGGCCGCGCCCCCGCGACCAGCAGCTCGCCGAGCTGGTGGTGGCTGGTCACGACGACCGCGCTCGCGGCGGAGGCGGGGAACAGCGGCGTCACCTCGGCGGCGTGCTCGGCGTCGTCCAGCAGCACGAGCAGCCGCAGGTCGGCCGTCATGGAGCGGAACATGGCCGCCCGTTCCGGCAGCTCCGCCGGGATCCACTCCTCGTGGACGCCGAACGCGCGCAGGAACCCGCCGAGGACGTCGCTGACCTCGGTGCCGCCCCGGTGCCGCAGCGCGCCGAAGTCGGCGTACAGCTGGCCGTCACTGAACCGCTCGTGGACCTGGTGCGCCCAGCGGCGGCTGACCGCGCTCTTGCCGACTCCCTTGAGGCCGCTGACCACCGCGATCGCGGGCCCCTCCTCAAGGAGAAGCAGGCGGTCGAGCAGCGCCAGCTCCGTGGTCCGGTTGACGAAGCCGGGTGGCGCGGCGGGCAGCTGCCTGGGGATCCGTACGGGCGGCGGAGGCGTGGCGCCTATGGTCACGGACCCTATGTCCCTGGCCTGCACCACCCCGCCGGACACCTGTCCGGACACCTCGTTGCGTATATCAGCGTCGTTCGCCTGCCCAGCGCTCTCCGGCCCAGCCACGGTTCAGTAGTGTTCCGGCCGCACTGGATCGTGGCAAGCGGAGCGCTAGTCTGAAAGAACGTCCTGACGAAAAGAGCTGCGATGGATCCGAGCGTCATTCCCGCGCTGGCGGCGGTCATCTCCGCAATAGTCGGCGGCGCCGCGGGCGAAGCCGGCAAGAATGCCTGGACCTCTTTGACGGGCCTCGTACGCCGACGTTTCGGCGACGACGCCGTGGCCGCCATCGAAACAGCGCAGACCCCGGAGGAAACCGCCAAAAGCCTGGTCGAACGCGCCCAGGAAGACGCTGAATTCGGACAGAACCTCACGTCGTGGACCACGGAGACGGCCCGGCTCGTCCAGACCAAGCACGACGTGTCCAACACGATCAGCGGCGACGCCCGGATCACCGGCCCAGTGCTCCAAGCGGGTGACATTTTCGGGTCGATCAATTTCGGCAAATCCAGTTAAGGCTGAAAGGTCCGCCCGATACCGCCATTCCAGCGGTTAAGTGCCTGATTTGTACGAGTCCTTCCGTTCCCGTCCATAGACCAACCGCCTACGCGCGGATACGTTGCACGTATCCCGATATGACGACACCCCCAAACCCTTGGGAGGACTCTCGCATGTGCGGAATCGCCGGATGGGTGGACTTCAGCCGCGACCTGGCCAGTGAACACGGCACCGCCCAGGCCATGACCGAGACCATGAGCTGCCGCGGCCCGGACGATCGGGGCCTGTGGCTGTCACCGCACGCCATACTCGGCAACCGGCGGCTCGCGGTCATCGACGTCGAGGGCGGCCACATGCCCATGACGGCCGAGGGCCCGGTCGTCATCACCTACAGCGGGGAGATCTACAACTTCGTCGAGCTGCGGGCCGAACTGGCGGCCAAGGGGCACCGCTTCCGCACCAGGAGCGACACCGAGGTCGTGCTCCACGGCTATCTCGAATGGGGCGCGGGCGTCGCCGACCGGCTCAACGGCATGTACGCCTTCGCCATCTGGGACGACCACGCCCAGGAGCTCCTGCTGGTGCGCGACCGCCTGGGCGTCAAACCGCTCTACTATTACCCGCTGCGCGACGGCGTACTGTTCGGCTCCGAGCCGAAGGCGATCCTCGCCAACCCGCTGGTCGAGCCGGTGGTGGACACCGACGGCCTGCGCGAGCTGCTCACCTTGGGCAGGAGCCCGGAGCGGGCCGTCTTCAAGGGCATGCGCGAGCTGCGCCCCGGCCACCTGCTGCGGGTACGCCGGGAAGGGCCGGCCATCCGCCGCTACTGGGCACTGGAGCCGCGCGAGCACACCGACGACCTCGACGTCACCGTCAGCACGATTCGCGCCCTGCTCGAGGACATCGTGGGCCGCCAGCTCATCTCGGACGTGCCCTTGTGCAGCCTGCTGTCGGGCGGCCTGGACTCCAGCACGATCACCGCGATGGCCCGAAAGCACGGGCAGATCCGGTCCTTCGCCGTGGACTTCGCCGGATACGCCGAGCAGTTCCAGCCCGACGAGCTGCGCGGTGATCCGGACGCGCCGTTCGTACAGGAGCTCGCGCGCTACGTCGAATCCGACCACACCGACATCATGCTCGACACCGCGGAGCTGACCGACCCGCGCCTGCGCTCGTCGGTGGTGCGTGCCTTCGACATCCCGAACTTCCTCGGTGACATGAACGGCTCCCTGTACATGCTGTTCAGGGCGATCCGCGAGCACTCCACCGTGGCCCTGTCCGGAGAGTCGGCCGATGAGCTGTTCGGTGGCTACGCGTGGTTCCACCTGCCACAGGCGGTCGAGGCCGACACCTTCCCGTGGCTCGCGATGGTCATGCGTGACCACGATCCGGCCGATCTGCTCGACAAGGCGCTGTTCGACCGGCTCGACCTGCCGTCGTACACCGCCGACACTTACCGGAGCGCGCTGGCCGAGGTGCCGTACCTTCCTGGTCAGAACGCCCTCGAACGGCGGATGCGGGAGGTCTGCTACCTGCACCTGACCCGGTTCCTGCCGGTCCTGCTGGACCGCAAGGACCGGTTGAGCATGGCGGTCGGCCTGGAGGTCCGCGTGCCGTTCTGCGACCACCGGCTGGTCGAGTACGTCTTCAACACGCCGTGGGCGATGAAGACCTTCGACGGCCGGGAGAAGAGCCTGCTCCGCGCCGCCGCCGGCGACCTGGTGCCCGAGTCGATCCTGCGGCGGGTCAAGAGCCCTTACCCGGCGACCCAGGACGTCGCCTACGAGCAGGCGCTCCGCGACACGTTGAGCGACCTCGTCCGCGCCGGGAAGGCGCCGGTCCTGCCGCTGCTCGACGCGGCGGGCGTCAGGGAGCTCACCGTGGCCCCGGTCGGCAAGACGACCACGACGATGTCGAGGATGAGCCTGGAGCTGGCCCTGGACCTGAACGTCTGGCTCGAGTCCTACGGCGTCCGCCTTGACCTGTAGCCCGGCTCGCCTCTAGCCCAGCCGTACGGTGATCGTCTTCGAGCTGCCGCCCCGGTCCGACAGCCGCCCCCAGCGGAGGGTGAGCCGCGCGCCCGTCGTGGCGCTCACCAGGAGCGGATGGGCGCGCAGCACCCGGGTCACCGGCCGGTCCCAGATCACGGTCAGCTCGCTCAGGTCGCGCCGGGGATCCGACACGGTCAGCGTGGCCGTGCCGTCGCCGCCCTCCTTGACGAGGACCGCGCACGGAGCGGAGGCGGTCAGGCCGCCGACCGCTCCGGCGTTCCAGAAGTTGACGGCGGTCAGGCCGAGCGACGGCACCTGAACCCCCTGCTGGCGCGCGGTGTTGGCCAGGACGCGTAACCAGGTCGGGTCGGTGGCGCGGGCGCGGGTCCGCGCCGGGGTCGCGCCCGGGAGGAGCACGTAGAAGTAACCGGCCGCGTCCGGGTCTGTCCCGTGGTCGAGCCAGAGGGTCACATAGCTCCGGGTCACCGAGCCGGCGGCGCGGTTGTCGCGCAGCGTGCGCAGGAGGCCGTGGAAGACGTAGCCGCCGTGGCCCGCCAGGTGCGCCCAGCCCGCCTTCTGGTCGAGGGTGAGGAGCGCGCCGGTCCGGCGGTTGTCCACGATGGTCTCGACCGGCACACCGTCCCGCCCGGTGATCCCGGCTCCCAGGCAGATCACGGCGTCGTCGAGGAAGAACCACGACTTGAACGCCTCCATCGTGCTCTGGAGGCCGTTCAGGTGCTGGCCGACCGTCGCGTACCTGCCGTCGGTGGCGCCGCCCACCCAGCGGCCCGGCGGGCAGGTGTCACCCCACGCCGCGCCGGCGCCGTCGGCCAGCCGCTTGGTGGAGACGGTCGTGCCCGGCAGCCGGTAGGGGTCGACGGTGGCCCAGAAGGAGTCGGAGTACTGGTCGCCGTGGCCCTTGGCCCACCAGTAGAGCATTCCCGAGCCGGTGTGCCAGCCGCGTAGGTTCTCGCCGTTGCCGTGCTCGTAGTGGCCGATCCGGTAGGAGGCCATGCTGAGCCCCGCGCACCAGCCCGGCCCCCGGTGGACGGCGCGGGCGCTCATCGGCAGCAGCCTGTGCCCAGCCGGTTCCGGCGCGGCGGGGATCGTCTCGTCGTCCAGGATCGCGGCCAGGCGGGCGTGGAACCCGAGGTCGGCCTCTTCGAGCATCGGCTGGACCGTGTCACGTACCGCCCAGCCCTTGACCATGCCCTGCCAGCGGGTCCGGGTCGCGACGGGCGCCGAGTCCCCGAGCAGCAGGATCGCCGAGGCGATCAGCCGCCCCCTCCTGTGGTCGCCGTACGGATCCCGGCCGATCCCCCGCCCGCTGACCAGGTCCATGCAGAAGCCGTCATGGACGAACGGCGCGAATGACCGCTCGACCATGTCGAAGAGATTCGGGGCGGCGAGCTCCCACGGAGTGCCGCGCAGCACCGCGAACAGCGTCGCGAGGCCGGACAGCATCACCATTCCGTATCCGCCCTGGTAGGGGATGGTGGTGTGCTGGATGAACGAGCCGTCCCGGTAGAAGCCGTCGCCCTCGGTGACGTACGGGAAGATCGGGTCCAGCGCCGAGACGGCCAGCGCGGCCTTGTCCGCGTCGGATCTGAGGATGGCCCGCAGCAGCGTCACCGTGCACAGGTCGACCCGGTTGGCTCCGGTGCTGTTGCCGCTGTAGTCCTCCAGGCGCCATTCGGGCACGAAGTGGTCCACGGCCTCGCTCAGCGCCCGGCTCTGCTGGTCCGTCAGGTGCGGGCCGATCAGCAGGGCCACGTCGAGGAGCCGCTTCGGGGTGCCGATCTGCCAGGGCCACCAGTTGCCGACCGGGCGGGCGCCCGCCGCGTACACCTGCCGCCGGTAGTGGTCGAGGCCGGTGGCGACGGCCGCGGCCAGGCTCGCGTCGCCGGTCAGGCCGGTCCCGGGTAAGGCGTACGCGCGGGCCATGGCCTGCAGCCGCACCGGGGTCTGGACGAAGGACGGAAATGCCAGGCCGGGCCAGAGCGACGTGCCGGTCGGCGCCATGGTGTCCCGGTAGCCGGCCGCCGTGCTGCCCAGTAGTAAGAGCCTGGTCCGGTACGGCTCCGCGGTCGCGTCGAACCCCGCGCCCGCCGTCACGTCGCGCCACCGGCGGCGCAGGAGGGCGAAGTCCGCCGGGTCGGCTGATCCCCGCGCGGCGGGGACCAGCCCACCGGCCACGGCGGCACCGCCGAGCCGCAGGAACAACCGCCTGGAGTACTCGTTCACGCAGGGATCAGTGGCCCGAGACGATCTGGATGAGCTGGGTGGCGGCGGAGAAGTCGGCGGTCAGCCGGTTCTTGGTCACCGCGAACGCGAGGCCGCCGGCTGTGTCCCCGTACGCGAAGCTCCCGCCCGCACCGCCCATCCCGAACGCGCTCATGACCGGCTCTTCAACCCCCGGCAGGCCGATGGAGAACCCCAGCCCCCACGAGGAATGATTACCGAAGACCTGGTCGACGCCCTCGGCCGTGACAGCCGTGACCTCGCGCAGCCGCTCCGGAGAGATCAGCCGCACACCGGGGACGTCGCCCATGAGCGCGGCGTACACGCGCGCGATGGCGCGGGCCGAGGTCTTGCCACCCGCCGGGATGTCGGCCGCCAGAATGTCGGCCCGGTTGCCCAGAGCGGCCGAGGGGAACGTGGCCGGCGGGCCCGCCCTGAACATCGGCGAGTCCGCCGGCATCCCCGCCATCATGTCCGCGGCGCCCTCCTGGTCCTCCAGCACGGCCAGGCGGCCGTGCTCGGCGGCCGGCATGCCGAAGTAGAGCTCGTCGGCCACGCCCAGCGGCCCGGTGACCTCCTCCCGCAGCACCTGCGAGATGGGCTTGCCGGTCGCCCGGCGAACGATCTCACCGATGAGGTAGCCGAAGGTGTAGCCGTGATAACCGACCGCGGTGCCCGGCTCCCACCACGGCTCGGCGTCGGCGAGCGCCGCGCACATCTTGTCCCAGTCGCACAGGTCCGCCACCGTGGTGTCCGCGGGCAGGCCCGGCACACCGGCCGCGTGGGTCAGCACGTGCCGGACGGTCACCGTGCCCTTCCCGTGCGCGGCGAACTCCGGCCACAGCTCGGCCACGCGCGTGTCGTACGAGAAGGCGCCGCGCTCGGCGAGCACGTGTGCCACCGTCGCGGTCGCCGCCTTCCCGATCGAATAGTTGTAGAACACGGTGCCCGGCGTCACCTGCCGTCCGGTCGCCGGATCGGCCACTCCGGCGACCGCGTCCACCAGCTGCTCGCCGTGCAGGTAGACGGCCACCTGCACGCCACGCTCCGCCCCGGACTCGACCATCCGGTCGATGGCCCGCTGGACCTGCTGCTGGATGTCGCTCATCACCGCGCCCCTCCCCTGCTGCTCTCGCTGTCGCGGGTGTAGACAGGCTAGCGGCCGGAAACTCATCGGGAAGGGCGACAACGGCTTGTCAGGCGGCCGGCGAGCGGCTGTCAGGCGGCCGGGGCGCGCCGCCTGAGGCTCACCAGACCCAGGCCGCCGCCCAGGAGCCCGACGATGATGCCCGCCACGCCCATGACCCGGGCGGTGCCGTCGGACGCTGGCGACGAGGCGGACTGCTTCATCACGGATACCGTCTGCTGCGCGGCGGGCGGAGCCGCCGTGGTCATGGCCATCCCGGCGTGTTCCCCGCCGGACGCCGCCGCCACCAGTTTGAGCGTGGGCAGCGGGTGCTCCGCCTCCTTGCCGTCGCTCTTGGGCGCGTCCGCCCACTTGACGACCTCGCCGCCGGTGTAGGTCTGCTCGGTCGGGAAGGCGATCTCGTCCACGTCCTTGGGCAGGGGCCCGACCGACACCTCGAACTCCTGGAACTGTCCCGGCTCGATCTTGCCGCCGGTCCACGTGACCTTCAGGACGGATTCGGTGACCTTGTCCCCGTCGTCGGCGACCACGGGCTCGGGTAGCTTGCCCTCGGTCATCTCGGCCTTCCAGCCGGGCACCGGCTTGACCGAGACGAAGGGCAGGGGGTGGTCGGTGGGGAAGGTGACGACGAGTTTGGTGGTCGAGGCATCGTCACGCTCGTTGGGCACCCGGAAGGCGAGCTTGGTCCAGCCGCCCTTCTCCGCGGTCCCGGGGTTGATCGTGACATGGGCGAGGGCGGGGATCGCGAGGCCCACCGTGAGGGCCAGGGCTGCCGCGGCTACTGTGCCGATTCGGCGGTAAATCATGGGAGTCTCCACTTCGTTTTCGGAAATGCCGGACACGACGCGCTCGACTGCTCGCGTCGTTGGGGGGTCAGGCAGAACGAAGTGGTGGGCCGCGCCGTACGACCGCGTACCGCAACATGCGCTCGCGCGGCCGGTCGAGAACGAGATCCGCGGCCACGGGGGCGGCGGGCGGCCAGAGAGGGCCGGCGACAGGCGTGAGGATCCGTACGGCGCGCGAGGCGAGCCGGCGCAGCAACGACCAGAGGGCGGCCTCACCGCCGGCCAGCCACCACGCGGTCAGCAGCGTGGCGACGGCGTGACACAGGAACATACCGGGCCAGGTGCTCTGGCCATGAACACCGGTCAGGTGCGGGGACTCGCCCGTCGAGGCGAACAGCACGTGCAGGCCCACCTGCGCCGTGCCGAGCAGCCCGACGATCAGCGGCTGGGATCGCTCCCGGCCGGCCATCGCGGTGGCCGCGACCAGCACGACGGCGCCCGCGCCCGCGACCATGCCCGGCCCTGGGGCGTTGCCGCCTGCCAGCCAGTGCCCGATGGCGGACAGGGCCACGCAGACGACCGTGAACGAGGCCGACCGCGCAAGACGCATCGGCAGCCTGGCGCGGGTCGCGCCCACCTGCCGCCGCGAGTCCTGTGTACGGGTCACGATCAGGCCTGGTGCTCCTTGATCTCCGCGATCTGGGCGGTCTGCTCGGAGACGAGCCGGGTCGCCATCTCGATCGTGGGACCGTGCTTCCCTCCGCTCTGGGCGGACGTGGCCATCATGACGCCGTGGTCGAGGTGCTGCGAGATCAGCGACAGCCAGAGCTTGTCGAAGGCCTTACCGGACTTCGGCGTCAGCTGGGCGACCTGGTCGGCGACGCCCTTGGTGTCCTCGGCCGGTACGGCCACCTGCCAGGACTTCAGCCACGACGACATCTTCTCGATGTCGGCCTTCTCGTTGGTCTCCAGCTTCTGGCTCAGTTCGCGTACGTACGGCGTGTCCGTGCGCTTCGCGACCAGCTCGGCCAGCTGGATGGTCTGCCGGTGATGAGTGATCATCTCCTGGCTGAAGGTGACGTCCTGCTGGTCGTAGGCGGCCATGGCGGCGGGCGCTCCCGCCGCCGACGCGGCACACCCACCGGCCAGTGTCGCGCAGAGCAGGGCGCCGACGATCGTGGTCCAACGCATGCTTCCCCTTGGGGGTGTGGGGATGGGTCACGTGGAGATACGCGGTGCGCCGGATAACAGTTCAACAACAGGCCGGTCGGCGCGTCACTCACGAGATGGCCTGGAGTGACGCGCTCGCCGGCGCTGCCGTACCAGGTATTCGCAGCCGACCTCCGGATGGATGGGCGACGGTGGACGGGTGGCGATCGTCAGGTAGTGGGCACCGCGCGGTGACCGTGCCGCGCGGTGTCGGGGGTCAGGTGGCGGGCAGGTTCACCAGGAACAACGGCCGGGTGGTCGGCTGGGCGGAGCCGCCGGCCGGTTCGACGGTGACGCCGAGTTTGGCCACCCCGGGTCCCGGCGCGGCGATCACCGGCTGCGTGCGGCCGGCGGCGTCGGCGCTGAGCAGCCCGGCCGACCTGATCCGCCCAGGGGCCAGCTGCCAGAGCTGATAGACCTGGCCTTCCGGCAGATCGGCCAGCCCGGCGGCCAGGAACACCATCTTGCCCCGCGAGCGCGACACGACCACCGTGCCGCGACCGCCCTGCTTGGCCGCGGCCGTGGCGATGCGGGAGTCCGGCGCGGTCAGCACCGCGGCGACCTCCTGGTTCATCCGACGTACCTGGTCCAGCTCGTCACGGGCCTGCAAGGCGCCGACACCGAACACGACGGCCGCCGCCAGGCAGGCCGCGACGCCCACGCCCGCCACCAGCGGCCGCCACCGCAGCCACGGCCGAGGCCGCCGGGACCGCCCCTGGGGGCGACGCCCAGCTCCATGCTCGGAGCGCCGCGGTGTCCCCCAGCTGTCTTCCTGGGCGGGTACGGCGACGGTCGGCGGGACCTGCCGGACCTGGTCGATCTGGGCGAATACCCGCTCCTTGAGGCCGGGCGGCGGCTCGACGGCCACGGCGGAACCCAGCCGGGCCGCGGTCTCGGCGAACGCGGCGACCTCCAGCGCGCACTCGGCGCACCCGGTCAGATGGTCCTCGAAGTGACGCCGCTCCAGCTCGTCGTCGACGGCGTCCAGCGCGTACGCGCCGACCAGCGTGTGCGGATCGGGCCCGCCGGTCATGCCTCTCATCGCTCCACCCCCAGGCAGTCGCGCAGCCGGATCAGCCCGTCGCGCATCCTGGTCTTCACCGTCGCGAGCGGGACTTTCACCAGCTCAGCGACCTCACGATAGGAATATCCGCCGTAATAGGCGATGGTGACCGACTCGCGCTGCAACGCGGTCAGGCCCTGCAGGCAGCGGCGCAGGCGCTCGCGTTCGAGCCGGGTCTCAACGGATTCGGCGACCTCGTCGAAGGGCCGGTGCACGTCCATCCGGGCGGCCCGCTCCTCGCGATCCATGCTCGCCTGAGCCGAACGGACCCGGTCGATCGCCCGGCGATGCGCGATCGTCAGCACCCAGGCCATCCCCGAGCCCCGGCCCGACTGGAAGCGCGCGGCGTTGCGCCACACCTCCACCAGGACCTCCTGAGCCACCTCCTCGCTCTGGGCCCGGTCCCGGAGCACCCGCAGCACGAGCCCGAACACGCGCGGCGCCACGACCTCGTACAGCCGCTCGAACGCCGCCCTGTCCCCCCGCGCGACGTCCTCCAGCAACTCCTCGACCCCGGGGACCCGCTCACCTCCCCAGCCCGGCTCACGTCGCGTTTCGACGCGACCCGAGGCACGTCCTGTCTCGCCACGGCCCGAGGTACGCCCCGTCTCGCCGCGGCCCGGCGACGCGCGCCGGGCGTCAAAACCGCCCGACCCACTTCCCGCCTCACCAGGACCCGACGACCCATACCGGGCCTCGAAATTCCCCGGCCCGCGGCCCTCGCCGCGACTCGATGGCCCATACCGGGCTTCGAACCCCCCCGACGCACGTCCCGGTTCGATGCGGCCCGACGTGGGTCCCGGTTCGATGCGGCCCGGTTCGCGTCCCGCTTCCATGCACCCTCCCGCCGTGGCCGACGTAGCGGCGGCCACAGGTGGTTCGGATCAGAGAGCGCGATGGATGTCCTGGAGCTCCTACGGCTTTCGCGCGACCCCGCACACCGCGCTCACCAGCTTGGACGGCTCGTCCCACGCGTCGCTGGGTCTCCGCCACTGAGGAGTGGGTACGACGCCGGGCTCGACAAGCTCAAGCCCCTCGAAGAAGGTGGCCATCTGGGCGGGACTGCGCAGGTGATAGGAGTTGGCGGCCGCCTTGTTGTAGGCGCTGACGGCGTCCATCAGGGCCGGGTTGGTGTTGGTGCCGTCGCTGAGCACGAGGTAGCTGCCCGGCGATAACGCGGCCATCAGCCGGTCGACGATCCCCCACGGGTCGTCCTCGTCGGGCACCTGCCCGGCGATGCTCAGCATCACCAGGGCGATCGGCTGACTGAAGTCAAGAGTCTTGGCCGCGCCTTGGAGGATGACGTCGGGGTTGCGTACGTCGGCGTCGATGTACGCGGTGACGCCCGGCTCGGTGCTGGTCAGCAGGGCACGGGCGTGGACGAGCACGATGGGATCGTTGTCGACGTAGACGACCCGGGTCTCGGGAGCGGTGCGCTGGGCGACCTCGTGGATGTTGTTGGCCGTCGGCAATCCGGTCCCGATGTCCAGAAATTGCCGGACTCCGACCTCTTCCACCAGGTACGTGACCGCGCGGATGAGGAACTCCCGCTGCAGCCGCGCAACTTCGGCGAAGTCAGGAAATGTCCGAAGCAGCAGCTCACCGGCCTCGCGGTCGGGCGCGAAGTGGTCCTTGCCGCCCAGCAGATAGTTCCACACGCGGGCTGAATGGGGGATG
Source organism: Nonomuraea sp. NPDC050022 (assembly GCF_044460705.1). Classification (NCBI taxonomy): domain Bacteria; kingdom Bacillati; phylum Actinomycetota; class Actinomycetes; order Streptosporangiales; family Streptosporangiaceae; genus Nonomuraea; species Nonomuraea sp. NPDC050022. The sequence goes on from NZ_JBITKE010000004.1 coordinate 376,499, forward strand.
GTCGTGTCAATGCGTTCCCATGCGGACTGGCCGGTGGGGCTGTCATCGCTCATGACACTCCATTCCTGAGGTTGACCGCGGCCCCCGGCCACGCTCGTCCAAGAGCCACTTTAGTGGTCTCTTCGGGCATAACGCGTACGAGATTTCGGCCAGCAACCGCCTCGACCACACGAGGTCCATATCCCCCTCAGTCCCGGCGGGTCTGGAGGGGGGTGGTCGCGGTCGCCACGGCTTAGTCTCTGCGGGTCTGGAGGTGGGCGGTCGCGGTCGCCACGGCTTAGTCTCTGCGGGTCTGGAGGTGGGCGGTCGCGGTCGCCACGGCCACGGTCTTGCCGTCGGGCGCGATGAGCTCGCCGGACAGGAAACACACCTCCCTGCCGCGCCGCACCACCCGCCCCCGGCCGATGAGCCGCCCCGGCCGCGCCGGGCGAAGGTATTGGACGTGCAGGTCGAGGGTGACCGCGAACTGGTCTTCCGGCAGCGTCGCGACCAGCGCCGGCCCCAGTGTGTCGTCGAGCATCGCGGCGAGAAAACCGCCCTGGATCACCCCGACGGGATTGACGAACCGCTCGCTCGCCTCGAACGCCACCTCGATGGTCCCCCGCTCGGGATCCACCTCGATCAGCTGCCAGCCCAGAGTCTCGGCCGCGGCCGGCGGCGGGACCCGCCCGGCCAGCACATCCCAGAACGGCCCGCGCCTGCGCGGTTCGGTGTCCATGAACACAGTGAACAGACCCGCACCGACAGTTCCGCCGCTGTTCTGCCACAGTCCCATGGCCGGCAGCTCGAACAAGCCATCCGACACCCCGAACAGGCTGTCCGGCAGCTCGAACGAACCGTCCGACACCTCGAACAAGCCGTCCGGCAGCTTGAAAGCAGCGCGCATCACGCCGTGGGCGACTACCGGCACGTCGCCGGTCACGGGCTGCCCTCGGTCACGGCGCCGGTGGCCGCGGTCGGCAGCCCGAAAGCAGCGCACATCACGCCATCAGCGGCTGCCACCAACACGTCTTCGATCATGGTGCTGCCGTCGGCGAAGTGGGCGCAACGCAAGCCCGATGCCCACAACCGATGCCCCCAAGCACCGATGCCCACAAACCGGGAAAACCGCCCATTTCCCGGCCGATCAGGAAAGTTGGGGAAGTTTGCCAGGTAAGGGAGCGGAGGGGGCTAGCGCTTTGGGCGGATTTTGTCGAGGTTTTGGGTGATTAGCGGCTCCCGAGTGGCGAGCGCGCGTGCCACATCCCGTAGCTGCTTGGCCCGATGCACCTGGGCCCGCCAGTCCGTGCCCGAGGCCCGATGGGCCATCTCCACCTCGACCTCCTCCACTCGATAGCCCTTGCGCAGCAGGTCGATCGTCAGCGCAGTCTCCACGCCGAACCCGTGCGCCAGCGGCCGGGCGGCCTCGAAGGCGTCTCTGGTGATGCAGCGCTGGCCGTTGAGCGGCTGAGCGGGCTCGAAGCCGGTGGCCCTGCGGATGCCGTCCCTGGACAGGCGGACGACCAGGCCGTGGCCGCCCAGCTTGACGCGGGTGACGAAGACCGCGATGGTCATGTCGGCCTTGCCGGCGCGCACCGGTTCGATCAGCGGAGAGGCGGCCCGGGCGGTGTCGCCCAGGTCGGCGTCCAGGAAGAGTAAGTGGTGCGGCGTCTCACCGTCGAGCAGGCGCACGGCTTCGGCGCCCGACTCCATGGCCGCCGCCTTGCCGCGGTTGCGGCTGTGCCGGACCACCCTGGCCCCCGCCGCCCGCGCCACCCGGCCGGTCTGGTCGGTCGAGCCGTCGTCGACGACCACGACCAGATCGACGCCGGGCAGCGCGAGGGCCGCGGTGACCGTGGCACCGATGCGGTCGGCCTCGTCCTTGGCCGGGACAATGACCGCCGTATCCTTCATGACCCCTCGGAGATGAGGAACTCCTGCGGCACCTCGTCATGCACGGTGAAGACCGAATCGAGACCGGTGACCTGCAGAATCTTGCGTACGGCCGGCCGTGGGGCGGCGACGTCGAGCGCCCCGCCCTGCTCCTTGACGCGTTTCAGCGCGGACAGCAAGACGTTCATCCCCGTGGAGTCGCAGAAATCCACGCCGGACATGTCGATGACCACGCGGCTGGGCCCGTCCTGCAGCAGCCGAGCGAACTCCGCCTGCAGGTGGGGTGCCGTATAGAGGTCGATTTCACCGGTGATGGCGACTAGCGCATGGCCGGCATGTGATCGAGTCGAGACCTTGAGCTCCACATGGGCAGGCTAGCGGCGCGGAGGCTTCCGGTCACGTTGTCACGCCGATAGGGCAACCTCAGGATTTTGTCCTCCGTTTGGACTCCATGAAAACAGAGAGTACGCGAAGCTTGACTGTGTGACACCGGCATGGCCGGAGAGGGGGGCGGCCCGGCACCTCGCTTCTGGTCACTACTTCACTTGAGAAGGAGGGGCCGGGCGAGACCCACGGGCCCGAGCATTCATGAGAACAGAGAAACCCGAAGACCCGCACCGACGACGGCTCCGCGAACGACTGGAAGCCATCCTCATCCGCACAGAGAAGGCCACCTCGTGGCATGACAGAGTGGGGCGCCTGCGTAGCCTGATCAATCACGAAGGCTTCGTCCCCGTACACACGAAACTCGCCGGCGAAGACCTCGACTTCCTCGCCGACGCCCGCGACGACCTGCTCAGATTCTCCGAGCTCGGGCTGCGGCTGTTCGACCTCCACCAGCCGCGCGACGCGGGCGGCATCACGAGCGACGCCGAGCACCCCATCCTGCGGTGCCGGAGTTGCATGTGGCGCTGGCCGTGCCCGACGTTCCGCGCGATGTCGGAGTCGTTCGGCGCCGGCCACGACAGCGCGCTCCCGGAGTCCGGTTGAGGTCCCGACCTGAGCCGTTCCGGGGTCCGGTTGAATAACCCGACCTGAGCGACCTGACGGGCGCGCTATCCCGAGACCAGCGGCAGCCGGATCTCGAAGCGGCAGCCCGGCCCGTCGTTGACCACACCGATCACCCCGTCGTGCGCCTCCACGATGCCCTGCGCGATCGCCAGGCCGAGCCCGGCCCCGCCGTCTTTGGTCGGGGTCCGGGCCGCCTCGCCCCTGAAGGCCACCTCGAACACCCGGTGCAGGTCCTCGTCGGGGATCCCCCCACAGCAGTCGCTGACCGACAGGCACGCCATGCCCGAGTCGACCGCCGCCCGCAACACGACCGTGCGGTCCGACGGCGTGTGCCTGATCGCGTTCACGACGAGGTTGCCCAGCGCCCGGCTCAGCGCGTTCGGGTCCGCCCGCACGGGGACCGCCTCGGCCGCCTCGGCGGTCAGTCGCACCCCCTTGGCGCGGGCCAGTGGCTCGGCCCCGGCGAGCGTGTCGGCGACCAGGTCGGCGAGCCCGATCCGGGCAGGGGTGAGCCGCAACGCCCCGGCGTGGATCCGCGACAGCTCGAACAGGTCGTCGACCATCGCCGACAGCCGCTCCACCTCCAGCTTGATCTGGCCGTGATAGCGCGCGACGGTCCAGCGGTCGGACACCACGCCGTCTTCGAGCGCCTCGGCCATCGCCCGCAGCCCGGCGAGCGGGGTACGCAGGTCGTGGCTCACCCAGGCGACCAGCTCCCGCCGTGCCCCTTCCAGGGCGCGCTCCCGCTCGTACGCCTCCTCCAGCGTGTTCGCGATCGTCTGCAGCTCCGACGGCAGCCCCTTGGGCGCGGTGAACGGCAGGTCGCGTACGGCCGCCACCAGCCGCCTGCTCTCCCCCACGACCCGCCTGGCCAGCACGAACGCCACCCCCAGCCCGACCAGCCCGCCGACGGCCACCACGCTGAGCACGATGTCCCTGACCGCACCCTCGATGATCATCTTGTACGTGATCGCCACCACGCCGGCCAGCGTCGCCGCGATCGCGACCACCATGACGACGGCCAGCATGACCCCGATCGAGCGGGTACGCAGCCACCACATGGCGGACACGCCGAGGATCCCCACCAGCAGCCCCAGCCCCGCCGTGACCGCCACGATCATCCCCAGATCGCTCATCACCGCGGGATGGGGAGTCATGGCGCACCGTCGAGTGGCTCATCCCCATGTGGGTCGCTAGCGATATGCGGGTCACCGGTGGGTTCGAGCGGTTCGTACCGGTACCCCACGCCCCAGACCGTGACGATCCGCCGCGGCGCGGTCGGATCCGGCTCGATCTTCTCCCGTAGCCGCCGGACGTGCACGGTCACCGTGGAGGAGTCCCCGAACGACCATCCCCACACCTGGTTGAGCAGCGCCGACCGGCTGAACGCCTGCCGGGGATTGCGCACGAGGTAGGCCAGCAGGTCGAACTCGCGGGCGGTGAGCAGCACCTCGGCCCCGCCCAGCCGTACCTCATGGGCCCCGACGTCGACCACCAGGTCGCCGTCACGCAGCACGCCCGTGCCGCCCGTGACCGAGGCGCCGCGGGCGCGGCGCAGCACCGACTGGACGCGCAGCGCCAGCTCACGCGGGCTGAAGGGCTTGGTCACGTAGTCGTCGGCGCCGGTTTCGAGCCCGACCACGCGGTCGATCTCCTCGCCGAGCGCGGTCAGCATGATCACCGGGACCGGCCAGCGCTCCCTGAGCTTCCTGCACACCTGCAGCCCGTCGATCTTCGGCAGCATCAGGTCGAGCACCATCAGATCCGGCGGGCTGGCCAGCGCCCGCCGCAGCGCCTCGGCGCCGTCGCCCACGCACTCGACCTCGTGCCCGTCGCGCTCCAGATATCGCGCCACCACTTCGGCCACGGTCGGGTCGTCGTCGACCACCAGGATGCGCGTGTTCACCCTTTCACCGTACGGCGGGAGCGTGCCGAATCGACACTTACGTCATTGCTTCGTAAGCCTCGCGGATCATGCTCGCAGGACGTACGGTGGGCGCATGAGTCGCGTCGTCATGCTCGTACTGGGGGCCCTCCTGGCCCTCTTCGTGCTGTTCAATTTCGTGATCCCCATGATCATGGGCCTGCTCAAGGTCGCCCTCATCATCGGTGTGGTCGCCCTTCTGGTGTTCATCGCCGTCACCTTGGTCGGGAAGTCGTCCTCGTCACGGTGACGCTTTTCCTGTTCGATCCCTGGCTCATCGGCGTGACCATGGTGGCGATTCTGCTGCTCGCCACCTGGGCCGCCCGGCTGTTGCCCGCCATCGGCGGCGACGCGCCCGGCTTTCCGCTGATGTACGCCCGGCGCACGGCCTTCCAGCGCCAGCGCCATCCCGCGGCGGCAGGCCGGCCACGGCCACGAGCTCCGTCATCGCGCCCCGCTTCCGGCTGAGCGGGGCTCTCTTCAGTGAGCCCTGATCCATCTCTCTTTGATTGAAGGGCTCATGTTCGACTCTTTCGTGTCATTTCTGCTGGCCGTGTCCGGTGACAACGCCGCCGTGGCCATCGTGCTGTTCACCGTGGCCGTGCGCCTCCTGCTGCTGCCGCTCGGCATCCGTCAGGCCCGCGCCGCACAGGTCCAGAAGCGCCTGGCGCCCAAGCTGGCCGAGGTGCGGAAGCGGTGGTCGCGCAACCCCGAGCGGCTGGCCAAGGAGACCACCAAGCTGTACGCGAAGGAAGGCACCTCGCCTTTCGCCACGATCCTCCCGGGATTGGGGCAGCTTCCGTTCATCTGGCTGATGTATCGGGTCGCCACGCACCCGACCGCCTTCCTGGGCCATGACCTGCTGGGCGCCCCTTTGGGGCAGCATGTGGCGGGAATCGTCACCAATTACGGTCTGGTTAGCGGGCCATTTTTGGTCTTTGCCGTGGTCATCGCGCTGATCGCGGTCGTGGCGTGGATTTCGGCTCGCAAAGTCAGCGCCACACTGCCCGACGATCAGCCCGCGCTGATCCGCAGGATCATGCCGCTGATGCCGTTCGGCACGGTGCTGGCCGCCGCGGTGATGCCACTGGCCGCGGCACTCTACCTGCTGATCTCCTCGGCGTGGGTCGTGGGAGAGCGCGCGATCCTGGCCGGCCGGCCACTGAGCGCGTAGCCGCTATCCAGCCTCTCGCAGTGCGTGGACCTGCCCGTTCATCAATCCGTTGGGGGCGTGCAAGATCGCCCACACCGTCGTGATGTCACCGTCGTGGCGGACTCCCCAGCTCTCCGCGACGTACTCGACGATGCCGAGCCCCCTGCCCCCGAGCGACGACAGAGTCGGCCGGCCGGCACGGGGCTCGGTGGCCGCGCCGCCATCGCTCACAGCGACCTCGATGTGTTCGTCGCTCCGCAGCCAGGCCACCCTGACCATGCCCGACGGCAGCGGATGCGCATGCCGTAGCGCGTTGCTCAGCAGCTCGCTCACCACGAGGACGGCATCGTCGATCGCGGTGGCGAAAACACCGCGATCCTGCAGGTCAGTGCTCAGACGCTGGCGGGCGACGGCGACACTGGACGGCGCGTACGGCAGTAGCACCACGCTTGACACACCCACCTCCCCGCTCCCAGTGCCCCCCACGGGAACACTCCCCGGTACGACCGAAATGCCCCGTTACTCGATCCCAGAAACCGCATCTCGATCACAGCTTGTACACATCGGACGATAGATCAGCGTAACCGTTACCACCTCGTTACCGCATCGGTGTGTCGGATCGGATAGAGGAAGCGTTGCCCAACACGAGCCGCATTCGAGTGCCTCCACCGGGTCGCGGATGAGCACTCACATCGCCGCCCTGAGCCCTGGCCAGACTGCGCACAATGTAGAGCCCGAGGCCGACTCCGCCGAACCTGCGGCGGTCACCGCTGTCGACCTGGACGAACCGCTCGAAGACCCGCTCCCGGTCCGGCGCGGCGATGCCCACGCCCTCATCGTCCACCACCACGACCACGGCGTCGTCCTCGGGCCAGGCGCCCACACTGATCAGGCCGCCCATCGGCGAGTACTTGAAGGCGTTCTCCAGCAGCTGGCCGAGGATGATGTCGGTGGCGAGCGCGTCGCCTCTGACGTACGGCAGCGCGTCGGGGATGGCCACCTCCACCCGGTGCCTGTCGGACAGCACGGGCAGCCCGAGCGTGGCCGCGTGGATCCGCTCGGCCAGATCGAACGCCTCGATGCGCACCGGCGGCTCGTCGGCGCCCGCCCTGGCGCCGAGCAGGAGGTGGTCCATGAGCTGGCCGAGCGACCTGGCCCGCTCGGCGATCGTGTGGACGGCGGAGCGCCGCTCGGTGTCGTTCAGCTTGTCCCAGCGCGCGTCGAGCGTGCTGGCGAACCCGCGCACGATCGTGATGGGCGTGCGCAGCTCATGACTGGTCGTGGCCAGGAACAGGTCCTTGGCCTCCTCCAGCTCCTTGGCCGTGGTCACGTCGCGGAAGTCGACGACCACCTCTCCGGTCTCCTCGATCTTGGCGCTGACCACGTCCAGCCAGCGCCCGCTCTCCAGCTGGTAGGTGAGCTTCTCTCCCGGGCTGGGCAGCGGGAAGGGCGGCGGCCCGCCGATGACGGCCTCTCCCGGCGTCGCGGTGAGCTCGGCGGCGGCCGGGTTCCACTGGCTGACCCGCCCGGCGCGGTCGAGCACGGCGATGCCGTCGGCGCTGGCGTCGAACACCGCCCGCTCGTGCGCCCGCTGACGTACGGCCTCCTGATAGGCCACCGCGTTGCCGACCGCGATGCCGGCGTGCCCGGCCAGCAGTTCCAGGAGTTCGAGCTCCAGATGACCGGGCTTGCGGTCGGCGAACAGCGCGTACAGGGCCCCGTAGGGACGGCCACCCACCGCGGCCAGGCCGAGCGCGATCGTGTGCAGCCCGTCGAGCTCGGCCCACACCAGGTCGCCGAGCCCCTGCGACTCCAGCATCACCGTCTTCCCGGTGCGTAAGAGCTTGCCGACCAGGCTGGTACGCAGCTCGGCCGTCACGTCCTTGAGCGAGTCGGGCAACTGGTGCGCGCTCACCAGCCGCAGCCGCTCGCCCTCGATGAGCACGAACCCGCCCGCGTCGGCGCCGGTCAACTCGGTCAGGCTGGCCGCGATGCGGTCGAGCACCGTGGACAGCTCCAGCTCGGCGTTGATGTCGCCGACCACGTCGGTGAGCCGGCGCACCAGCCGGGCCCGCCGCGCCATGCGGTTCCTGGCGGCCTCGTCGGCCTCAGTCAGATGGTGCACGAAGACGTAGCCCGCCACGGCGCTGCCCGTGAGCAGCGCGCTCGTGTCGACCCTCAGGTCGAGCACGGTGCCGTCCCTGCGCAACCGCTTGGTACGCAGCGACACCTGGCCGCCCGTACGCACCCGTTCGAGCACCGCGTTGTGCTCCGCTGTCAGCTCCCCCGGCACGATCGGCGCCCTGCGGCCCAGCATCTCCTCGGCCGACCAGCCGAAGAGCCGCTCCGCCGCCCGGTTCCAGACGAGTACGGTCTGGTCCCTGTCGAGCGCGACCACGGCGTTGGGCGAGCTGGCGAGCACCGCGCGAGCGATCTCATCGTCACTGCCTGCTCTGTCGTCACCCACACCTCCATAGTGCCTGTGGCGTGCGGCGTTCGTCGGGCGATCCGTCCGATACGCTGCGGGCACGGCCTTTCAGGGCGGCGGAAGAGGGTGACGGGTATGTCCAGTGGAGACCTCGATGCCCTGCTGCGGGTGACTTCCGCCACCTATCGCGGCGAGGTTCCGCCCGATGTGGCGTTCGGCACCTATGACGGCGCGGTCGGCCGGCTGGTGCTGGCGGTGAGCGGCAAGGGCATCGTGGCGTGCAGCTTCGAGTCGGAGGACACCGTCTTCGAGTTGGTCGTCCGGCATGTGGGCGCGTTCGTCGGGCCCGACCCCGGGCGGCTCGACCCGGTGCGCAGGGAGCTCGACGCCTACTTCTCCGGCCGCCTGCGGGCCTTCGCCACACCGGTGGACCTGTCCATCGCAACGACGTTCGCCCGTACGGTGCTGCAGAAGACCATGGCCGTGCCCTACGGCGAGACGGCGACCCTCGACGAGATCGGCGAGAGCATCGGCCGCCCGCGCGCGCTGCGCGCGGTCGGCAACGCGCTCAACGCCAACCCCGTCTGTGTGGTCGTGCCGTGCCACCGGATCGTGCCGGGCGACGGCGAGCTCGGCGACTACGCGGGCGGCCAGGCCGCCAAGCGTCATCTCCTCAACATCGAGAAACGCTCACGGGCCTGAGGTACGTACTCAACGACTCGTGATCGACGCGCGCCTGGTCGCCCAGCCGATCGCCAGCGTCACCAGAGCCGCCACCAGAGCCGCGCCCAGGGCCCCGTTCATCCACGGCTGTCTGGTGAACCCGGTGGCCTCGCGTACGGCCGCCCAGAGGCCGTCCCACTGCGCGACCGTCGGCGTGGAGGTGGTCAGCCAGTAGGCCACGAAGCCGAGCGCCCAGGGCACCAGCATGGACCAGCGGGCGGGCGCGTCCTCGTCGGTGTTCCACCCCGAGGATCCGCCGAGCACGAAGTAGTCGACCGCCAGCACCGCGAACATCGGCACGAACACCGCCCCGATCACCCCCAGGAACGCCCCGTAGGAGTTCACGTCGACCACCAGCGCAATGGCGGTGGTCAGCACGCCGATGGCGATCGAGAAGACCCGCCGGTCGACGCGCGGCATGAGGTTCTGCAGGGACATGGTCGTGGAGTAGACGTTCGCGAACGACTGGTCGGCCTCCCGCAACACCAGGATCGCGAAGAACAGCGCGCCCAACGGCACCGCGACGAACGCCCCGAACACGGCCGTGCCGTCGGCGGCCACCGCCGCGGACCCGGCGATGGCCACCGCGTAGACGCCCAGCCCCAGGCAGGCGACCTGGGCCAGCGTGTAGCCGCCGACCACGCCCGCGAAGGCGGCCCGGCTCGACCTGGAGTGCCGGGCGAAGTCCGCCGCGATCGGCACCCACGAGACCGACAGCGCGATGACGTAGTCGACCGCGGGCGCGAACGCCGTCCACGACCCGCCGCCCTGCGGCGGAGCCTTCGACAGGAACGCCACCGCGAACCAGACCAGCGAGATGATCACTCCGATCGTGACGTAGCGCCGCAGCAGCCGGATCGACCCGAGCGGCCAGATGGTCAGCGACGTGGTCAGCGCCCCCGCCACCACCACCCACACCTGGTACGGCACCACGGCCCCGAAGATGGCCATCGCGCCCTTGGCGATCACCCACAGCTCGAAGGCGCCCCACCCGATCATCTGGACGATGTTGAGCACGGTCGGGATGTAGGACAGCCGCGCCCCGAACAACCCGCGCAGCAGCACCATCGCCGGCCGCCCGGTCTGCGTGCCCGGAATGGCCGACAGCCCCACCATGGCCGTGCCGACCAGGCTGCCGACGAGCGCGGCGAGCAGGGCCGCGCTCAGGCTGAGCGGGCTGCCACCGAGCGGGTCGAGCAGGAACAGCGCACCGCTGAACCCCAGCAGGCTCACGGCCAGGTTCGCCCACAGGGCCCCCTGGTCGAGCAGCCCGAGCGTCTTGGGGGGCGTCCCTTCGAGGGTCAGCGGGACTTCGTCGACGACATGCGTCATCTCACACTCCCTACGCCGGCATTACCCGGACAGGTTCATGCGGTCGGCGACAGGTCAGTCGCCCTCTCAGCCCGGTGCACCCCGAGCTCCCGCGGTTTGTGTAGTTGTCGAGCGGATTATGCCATCCGTCAGGCGACGAACGGCGGGCGCCCCGTCTCACTGACCATCGGGCGGCGCGCGCCCGCCCACGACTGCATGCCGCCGTCGACGTTGACCGCCTCGCGCCCGAGCTGGTTGAGCCAGGCCGCGACCTGGAACGACCGGCCGCCGACCCGGCAGACCACGTAGACGGTCCGGTCGCCCGGCACCTCCTCGACCCGCCCCTGGATCTGCGTCATCGGGATGTGCACCGCCTCGGGCGCGTGCCCGGCCACCCATTCGTCCTGTTCACGCACGTCGAGCAGGTAGGCGTCGGCGGGAACGTCGCTGGCCGGGATCTCTGGAACCGTCATGCCTCCATCATCTCGCGTCGCTGGTCATCTCGCGTCGCTGGTCATACGCGGCACGCGCCGTGGCGATCTCCTGCCGATGCTCCTCGGTCCAGGTGACCAGGCTCTTGATCGTCTGGTGCAGGGTCCGGCCGAGCGGCGTGAGCGCGTAGTCGACCCGCGGGGGCACGACGGGGTGGACCGTGCGGCTGACCAGGCCGTCGCGCTCCAGGTGGCGCAGGGTCACGCTGAGCATCCGCTGGCTGACCCCGTCGATCTCGCGGCGCAGCTGGGTGAAGCGCAGGCTCTGGCAGTCGAGCAGCGCGATGACCAGCAGCGACCACTTGTCGGCGACCCGGTCGAGTATCTGCCGGACCTCGCAGTCCTCCCTGGTGTCCCACTGCCACACGTCGTAGTCGTCGTCCACGGTGCTCTCGCAGTAACCGGGTGACTTAGAAGTGCCGTCTTCCATGACATTTCATACTGCCGGATGATTTGGACGGTTACCAGAGATAACCGAATGCCGATAAGTAACCGGGAGTTGACCATGTCCAAACGCGCTTGGGGCATGTTGATCGTGCTGTGCGGGGCCATCTTCATCGAGGGCACCGACGTGGCCATGCTGAACGTGGCCCTGCCGTCGATCAGGGCGGATCTGGGGCTGTCCACGGGCATGCTGAGCGGGGTGGTGAGCGCCTACGTCCTGGGCTGTGGCGGTTTCATCCTGCTCGGCGGCCGGGCGGCCGACCTGCTGGGCCGGCGCAGGATGTTCCTGCTCTGGCTCGGGGTGTTCGTGGTGTTCTCCGGGCTGGGCGGGTTCGCGACCGAGGGGTGGGTGCTGCTGGTCGCCAGGTTCCTCACCGGGGTCGCGGCCGCGTTCATGATGCCCGCCGGGCTGTCGCTGATCACCACGAGCTTCCCCGAGGGCAGGCAGCGCAACCGCGCGCTGCTGGTGTACGCGGGGACGGGGGCCGCCGGGTTCGCGCTCGGGCTGGTGATCGGTGGTCTGCTGAGCTCGATCGGCTGGCGCTGGGTCTTCTTCGCGCCCGTCCTCTTCTCGCTGGCGATCCTGATCGCCGCCGTCCCGCTGCTGAAGGAGCAGCCGACGCCCCGGCCCGCCGGCGGCGTCGACCTGGCCGGGGCCGCGACCATCACCGGCGCGATGACGCTGCTGGTCTACGGCCTGGTACGGCTGGAGCGCCCCGCCGACGGCCCTGCCTGGACCATCGGCGTGTTCGCGGGCGGAGTGGCGCTGCTGGCGGCGTTCGTGGCGATCGAGCGGCGGTCGGCCACGCCGCTCGTCCGCCTGGGCATCCTGCGCTCCGCGCCACTGGTGCGCGCCAACCTGGCGGCGCTGCTGCTCACCGCGTCGTTCTTCGGCTTCCAGTTCCTGGTCACGCTGTACCTACAGGAGTTGCGCGGCTGGTCCACCGTCCAGACCGGCCTGGCCCTGCTCGCCGCCGCCGCCGACGTGGTGCTCGCGCCGACGCTGACCCCGTGGCTGGTGCAGAGGTACGGGAACGCCCGGGTGATCTTCGGCGGCCTGCTGTCAGGGCTCGCGGCCTACGGCCTGTTCGTGGGGGTCGGGATGGACTGGTCGTACGCGGCCATGCTGCCGTCGATGCTGCTGATCGGGCTGATGTTCGCCTTCGTGTACGGCCCGCTCACGATCGTCGCCACGGAGGGCATCGCGGAGGACGAGCAGGGTTTGGCCGGTGGACTGCTGAACTCGGCCTTCCAGTTCGGCGCGGCGCTCGGGCTGTCCATGGTCACGGCGGTCAGCGTGGCGGCACTCGGCGACGCGACCTCCGCCGAGGCCGGACTGGCGGCCATCAGGACGGCGCTCCTGGTACCGCTGGCCGCCACGGCCGTCGCCGCGCTCATCATGGCCACCGGCCTACGCCGACGCCCGCCCACCCCCACGCACGAGGCCGACAGGTCAGGGGAGCCCGAGAAGCTCAAAGCGTGACCACCGGCGCGGAGGCGTGACGTCAGCAGGCGTTACTTCAGCAGGCGGGACAGACGGCGGTCGGCCAGCGGCTTGCCGCCCGTCTGGCAGGTGGGGCAGTACTGGAGCGAGGAATCCGCGAAGGACACCTCGCGGATCGTGTCGCCGCATACATCGCACGGCTGACCGGCGCGGTTGTGGACACGAAGGCCGGACTTCTTCTCCGCCTTGAGGTCCTTGGCGGCCAAGCCGTGCGCCCGCTCGACCGCCTCGCGCAGCGTGGTGACGATGGCCTCGTGCAGGTCGGCGATCTGGGCGTCGGTGAGGGTCGAGGCGATCTTGAACGGTGACATCTTAGCCGCGTGCAGCACCTCGTCGGAGTAGGCGTTGCCGATGCCCGCGATCACCTTCTGGTCGCGCAGCAGGCCCTTCACCTGGGTGCGGCTGCCGTTCAGGATGGCCTTGAGCGTGGCCACGGTGAAGGCGTCGTCGAGGGGGTCGGGGCCGAGGGCGGCGACCCCCGGCACGTCATTTGGATTTTTCGTGACATAGACGGCGAGGCGCTTCTGCGTTCCCGCCTCGGTCAGCTCGAACCCGGGCGCCAGGCCCTCGTCGTCGGGCGCCAGGCGTACCCGTACCGCCAACGGACCCTTGCCCGGACGGACCGGCTTCGCGCCCGAGAGGTCCTCGCGCCAGCGCAGCCATCCCGCGCGGGCCAGGTGGATGACCAGGTGGAGGCCATCGCAGTCGAAGTCGAGGAACTTGCCATGCCTGGCCACGCCCGTGATGGTCAGCCCGCCGAGCGCGGTGACCGGCGGGTCGAACGTCTTGAGCGCCGAGAAGGCGACCACGTCGACGCCCAGGAGCGTGCGACCGACCGCCCGCTCGCGCAGGAAACCGGCGAGCGATTCCACTTCGGGGAGTTCAGGCATGCCACCAGGGTACGACGCACCTTCGTCCACAGCCTGTGGATAACTATGGGACATCCCAGAACGCCAGCTCGTGCGCCATCCCCTCACGGAACAGCGCCTCCGCCCGCGCGGGCTCGGGATCGGCCTGATCGATCATCTCGGCGATCCGCACGGTCAGCGCCGCGAAGCCGGGATCGGCGTAGGTCTCCACCCACCGCCGATAGCGCGGCTCGGCGGGCAAGTCCTCCGCCAACAGCCGGCCGAGCGTCGAATATCCCCACATGCACGGATAAAGCGCGGCTAGCCCTTCGCCATAGTCAGCAGCCGACTCCAGCAGGAACGCCGTGTAGGCCGCGCACGCCGGCCCCTTCCGCGCGCCTTCCAAGGTCGCCCCGAACGAGGCCGACAGCTCCCGGTGCAGGCTCAGCTCGTCATGGAAGGTCGTGTGCGCCAGGTCCACCAGATCGCCCAGATGCGCGGCCGGCGCCTGCCAGGCCAGCCGCGCGAACACCCGCACATAGTCCAGCAGGAACAGGTAGTCCTGCTCCAGCCACGACCGGAACACCGGCTCCGCCAGATCACCGCGCCCGATGCCGACGACCGTGGGATGCGCGAGCTGCGCGTCGAGGAGGGGGCGCCCGGCCGCGTGCAACTTCTCGGAGATACCCATGAGCGGCAGGGTACGAACGGTCCTTCGCATTCGCTAGGGAAACCTGAGGTTCTTGGCGCGGGGTTGGGTGGTGGGCTGAGGGGGCGATGGTGTCCGGCGAATGGGTCTCGCTCGCATGTTCTATTCAGCACGGCAAACTCTTGGTAGCGTTGTCGTTACACATAGTGCGGGTGGGGGTGGCGGGGATGCCGATCGTGCGGGACACGCATCGATGCCACCTCGCGTCGATGTCGTCTGGCGGCGGGGGCGGCGGTGAGTGCGCTCACCGCGACCGCGACCTGCACCGCTCATGCCGCCACAGTCGAGGCGACCGGTGAGGTCGTCGCTCAGCCGCTCCTGGCACAGCGGGTCGCCTGGCTGAGCGGCCTGGTCCGTGATGTCACTGCCCGTATCGTCGCCAGCCGGTGGAGTGTGGCTGATCTGGATGCCTTGGCGTCCGGGCGGGGATTGGACGGGCGGGTGTTGCCGTCGAAGGGCTGGACGGCTGTCCGCCGGCTGGGCTGGGGTGTGGGCCCGCGGCCGGGGGTGTATGTGTGCGATCGGGTGCTGCGCTGTGCGCAGGAGCAGGCCGCTCGCCTGTTGCGGCTGGCGGTGCACCGGCGCGCGGTGGTGGCGGCGATCGTGGCGACCTGGCCGCAGGATGCGGATACGCGCACCAACACCGAATGGGCGGCGTTGCGCGCTGTGCTGCCCGGCGGGGTGAGCGCAGCGGAGGTCCGTAACCGGACCCGGCAGGTCCGTGCCTACCTCGACGCGCATGCGGTGTTCCCGGCCGATCTGACCGAGTTGGAGGAGCCGCCGAAGGTGGCGGCGCAGGTGGTGCTGGCGGCGGCTGACCGGCAACTGCTCACCCTGCAGCGCACCGGCGAGCGCGACGTCCGGCTGCGGGTGAAACTGCCCCTGGCCGAGTCACCCACCTGCCGCGGGGACTGGGCCTGGCATGTGCTGCCGCTGGCGTTGCCGTCGACCGTCGCGCCGGAGGCGGCGTTGTGCACGCCCACTGTGCGGGTGAGCAAGGGCCGGGTGCGCATCGATCTGCCGTTCCAGATCTCGATCACTGTCGCGCCCGCCACCGGCCATACGGTCGGGTGCGGCTTTGACTGGGGCCTCAACACCCTGCTGACCGGAACGGTAGGGGAGCTGGCCGATGGCCGGGAGACCTCCGAAGGCCGGGTGATCGACAACGGGCGGGTGATCGGCGACGGGCGGCCGCTCACCTCTGATGCGCGCGGCATCTGCGCCAAGCTGCCCCGGTTGCGGGCCGAGCGTGAGTACCTGGCCGCCAAGCACGCCATCGCCGTGGTCACCGTCCCGGCGCGCGGCACCTCCAAGTACTGCCCCCGCTGCGGCACCGGTACGTCGGTGCTGCGGCATTGCCCGGCCCCCGACCGGCTCACCGAGAAGGGCTGGGCCTGGGCGTACTGCCCGGCCTGCGGCCTGTCGTGTGACCGGGACCGGGCGGCGGCCGAGCGGATCGTCTCGCGTGGCCTGCTCGGCCAGAACGTCACCCGCACCCACCGCTCCACCGGCGCCCGCACCATCGCCACCGTCGTGGAAGGCAACGTGGCCCGCGCCCGCCGACCGCGCAAACCCACCCGCGCCGCTCGTCGCGCCCGCCGCACCCGAACTGACCTGCACCCCCGACCAGCCGCACGCGACCGATCCAAGAACTGCCCCACCCCGAAACGCCCCACCCACACCCCCAACAACCCGATCAACAATTTGGCCGGCCGCTCAGCGAGCAACCCGGCCGACCAAGCAATGACCTCCAGCCGTGTGCCCGACAGGCGCACGGTGCCCGCCCCACCCCCTCCAGGGAGTGGACAGCGTCCGGCGGGCCATGCACCCGAGCCGGGACGGCACCAGCCGTACCGGACAGGGCATGTCAGGAACTCTCACCATCGGACCGGCTTCCACCACGCCAAAGCCACCCCCGTGCTCACACTCACCGAGCACCGGGACAGCCCACAGCAGACCACGCCCGTCCGGGTTGCCCGATTTCTTCAGACAACCACAGAGAATTCAAGACGCTAGTGTCAGGGAATGAGTGTGACGATCGCGGAAGAACTCCTCTTGCTCGCCTACAGCGAGAAGGAGGGCAAGCAGCTCATCAGCGCCAGCCAACTGGATCCGGCGCTCGGCGGCGCGATCCTCGCCGAGCTGGCGATCACCGAGCGGGTGGCCCTGACCGGCAAGAAGGTGTCCGTCGAGGACACCACGCCGCTGGGCGACGACGAACTCGACGCCGCGCTGGCCCGCATCGCGGAGGAGCGCAAGGAGCGCAAGCCCGACTGGTGGGTCCAGCGGTTCCACTCCACCAAGCTGCGCCGGCGCCTGCTCGTCCGGCTCGCCGAGACGGGCGTGCTGGCCGAGGAGCGCGGCAAGGTGCTCGGTATCTTCCCCACCACCCGCTGGCCGGAGGCCGACGGCAGCGTCGAGGCGGAGGTCAGGCAGCGCGTGAGCGGCGTCCTGGCGGGCGCCGAGCCCGACGGGCGCACGGCGGTGCTCATCGCCGTCATGCACGCCGCCAAGCTCGACCGCAAGGCGTTCCCCGGCGCGAACAAGGCCCGCATCAAGGAGATCTCCGAGGGCGACTGGGCGGGCGACGCGGTGGCCAAGACGATCGCCGCGATCAACTCGGTCATAGTGATCGCCGCCACCACCGCCGCCATCGGCGCCAGCACCGGCGCCACCTCAGGAAGCTAGCTCCAGCAAGAGTCGGCGGCCCCTCGTGACAGGACTCTCCCCCGAAGAAATTCCACCTTCGGGGGAGAGGAAGAACAGCGAGAAGACCAGAAGATGGGATCAGCCGGCGTCGAGGATCTCCTTCGGCACCGGCTTGTCCTCCTTGATCGCGTTGAACAGGGCGGTGGCCTTCTCCCTGTCCCACTTGACCGCGCTGCCGCCGCCCGCGATCTCGTTGCCGCCGAACGGCACGACCGTGGTCACCGGGCTGTCGCCCATGGCCAGGCCCAGCGAGAGCATGTCGAACGCGCCCGTGCTCGAATCGACCGCCACCGCGTCGGTGGCACTCATGGCCAGCGGGATCGAGGTGAACGGATTGATCAGTGTGCCGGGGCTGGCCGCCTTCTTCACGACCGCGCCGAGGAACTGGCGCTGGCGCTTGGTCCGTTCGAAGTCGGGCAGCGCGCCACCCTTGCGGGTACGGACGTAACCGAGCGCTTGGGCGCCCGTCAGCATCTGAACGCCCTTCTTGAGCTTCAGCCCGGCCTTGGGGTCGTCGACCGCGGCGCGGACGTTGATCTCGACGCCACCGACCGCGTCGACGATGTCCACGAACCCGGCGAAACCGATCTCCATGTAGTTGTCGATGCGCACCCCGGTGACGGACTCGATCGTCTGGGCGAGCAGCTTGGGGCCGCCGATGGCGTACGCGGCGTTGAGCTTGTTGCGGCCCTTGCCGGGGATGGTGACCGCCGAGTCGCGCGGCAGGCTGATGAGAGTCGGCTTGTCGCTGCCCGCCGGGATGTGCAGCAGCATCATCGAGTCGGTGCGCTGGCCGGCCGCCTTGCCGGTGGCGAGCTTCTTGCGGTCGGCCGCCGACAGGCCCTTGCGGCTGTCGGAGCCGACGAGCAGCCAGTTGGTGCCCGGGGTGTCGGCGGGGTGGCCCTCACCGTCGAGCACGCCGGGGATCCCGGTCAGCCGAGAGTCGATCCAGAAGAACAGCCCCACGGCCGCCACGATCAGCAGTGCCACCACGGCGGCGACGATCTTCAGGACGGTGCGGCCCTTGATCCGCCTGCGCGGCGGCTTCGGTCCCGACGGGGTCGGCTCCGCCTTGGGCGTGAACGGCTTCATCGGGCCGCCGCCTGAGCGCTCGCGACCGTACACGCGCGAACTACCGGCGCGCGGCGCGTCGGAGGGCGACTGGTTCGTCGGCGGCGCCTGTTGAGCCGGCGGAGGGACCTGCTGCGTCGACGGAATGCGATGCGCGGGGGCACCACCCGACCGCGGCCCGTCGCCGTTCCTGCCCGGCAGCGGGCGACCATCGCCCGGCGAGCGCATGGCTCTCGTCCGGTCTTCCTCAGACACTTGGCCTCTTTCCCCTTCGGTTGTCATAGACGCTACGTCCAACCCCCCACCAGTGAAGACGTCTCGCCAAGGTTTTCCCACGGAAAAGTACGCAGAACTAGCGGAGCGTCACGTCGGAAACATTGCTGCCATCTGCATCGTTACGGTTTATGGACTTCCGCCATCGAAAGGATGATCGTGTCCGCCCCGGACCCTTGGAATATTCGCCCGTGCGGACGCACGGGATCCCCTGATCGCTCACCTCTTCGGAGCTCGTCCCGGTGAGCGCGTACCTCGGGCTCATCGCCCTCTTCCTGCTCACCGCCGCGACAGGTTACTTCGTCGCGCAGGAGTTCGCCTTCGTGGCCGCTGACCGGGGCCTCCTGCGCGAGCAGGCCGCCGCCGGCGACCAGGCCGCGGAGAAGGCCCTCCAGGTGACCTCCCGCCTGTCCTTCATGCTCTCCGGCGCGCAGCTCGGCATCACCGTCACCGCGCTGCTGGTCGGCTTCCTGGCCGAGCCCGCCATAGCGACGATCGTTCGTCCGTGGTTGACGGACACCGGCATGCCCGACGGCCTCATCACCGGCCTGTCCGTGGCCATCGGTGTGTTCGTCGCGACCATCGTCCAGATGGTCCTCGGCGAGTTGGCGCCCAAGAATCTCGGCATCGCCAGGCCGGAGGCCGTCGCCAAGTTCCTCGCCGGATCGACGCTGGTCTACCTGGCCGTGGTCGGCCCGGTGGTCCGCCTGTTCGACTCGGCGGCCACGGGACTGCTCAGGCGCATCGGCATCGAGCCCGTCGAGGAGGTGGAGCACGGCGCGACCCCCGAGGAGCTCTCGCGGATCATCGCCGAGTCCACCCTGGCGGGCGAGCTGCCGCCGCGGCTGTCGGAGCTGCTGGAGCGGGCGCTGGAGTTCGGCGATCGCAACGCGGAGGAGATCATGGTCCCGCGCCCGCGCGTGGTCGTGCTCCGCGACGCCCAGCCGATCTCCGACCTCGTGGAGGTCATACGCGAGTGCGGCCACTCCCGCTACCCGGTGCTCGGCGCCGACGGCGACGTGGTGGGTGTGACGGGCGTACGCGAGCTGATCACCTCCGGTCTCGAAGACGGCCCGATCATCGGCATCACCCGCCCCGCGGTGCTGGTGCCCGACTCGCTGCCGCTGCCGGCCGTACTGAACCAGATGCGCTCGGCCAAGGACGACTTGGTATGCGTGATCGACGAGTACGGCGACCTCGCCGGCGTCATCACCGTCGAGGACCTGGCGGAGGAGCTGGTCGGCGAGCTCATCGACGAGAACGACCCGGAGCCTGACGGCGCGGTCGCGCAGCCGGGCGGCATCTGGGAGGTGCCGGGCCGGTTCAGGCTCGACGAGGTCGAGCGGGCCACCGGCGTCTCGCTGCCCGAGAGCGACGACTACGACACGCTCGCCGGGCTGGTCCTCGCCAGGCTGGGGCGCATGCCGGAGCCCGGTGACACCGTGACCGTCCCCGTCATTCCGGAGACGGATCCGTTCGCCGAGGACGAACAAGAGCACCAGGCCGAACTCACCGTCCTGTCCCTCAACCGCCGCGTCCCCGAATGGGTACGGCTGGCACCGGTCCAGCACGCGGAGGCCGTCCGATGACGATGATCCTGATCAGCCTGGCCCTACTACTGCTCAACGCGCTGTTCGTGGCGGCCGAGTTCGCCTTCGTCTCCGCCAAGCGGCACCGCCTGGAGGAGATGGCCGCCAACGGCAACCGCCTGGTGCGGATCACCGCGAAGTCGGCGGTGGGCGGCGGCCGGCGACTGTCCCTGATGCTGGCCGGCGCCCAGCTCGGCATCACGCTCTGCACGCTGGGCCTGGGCCAGGTCACCGAGCCCGCGATCGAGCACTACCTGGAACCGGTCTTCGCCGCCGTCGGCGTCCCCGAGTCGATGCGGATGCCGATCGCGCTGACCATCGCGCTGGCGTTGGTGACGTTCCTGCACATGGTGGTGGGCGAGATGGCACCCAAGTCCTGGGCGCTGACCCACCCCGAGCGGGCCGCCCTGCTGCTGACGCTGCCCTTCCGCGGCTTCACGTCGCTGATGAGCCCGCTTCTGTCGGCGCTCAACGGCCTGACCAACGTGATCCTGCGCCTGTTCGGCGTGGTCCCACGTGACGAACTGGCCACCACCAGAACCCCACGCCAGCTCGCCATGCTCGTAGGAGAGTCGGGCCGGATGGGCCTCCTGGACAGAGAGGAGCATGACCTGCTCACCAGAGCCCTCCGCCTCCAGGCAGAGGGCATCGAGCGCCTCATGGTCCCCATCGACCAGGTGGTCACCGTGCCGGCGTCGGCCAACGCCGCGCGTATCAAGCAGGCGGCGGCGGAGAGCGGCCACCTACGCCTCCTGGTGGGCGCTCCAGAGGACGTACAGGGCGTGCTGCATGCCCGAGACGCCCTGATCAATCCCAACCGCGCAGCGGGCGACCTGGCCCGCCCGGTCCCCAAACTGCCGTGCGTCACTCAAGTCCCGGAGGCGGTGACAGCGCTCCAGGAGGCCCACGCCCACCTGGCCCTGGTCACGGACCAGGGCGGCACGATCATCGGAATGGTCAGCCTGACCGACCTGGTAGGCGAACTCCTCGACACCCGAGCAATGGCCGCCTAACCCCACGAGAACCCCACAAGTGTGGGCAACAACACACGCCCGGCCGGAAAGCCATCCGAAAGCGATCTGCAACCGGCCGGGCATACATTCCGACCGCGGCCCACAAGGTTCCCAAAAACAGGAGCCCCCGCCCCTTGCGATCCGGCCCCTCTTTCGCCACTGTGGGTCTGCCGCGTACAGCCAAAGACCCAGGACCGCTAGGGGCGATTTAACGCAGGAACGGCCCGTAACACAGGCATTAACGCAAGGAACCGCCCGAAGAGCACCACGGACGGTTTAAGGCAAGGATCCGACCGAAGAGCACCACAAGCGGGTTAACGCAAGGGATCGACCGAAGAGCACCACAAGCGGGCTAACGCAAGGGATCGACCGAAGAGCAACCACCAGCGGGTTTCCTGCTGGGGGTCCGGGGGTCGCCCCCCGGTGTAAACGACGAGGGGACCCGAGGGAAGCAAGCCCCCCGAAGGGGGGCTGGCGACCATAGGGTCCCCGTCAACGAGTGGGCGAGGAGGGATTTGAACCCTCACGTCCTTTCGGACACACGGACCTGAACCGTGCGCGTCTGCCGTTCCGCCACCCGCCCTTGTGGGTGCGGAGAAACAGTAGCACGGAACAGCCGCTGGTACTGAACCCGGATACGATCGCATAAGACACGGGAGCGGAGGAGCTGGGCGCGACAGCCGACGAGCGCCGGGAACCACCCGCGACGTGGGAGGAGCGGCGGCCAGGCGCGGTGCGCGTTTGGTGGCCGCGATCATATGCACGGAGGAAGGGAGGTACCCGGTGGGAGTCCTTCAGCGCTTCGAGCGAAGGCTCGAAGGCTTGGTTGAGGGGGCCTTTGCGCGGGCGTTCAAATCTGACCTTCAGCCGGTCGAGGTCGCCAGCGCGGTTCAGCGGGAGATGGATGAGCGTGCGGCGATCGTCGCTCAAGGTCGGACGCTCGTGCCCAACGACTTCGTGGTTGAACTGTCCACGACCGACAGCGAGCGGCTTGAGGTCTATGCCGACAGCATCAGCCACGAGCTGGCCAACCTCGCCAGGGAGTACGCCAAAGAACAGGGCTACTCCTTCGTGGGACCGGTCCGGGTTCGTTTCGAAACCGCCGCCGACCTGGCAGTGGGGTTGTTCCGCATCAGGTCGGGAGTCATCCGCGGCGCGACGGTGGAGCAGGACGAGATTCGCCAGCCGGCGAGTGATCTGCCACCATCCAGGCCCAACGCGTTCAACGGGCGGCCCCGGCTGCTCGTGTCCACTCAGGACGATCCGCAGGGCGACCGCTCCTACGAGCTCACCACTCCGGTGACCTTGCTGGGCAGGGGCACCGACTGCGATCTTCGTCTCGTCGACCCCGGCGTCTCTCGCCACCACGCGGAGTTGCGCGTCGAGGGTCAGCTAGTCGCCCTAGTCGATCTCGGATCGACGAACGGCACGTTCGTCAATGGCCAGCCGGTACGCAGAGTCGAGCTCCAGAACGGCACGCGAGTGACCCTGGGGCGTACGACACTGGTGTTCCGGCGCGATTAGGGGTAGACAGACGGTCCATGTCCGAGCTCACGCTGCTGCTGATCCGGCTCGCCTTCCTGGCTGTGCTGTGGTTCTTCGTCATTGCCGCAGTCGGCGTGATCCGGACAGACTTGTTCGGATCACGTACGGCCCCCGCGGGTCCACGCAAGGGCATCAAGCCCACCAAACCGGCGGCTAAGCCGAAGAATAAGAAGGGCGAGCCACGCCAGCTCGTTGTGACGGGTGGCCCGCTGCAAGGCACCACCATTAATCTCACGGAGACGCCCATCACCATTGGCCGGGCGAACGACGCCACGCTGGTAGTCACCGACGACTACGCTTCCAGCCGGCATGCCCGGCTCTTCCCTCAGGACGGTCAGTGGATCGTGGAAGATCTCGGTTCGACCAACGGCACATATCTCGACCGCTCAAAAGTCACCCGCCCGACCCCGGTGCCGCTCGGTGTTCCGATCCGCGTCGGCAAGACAGTCATTGAATTGCGCAAATGACCATCGCACTCCGCTACGCCGCCCGCTCGGACGTCGGCCTCCTCCGCGAAGGAAACGAGGACTCGGCGTACGCAAGCGGCCGTCTGCTAGCCGTCGCAGACGGTATGGGCGGACACGCACACGGTGAGGTGGCGAGTTCTGTCGCCATCGCCGCAATGGCCTCTCTCGACGAGGCCCAACAGGGTGGTGACCTGCTCAACGCCATCGAGGCAGCGGTACGCGACGCCAACCGCAAGCTGCACGAGATGGTGGGCCGGGATCCCAGCCTCAAGGGCATGGGCACCACGCTGACCGCCATGCTCTGGAACGGCACCTCGGTGGCCCTGGTGCACGTCGGCGACTCGCGCGCCTACCTGCTCAGACGCGGGGAGCTCTACCAGATCACCCACGACCACACGCTGGTGCAGCAGTTGGTCGACGACGGGCGCATCACGCCTGAGGAGGCCGCGACACACCCGCAGCGCTCGATCCTGCTGCGGGCACTCGACGGGAGCGGCGAGGTCGATCCCGACCTCACGTTGCGCGAGGCGCAGGTGGGCGACCGTTATCTCCTCTGCTCCGACGGCCTGTCCGGAGTGGTGAGCGCGGAGACCCTGCATGCCACGCTGACCAACATCGACGACCCGGAAGAGGTCGTTCGCCAGCTGATCGACCTGGCCAACCGGGGCGGTGGGCCCGACAACATCACCTGCGTCCTGGCCGACGTGCTGGAGCTCACTGAAGGGCAGCAGGCGCCCACCACCGAGTCGGCGACCGTCGGGGCGGCGGGCATGACCCGCCTGCGGTTCGAAGCGCACGACACCTCGCCGGGCCGGCCGGGCGCGGTGACCGCGCCCCAGCCGGTGCTCACCGACGACGACTTCGACGAGCCGGGCCCGCAGGCGGCCCGGCGGCCGGTCAAGCGGCGCCGGGCCTGGCCCATGCTGGTCTCGGTCCTGGGTGTGGCCGTCGTCGCCATTGGCGCCGGCGGCTATTTCGGCTGGCAGTGGACCCAGGACCAGTTCTTCGTCGGAGCCAAGGGCGACGAGGTGGTGGTGTTCCGGGGCATCCGCCAGGAGGTGGGGCCGTTCGAGTTCTTCTCGGTCGCCCAGCACACCGGCAAGCCGCTCTCCCAGCTCTCCGAGCCCGACCAGGCGCTGATCAAGGGCGGCATCGAGGTCAAGACCCTGGCGGAAGGCATGACGAAGATCAACGGTTTCAAGACCACCGCGGAGCCGACCGACCAGAAGGCCGCCACCCCGACCGCGACCGCCTCGCCCAGCGCGAGCGCGACGAAGACGAAGGCGAAACCGCAGTAGATGAGTGAAGTGGCGGAAGCCCCCGTCCTCATGCCGGCCAAGCGGCGTGGGGCCCAGCTGGCCATGCTCGGGTTCGCGGTCGTGATCGTCATGGGCGCCTATGCCAACGTCGGGCTGGCGCTCGACGGCGCGATCCCCTCGGGCATGCTGACCTACGGCCTGGGGCTGGGCGGGTTCATGCTGGCCGCCTATCTGGTGCTCGCCAAGTTCGCGCCATGGGCCGACCCCTTGATCCTCCCGCTGGTCACGGTGGTCAACGGCATCGGCCTGGTGATGATCTACCGAATCGAGGCCTCGGGCGCGAGAGGCACCGGCGGCGCGTCCGCCACCAACCAGCTGATCATGACCGGCGCGGGCGTGGTCCTGTTCGCCATCACGCTGGTCGTGCTGCGCGACCACCGCACGCTGCAGCGCCTGACCTACACCGCGGGCTTCGCCGGGCTGTTCCTGCTGATCTCCCCGCTGATTCCCGGGCTGGGCAAGAGCGTCAACGGCGCCACCATCTGGATCGGTTTCGGCCCCGCCATCATCCAGCCCGCGGAGCTGGCCAAGATCGCTCTGGTCATCTTCTTCGCCGGCTACCTCGTGGCCAAGCGCGACGTGCTGGCCCTGGCCGGACGCCGGCTGCTCTTCATCGATCTGCCCCGCGCCCGCGACCTCGGACCGGTGCTCATCACCTGGGCGGTCAGCCTGGGCGTGCTCGTGCTGCAGAAGGACCTGGGCTCCTCGCTGCTGCTGTTCGGCACGTTCATCGTGATGCTGTACGTCGCCACCCAGCGCACCTCCTGGGTGCTGATCGGCATCCTGCTGTTCGTCGGCGGCGCGTTCCTCGCCAGCCAGATCTTCGACCACGTGCACGCCCGCATCGAGGTCTGGCTCGACCCGGGAAACGACGAGTTCTTCAACCGCGAGCTCGGCGGCAGCGCGCAGCTCATGCAAGGCCTGTTCGCGATGGGCGCGGGCGGCATCCTCGGCACCGGCCTCGGCCAGGGCCACCCCTACCTCATCCCGCTGTCGTTCTCCGACTTCATCTTCACCGCGACCGGCGAGGAACTCGGTCTGACCGGCCTGATGGCGCTGCTCATGGTCTACGCGCTGATCGTGCAGCGAGGGCTGCGCACCGCGCTCGCGGCCCGCGACCCCTACTCCAAGCTGCTGGCCGGCGGCCTGTCGTTCATCCTGGCCTGGCAGGTCTTCATCATCGTCGGCGGCGTGACGAACCTCATCCCCCTGACCGGCCTGGTCACCCCGTTCATGTCTCAGGGTGGCTCGGCATTGCTCGCTAACTGGATCCTTATCGCGCTATTGGTACGCATGTCAGACTCGGCACGGCGACCTCCGCCCCAGGCGATCCAGAACGAGGGAATGACGCAGGTGTTCCAGCGATGAACGGCACTCTGAAGCGTGCGGCCGTGGCCTGCCTGGTCATGTTCGCGCTTCTGATGATCAACGTGAACGTTGTGCAGGCCGTACGGGTGGAGCAATACAGCAAAGACCCCCGCAACCAGCGCAACTACTACGCGCGCTACGCCGTGGAACGCGGTCGCATCACCGCCGGCGGCAAGGTGATCCTGGCGCAGTCGGTGGAGAAGAAGGACGGCGACTTCCGCTTCCTCAGGAAATACCCCGACGGCAAGCTCTACGCGCACGTCACCGGCTTCTTCTCGCCGGAGAGCGAGTCCAACATCGAGCGCTCCGAGAACAAATGGCTCGACGGCTCCAGCCCCGACCTGCTGCTGCGCCGGAGCATCGACCTGTTCACCGGTGAACCCACCAGGGGCGCCAACGTCGACGTGACGATCAACCCCAAGGCCCAGCAGGCGGCCTACGACGCACTGCGCGAGAGCGGCAAGCGGGGCGCGGTCGTCGCGCTCGACCCGAAGACCGGGGCGATCCTGGCGATGGTGTCGCTGCCCACCTACGACCCGGCCGAGCTCTCGGGCACCAACAAGGGCGAGGTGTTCCCCCTCTACGACAAGCTGGCCAAGGACAAGGGCCAGCCGCTGCTCAACCGCAACATCGACCGCACCTACCCGCCCGGCTCCACGTTCAAGGTGGTGACCGCGGCGGCCTACCTCGAAGACGACTCCAGCCGCGGCCCCCAGACGGTCGTGGACGCCCCGCAGCGCCTCCCGCTGCCCGGCACCAACATCAGCCTGCCCAACTACGGCGGCGCGGCCTGCGGAGCCGGGAAGGTCCCGCTGGTCTACGCGCTGGAGAAGTCCTGCAACACGCCGTTCGGCCAGATCGGCATGGACCTCGGCTACGACAAGATGCAGAAGCAGGCGGAGAAGTTCGGCATGGGGACGCAGATCGGCATTCCGATGTCGGTGGCCCAGAGCTCCTTCGGCCCCAAGGAGGACAAGGCGGCCATCGCCATGTCCTCCATCGGCCAGCGCAGCAACCAGATGACGCCGCTGCAGATGGCCATGATCGCCGCGGGCATCGCCAACGACGGCAAGGTCATGAAGCCGTACCTGGTCAACAAGATCACTGACTCCAAGGGCGACTCGGTCGAGGACGCCAAGCCCGAGGAGCTGTCGGAGGCGGTCAGCTCCGAGACGGCGGGCAAGCTGCGCGAGATGATGGTCAGCGTCGTCAACAACGGCACCGCCAACCTGGCGCAGATCCCCGGCGTCGACGTGGCGGGCAAGACCGGCACCGCTGAGACGTCCAACGGCCAGCCGCCGCACGCCTGGTTCATCAGTTTCGCGCCGGCCAACGACCCGAAGGTCGCGGTCGCGATCATCGTCGAGTCGGGCGCGGCCAACGTCGGCGCCGAGGCGACGGGCGGCCACACCGCCGCGCCGATCGGCAAAGCCGTGATGGAGGCGGTGCTGAACAAGTGATGACCGCTACTCTGCTGGATCATGCGGCTCGGTAACCGCTACCTCTTGCTCTCCCGCATCGCCTCGGGCGGTATGGGGGATGTCTGGCGTGCTCGTGACGAGTTGCTGGGCCGTGAGGTCGCGGTCAAGGTGCTGCGCAGTCACATCCAGGACGACCAGTCCTTCCGCGGCCGCTTCCGCAACGAGGCCAGGATCACGGCCGCCCTGGCCGACCCCGGCATCGCGCAGATCTTCGACTACGGCGAGCAGCGCGACCTGGCCTACCTGGTGATGGAGCTGGTGCACGGCGAGCCGCTGTCCGCCATCCTGACCCGCAACGGCTCGCTCATGCCCGAAGTGGCGCTCGACGTCGTGCACCAGACGGCCAAGGCGCTGCACGCCGCCCACTCGGCGGGGGTCATCCACCGCGACATCAAGCCCGGCAACCTGCTCGTCACGCCCGAGGGCACCATCAAGGTGACCGACTTCGGCATCGCCCGCGCCATGGAGTCGGCTCCGGTGACGCTGACGGGCACCGTGCTCGGCACGGCCCAATACGTCAGCCCGGAGCAGGCACAGGGTCTGCCTCTCACCCCGTCGACCGACCTCTACTCGCTTGGCGTGGTGGCCTACGAGTGCCTGTCAGGGCGCACGCCGTTCCAGGCAGAAGGGCCGGTGGCGATCGCGCTCATGCACCTCAACGACCCGCCGCCACCGCTCGGCGTCGACGTGCCCGCGGCGGTGCGCGAGCTGGTCATGGTGCTGCTGTCCAAGGACCCGCGGCAGCGGCCCACGTCGGCCATGGAGGTCGCCGACCGCTCCCAGCGGCTGGGCCAGTCGCTGGCCGCCAACAAGTCGGGTGCCGAGCTCAGCATGCTCACCGATCCGGCGGGCTTCCGCGTACGCCAGCAGGAAGAGGGCGCCCGGGGCCGGCAGGGGCAGGAGGGCTTCCAAGAGTGGCGGCGGCAGGGAGAGGGCTCTGTCACCGACGACCTCGCCGCGCCGACTGCCACGACGCTGCGCTCACCGTCCCCCGGCTCGATCGCCGGGCGGCCCGGTGCGGCGCCCGCCCCACCCCGGCGCCGCAGGGGCAGGCTGACGCTGGCGCTGTTCGCCAGCGCGGGCTGCGCCGCCGCAGTCGGGCTCAGCGCCTTCACTTTCATGGACCGCGAGGCGGTGCCCAGCCAGCCCAGCATCGCCGACCCGTCGGAGTCGGTGAGCGTGACTCCGGTATGGAAGCCGTCCAAGACCAAGACTCACACTCGACGACCTCCCGTCGTTACGGTGAAGTCGAAGAGGCCGGTACCCTCACGGTCGGCTACGGTAAGCGTGTCGGCAACTCCATCCAGGAAGCCAACCCCCAAGTCCACCCCGACAACCCGTACCCCGACTCCCACACCGACCCCCAGGCCCACCACTACACCGACAACTCCGACACCAAGTGCTTCGCCTGACCCGGGTGTCACAAACCCGCCGAAGGAGGAGACGTGATGCGCCACGGGGTCGATGATGGACACCGGCGGCCCGCGAGCAGGCCGGTACCCAAGATGAACGGTAAGGGACAGTGCAGGAAATGACTCAGCCTCGGCGACTCGGAGGTCGTTACGAGCTCGACGGCGTCGTCGGGCGCGGCGGCATGGCCGAGGTCTATCGCGCCCGAGACATCCGGCTGGACCGCGTAGTCGCGATCAAGACCCTCCGCTCTGACTTGGCGCGCGATCACACCTTCCAGGCGCGGTTCCGCCGTGAGGCGCAGTCCGCGGCCTCGCTGAACCACCCGGCGGTCGTCGCGGTCTACGACACCGGCGAGGACGTCAGCGAGGGCGCCCCGGTGCCCTACATCGTGATGGAGTACGTCGACGGCAGGACGCTGCGCGACCTGCTGCGGGCCGACCGGCGGCTGTTGCCGGAGCGGGCGGCCGAGCTGGTCGACGGCATCCTGCGGGCGCTGGACTACAGCCACCGCGGCGGCATCGTGCACCGCGACATCAAACCGGCCAACGTCATGATCACTCGCAACGGCGACGTCAAGGTGATGGACTTCGGCATCGCCCGCGCGATGGCCGACTCGGCCGCGACGATGACGCAGACGGCGCAGGTGATAGGGACCGCCCAATACCTGTCGCCCGAGCAGGCGCGCGGTGAGCGGGTCGACGCCCGCAGCGACATCTACTCCACCGGGTGCGTGTTCTACGAGCTGCTCACCGGCCAGCCGCCGTTCACCGGCGACTCCCCCGTGGCGATCGCCTACCAGCACGTACGCGAGGAGCCCATCCCGCCGTCGCAGATCGACCCCGAGATTCCCGCGTGGTGCGACGCGATCGTCCTGAAGGCCATGGCCAAGGACCCCGCGCATCGCTACCAGAACGCGGGCGAGATGCGGGCCGACATCCAGCGGGCGATGTCCGGCATGCCGGTCGACGCCCAGACGATGGCGATGACCAGCAACTACGGTGCGGGCACCCGCATGATGACGGCCACCCAGTCCGCCACCGGCCCGGCCACTCAGGGCACCCGCGCGGTGCCCCCCTACGAGTACGACGACGGCGGGCACGGCGGCCGGGGCGGCCGGCGGCGCGCCAACAGCGGCGGCGGCAACACCGCGCTCAAGACCGCGGCCTGGATCGTTATCCCTCTCCTGATCATCGGCGCGTTCATCGGCGTCGGTTACGCGGTGTTCAGCAGCGGCGGCGACAAACCCACGGGCGAGATCAAGGTCCCCTCGCTCGCCGCGCAGCGCCTGCAGGCCGCCCAGGCCCAGCTCACCACTTTGGGGCTGAAGGCCGAGGTGGTGAAGGAGGCCAGCGCCGAGTACGACAAAGACACCGTGATCAGGACCGAGCCCGCCGAAGGCACCAGTGTGGCGAAGGACTCCACGGTCAAGCTGGTCGTGTCCAAGGGCCCGCCGAAGGTGAAGGTCCCCGACGGGCTGATCGGCGCCACGACCGCGGAGGCCAACGACATCCTTGAGAAGGCCGGGCTGACCGGCACGGTCAAGACCAAGGTCTCCAGCAAGCCGCAGGGCAAGGTCATCGAGACCGATCCCAAGGCCGGCGAGGAGGTCGAGAAGGATGGCACCGTCACGCTTTACGTGCCCAAGGAGCAGATCGCCATCCCCAGCGTGATCGGCCTGACCCAGCAGGACGCCACCAAGACGCTCAGGGCATCAGGCTTCAAGGTCAGAGCGGTCCAGCAGGCGAATGAGCAGCCTGAGGGCACTGTCATCCAGCAGAACCCCGAGGCGGGCACACCGCAGAACCCCGGCACCACCATAACGATCGTGGTCTCCACGGGTCCGGAGCAGCAGCCGACCGACCAGCCGACGGACCAGCCGCAGCCGACCGATCAGCCGACGGACGGCCAGCCGACCGATCAGCCGACGGACGACCAGCCGACCGACGACTCACCGATCGACGACGGCAGCATCGAAGGCTGACCCGCGAGGCGTTGAGCAGAGCCCGGCGCCAGGGCCGCCCTCCCACACCGGGAGGGCGGCTCTGGCACATCGGGCACGAAAGAGTCGGCGCGATCCGATGGCGCGGCACGCGCTGCCCGATGGCGGGGCGTCAACGGCGCAAACACCGGCGGAAGCGCGGCGCGAGCCCCAGCGCGAGAACGGCGCGAAAAAAGCGCCCCCGCCGCTCGG
Organism: Nonomuraea sp. NPDC050022; assembly: GCF_044460705.1. Lineage (NCBI taxonomy): Bacteria > Bacillati > Actinomycetota > Actinomycetes > Streptosporangiales > Streptosporangiaceae > Nonomuraea > Nonomuraea sp. NPDC050022. The sequence continues at coordinate 407,356 of NZ_JBITKE010000004.1, forward strand.
GGGCAACGGCGGGGACGCTCATCTGTCTGTCGTCCGGCGGCGGCCGAGTGTTACACGATCCCGCGCAGCCAGTTGCCGAGCAGCCGGTGCCCGTGCTCCGACAGCACCGACTCGGGATGGAACTGGATGCCCTCGACGGGCGCCGTGCGGTGCCGTAGCCCCATGATGACGCCGTCCTCGGTACGGGCGGTCACGTCGAGCTCGGCGGGCACCGTGTCGGGCCGTACGGCCAGCGAGTGGTAGCGGGTCATCCGCACCGGCGAGGGGATCCCGGCGAACACCCCGAGCCCGTCGTGCGACACCGCGCTGGTCCGCCCGTGTACGAGCTCGGGCGCCCGCGACACGGTGGCACCGTAGGCCAGGCCGATCGCCTGGTGCCCGAGGCAGACGCCGAGCAGCGGCAGGCCGCGCAGGGCCGCGTGGCGCACCAGGGGGACGCTCACGCCCGCCGCCTCCGGCGTGCCGGGCCCCGGGCTCACCAGGACGCCGTCGAAGCCGTCGGCGTCGCTCACGCGCACGTCGTCGCGCGGGCGCACGTCGCACGTGGCGCCCAGCTCACGCAGATATTGGACGATGGTGTGGACGAAGCTGTCGTGGTTGTCCACGACCAGCACGCGGGTCATTTCCGTACGGTCACCTCGTCGAGCGTCACCGCGGGTTCGAGAAGCGGGAACACGGCATACCAGAGTACGACGCCCGCCACGGCGACCAGCACGGTGGCCGCCAGCAGCTTGGTGCCCGTGCCGCCCGGCAGCCTGTCCCAGAGCCATCCGTACATGTCATTCCATCCTGAGCTCGGTCTTCTTCAGCACGCCGAACACGATGAGCCGCTGGGCGGCGGAGTATTCGGGATGGCAGGTCGACAGCGTGATGTAGGCCCTGATGGGCTTGGTGTCGGGCTTGCCGGGCACCGAGGCGATCACGTCGACCTCGTCGGGGTACACGACGTCCTGCGAGGTCACCCGGTAGGTGTAGCGGGCTTCGGGGGCGTCGACGATGATCTCGTCGCCGCGCTGGAGCTCGTCGATCCGGTTGAACGGCGCCAGGTACGTGGTCCGGTGACCCGATACGACGAAATTTCCGATCTGTCCGGGGAGGGCGGTCCCGGGGTAGTGGCCCGGGCCCTTCTTCAGGTGCTCCGCGTCCACGCCCTCGACCACGGCGTAGTGGTAGTCGCGCCCGAGCCTCGGGATGCGCAGCATGGCCACGGCCCGGCCCAGCTCGATCTTCCGGAGCTTGGCCGGCTCCGGGCGCGCGTGTTCCTCCACCAGCTCCTGCTGCAGTTGCAGCTGCATGCGCTGGGTATAGACGCCCGTCCCCCACAGCAGGTAGGCGCAGAACAACAACAGGATCAGGCCCGCGGTGATGCTCGATTCCCCCGCGGCCCGCAGCACGGCCCTCACTCACTCAGCGTAAGCGCGACTCATCCGGAGGCCGGGGATCGCCATCTCGTGCGCGTGGCGACTATCCTGGGCACGCTTCCACTACGCTCAAAGCAATTACGCTCAAAACTAATAGCCTGTGGACAACCCGGATGCCCAGGCGCCCAGCAGGAGTTTCCAGTGCCCAAGTCCAAGGCTCGCAAGAAGGCGGTCTACACGCCGCCGCAGAAGTCCCAGCAGGTCACGGTCAGCCCGCGCTGGCTGGCTCCCACGATGGTGGTGTCGTGGATCATCGGCATCCTGTGGATCGCCGTCTACTACGTGGCGCCCAGCGCACCCTTCATCGGCGATCTCCACAACTGGAATCTGCTGATCGGGTTCGTCTTCATCATCTTCGGAGTAGTGCTCTCCACCCGCTGGCGTTAGTTTTTTCCACAGTTTTTCCACACCCTGGGGAAGTCAGCCCGCGCCGCCCAGGAGGGCCGAGGATCTGACGGCCACGAGCACGACCAGGATGGCCAGCGCTCCCACGACCGTCAGCACTTGCCAGAGGGTCCTGTTGCTCTTGGGAGCGTAGGCCAGGGCCCCGGCAAGGGCCGATCCCGTGATCAGGCCGCCGATGTGGCCGGTCCAGCTGATGCCGGAGACCAGGAAGGTTATCGCCAGGTTGATCGCGATCAGCACGGCGATGCCGCGTACGTCCATGTTCAGCTTGCGCCCCACCACGAACACGGCGCCGAACAGGCCGAAGATGGCTCCGGACGCCCCGACCGTGTACTGGCCGAGCGGGTCGAGCCAGTAGCCGAGCACCGAGCCGCCCAGCGCGCTGACCAGGTAGACGGCCAGGTAGCGAGTGTGCCCGAAGGCCCGCTCCAGGTAGGGGCCGATGACGTAGAGCGCCCAGCAGTTGAACAGGATGTGGAACGGCCCGTCGTGCACGAACGCCGACGTGAGCAGCCGGTAATACTCATGCCCGGCGACGACGTTGTACGGCCGCATGGCCAGTTGTTCGGTGACCGCGTTGCCCGTCAGATATTGGGCGCCGAAGACGAGCACGTTGAGCGCCAGGGTCACCCAGGTGACGTATGGCGTGGTGACCACGGCGCCGCCGAACGCCGATCGCGCCTGGCGTACCCCTCGATTGCCCTCGCTCACGCACTCGGGGCACTGGAAGCCCACGGCGGCGTCGCGCATGCAGTCGGGGCAGATGGGGCGCTCGCAACGCTGGCAGCGGACCCAGGTCTCTTTGTCGGGGTGCCGGTAGCACGTCGGCACGGCCTCCGCGGGCTGCTCGGGCTGCGGGGGCGGGCTGGGCGGCTGGCTGGTCATGACCGCAGCCTATGGCCTGCGCGGCATCGCCGCGCTGGCGTGTTCAGCCCGCCCCGTGCGCCTTGGGCGGCCTCGGACGGTTCGCCTGGGTCAACCCGGGATGTGTGCCTAGGTCAACCCTGGATGGTACGTCTGGTCAGCCCACGTAGGTCAGCCCGGACGATGCGTCTGGTCAGCCCTGGACGCGGTCGATCGTGACCGACTCCAGGACCACCGCGTCGACCGGCTTGTCGCGCTGGCCGGTCGGCGTCTTGGCGATCGCGTCGACGACGTCCTGGCCCTCGATCACCTCGCCGAAGATGGTGTGCTTGCCGTTGAGATGCGGCGTGGGCACGACCGTGACGAAGAACTGCGAGCCGTTGGTGCCCTTGCCGAACCGGATGCCGGCGTTGGCCATGGCCAGGAGGTAAGGGCGGTTGAAGTAGAGATCCGGGTGGATCTCGTCGTCGAAGTCGTAACCCGGGCCGCCGATGCCCTCGCCCAGCGGGTCACCGCCCTGGATCATGAAGCCGGGGATCACCCGGTGGAAGATCGTGCCGTCGTAGTAACGGCCGGTGCTCGTCTCCCCGGTGCCCGGGTGGGTCCACTCACGGCCGCCTTCGGCGAGCTCGACGAAGTTGCGGACCGTCTTGGGCGCCTTGTTGGGGAAGAGTTCTATCTTGATATTTCCGCGATTTGTCTGCAGGTTTGCGATCAGCTTCTCGGCCACGAGACAGCTGCCCCCCTCTATGTACAAGGTTGGTTTTGTGGATTTTGATGACCACGGTCGTTAGGCCGCGAAAGCCATCCTGCCACGGACCGCCATGATTGAGCCGCTTCGCTACGGGAAGGTCAGGCTCGGGGCCCCATCAAGCAGGGGAGGTTGTTGTGTCCCTGACACTGAAAAATCGCCGCGTGGTCATCGTAGTCCCAACCACGTGGATGGGCCGTATGAAGGCCCGGGCCATGAGAACTGGCCGGCAAATGACGCCGATGGCGGATCAAGCCAAGGTGATGGCGGATCAGGCCAAGGTGGTCGCCGCGCATCGCATCGAGGACGCCCGCTACTGGGCGGCCCCGAGGCTGGAAGAGGCCGCGCATCGGGTCGAGGATGAGCTCGCCCCCAAGGTCAGCGCCATGCTGATCAACGCCGCCGAGCGGATCGACCCGACCCCGCGCAGGTCGCGGGGGATGCCGGTGATGATCCTTCTGACCGGTATCGCTGTGGGCGCGCTCGGTTATCTGTTCTACCGGCGTAACGCCCGGCAGTGGACCGAGCACATGAAGGACTCGGCCTCGGACGCGTCGCAGTGGGCCGGCGACAAGGCGGACAAGACCGCGGATGCCACCGAGAGGATGGCGTCCGAGATGTCCGACAAGGCGGATGAGGCATCGCGCAAGATGACGTGATCCGCGCGAAAGCGCGCCCCCCACTCGATCGAGTGGGGGGCGCGCTTTCGCGTTGAGGGACTTCGCGGTCTCTGGAGGCGCGCCGTTCGGCGACTCCGTGTTTCGGGGGCGTGTTTCCGCCCGTAGGCGTTGACGCCCATACCAAGCGCTTGCTACAACCGGCGGCATGACGCTGTCCCCGCTCGACGACTACCCCATCCACCAGGCGGCTCAGGTCATGCGGCACGTGGCGACCTCGGACCGCAATTTCTACGACCGCTACTACTTCAACTGCCACCCCGGCACCGACGAGCTCATGCTGATCGTCGGCGCCGGCCAGTATCCCAACCTGGGCGTCACCGACGCCTTCGCCTGCGTCCGCTACGGGAACCTGCACCAGGTCGTCCGCGCCTCACGCGAGCTCGGCACCGACCGGATGAACACCGAGATCGGCCCGTTCCAGGTGAAGGTCATCGAAGGGCTCAAACGGCTCCAGATCATCCTGGAGCCCAACGAGCATGGCCTGTCCTTCGACCTCACCTGGGAGGGCACGATCCCGGCGACGCTCGAGCCACGGCACTTCGTCCGCTGGCAGGAGCGGGTCATCTTCGACTCCGTACGGCTGGCGCAGACCGGGCTCTGGTCCGGCCACATCCGCATCGGGGACGACGAGATATCCGTCACCCCTGACCGATGGCAGGGCACCCGCGACCGATCCTGGGGCATCAGGCCCGTCGGCGAGCCCGAACCGCCGGGCATCCAGGCGAAGAACGCGGGCAGCTTCTACTGGCTGTACACGCCCATGCGGTTCGACGACCACGCGATCCTCTGCATCATCCAGGAGGACGAGAAGGGCCGCCGCGTCCTGGAGGAGGCCACCAGGGTCTGGTCCGACGGGCGCGAGGAGGAGTATCTGGGCCGGCCCGAGTACCACCCCGTCTACGCGCCCGGCACCCGGGACGTCGTCGAGGCCACGATCACGTTCTCACCTCCCGGCGGCAAGGCGTTCGACGTGCGGTGCACCCCTGTGCTGCCGGTCCACCTCATGGTCGGCACCGGTTATGGCCTGGAGCCGGACTGGAAGCACGGGATGTACCAGGGCGCGGAGCCGGTCGTGCAAGGCGTGACGTACACGCTGCCCGACGACGCGTCCAAGATGTGGGGGATGGTCGACGCCGTGGGGCGCTTCGAGTACGACGGGCTCGTGGGTCATGGCCTGTTCGAGTACTGGGCCCTGGGGCCGCACCCGTCGCTCCCGGAGTGAGTGAACGCGCCCCCGTGGATGCGCACCCGTCAGGTCCGGGTGAGCGCGCCCGCCGCACACCCCCGGTGCTACGGCGGGCGCGGCCTCACTTACTCGGCTCGCACTTGACGGCGAGGGACTTGGCGAAGTCCTTGGTCGGTAGGCCGCCGTCCGCCGTCGGCCGGGCGATGCCCAGCTTCACGGCGTCGTCGGCGAGCTCGTCGCGTTGGGTGGTGAGCTCCTCACCCTTGACAGCGAGCTCGCCGCGTTCGGTGGTGAGCTCCTCACCCTTGACGGCGGGCTTGGCCGGGAGGGCCTTCGTGACCGCCCCCTCCGGGAGCGACTCGATCTCGATCGTCTTGTCGTCCCGGAGGCGCACGGCCACACCCCCCTCGGGCGCCTTCTCGCCCGGCTTGGCGGCGAGGGGACGCGCCGGTTCGGCGAAGGCGATGGTCTTGCCGTCGCTCGTCGTACACGTCACCTTGACACCCGGGACGGGCGGCTGAGCCTCGTCGGCCATCGCGGATCCGCCCAGGCCCGTGAGCACGAGCACGCCCACCGCGCCGAGGACCGCGAGACGTCGCTTGAACATGGAATCTCCTTGCTGGAAACGATCGGACGCCCCGAGCCTGGCCCGCCGTACCTGAAGTGATCCTGAAGGCGCCCTAAATGATCTTCAGGTTGGCTTTAGGTTGGGTGCGGGACCCTGTTCGGTGTGCGAGTGCTACTGGTGGAGGACGAGCAGCGGCTGGCCGATCTGGTCAAGGGCGGCCTGGCGGGTGAGGGGTTCGCCGTCGACGTGGCCTATGACGGGCGCGACGGGCTCTGGATGGCCTCGGAGAACACCTACGACGTGATCGTGCTCGACGTGATGCTGCCCAGGCTGAACGGCTACACCGTGTGCTCCCGGCTGCGCGAGGCCGGCAACTGGACACCGATCATGATGCTCACCGCCAAGGATGGCATCTACGACGAGGCCGAGGCGCTCGACACGGGCGCCGACGACTATCTGGCCAAGCCGTTCTCGTACGTGGTCCTGCTGGCCAGGCTGCGTGCTCTCGTACGGAGGGGCGGGCACGAGCGGCCGGTGACGATCACGGTCGGGGACCTGGTCGTGGATCCGGCCGGGCTGCGCTGCCGCCGGGGGGAGGTGCAGATCGCGCTGACGCCGAAGGAGTTCGCGGTGCTCCACGGGCTGGCGCGACGGGCCGGCGAGGTGGTCTCCAAGAGCGAACTGCTGGCGCAGGCATGGGACTTCTCCTACGACGGGGACCCGAACATCGTGGAGGTGTACATCAGCGCGCTGCGCCGCAAGATCGACCAACCGTTCGGCAGGACGACCTTGGTGACGGTGCGCGGCGCCGGGTACCGACTGGAGGCGGCATGACCTGGTGGCGCAGACACCTGACCTTGGGACGGCTGCCCGTAGGGATGGCGTCCGTACGGCTGCGCGCGACCGCGGCGGCGACACTGGTGGTGGCCGTGGCACTCGGGCTGGCGGCGGTCGTGCTGGTGCTGGCGCTGCGGGGCAGCCTGCAGAGCAGCGCGGGCGCGGAGGCGGCCAGGAAGGCCGTGGCCGCGGCTCCGTACGCGGAGACCGTCGACCTGACCACCCTGCTCAGCCGGCCCACGACTGCCCAGACGCCCGCCTCCGGGGAGCGGGCCACAACCGGACGGGCACCTACCTCAAGCGACGCGCCGACGGCAGCCGAACGGGCGCGCACCTCGTCGGCGGGAGAGCCGACGACAATCGATTGGGCGCGCACGTCCAGTGACGCGCCGACGGCGGAGCCCACCGCGGGCGGACGGGCGCGCCCCGCCGATGACGCAGTGGCCGGGTTGGTGGTTCAGCCGGCGCTCGCGATGCGGATCGTCGATTCGGACGTATTGCTCACGAAAGCGGGCGCCCCGGCGGCGGCGAACTGGGCGCAGGGCAGTGACTTCGCGGTCGCGCGCATGCCCGTGTCCACGTCCAGCGGATCGGCGGAGATCTGGGCCAGGGCCTCGCTCGTCGGTGCCGACCAGGCGCTGGAGACGCTCAACGGCGCCCTCCTTCCGGGCGTGCCCGCGCTGCTGCTCGTGGTGGCGGGCATGACCTGGTTCTCGGTCGGCCGCACGCTCGCCCCGGTCGCGGCCATCAGGGCCAAGGTGGCCGACATCACGGCCCGCGACCTGCACCAGCGGGTGCCCGTACCCAGCTCGGGCGACGAGATCGCCGCCCTGGCGACCACCGTGAACGGCACGCTCGACCGGCTGGAGACGGCCGTCGAGACGCACAAACGGTTTGTCGCGGACGCGGCCCACGAGCTGCGCAGCCCCATCGCCACCCTGCGGGCCCGGCTGGAGCTGGCCGAGCCGAGCGAGCTGACCGCCGAGGCGCTCGCCGACGTGGAGCGCCTCCAGTCGCTGGCCGCCGACCTGCTCCTGCTGGCCAAGCTCGACGCGGGTGAGCCGCTGCGTACGAGCGACCTCGACCTCGGCCAGGTGGCGGCGGAGGAGTCGCTGCGCATCAAGCGGCGGCCCGAGCTGCGGATGGAGCTGGACGTCGAGCCCGACGTCGTCTTCCAGGGCTCGCGGGCGCACCTGGCCCGCCTGGTGACCAACCTGGTCGACAACGCGGTACGGCACGCCGCGGCGGTCGTACGGGTGCGGGTACGCCAGGAGGACGGCCAGGCCGTGCTCCAGGTGCTCGACGACGGGCCGGGGATTCCGGTGGGGCAGCGTGAGGCGGTGTTCGACCGGTTCACCAGGCTGGACGAGGCGCGGGCCAGGGATGTCGGCGGGGCCGGGCTCGGATTGCCGATCGCGCGGGACATCGCGCTGCTGCACGGCGGCACGCTGCTCGCCGAAGAAGGTGGATTTATCGCGAGATTTCCCCTGAACCACTAGCCACTTCTCATCGTGTGGTTAGTTGAAGGAGGCAATCATGCTCACACGCCGTGCACTGATCACCCGAGGTGGCGCCGCCGCAGGCGCAGCAGGAGCCGTTTTCCTGTGGGCGCGACCCGCCGAGGCCGAAGAGGAGGCCGCCGGTCCGGTCCTGGCCAGCGCCAAGAGCATCCCGGTCGGCAAAGGCAAGATCGTTAGTGGCAAGTACGTGATCACCCATCCGTCGAAGGGCGTCTTCAAGTGCTTCAGCGCCATCTGCACCCATCAGGGCTGCACGGTGGCGAGCGTAAGCGGTGGCAAGATCCACTGTCCGTGCCACGGCAGCCAGTTCAGCGCCCTGACGGGTGCGGTGGTGCGCGGTCCGGCCAAGCGTCCGCTCGCCAAGAAGAAGATCAAGCTGGTGAAGGGCAAGATCAGGCTGGCGTGATCGGCAGCGAGTACATCGTGGCGCGCCGGTAGATCTCGAACCCGGCTCTGGCGTAGACGCCGACGGCTCCCGTGGGGTCGTCGGCGTCGACGCTCAGGTGGGCCGCAGCCTAAGTGAGGTGCACGGAGCACCCCAAGTCCTCTCCTACACCTCGACGAGCAGGGACTTTCTCATGGCGTGCGCACCCGGGTGTTCTGGAACGAGGCGAAGCGCCAGCCGCCGGGCGTGCTGACGGCGGTGAAGGTGACGATCGAGTCGCGGCTCGGATCGGGCCGCCCGTCGACGGTCGAGCCGCCACCGGAGATCACCAGCGCGACGCCGTCGCCCAGCGGCTTGACGATGGGCTCGCCGCCACCTCCGGTCAGCTTGATCGGGCTCTGGAAGAGCTGCCGGTGGGCGACCTCGATGGCCTCCCGGCCCTGAAGGTGCAGGCCGAAGAAGGTGATGTAGTCGGCGTCCTCGGTGAACAGCGCGGCGTAGGCCGCCGCGTCGCCGGAGTTCCAGGCTGCGGTGAGCCTGGTGAGGAGGTCTCTGATCTCAGTGGACATGGCACTGCTCCTGTTGTCGCGGCGCCTATCCTGAGACTGCGAGTCCTGGACAGGGCAGGCGCCTTGTTCGGATTTCCGGCCGCTGGGGTGTTGGCGCACCCCGGCGGCCACTTAACTTTCCAGCACTTGCTCCATCAGCGACTGCTTGACCGTGCCCGACCAGTCGAGCGCGCCCTTGTCCAGCCGGTCGAGCACGCTGCGCAACCAGGCCAGCTCGGCCGTGTAGAGAGCCTGCTCGCACTCCATCTCGAGCATGAGGAGCTCCGGCAGGCCGCTTTCCGTCATCGCCCGCCGGTGCGCCTCGATGCCGCTGATCGTCCCCTCGATGGAGGCCGTACGCGTGCGCAGCGCCCGCTTGGCGTCGGGCACCTGCAACGCGCCGATCAGGGAGACTGCGGCCACCAGCGTGCGCCGGTCGGCATCCGGCTGCTCCAGCGTCCTGCGCAGCCTCGTCGCCAGCTCCTGGCGGCCCTCCTCGGTGATCTCGTAGACCGTCCGCTCGGGCCGGCGGCCTTCGCGGTCGGTCTTCGCCGGCACGATCAGCTCGTCCTTCGCCAGCCGTTCGACCGCGTGGTAGAGGCTGCGCGGCAGCCCGGTCACGTAGTCCTTGTGCGTGTCGACGATGAAGCGGTGCAGCTCGTAGGGGTGGCTGGCACGTACCGAGAGCATGGCGAGCACGGTCAGCCCGACCAGGTCGTGGCGTCGTGCCATGATGCCTCCTTCTATATTGCAATATGCACTATAGAAAACGACAGTACGGCTGTCCAGCCTGGTGCGCGGCGGTCAGGCCAGTTGGCTGTCGAGCTGCAGGAAGGCCCGTTCGATGGCCTGCCTGGCGACGTCCTCCGGGTAGGGGAACCGGGTGATCAGGTCACGCAGGCCCTCCACGTGCGCCCGCGTGGCGAGCTCCGCCACGGCGACCAGCTCGGCCTGCTGGGCGATGGCGAAGGCGCGGTCGACCACCGCGCCGTGTCCCGGCACGATCACCCGCTCGGGCAGCTCGGTCAGCATCGTGGCGACCGTGGCGGGCCAGTCGAGCGGGTAGGAGTCGCCGAAGGCCGGCGGGGCGCCCTCTTCGATCAGGTCTCCGGCGAACACCACCCCGGCGTCGGGTACGTGCGCGACGATGTCGTTGCTGCTGTGGCCGAGGCCGAAGTGATTCAGGTGGACGATCCGGCCGCCAATGTCGAGCGTGGCCGTCGAGGTGAACGTGTGGTCGGGCGCCACGATCTCCACCTCTTCCAGCTCCGCCCGCCGGTCGTCGGGCAGGCGCTCGATCCACTTGGCCCGCTGCTGCTCGCCGTACAGCTCGATCTCCTCGGCGCACCTGGAGTGACCCCAGATCTCGCCCGGCAGGAACAGCGCGTTGCCGAAGTAGTGGTCGAAGTGGGAGTGGGTGTTGACGACCGTCCACGGGCTGGTGGTTATCCGCCTGATCGCCTCGATCAGGTCGGCGGCCTCCCGGTGGGACACGCGGGTGTCGAGCACCAGGCAGTGGTCGTCACCGACGATCAGGCCGACGTTCATGTCGAAGGACTCATGGCGCCGGACATAGACCCGGTCGCCGATTTCCCGCCACTGCTCGTTCATCGCTCGATCCTGAATCTCCCGTGGGACCCTGCGAGAACTCTACTTACGATCGCAACAGGCCATATGGGTTTCAGGTCGTGATCTACACCGAAGATCCGCACCGGCTCGGGGATAGGACGGCCGCGCGTGGCGGGCCGTTTAATGGGGAACGCTTCGTTACGACACGTGCTCGACCGATGACATAGGGCGATCAGCGGAGCGTCAGGAACGCGTCGTGGGCGGGGGCGGCTGACCGGACAGCCGGTGCCCTCAATGCTCATCTGCCTGGCATCAGTGGGTTGCTCTCCCCTCAACTCCGCGTCACACGTGGTTGTCAAGTTCGGTTTGTCGGCTGCCTTCCCAAGCCAGAGGAGCCCCCATGTTCCCCCGACTCGGAGCCATCATCGCCACGTCCCTCGCCGCCCTCGCCACCGTAGCCCCCACAGCGACCGCCACCCCGTCATCGGCGATCTACTTCGAAGCCCCCCAGGTCACGGTCGTCGCGCATCGCGGAGCCTCCGCGGACGCGCCCGAGAACACCATCACCGCGTTCCAGCTGGCCGACAAGCTGGGCGCAGACGCGTTCGAGCTCGACGTACAGGAGACCAAGGACCACAAGCTCATCCTGATGCACGACACGACACTGTCCCGCACCACGGACGTCGAGAAGGTCTTCCCCGACCGGGCGCCCTGGCGGGTCGGCGACTTCACGCTCGCGGAGATCAAGCGGCTGGACGCGGGCTCGTGGTTCGCCGCCAAGTACGACGGCGAGCCCGTACCGACCCTCGGAGAGACCCTGAGCGAGATGGACGGCAGCGGTCTCAGTCTGCTCCTGGAGATCAAGGCGCCGGAGCTCTACCCGGGCATCGAGAAGCGAGTGGCCGACGAGCTGCGGGGCGACGCCTCGTGGCTGAGCTCCGGCCGGCTGGTCGTGCAGTCGTTCAACTGGGCCTCGATGCGTACGTTCCACCGCGCCATGCCCCAGGTGCCCATCGGCCTGCTCGGCACGCCGGCCATGGCGGACCTGCCGAAGGTGGCGGCGTACGCCACCCACATCAACCCGCCGTACGGCAACATCACCGAGCAGTACGTGCGGCGCGTCCACAGCCTGGGGATGGCGGTCTTCGCCTGGACGGTGGACGACCCCGACGTCATGCGTCGGCTGATCGGCTATGAAGTGGACGGCATCATCACCAACAAGCCGGACACGCTCATGTCTCTGGCTCGATAGGACGCTCCGGGTTGCCCGTCGTCCTGTGACGACGGGCAACTCTGGCTTCATGGCTGCTCGACGACGCCGACGCGTACCTGGGCCTCGGCGATCCTCGCCAGCGTGGCGCGCGCCTCGTGCCGCCGCTGCCCGGTGTGAGCGAGCCGTATGGGAGCGAAGAGGGTGACCTCGGCGACCAGGTGGCGGGTCGCGGTCACCCGCAGGAGGGAGGCTAGAAGCGAGTCGTCTCCGACGAAGCAGCCGCGGGTCGACGTCGAGTCTCCCTCGCGGTAGCGCAGTGTGGCCGGGCGTACGGCGGAGCCCGCGTCGATCGCCGCCTGGAACACGGCCGGCCGGAACTCCCCCATCCCACGCCCGCACCACGTCGTGCCCTCGGGGAACGCGATCACGGTGTCGCCCGCTCTGAGGGCGTTCGCGACCGTGGCGACGGCCGATGGCAGGGCGGAGAGCCGTTCCCTGTCGATGAACAGCGCGCCCGAGCCCGCGGCCAGTGTACGGATGAGCGGCCATTGGCCGATCTCCCGCTTCGCCAGCGGCCGTGACGGCACCGTGGCCGCCATGACCAGCGGGTCGAGCCAGGAGACATGGTTGGCCACGAGAAGCGCGCCCCCCTCGCCCATGACGGTCGGCGCGCTTGGTGCGGTCGGCGTGGTCGGCGCGCTTGATGCGGTCGGCGCGGTCGGCGCGCTTGGTGTGGTTGGCGTGGTCGGCGTGGGCTGTGGTTCGGTGTAGAAGGCGACGCCGACCATGGTTCTGACTCTGATGCCGAGCGCCCGCAGCAGCAGTCGCGCCCACGTCTTCGTGATCTCCGCCCGCCAGGCCGTACCGGCTCGGCGAGTCGCCAGGGCGATCGAAAGGCCCGCGAGCAGCACGAGGACGGCCGCGAGGAGCCGCGCCACGCGATGGACGGGACCGGCGAGCGCGGCCGGGGGCTCCACACAGGCGTCGGGAGTGCACGGGCCCATGCGGAGCCACGGGTTGATCTCCACCGGGCCGGCCGCGCTGATGGTCACTGCGGCTCTCCCAGGAAGTGCCGCAAGTAGCGGGCGTTGACGTTGGTCATCGAGAGCAGGACGAAGAAGTCGGCGGTGCCGAAGTCACGGTCATGCGCGGGCGCCCCGCATACCCAGGAGCCCAGCCGCAGGTAGCCGCGGAGCAGCGCAGGCGGTACGAACCGGTCGGAACGGGCGGCGCCCTTGATCCGCCACGGGTCGCGCGGCGTTACGCGGTACTCCGCCGGGCCCAGCGGCACCCGCTCGACGACACCGGCCGCGACCGCGCCCCCGTCGTCGAGAGGTACCGAGCAGCAACCCGCCAGCCACCTGTGGCCGCCGTTCACCATGTAGCGCGCGATGCCCGCCCACATCAGGCCGATCACCGTGCCGGCGCGGTGATCGGGATGTACGCAGGTGCGGCCCGCTTCGACCAGGTCCCGCCTGAGGACGGCCAGGTTGCGGAGATCGAATTCGGCGTCGGAGTACAGCCGGTCCGTACGTCCCGGAGGGAGCAACCGGTAGGTGCCGACCACTTTGTCGTCGTAGCGGACCAGGAGGTGGTCGCAGTACGCATCGAACCTGTCCGCGTCGAGACCGGAGATCGGGCTGTCGAGCCGCGCCCCCATCTCCTCGACGAAGACCTCGTGGCGAAGCCGTTGCGCGGCCTGTACGTCGGCAGCGCTCGTGGCCATGCCGACTGTGTAGCGGCCGGTTGTGGGGCGGCCGGTGAGAGAGATCGTCATGGGCGGGCGTCCTTCCCTGAAAGCGTCTCGCGACCATGTCGACATGCCGAAATGACGGATGCGTCTCCCATCGGGGGCAGCGAGGCGTCCGCGTGGTGAACCTCGTAGACGACCACGGTCGAGGGGTCAGGACTCCGGCGGTCGAGAGCGGGGAGTCGGCAGGTCGGCCGCCCGCTGTGCTGCCCCGTCAAAAGGCAAAGCTTACGTGCGAGCTGGGCGAACCCCCCGTGTGGACTCCGTGGGAGGCGGCGGCCGCATCCTAAGATCAATCCGTGCTAGAAACGGTGATTTCTCTCATCTTCGCCGGACTCTTTCTCAGCTTCCTCATCTATTGGGTCTTGCAGCTGGTCAAGGTCATGCGGCAGCGGCGCATACACAAGTACACAGACCCGATGAGGGCCATGGACATCACTGGTCGCGTGCGCCAGCTCAAGGTGCGTGGCGACGAGGACGAAGCGGTACGTCTCGTGCAGGACGAGCTCGCGATGCCCATGGCCAAGGCTCGTTCGTGGGTGAAATCCATATAGGTTTGCCATCGGGACAGATGGGGTCGCGCTCAGAACAGGGTCAGTGGCTCGCTCGGCATGGGTTCGGGGAGCGGCTCGACCTCGGGCACCCTGGCCCGTACCTCGTCGTGAAACCGGCGGGCGAGAGTCAGCGCGTCGGCGTTGTCGGGGGTGTGCACGAACACCGTCGGCGAGCGGCCTTCCCGCAGCCATTCGGCGACCGTGGCGACCCACTCCTGCCAGCCCTCGACCGTACGTTCGGTGGCATCCCGGCCGAGGTAACGCACGATCGGACGGTCGGTGAGAGCCGTCGACCGGCGCGGCACGCGCGGCTTCTTCGTCCAGGCGTCTCGTTCGGCGTCGCTGGTCGGAGGGCTGTGGAAAAGGGTGGTGGTGTCGAATGGCACCCATTCGGCACCGGCGCGGGCGAGCACGCCTTCGAGCAGCCGTACTGACCGCGCGTCATCGAAGAACGCCCGGTGACGCACTTCGACGGCGTATCTGTACGAAGGAGGCAGGCCACGGAGAAAGCCCGCCAGGGTGCCCAGGTCGGTGGGTGCGAATGACCCCGGCAATTGGACCCAGAGGGCGTGGGCCCGCGATTCGAGCGGCTCGATCGCCGTCAGAAACGCGCGCAACTCCTCGTCGGCGCCTGGGCCGGTAAGGCGGCGCTCGTGCGTGATCGACTTGGGCAGCTTGACCACGAAGCGGAAGTCGGGGTCGGTCTGCCGGGCCCATGACTCAACGGTGGTGCGCGCCGGTGTCGCGTAGAACGTCGTGTTGCCCTCCACCGCGTTGCACCAAGTGGCGTAGGCCCGCAGGCGTTCGCCCGGAGGAAGCGGGTGAGGCAGGAAGCGCCCCTGCCAGGACACGTGCGTCCACATCGCGCATCCCACATGAAGCCGCATGGCCTCGACGCTACCCGGGGGCGGCTGCGTCGCCTAAATCGAATGCGCCACCTCAAGCGGAACAGCCGCAAAATTTCATGTCGCAGAGATTGATGAAAAGAACTTTCAGAGTTATCTTCATGATCGACCCTCCCGACGCAGCTCTGTCACCACGAGGCTCACCGACATCAGGACCTGGGCGCCTAACCGTATCCCCCCATACGACTCGTTCAGAGAGGCAAGCATGCCCACAACTGGCAAGCCGACCTGGCCCAAGACCCTCAGAACCACGATCACCGCCCTGACGCTCACTCTCGCGACAGCGCTGATTCCCCAAGCCGCCTCAGCGCAGGACAGCAGTGTCATGGCCGTGTCCCACAAGAGCCCGTTCAACTGTGGGAAGACCTTCTACGCCAACAACTGGACCCCCACCCACAACCCATCGGGCTCCATCGACTGGCAGGACTACGGCGGCGACGACATCAACGGTGAGACCGTACGCGCCACCGCCGCGGGCACCGCGTACTTCTACGACGCGGGAAGCACGAGTTATGGCAAGTGGATAGAGATCCAGCACAGTGACGGCACCAGAACCCGGTACGCCCACCTCGCGACCATGGTGAAGGCGGCCGGCAGCTCACTGAGCGTCGGCCAGGGCACCACGATCGGGACCGTCGGCTCGACGGGCGGCGCCAACGCTCCCCACCTGCACTATGAACAGCGAACCTCCAGCGGCGCGATGGACACCAGCCCGACCGTGGACGGCGTGACCGTGTCCTTGGGCCAGAAGAAGGCCGTCACGAGCACCAACGCCTGCGGTGGCAACCCCTACACCGCCGAGGAGGTCTGCGGCAGCGGCTACTCGGTCATCGACTCCGCCGCTCTCACTGGCGGTCGCACCTACCTGCTCTACAACTCAGGTAACGGCTACAACTGCGTCGCGACGTTGAAGACGACGAGCCTCGGCACGGCGTCGGCGGTGTCGGCCTTCCTGGAACCGGAAGGGGAAAGCCGGACGACCGACTCGGGCAGCTACGACTATTACGCGGGACCGGTCAAACGCAGCGCGCCCGGAAAGTGCGTCAAGTGGGGCGGCTCGGTCGGCAGCAGCTCGTACACCAGCGGCTTCGAGCACTGCGATTAGCCCTTAGAACAGTGCGATAAAGAAGCACGACCTCGAAGGCCACCACCCACTCATGGGTGGTGGCCTTTGCCGTCAAATGGTGCCAACCGGGCGCTTCTCTTCTTTAGCGATTTCGAGCTATTCGCCAGCCACGTGTTGGTTGAAGAAGTCGAACGTACGCTGCCACGCGTCGTCCGCCGCTGAGCGGACGAGACCATGACGCAATGGAAACAGCGCGAGTTTCGCGATGGGATGATGACCGTCGGTCATGAAGGAATGCCCGGCGGCCGGATGGATCTCGACGTCGTGCTTGATGCCGAGCGCCGCCATATGCTCCTGCAGCCGCCTGCCGTGCGACCGAAACCCTTGGTCGCGGCCACCGTAGGACCCCACGACCGGACACACCGACCGCAGCTCCTCCTGATGCCGGGGAACCGCCCCATAATTCACCGATGCGGCCCGCACACCGGGCGGCGCGCCCGCCGCATACGCCAGAGCGAACCCGCCCCCCATGCAGAACCCGATCACACCCAGCCGAGCACCGTCGACGTCTTCACGACCGGCCAGCCACCGCCGGGTCGCGTCAATGTCGGCCGTCGGCCGACCGGGCTTACCGGTCGCGAGCTGGTGCATAGCCCGCGCCAGGCACCCGACCCTGGTCCCGTGGCTGTACAGATCAGGCAGGACCGCCGCGTACCCACGCTCGGCGAACAGGTCCACCACCTCAAGCATGTCCGGTTCGACACCGTAGATTTCGTGCACGACCACCACCCCCGGCCATCCGGCCACGGGCGCGGTCCCCTCGGGCAGCGCCACCGTCGCCGCCAGTGAGTCGCCGTCGGGCAACGGAATGCGCGCGTTTTGTCTCATGAGTACTCCTTGGAGAGCGCCACGATGGAGTGCCCGGGCGTACGTAGAGCACCCCGTCGCCGGGCAGAATGGGGCTGATCTCCTCGGTGAACATATCCTCATCGTCCGTTCGGACGGCCGAGACAACGGAGCTGCCGAGCTCGTGACGCCAGCGCGGCTCACCGGTGCGCACGTCGTGGGCGCTCACCTCGCCTTCGGGCGTCACAAGGTAGATCAGCTCGCCCGCGAGCACCGGACCCGCTATCGGGTTCCGGTCGAGGGGTCGCGGGGTCTCTGGTCGCGGCGCCACCCGCCGACGCCAAGGCGCTGCTCAACCTGGCCGCGCGGGCCGCCGCCGACCAGCCTGACATGCTGCCGCCCCGCGGCCAGTACGTCCACACCAAGATCCTGGCCCAGCGCAGCCTGTACACCAAGGACCGATCGGGGAAGACGCAGTACACCAAGGTGCTGGTCAACGAGGAGCGCTGGGAGGCGGCCGACGTGGGCAAGCCCTGGCTGAGCCGTACGCAGGGCCTGTCGGCCACGGGTCCGGCGCCCCGGAATTACTGGGACCACGGCGTCACGGACATCGTGTACGAGCCAGGGGCCTGTCCCGGCCAGCCGGAGTACGCACGGCTGGGCACCTGGCCGACGGACCCCGCCCAGGTACGCGCGAAGATCGTGGCCGACACTGGCGAGGAGCC
This sequence comes from Nonomuraea sp. NPDC050022, assembly GCF_044460705.1. Lineage (NCBI taxonomy): Bacteria > Bacillati > Actinomycetota > Actinomycetes > Streptosporangiales > Streptosporangiaceae > Nonomuraea > Nonomuraea sp. NPDC050022. Next base: position 425,149 of record NZ_JBITKE010000004.1, read on the forward strand.
GCTGCGCATCTGGCGCTCCCTCCAGGAGTTGGTCCGCGAGTCCGTGGTACGGCCCAGCCTGGGCGCCGCGCTGTACCAGGTCGCCGCTGGACTGGGCGGCATCGTGCTCATCGGCGACGCCGTGGACGCCGCCGGCCGCCCCGGCCTGGCCGTCGCCATGGACGAGGGCAACGGCACCCGGTTCGAGCTGATCTTCGACCGGGAAACCTATAGCTACCTGGGCGAACGCACGGTCAACACCAGGGACAGAAAGGTGCCCACCGACGAGATCACCGAAAGGAAGGGCGCGACGCAAGGCACCGCCGTGCTCGCCGCCGATCTCGTACGCGGGCTGCCCGAGGTGTCGCCGAAGGCGTCCCACATGAAGATCCCCTGCTGAGACTTTCCCCCCGATCCGGCCTTTTCGGCCGGAAGTTCTGTTTCGCATGTCCTCATATCAAGCAAGGAGAACAACCCGTGCTCATCGCCAAGGCCATCGCGGCCACCGTGCTCGTCGGCTCGTTCGGCACGCTCACATCACCGCCTTCGAGGGCCGATGCCGCGTACGAGCTGCAGACCAAAGTGGAGGCGAAGCGTGTCGCCTGCATGACGGAGAAGGGCTTCGACTACCTGGCCATCCCGATGCCCAGGCACAAGTGGCAGCCCGGGGAGTGGGAGCGGCTTCAGGGTGACCTCAAGGCGCTGCGGACGTATCGGGCCAAATACGGCTTCGGCGTCTGGGCCGAGAACGCCTTCCCGAAGGACGAGGTGGTCAACCCCACCTTCCCCGACAACCCGAACAACAAGACGATGATGTCGCTCTCGGCCGACGGGCTGAAGAAGTGGCGCGCCGCCGACGACGCCTGCTTCTCCGAGGCGGCCAAGGAGGTGCTGGGCAAGACCGTCACCTCCCAGGACGACTACTGGAATCAGCTCGAAGCCACGCTGAAGAAGGAGCTGAGCGTCCTCGACAAGGACACGCGGCTCGCGCAGCTGGGCAAGCAGTTCGCCAAGTGCCTGGGAGTCAGCGAGGCCAGGCCGACCGCACTGAACGGTCTGGGCCGCAGGACGTACTGGCAGCAGGTCACGGAGTTCGCCAAGAAGACCTGGAAGGACCCGCTGCCGAAGGTGCCCAAGGGCAAGACCCTCGTCCTGAAGCCGAAGCTCAAGCCGGAGGAGGCCAAGCCGTCCCTGGACAAGGAGATCAAGGCGGCACTGAAGGACCTGGCGTGCGGAAAGGAGTTCTACCCCGCTTACTCCCCCAAGGCCCAGGAGATCAACTCACGGATCACTCTGGAGTTCGGCCGGGAGGGGATCGGCCGGGAGGGGACCGTCTGACGGGGAGCTCTTGACGGCGCTTCCGACGGGGGCCGCGCCGTCTGAAGCAGGCCATAGCCGTCTGAGCAAGCCGTAACGGAGCAGGTGCCGCTCGCGACGCGCGAGCGGCACCTGCTGTCGTCGCCGTACGCTGAGTCGGCAAGTCCGCCGCACCGACATGAGGAGAGCTGACCAGCGTGAGCCTGGCCTTCGCCACTGAGGTGGGTGGTCTCAACCGGGAGAACGAAGACTTCGTCGGCGCGACCCCTGACGCGGTGGTCGTTCTGGACGGCGCCGGCTATCCCGCACGCCTGCCGACCGGATGCGTCCACACCGTGGCCTGGTACACGCGCATGCTCGGCTCGTCCTTACTCTCCACGCTGACGACGCTCTCCACGCTGACGTCCGACGACCGCCCGTTGGCCGAGGTGTTGGCCAACGGCATCGAGACCGTCTCCTCTCTGCACTCCTCGACCTGCGACCTCGCCCATCCCGGATCACCCGCGGCAACCGTGCTCTTACTCCGCCGGACAACGGAGTCCCTGGACTGGCTGGTGCTGGCGGACTCCATCCTCGTCCTGGACCTGAACGCCACCGCGGAACCCATGGTGGTCAGCGATGATCGTCTGGCTGATGTCACGGCGACCCTGCGAACGCACCTGGACACCCTGCCCACCGGCTCCACGGAGCACGAGCAGGCACGCCTTGGTTCGGTGGAAGCCCAGCTCCAGCACCGCAACCGGGACGGAGGCTACTGGGTCGCCTCCACCGACCCCCTGGCCGCCGAACACTCTCTCACCGGCAGCGTTCCCACGGACGCGGTACGAGCTGCCGCGCTGCTCAGCGATGGGGCATCGCGCCTGGTCGACTGCTTCGAGCTCGCCAGCTGGCGACGCCTCCTGAACATCCTGGAAGACGACGGTCCCGCCGGACTCATCAACCAGGTCCGTACGGCCGAACGCACCGACCCCCACGGCGCCCGCTGGCCACGCGGCAAGGCACACGACGACGCCACCGCCGTCTACTGGCGACTCTGACCTTCGGAACGGTTCGTCCGGGAGGCAGCAAACGCGCCGGGCGATGCGCGCGCTCACCCAGGCCGCGTGCGCCTACCCAGTTGAGCAAGGTCTTCTTCGCTCAGCCTCAGCGTGCCGGGCACCACATGCTCGCGCGGCCTGAGACTCGATCGAGCAGCCAGAAACTCGCTGAATCCACCCACGGAAAAACTGCCTCCTTCAAGGGTTCGGTGATTTTGCGAACATCCCATTCCTGCAGGACGAGCTCGCCGAGGGCGACGTGGTGCGCTTCATCACCGACGACGACGGTCGTCACTGGTCCTGTGAGCGGGTAGAAGCGTCGGGCAATTGCACAGTTCGGGTCCTGCCGATACCCGAGAGGAATCCTGTATCTCCGACGCCTGGCGAAGCGCTTAACGATCGGTCTTTTCAGGGCACTTGATCGCAGACATTGTCCGCGCCATTGGCCGGCGATAGCAGGTGAGAGCGGCCATGAAGAGCCGAAGTGATCGGCCGAGTCCATTGCGACTGCGGGGACTACGCAATTCGGCAAGTCACTCATGAGGCTGCGACGCCCCCAGTAGGTGAACACCGTCATGGCTGCGGATAGCCGGCGCTTGGTCGTGACGCATGGCGTCGAGAACGCGGATGGCGAATGCCTCGGATGCGAGTTCTTGAACCTCGTCCGCGGTGACCCAGCGGAAGGCGCGGGTCTCGTCCGTCTCGGTGAGCCGGCCGCCGATGACCTTGCAGCGAAAGACCAGGGCGACGATGCCACGCGTCATGTTCTTGTAGACGCCGGTCAGGGTTACAGGCTCGACCCGCAGGCCAGTCTCTTCATAGATCTCCCGGAGCAGGCCACTGGTGACATCCTCGTCGCGCTCCAGGACTCCGCCGGGTGCTTCCCAGCGGCCGTTGTCTCTGCGCTGGGTAAGAAGTGCGCGGCCATGGTCGTCGATGATCACGCCTGCCACGCTGACGGAGTGCTGCGCGTTGTAATGATCCATCGGATTATCGAGACCCACTCATTACAACTAGCATGTGAATAGGACAAATTGGTCGAAATCGACTGAAGGCGAGGTTATCAATTCGTGAGTGATCGCCACGCATGGAACCAAGTTTGCGTGGTAATTACTTTTCGTTGTCCCATGTGGGACAACGACACCCCAGGGGGGAGTGTTATGTCTGGGGTCTGGTCAACTATCACGAGCATCGCCACCCGTCATCCGCTCATGGCTTCTCTTCTCATCGCAATGATCATTCTAGTGGCCAGTGTGATCATTATGATGATCGTGAGGGCGGTCCACGGGGCGCATGCGCAAGATCAGTACGTTCACCAGGTTCCAGCGGACATTGCGCGGGGACCCTGGACTCATGCGGTGCGCTACGAGTCGACCACTGTGAAGCTCAGGGAGGTCCGTGTCGAGACGTATCGGGAAGGGAACGTCACACGGGAAATTAGGCAAGAGCGAGAGTTCGAGGGCCCGGCTTACGCTCTCCCGCAGGCGAGCAATATGCTCTCTTCTCGGCAAAACTACGCATTGCCGAGCGGCTCCTATCCTTGTGCGAAGTGCGGATATGACACCCTGCCTGCGGCGAATGGGCTGCGGTATTGTTCAAATCCTCTTTGTGCAGAAAGTTAAAAGCTCGAGCCACAGCACTGCGCCCATGGTCGGCGGTCCATGCCGTGGTTCTCGCCCGGTACGGCGCGCGGGGTCGCGGTGGGCAGGAGATCGGCCAGCGCCCGCGCCCCGGCGATCAGCCACGGCATGGTGCCGGTGCCGTGCATCGCCGAGATCAGGAAACACTGGCACACCGGTCACCGATGGCCCGCCGACATCGAGTCGCTGCGCGTCATCCACCCCGGACTGCGTACCCTCACCGACCGGCTCTCCGAATCCGGCGCCGCCGCCATCCGCGCCCACCTCACCACTCCCTGACCCCGACGCCTGATCACGGTCGCGTCAGATTTCCAGTGCCGACCTGTCGATTTCGTGACTCGCCGTTCGTCTTACTGCGCGACCAACCTGGTAGCAACGAGGAGGAAACGATGAAGTACGTCATGCTGATCTTTCAGGGCACCGCGCTTGAGGGACAGGCCGCGTTGTCCGAGGAGGAGCAGAAGCAGGTCTACGCCGACTACCAAGGGTTCAATCGGACGCCGGGCGTCACCCCCGGGGTGCCGATGGGCCTGCCCGAGAACGCGACCACCGTGCGGGTCGAAGGCGGCAAGCCTCTGACAACGGACGGCCCGTTCGTCGGGATGAAGGAGGCCGTCGGCGGCTGGTTCATCCTGGAGGCCGACAACCTCGACGCGGCTATCGAGGTGGCCGCCCGCCACCCCGCAGCGCGCTACGGTGGCGCCATCGAGATCCGCCCCTCGGAGGTGTATTGGTAGCCACGCTCGAACAGGTCTTCCGCGAGGAGTGGGGCCGCGTCCTGGCCACCTTGATCGGCTTTCTCGGCGACTTCGACATCGCCGAGGAGGCCGCGCAGGAGGCGTTCGCCGTCGCCGCCGACCGGTGGCCACGCGACGGCGTCCCCAGCAACCCGCGCGCCTGGCTGATGACGACGGCTCGGAACCGAGCGACGGACCGCATCCGCCGTGACCGGGCCCTCACCACCAAATTCGGCCTGCTCGTCGCCGGCGATCGTGCGGAGATGCCGATGGACGCCACGACGTTTCCCGACGAGCGCCTGGAACTCATCTTCACCTGCTGTCACCCGGCGCTCGCCATCGAGGCGCAGGTAGCGCTCACCCTGCGCACCCTCGGCGGGCTCACCACCGACGAGATCGCCCGCGCCTTCCTCGTACCGGAGCGCACCATGGCGCAGCGGCTGGTGCGGGCCAAACGCAAAATCAAAGCAGCGGGGATCCCGTTTCGCGTGCCACCGGTTCACCTGCTCCGCGAGCGTCTCGACGCCGTTCTCGCCGTCGTCTACCTGGTCTTCAACGAGGGCTATGGTGGCCGCGACGAGCTCGCGGCGGAGGCGATCTGGTTGGGGCGCGCGCTGGCCGAACTGCTTCCGGACGACCCCGAGGTTCACGGGCTGCTGGCGATGATGCTCTTGCACGACTCCCGTCGCGAGGCGCGGTTCCGCGACGGCGAGCTCGTACTGCTCGGCGATCAGGACCGGTCACGGTGGAACATCGAGCAGCTCGCCGCTGGACGCGCCGAGCTCGACCGGGCGCTCGCCCTACGCGGCCGCGGGCCCTATGTCCTGCAGGCCGCCATCGCCTCGTTGCACGCCGAGACGCCGTGCGACTGGGCGCAGATCGCGGCCCTGTACGGCCGGCTCGCCCGCCTGACCGGCTCGCCCATCGTGGAGCTCAACCGCGCCATCGCCGTCGCCGAGACCGAAGGCCCCGAGGCCGGTCTGCGCGTCGTCGACCAACTGGGGCTCGACGACTTCCGCTACCTGCACTCGACCAGGGCCGAACTCTTGCGACGCCTCGGGCGTACCGACGAGGCGCGTGACGCCTATCGACGTGCGAGACAACTCACCGATGACGGCGCCGAACGGCGCTTCCTCGAACGCCGGCTCACGGAACTGGCAGGCGGGACAGGCTCGGGTTAGTCCCCGGTCGAGAACAGTCCACATCCCAGCCGGCTTCGCCGGGCGAAGCCTGTGCCTGACCGTCATGCCCCCACTTGTGGCATGACGCGACACCGCATATCGTGCCGATGTATCCACTCGATATATCGGGTCGATGGTTTGCCGTGGCCCGGCTGACGCGGGAGCGGCGATGAGGCGGATCGACTACGACACCGAGCAGTACCAGGACTACGCGCGTGGCCGTGCGCTTACCGAGCGGCAGCAGCAGACATGGATCAGTGCCTTCGCAGCGGTGCTGCCCGAGGGGCGTCCGCTGGTGGGGCTGGACGTCGGCGCGGGGACCGGCAGGTTCACCCCCGCGCTGGCGCGAGCGTTCGGGCCGGTCACTGGCGTCGAGCCGTCGGTCCGCATGCGCGAGATAGCACAGGCGCAGTCTCCGCATCCCGACGTGCGATATCTGGCGGGCTCCGCCGAGGACATGCCGGTGCCGTCCGCCAGTGCCGACTACGTTCTCATGTTCTTGTCCTGGCATCACGTCCAGGACAAACCGCAGGCGGCCCGGGAACTGGCCAGGGTGCTCAGGCCGGGCGGGCGGCTGCTACTGCGCGCGAATTTCAGCGACCACCATCCCAGGCCGTGGTGGCTGGAGCACTTCCCCTGCGGCTTCGCGGCGGACGCCGCGCTGTTTCAGCCGCTGCACGAGGTCATCGAGATGTTCACGTCGGACGGCTGGCGCGTTGCCAGCTTCGGCACGGTTACCGAGCCGTCCGTCGGCACCCTCGGTGACATGCTTCAACGGCTGCGCCTGCGCACCCTTTCGTTCTTCGCTCAACTCAGTCCGGACGAGCTGGAGGCCGGCTTCCGCCGCCTGGAGGAGGCGGTTGCCGCGAATCCCGACGCACCAGCACCGGTGTTCGCTGAGCCGCTGCTCACGCTCGAACGGCGCTAGTTACGGCGCTAGTTACGGCGCTGATTTAGAAGGGACCGCTCTCTGGATAGCCAGCCTTTATGGCGGCCTTGCGGGTCTTCGTGTTGAGCTTCTTCTCGCTGATGACCTTGCCGGCCGCCGGTGCGGTGATCTTCACCTTGGCGCCCCAGCCCGAATACTTGGTATCGGTGTGGAAGACCATCTGGTCGTAGGCCGTGCTGTCGTCGTCCGGGTAGGCCGTCGTGTCGACGACCGTGCGGGTGAGCAGGTTGTGTTGATCGAAGTACAGGTGGAACTCGACGTTGCCTTCCCCGGCGGACTTGTCGTGCCGGAAGTCAGTGAGTTTGGCGGTGCCCTGATATTCGCCGGTCGCCACTTCTGATGCGTTTTTCACCATGTACTGAAGTTCTGCTGAGGTGACGCCCATGCCGAGGACGGAATTTTCCTGCCCGCTGGCCTTCGACTGGATCCAGGAACGGCCGGAAGGCAGCGCCTTGGCGATGCCGGCGTTGGTCACGTAGGCGTTTCTGCCCTCAGCGATGACCCGGTAGGGAGGGTTGGGCCCTTGCTGGCGTGAGGACATACGGACACGGAGGTCGGCAGCCGCTACATTGCCCTTGCCGAAAGCCAGGGTGCCGGCCGTGCGGGTGTTCACCCGTACCTGCATAGCCTGGTCGTTGGTGGTGAAATCAACGGTAATGCTGCTTGATTCGGTGATTTTTACGCCCTTGCCCGGGGCCAGCTGGGCCTTCAGGGCTTTCACCGGGTCCACTGGAGCGGCCTGCACGGATGCGACGGATGCCGCCTGAGCGGGTGCGGCCACCGCGCACACGGTCGCTGCCGTTGCCACGAGGCCTGCGAATAAGAGCTTCATCAGTGTCCTTGCTTGGGAGGATATAGCAGGGAAAAGAGTAAGAGGGTGGCGTTGGCGAGATAAGGGATTCCCTGTAACGATCCTGTGTAGACCGGTGAACCCAAGTGGTGGCGATAGCCCTCGATAAAGGCGGGCGGGGTAGTCCTTGCGCCCGATCCCGTACTTGCTGTCGACGACGCGTGAATACTGGATCAGGCACACATTCCGTGATCGAACCCTGGTCAGTCGGCCAGGAGCATGCGTTTGCGCAGGAGATCGGGGTTGGCACGGCCATACATCTGTCGCTTGAGCATCTTGGTCTGGTTGACATGCCCTTCGACAGGCCGGAGCTGTGGGGCAGGGTGAGCCCGACGGTGACGGCGTCTTGGTCACGGCGTAGCCCGGTGGCGAAGGAGTGCAGCTCAGGCAGGTCGTCGTCCAAGACCGTGACCCTTTTTCATCCTCAGGCCGTCTGGGCGACGTGGTGATTCTGAAGGACGGCGATGGCCTTGCAGAGGTGGCCGGCCTTGGACGGGCTGCAGCGTAGCTTGCGGAGGATCTTCCAGCTCTTCAGCTGGGCGTTCGCTCGTTCGCCGGGTCCGCGGAGCTTGGCGTGGGCGCGGTTGGCCTGCTTCTGGGACTCCGGTTTGTTCTTGCCTTGTACGGGATGCGGACCGGGCCCTCGGCTCCTTGATACGCCTTGTCGGCCAGGGTGATGATCCCGGCCTGCTCCAGCGCCCGCAGGATGCCCCAGATCCGGGCGGCGCTCAGATCGTGAGCCTTGCCGGGCAGCGCGCCGGAGGTCCACAGGATGGTCCCATCCGGGGACGCGATGACCTGCACGTTCATCCCGTGCACGCGGTGCTTGCCGGAGAAGTAGGGCCGGTCGGCCTTGACCCGGTCGGTGTGGATCAGCGTGCCGTCCAGGACCAGGTAGTGCAGCCCGTCCCGCTTCGCCTTGCGCAACGCCACCGTGAGCTTGGGCGAGCGGGCCGACAGCAGCGCGACCGTCTCCTCCACATACCGCCATGCGGTCGCCGTTGACACGCCAAACCCCGCTCCGAGCTCGGTGAACGTCTCGCTCTTACGCAGGTAGACCAGCACCAGCAGTGCCTGCCGACCGGGGTTGAGCCGGCGCCAGAGCGACCTCATGGACTTACGGTGGCGCCGGATCACCCCGGCGACGTAGTTCAGGGTCCGATGCGACAAATCGACGGCGGCACGGTAGAACAGCACCTGAAGCTCCTGGTTGCGACGGTGTGGGTTGTGGTGATCAACCCGTCTACCAGGAGCTTCTTCATGTCACCGGCCGAACACCGGCATCGCGATCATGCTGTGACCAGGGCGCCCGCCAAGGAGCCTGAAAAAGGTTCCGTGTTCATCCAGGTCTCCAAATTTTGGCCGTGACGGTGCATCATCATCTCGGCGAACTGGCGAACACGTAGCCGAAGCACCCCCAGGTGGGGGCATGCGGTGGTGAGTGCTTGGAGCCCGTGGTGGTCGTCGGCGTCGAGCTTGGCGGGATTGCGCAGGAACCAGCCCGTGGCCTGCCGGACCGTGGGCGGCCGAGGTGACGTCGGCGCGGGAGATGTTGCCGCTCGCCAGGGGCGGACGTACTGGCGGAGGGTGGTGCCGCTGCCGCGATACCCCAAAGCCTGCAGTTCCCGGTAGAGGACTTCGGCGTTGGCGCATCTCTCGGCCCAGCGTTCGCGCAGGTAGGAGTCGTAGGCTTCCAGGTTCTTGGGCCGTCGTCCCGTACCGGCATGAACGAGCAGGTCGTCGGAAGGGCCGCGCGGGCGAAGCGCCGCACGGTGTTGCGCCCAAGGACAGCAGGTGGGCGATCTCCCGCAGCCCTTGACCTTGCTCGAGCAGGGCGTGAACGGCGGCATGCCGGTCGCGGGTCCGCGTGGCGATGCGGTCCTAACGCTTCGCGGACGAGCGGGGCAGGGCGGACGGCGCCGCAGGTGGAGACGCGTCGGTACGGGTACTCGGCTCGTTGGCCAGAGCTTGGAGGTGGTGGCGGTGCCAGATGACGGCGCGTTCGACAGCCTCGCCGAGGTTCCGCCAGAGGTGCCACCTGTCCGCGACTTGGGTCCGTGCGGCGTGCCCCAGGCGATGCCCTCGGCATAGGCGCAGGTTCGATCACGGCAGACGATCTCGACACCAGGATGCGCACGCCGCCAGGCCGCCAGGGTGTCGGCCGTCCGGTCGGCCAGCACGTCCACCACGGTGCTGGTGGACATGTCGATCAGGATCGTGCCGTAGGAGTGACCCCGCCGCAGGGCGAAGTCGTCGACGCCGAGCACCTGCGGGCCCGCCATGAGGGGCCGGGTCCGGCAGGGCGCGGATCTGCCTGATTAGCGTCATCCAGCTCACCGAGGCGGCCAGCCGACCGGCGAGCCAGGCTCCGGCGCGGCCGCCCAGCGCCAGCGCGATGGCCTGCAACGCCCTCGCCGCTTGGATGCTGCGTCGGCCGTATCGGACGGTCAGTCCCGAAATCTGCTCGGCGAACGTCGTCTTCGCGCATGTGTCAGTGCGGCAGAAGAAGCGGTGGACCCGCAAGTGGATGAGCAGTTCCCGGCCCCTGACCGCAGTATCGGACAGCCGCCGTTCATAGTGGCTTGGAACAGTGGCCGTGCCTCGATGCCCTCCTCGCACAGCTCTCATGCTTGGTGTCCGGTGGGCCATGGCTGAGGAACGAAATCATGGCCCGTCGATCGCCCCGGCCACCTCTGACCGTGAGCCACGGATAGGCGATCGTTATGGCGTTACCTGTGCAAATAAAGGATCAACAACAGACGCCTTTGTGGTCGTTGCACCACCAGCACCAAAAGGCATACATAGACTCAGACTTGTACATATGGAGCAAAACGGATCTCTAGCCGTTATCCTACAAGTCGCTCTCAGGTCCGGTAGCTTTGAAGAACCCGAGACACACAACTAGTCGGAGAGTTTCGGATTTGATTGCACTCGGCGAAGCTGGAGAAAGGTCACCATATGTCGCTACTTGAGGGAATCATAAGCGGCCTAATTGTGGAGGCGTTTGCCTTGACAGGGCGACGCTTGATGATAGCCGCGAGAAAAGCCGGGCACTCTGGGAAGGCAGATTTCGAGATCGCCCGATGGTTTGATACTTATCAGCTGACCGAATCAAGCCCTAAGGTAGAAATAAATGAATCTTCCGCCCAAGCAGTCGCGGATGCTCTCCAGAATTCGGCCGTGCATGCGATCATTCATGAGTTACTTGCAGTTCGATTGACCGATGCTCCTGAAATGGAAGTTGAGCGCCTAGAGGCCGCGCTCTGCGATGTGCTCACTGCCGAGAGTTGTGGAAATGCGGCAAGCAGCGTCTTTGCCGCTCTTGACCACCACATATGTACGCTCGTCGGCCGTCTATCCACAGACAAAGGCAGTGCATTGGCTCAGCTTCGACAGGAGGCATTTCTGTCCAGGGTAAACGCCACCCTCTCAGTCATCGAACGCCACACGGCAGTTCTCGCTAAGAGAGATGACCCAGGAGAGGCCAGGCGCTTTGTCGCTCGCTACCGCCGGCAAGCTCGAGAGCACCACGGAAAAATGGAACCCCCCGACTTTCAGCGCCGTCGACGGGTCCCGCTCCAAAACCTTTACGTGCCGCCGAAGATTCTTACGGCGGATCAAAGTAGCGCTGGACTAGTGCGTGAGCTGAGTGTTTGGGAATTCGATGAGGAGATAGATCGGACCGTACTTCTCGGCGACCCCGGGGGCGGCAAGACCACTTGCGCCCAATTCTTAATACACAGGCACGCCTGCGATGAGCATTCCAAAATACCATTCTTGGTCACGCTTCGGGACTTCGCTGCTGAAGATCCTCCCCGCCGATCCGTCATCAGATTCATAGAACAGCGGCTAGAGACATTTTATCAGTGTCGTCCGCCGAATGGCCTGATCGATAGACTGCTACTTGATGGCGCAGCCATAGTTGTGTTCGACGGGCTGGATGAACTCGTGGACACTACGCGTCGCAGCGAGGTCGCATCTATCGTGGAATTGTTCTGTGTAGAGTACCCACTCACTCGCGTACTTGTAACATCGCGCATGGTTGGATATGACCAGGCAAAACTCGATGTGCGCAACTTCACCGAGTACCAGGCCGCCGAGTTCGACGAAGACCAGGTGCAAGACTATGTGCTGCGATGGTTCGGCCAGGAAGAAGGCACATCATCGCTGCGAGCAGGTGCGATAGCCGAGGCCTTCATGGCTGAGAGTGCCAACGTACCGGACCTGCGCGCCAACCCATTAATGCTGGCTCTTATGTGCATTTTGTATCGCGGAGAAGGAGCCATTCCGCGCAACCGGCCTGAAGTATATGAGGAGTGCTCCAGGCTACTTTTTACTAAATGGGACGAGCGTCGAAAAATCCATGTAGAGCTGCGGGCTAAGCATCTGATCGAGCCAGCTCTGCGTCACCTGGCTTACTGGCTTCTGACCAGGAATACTGTCAACTCTACAGTAACGAAGCGTGAACTCATCGCAGAGACAGCATCATTCATGGGTGGACGCCGTTTCGAGGACCCGGACGAAGCCAGAGCAGCAGCAGAGCAGTTCGTAGATTTCTGTCGTGGGCGCGGATGGGTATTCAGCGATGCCGGCACAACTGCTCAGGGTGAAGATCTATATACCTTTACGCATCGAACGTTCATGGAGTATTTCGCGGCGGCGTACCTAGCTGCGGACTGCGATACGCCGACATCTCTTGCGAAGCGACTCGCCCCACACATAGCTCGAGAAGAATGGGACATGCTAGGCCAGCTCGCGATACAGATCAAGGACCGGAACGCCAATCGTGGTGCCGAACGGATAATGGAGACGCTGCTCAATGAGCGTCGTCATCGTGCCGAGAAAGGCCGAGGCAACGTGCTGGGTTTCCTCGCACGGTGTTTGTCCTTCACCGATCCACCGCCGAGTCTCGTTCGCACGCTGACAAGCAGAATCCTCGACCATTCCGTGCCAGACCTGTGCTCTATGGAAAAGACGGAGCCTTTGCGATGGTTGCTAGAGAGTGCCGACTCGACAAGCACCGACGTAGCAACGGAGATAGGGAATAGAATCGCGGCGACTATCGATTCACCTAACGAAGAGCAGCGCGTCAATATGTTTCGGCTCATGTTTATGGCCCGCTCCATGAGCCGCGGGCAAAACAGTGGCAAGTTCTGGAACGACTGGCAGGACGAGATAAGCACGCGATATAAAGCGGAAGTGGCTGCCCACATCCACGTTCCAGATCTTGGCGTAGCTGCTTGGCATAGGAAACTAATTGAAGGACAAGAGCTTTTCGCCATCCATGGCGAGAGCTTAGAATTTATTTTCTTCTCTCCAGGTTCCGTCGTGCGGAATATCGGTTGGGTAAGTATCGCCTGGAGCTGCCTAGAGACCATCATTCGGGGCCCATCCGCGATAGAAGATGCTTATGTTAAAGAGGTTCTAGATCTTATCGGCAACCGGCTCCAAGTGCGCACCGATACGCCGCAAATAAAACCACCTGTTTCGAGCACTCTAGGATGGCTACAGGACAAGAGATTCATTTCTGAGCACTATAAATGTCCACCTGAAATGTATGGGCCAGCAGCATTCATCGCAGCAGTGTTTGCGGAATCTTCGGACTTGCCGAAAGGCCTTGAACCCAACCGTCTTGGTCCGCTAGCCGATTTCTACCCTTACCTCCGCTATCGGGGCACCGGTGATGGTAAAGCTGAATTCCCTCCACTGCCCGTCGACGGCCACCTCCAGAGATTATTCATTGATTGGGCTTTAGGAGAAGTTGACCTAGTCGGCACTTCGTAGGTTGGCTACGAGCCCGCAACCGGAGAACCTGTCAGTTCCGAACTGGCCAGCCCGCTATATCGCCACGAAGAGGAGTAGACGTGCGCATCGCCTTCGCCACGGAACCGGCTCCGGGACGCGACAACGAGGACTACGTCGCCGCCGCGCCCAGCGGCGCTGTTCTGCTGGATGGGGCGGGAACTCCGCCAGGCTCCGAGTCAGGCTGTACGCATGGCGTGGCCTGGTACTCGCGGGCTCTTGGCTCCACGTTGATCGCGTCCATGACCTAGAGCACCAACTCCTTGACGGACATGCTCGCGGACGGGATCAAGACCGTCACCTCACTGCATGACAGCTCATGCGACTTGGCTCAGCCGGGTACCCCTTCCGCCACGGTGATCATGCTCCGCTGTGCGACTGACGCTCTTGAGTGGCTCGTCTTGGCCGACTCCACGCTCGTGTTCGACGTCGGCGCGGCGGAACCCATGGTGATCACCGATGACCGGGAACCGCACGTAGGCGCTCGCTACCGAGCTGCTATGGATGCCCTCGACTCCGGAAGCCCCGAACACACTGCGGCACACCGCGTCTACGTCGAGGCGATGCGCCACCATCGCAACCGCGACGGCGGGTTCTGGGTCGCGGCGACCGGTCCACTAGCGGCCGAACAGGCCCTGATCGGAACCACTCCCACAAGCCGCATCCGGGCGGCAGCTCAACTCAGCGACGGCGCGACCCGCCTTGTCGACCGTTTCAATCTGGCCACCTGGCGGCAAGCCGTAGATGTCCTCGACCAGCGGGGACCTGCTGACCTCATCCGCGAGGTTCGCAGGGCGGAGCAGTCCGACCCGAACGGCACCCGCTGGCCACGCGGCAAGACCTTCGACGATGCGACGGCCCTCTACTGCCGGGTCTGAGGAGCCCTGGTCAGAGTGTGGAAGGTGCCGTGCAACGCTCTCGTCTCTGCTGAGACCTGGCCGGGTAAGGGTGCCCAGGAAGAACAGCTCGGAGCGAAGCGGAGGCCCTTCCTAAAGACGGTCGTCGAGGCGTTCGCGCAACGACGTGTAGTCATATTGCGGGAATAGCCCAGGAAGGTGATGCAGCATAGCCTTCATATCTCCGGCGGTCCAGTAGAGGTCAGGGTCGGCGAAATTGAGGTCGGTGAACAGGTACTGCCAGCCGTGCGTCCCTTTGGTGAGGGCCAGGGCCTTTAGGTAGCCCAGATAGTCCACGTCCATCTGCATGGGCTGTCCCCGGTACCACAGCCAGATTTCCAGCGAGGTGCTGAGCCGCACCGTGACCACTACCCCCGTACCTGAACGTGGAGTGCCGTCGATCTCCCGGGACTCGTGGATGAGTTCGCGCTCGTCGTCGGGCGCGCCGTCCCAGGCCAGCAGAGGAGGCGGTTTCGCGATGGCGCGGTAGAGCTGGGGTATCCGGAACTCCCCGCCCAGCCCTTCCGCTTCGCCCGTCCCGTACCAGTGGCTGGACAGCCGACTGAAGCGGAATGAGGGATCGCCGTTGCTCTCCACATCGACCTCGTCTTTCGAGACCGAGATTAAGGCGGAGTTCCTGAGCTCCTCAATGCTTTGCAGGAGGAGTTCCTCGCATCGGGTGAGGGACTCCGCGTCCACGGGAGAAAGAGACAACGACTGCTCCTTTCGTAGATCACGCATGCTAATAGTCCAACCCGCGTTCCGCGGCTAATTCATGATCCAGAGTGCGTTCGGGCCTGAAACCGCAGGTCAATAGCTTGAGGCCAAGTGGAATCGACGGAAGGCCCCGGTACGGGATCCGCCGTTCGTTAGCTGCGCTGGGTGTGCGCGGTAGCCAAGCGGGTGCGGGAGTTACCTCAAATCGGCTAGCGTCACTGGCATGCCTCTCGCCTTGATTCCCAGCCCTTCTCAAGGGGTCTGGCATCTTGGATTCATTCCGATCCGGGCCTACGCATTGTGCTTCATTGTCGGAATCGCCGTCGGCGTCTGGCTGAGCGAGCGCCGCTGGCGTGCCCGGGGCGGCGAGAAAGGCACGATCAGCGATATCGCGGTTCCTGCGGTGATCTTCGGCCTGATCGGCGGTCGCCTCTACCACGTCATCGTCGACTGGCAGATCTACTTCGGCCCGCGCGCGATCAAAGAGCCCTACCAGGCGCTGTTCATCTGGGAAGGCGGGCTGGGCATCTGGGGCGCGGTCGCTCTGGGAGGCGTGGGCGTGTGGCTGGCCTGCCGCCGCCGGGGGCTGTCCCTCGGCGCCGTGGGCGACACGATCGCGCCCGGCATCGCGTTCGGGCAGGCGATCGCCCGCTGGGGCAACTGGTTCAACCAGGAGCTGTACGGCAGTCCGACCACGTTGCCGTGGGGCCTGGAGATCGACCAGGCGCACGGCGGCCGGCCGGGCGTGCTCTACCACCCGACATTCCTGTACGAGTCGCTGTGGGACGTGGCGCTCGGCTTCGGGCTGATCCTGGCCGGCAGACGGTTCACACTCCGCCATGGCCGCCTGTTCGCCCTCTACGTCGCCGGCTACACGTTGGGGCGGTTCTGGATCGAGGGGCTGCGGATCGACCCGGTTGGGGGGGTGGACCACGCGGTGACGTTCCTGGGGCTGCGGATCAACCAGTGGACGTCGATCGTGCTGTTCCTCGGGGCGCTGGTCTATCTCTGGGTGACTCGTAACAAGGACACCGAAGAGATCGTGGTGCCGGCCTCGTACGAGCAGGACGGCTCGTACGAGCAGGACGGCGGGGAGGCCGCCGAGCCGGCGCACCCGACCGACCAGGCCGACGCGGCGGCGGACACTCGCCGAGCTCCAGGAAGTTCTTGACGGCGCGGAGCCTGGGTCACCGCCGCTTCTTGCGGCTTGCACCAGCGCTTGGGTGGCACCACGTGGACCTTGGCCGGAGATGGCTCGGCCTCCCCTAAGGCGCGGTCCTCACCTCGTCACCCCCGCGTGGGAGATGAGAAGCTCACTGACGCCGCGGAGGTTGATGTGATCCCGATAGGGCGGCGGGTCGACGAGGAGCCCGGGCTCCCGGACACGCCGGGCGAACGCGGTCAGCGCCAGCCGGCCTTCGAGTCTGGCCAGCGGCGCGCCGAGGCAGAAGTGCGGGCCCAAGCTGAAGCCCAGATGCCGCACCTGCTCGCGAGCCGGGTCGAACCGGTCCGGGTTCGGGTTCGCCTCCGGGTCCCGGTGCGCCGCAGCCAGCAGGAGGATGACCAGGCCGCCCGCGGGCAGCTTCGCCTGCCCGACGCTTAGGTCCTGGCCGGCGACCCTGGCGGTGAGCTGAACGGGCGGGTCATAGCGCACGATCTCCTCGACGACCGCGGACGCCGTGCCGGGGTCGGCACGCAGGGTGGCGAGGTGGTCGGGGTGCCGCAGCAGGGCGAGCACGCCGTTGGCGATCAGGTTGACCGTCGTCTCGTGCCCCGCCACCAGCAGCAGCACGATCGTGGAGACCAGCTCGTCATGGCTCAGCACGTCACCGCCGTCCTCTGCGGCGAGCAACTCGGAGATCAGGTCATCCTGTCGCGGGCTCCGTCGCCGGTCGGCGACGAGCTCGTTGACGTAGCGGTGCATGTCGACCATGCCATGGACCCACTCAGGGGTCTCGCCGTTCTGGTCGTCGGGGGTGGGGAAGCCGTCGACCAGCCGGGTGAGATGGGCGGACCACTGGTGGAACAGCCGCTCGTCGGCCAGCGGGACACCGAGCATGCGGCAGATGACCGTCATCGGCAGGGAGTAGGCGAGGCCCGACACCACGTCGAACGTCTCCCGCTCGGCCGCGCGGTCGAGGCACTCGTCGACCAGTCGCGCGATGGAGTCCTCCATCCGGGCGATGGTCCGGGCGGTGAACGCGCTGCTGACCAGACGCCGCAGCCGGGTGTGGTCGGGAGGGTCCAAGGAGAGGAACCATGGCCGCCGGACCGAGGACGGAGCGTCCGGGGGATACGGGTCGGCTGCCTGATCGGGCTGAAAGAAGCGCCGACGTTCGGCGCTGAGCCGTGGGTCGCGCAGCAGCGTCTCGCAGTCGCGGTAGCTCGTCACCACCAACGCGGACATCTCCTCGATCCATACCGGCCCACGGGCGCGGAACTCGGCGTAGATCGGGTACGGGTCGGCCCTCGACGCGGGGTCGAAAAGCTTGCTGACCAGATGGAGGCCGGACGTCTCATTGTCCGTTGCCATGGGCATCTGCACTCCTTGGCGTGGTTGCTATTGACTTCGGGTCATTAATAGTGACCCCAGGTCAATATGTCAAGGATCGTGGGAGACAGGTCGGCGTACCCGACCCGCTGGGCTTGGGGCATATTCGTGGGCGCGACCCCTGCTCGCGGCCGGAAGTGGGCATCTGATGCGCCCCTGACGGTCGGTTACCCTGGTGCGATGGTCACCTCCAGGAGTCGGCGCCGCCTCTCTCCCGAGGCCAGGCGCGGTGAACTCATCGATGCCGCCATCCGGCTCCTGAACTCCGGCCAGGACGTGACCAATTGGGTGCAAGCCGTCACCGCCGAAGCCGACGCCGCGAAGGGTACGTTCTACGTCTACTTCTCCTCCTGGGAGGAGATGCTCGTCGCGGTACGCAACCGCGTGCTGCAGGACTACGTGGACCGGTTCCAAGGGCTCGCCGAATCCACTGAGCCGATCGACTGGTGGGCTACCCTCGACGCCGAATGCGCGGCGGCCGTCGAGTCCATCGCCCGGCAGGGTGGGCTCCATACCGCGGTCTTCCACACCAACTCAGCGCTCGGACCCATGAACGAAGGGCAGCAGGCCACCATCGCCGCCATCGCCAAGGCGTTGCACCGAGGCATGGACGAGGGCGCATTCCGCCCGATAGACCCGCATGTCGCGGCCACGATCCTGTTCACCGTCCTCCACAGCGCCGCGGACGCGATCGCCGCCGGAGAGCAGCCACAACGCTGGTTGGCGGTCGTACATGACCTCACCCGCCGCTGGCTCGCGCGACCGCCGAGCGAGCAGTAACAACAGGCACCCATAAGCCTCGCGGATCCGTCCGTGGGGCAGCGAGTCATGCGCGCGTAGCCGCGCTCGCATCATGCGCTTTGCGTTTGCCACCCGCCATTGCTGGCCGTTGACATATTGACCTCGGGTCAGTAGTAATGACCTGAGGTCAATAGAACGCTTCCCAAGGAGTGCGGATGCCTGTGACAACGGACAATGAGACGTCACCCCTCGCGCTGAAGCCCCGGCACGAGCGGGTCGCCGGCAACCCGGGCGGCCGGCCGGGGCTCACCCTGGCCGCGGTGGCCGTCGTGCAGTTCATGGTGTCGCTGGACCTGTCGGTCGTGAACGTCGGACTCCCGCAGATCGCTGCCGGACTCGGCTTCAGCGCAGTGGGCCTGACCTGGGTGATCCACGCCTACGCGCTCACCTTCGGCGGGCTGCTCCTGCTGGGCGGCAAGGCCGCCGACCGCTACGGTCGCAAGCGTGTCCTGCTGCTCGGGCTCGCCGTGTTCGGCCTCGCCTCGCTCGTCGGTGGCTTCGCCCAGGACCCCGGCCAGCTTGTCGCCGCTCGTGCCGTCCAGGGCATCGGGGCCGCCGCAGTAGCTCCGGCCGCGCTGGCGCTGCTGACCTCCACGTTTCCCACGGGCAAGGCCCGCGTCCGGGCTTTCGGCGTATGGTCCGCGGTGAACGCCGCAGGTGGCGCCCTCGGTGTCCTGATCGGCGGCGTACTCACCCAGTACGCCAGCTGGCGCTGGGTGATGTTCGTCAGCGTCCCCATGGCGGCCGGCGCGCTGGCCCTGGCCTGGCGGGCTGTCGCCGCCGACCCGCCCCCGATTCGCAACGGCCGCCCGGACGTGTTGGGCGCCATCCTGGCCACGGCGGGCATAGCCCTGCTGGTGCTCGGCGTCGTCCGCACCGACCAGTATCCGTGGACCTCCCCGATCACCCTGACGACTCTGGCGGGCGCCGCCGCGCTGCTGGCCGCCTTCGTCTACGTCGAGCGGACCACCACCCGCGACCCGCTGATCCGGCTCGGCCTGTTCGCCAACCGCTCGGTCGCCGGCGCGAACGCCTACAACCTCCTCGTCGGCGGGGCCATGGCCTCGGCGTTCTATTTCATGTCGCTGTACCTTCAGCTCGTGCTCGGCACCGGGCCGGCTCTGAGCGGGCTCGAGTTCCTGCCGTTCGCCCTCGGCGTGGTCGCCGGCTCGATACTCGCCATCAAACTCGGCTACCGTCTCGCACCGCGGACCCTCCTGATCAGCGGCGGACTGCTGACCGCGGCCGGGTTCGCCTGGTTCGGCCTGATCAGCCCCGACGGCACCTTCATCACCGACGTCCTGGGCCCGTCGATCGTCGCCAGCGTCGGATTCGGGCTCTGCCTCGGACCGATCGTCTCCATCGCCACCGCAGGTGTCGCACCCCACGAGACGGGCGCCGCCTCGGGCCTGCTCAACAGCTCACGCCAGATCGGCTCCTCACTCGGACTGGCCGCCCTCGGCACCGTCGCGCACAACCGCACCGGCCAGGCTGTCACGCCCATCGCCCTCAACAACGGATACGCGCTCGGCCTGACGCTCAGCGCCGCACTCCTGGTCGCCGCCGCCCTCATCGCCCTAATTGTCCTGCGCCGGACCAGTCCACCGGCACGCTCAGCGAGTAACGATCACACCGGTCCAGCCGTCTCCGACCGCGTCTCGGTGGAATGAAACTTTCACTCGTCACGTCGGTATTACGGCTCCGCAGGCTAATCCCCGACCTGGTGGCACGCCTGGTTCACTCTCGCGAGAGCCGCCATGACGCAAGTTAATGCCGGCCGAATCAGTGGCTCCCGATCGTCTCTCTGGACACCTGGAGGCCCCGAAAATAGTCTCCGTGCGCGCTCCGCCGACATCATGCGAGAGATGAGGTTGGAATTGACACGTTCCAAAGCACGTCGTGCGGCCAGCTCTGTCGCCGTCGCCATCGCAACACTCGCGGCAATCCTGGTGCCCGTCACTCCCGCGCACGCCGCCTACGGTCCAGACCAGGCCGTATCCCTCACGGTGACCTCGAACGCCGGCCCGTCGATCATGCTCGCCCAGCTGACCGGCACGCTGGCGTTCGACGACGGGAACACGAAGTTCAGGTACGCGCTCCGGCTGTGCTGGGGGAGCGGGTCCTACCCCATGCCGAACTTCTACGTCTCCGTCAACGGCGGCACCATTTTCTACCCGAGCCAGACGGGCACGGCGGCCGCTCCCCCTGGCTGCCAGTTGTACCTATACCTCTACGACGGTGAATACACCCACTCCACTACCCTCACGAATGTCACCTTGTACGTGACGGGCGGCTGGTTCTATCCCGGCCAGACTTACAACAGCCGCACCAAATCCGTGACCTACGACAATCCCTACAACTAAGCCGGCAGAAAAGCTGCTTCATTGGAGCTGTGCTAAAAGGGCCACTCCCAACTATGGGGTGGCCCTCGTACACCTCTCGGTCAACTGGGTCTGTCGGCGAGGAAGTTCGTGATTCGCCGGGCGAGAGCGTCGGGCGCTTCGAGCATCGGCAGGTGTCCGCTGTCGAGGGATTCGTTCCAGCTCGTGTCGAGGTTGCGCGCGAATCGCTGTTGCAGTCCGATCGGGAGCTCAGCGTCTTGGCTGGTGGAGAGGTAGCCTCGACGTTCGGGAAAAACGCCGTCTTGCGGCGTGTCCCGGTAGAGACGCACAGACTCGGGGCGGAACTCCGCCACGATGCGATCGGCCGTCTTCGTGTCGACGCGGCTGGCCACGCCGCGCCGGATAGCGGCATCGGGCGGTCGGGTGCCGGCCAGCCGCATCGCCAGGCTCAGCACGAGCCGATTCGGCATCGGCATCGACGCGACGAAGCTGCGTCCCGGCTTCGGCACGACAGCAGTGACCGCCAGGAACGCGCCCACCCGGTCAGGCGCGAGGGTCATGATTTCCGTCGCGACAGTCCCGCCGCTGGAGTGCGCGACGACCGCGAATCGCTCCCACGGTGCCGAATCCAGCGCCGCGGCGGCGTACTCCGTGAGCGAAGCGCGATCATGACGCGGTCGCTCAGCGACCGCCGTCTGGTGCGATGCGGCCAGTTCTTCGCGCACCTGATCCCAGATCCAGACGGGAAGACCGGCACCGCTCAGCAACAGGATGGGTTCTCGCGACTTCGTCATGCTCCGATTCTGAAGGTGCTGGATGTCACCGTTATGGCACCATTTATGGATGAACCGCACCGATCGGCTCTACGCGATCCGCGAAGATCTCCGCCGTGCGGGTCCGCGAGGCCGCACCGCCCAACAGCTCGCCGCCGCATTCGAGATCAGTGTCCGCACCGTCAAGCGCGACATCTCCGCTCTGCAACAGGGCGGGTTTCCAGTCTGGGCACGTACGGGCCGGCTCGGTGGATATGTCGTCGATCGTGCCGCCACCCTGCCGCCGGTGAACTTCACCGCCACCGAAGCCTGCGCGCTCGCCGCGGCGATCGCGGCACACCGTGGACAACCATTCGACAGGCAGGCCCGAGCCGCCCTGGTGAAGGTATTGGCGGTGATGGACCCGCAGGCGCGACGGCACGCGGACGACTTGACCGAGCGCATCTGGATCGACCACACCACGACCGAGGCAGCTGATCCGCGCCGACGCGACGTGATCGAGCATGCCCTTGAGGAACGCAAGGTCCTCTCGCTGCACTACCGCGATAGTCATGGAACGCCGACAACGCGCCGGGTGGACCCTCAGCTGCTCGCGTTCACGGCCGGGCACTGGTTCCTCATTGCGCACTGCCGGCGCCGCGAGGCCATCCGATGGTTCCGCCTCGATCGGATCGAACGCGCGAGTCTCACCACTCAGCGCGCCATCGACGTACCCGTCGAAGAGCTAGGGACGCCTCCCTCGACGGCGGCCTCCGTCCGGGTGTGACGGGCGATGTGATCCAGTCTGTACGTTCTGGATCATCCTGAACCGCAATCGCGGATGCCCGAAGCTTCGCCTCTGGCGGGCAGCACATCGCGACGCACGGAGCTTTGTGCGGACGGTGATTGATCAACTACTTTCAGTTGTGACATGGTGCTGGAGTCTTGATCAACTCTTCTGGAGGCACCCATGCTTGCTCGCCATCTGCTGGCCGCCGCCGTCATCTCCACCACCATGAGCGCGGTCACCGCTCCGCCTGCGGTGGCCGCCGGGCAAGGGGCCGCCAACCGCGCCATCCCGGTCGGGACCGCGATGTGCGTCGACGTCAGCAACTACCGCGGCAACGGCGTCTTGATGTACCAGTGGCAGTGCGACCCCAACAACACCAACCAGAAGCTCGTCGTCGAGGACGGCCTCATCAAGGTGGAAGACACCATCGGCACGAGCCAGATGATGTGCCTGGACTCCTCCAACGGCCGAACCAACGGCACCCGGGTCTACCAGTGGCAGTGCCTGGGTAACGCTAACCAGCTCTGGGTCATCCAGGGCGGCCAGATCATCCTCAAGTCCACCCTGAACTCAGCCAACCGCCTATGCCTGGACGCCACCAACGGCCGCGGCAACGGCATCCAGGTGTACCTGTGGCAGTGCGACCCCAACAACACCAACCAGAAGTTCGTCGTCGAGGATGGCCAGATCGCGGTCAAGGACACCTTGTCCTGATCCCGAACGTCCTGATCCCGAACGTCCTGATCCCGAACGTCCTGATCCCGAACGTCCTGATCTCTGGTCGCGCCCGGCAGTTCCGATGTACCCCAGGGCATCAACGACACCGATCCCCGGGGTGAGGCCGCCACGTCAAGGGGTGGGTGTCAGCACACCACGAAGATGCTCTTCCAGCCGACGCCCGTCCCCTGCTTCGCGTTGCCGTTGGTGGGCAGCGTGAAGTGCACCGGCCCTCTGTTGTTGATCTCGTTGTGCATCCGGCCGGACTGGCCGGAGCCGAACCACTTGTACGACCCGCGGTAGCGGAGGTTGGTCGTGCCGCACCTGTCGATGACCTGTGTCTGGCCAGTGAAGCCCGGCCCTTCGTAGGCCACGTACGTCGACCCGGTGTCCGCGGACATCGAGGCGTTGGCGGCACCGCCCATGACCGCGACCAGGGAGGCAGAGATGGCGGAGACGAGGGCGATTCTCTTGATGCTCTTCACAGCGATCCTCCGGATGCGTCTCGACTGATTGCCTGAGGAAAGAAGTCCCATGACACTCACCACTCGCGTGGGCAGAGAGCCCGAACGCCGCAGCCGTAGACCGGCTCGGTAGCGGACGACGAGCTTGGACTCGCCGTAGGAGCGGGGCAAGGGACCGTCCTTTTCATAGGTTTTCCTAACGAGAAGAACATATGGATCAGCTCTTGATCGTCACTTGCACCCCACCTACACCGCACGTGACAACTGGCCGTAAAGCCACGGCGGTCTCATGCGAAGGCGCCGCCTCGGATGTGGTCAGGAGGGGATCGTCGCCGGCGTGAGTGCCTGCGCGGGTTGGGTGACAGCCAGCTTGCGGGCCAGGCGGAGCCGGTACGCGTCCAGCACCACGGCGACCAGGATCACCAGCCCGGTGATGATCTGCCGTTCGAAGTCGGAGACGCCCATGAGCAGCAGCCCGTTGGTGAGCACGCCGAGCAGACATGCCCCGAGGAACGTGCCGACCATGGAGCCGCGCCCGCCCATCAGACTGGCTCCGCCGATGACCACGGCGGCGATCGCGTTGAGCTCGTAGCCCTGGCCCAGGATCGGGCTGGCGATGTTGAGCCTGGCCATGTACAGGATGGCCGCGATGCCCACGGTCAAACCGGCGATCATGAAGGCGGCGATCTTGATGCGGGAGGTCTTGTGGCCGGACAGGCGGACGGCTTCCTCGTTGTTGCCGGTGGCGTAGATCAGCCGCCCGAAGACGGTGCGCGACAGCACGAACCAGCCGGCCCCTGCCAGCAGCAGCGCCACCCAGAACACCGCGGGGATGCCCATCAGCGTGAGGGTGCCGAAGTCGTTGAGCGCGGCAGGCAGGTTGTAGATGGTGGCCGCGTTGGTATACCGTTCGGCGCCGCCGCGCGCGATGTTGAGCATGGCCAGGGTGACGATGAACGACGGCACCCGCCACTGTTCTGACACGAACCCGTTGACCCAGCCGACCAAGCCGCCGACGAGCATGCTCACCAGGATCCCGCCTACCAGCGTCAAGGCGGAGCCGGATCCGGCCATCATGGTGCCCGACACGACCGCGCACAGCGCCATCGCCGAGCCGACCGACAGGTCGATGCCGCCGACCAGGATCACGAACGTCATGCCCACGGCGAGCACGGTGTTCAGCGTGATCTGGGTCATGATGTTGCGCAGGTTCTGCTCGGTCGCGAAGTTCGGTGCGAGGATGACGAAGAAGCCCGCGAGCACTACCAAGGCGACGCCGATGCCGGCTTCGCCGAGCACGAGCCTTTTGATCATTGTGTTTCACCGTTCTTGAGGTAGCCCGAGTAGGCCAGCGTGAGGATGCGCTCGGCGTCGAAGTCCGCCCGGGTGACCTCTCCGGCGATCTTGCCCCGGGAGAAGACCAGGACGCGGTCGCAGATGCCCATCAGCTCCGGCAGGTCCGAGGAGACGACGAGCAGGGCCTTGCCCTCTGCGACCAGGCCGAGCAGTAGCTCGTGGATCTCGTACTTGGCGCCGACGTCGATGCCGCGGGTGGGCTCGTCCACGATCAGGATGTCGGATCCGGCGTTGAGCCACTTGGCCAGCACGACCTTCTGCTGGTTGCCGCCCGACAGGGTACGTACGTGCTGGCCGACGCCCGAGGAGCGCAGGTGCAGGCGCCGCCCGAGGGCCTCGGCGAGCGAGCGTTCCTGACCGAAGCGCACCAGGAGTCCACGCAGCTTGGCGAGGGTGACGTTGGCGCTGATCGGCAGGTCGAGGACCAGACCCTGCGACTTGCGGTCCTCGGTGAGCAAGCTGATGCCGTGCCGTACGGCGTCCTTGGGATGCCGGATGTGTACCTTCTCGCCGTAAAGCTCGATTTTTCCGGACAAGGCGGGGTCGGCGCCGAAGATCGCGCGCATCGCCTCGGTACGGCCGGAGCCGACCAGCCCGGCGAGGCCCACGACCTCGCCGCGCCGTACCGAGAAGGAGAGCGGCCCTTCGAAGCCCGCGACCTTGAGATCGCGCACCTTCAGCGCCACCTCGCCCAGCGCCGTCGGCGGCTTGGCCGGGTACTCCTGCGACAGGTCGCGCCCCACCATCAGCCTGACCAGGTCGGGCGCGGTCACGTCGGCCATCTCGCGGGTCTCGATGCTGCGTCCGTTGCGCAGCACGGTGACCCGGTCGGCCAGCTCCAGCACCTCCTGCAGGTGGTGGGAGATGTAGACGATGGCCACGCCGCGTTCGCGCAATGCCCGCAGGATGTCGAACAGGCGTCCCGCCTCGCGCGAGGTGAGCGTGGCGGTCGGCTCGTCCATGATCAGCAGCTTGCTGTCGGTGGAGATCGCCTTCGCGATCTCCACCAGCTGCATCTGCGCGATGCCGAGCCGCTCGACCAGGGTGTCGGGCGAGACATCCAGCCCGATCTCGGTCAACAGCCGCGCGGCGTCCATGCGCAGCCGCTTCCTGTCGACGACGCCCGCCGTGCGCGGCAGTTCGCGCAGGAACAGGTTCTCCGCCACGGTGAGGTAGGGCAGCAGCGCCAGCTCCTGGTGAACCACCGAGATCCCGGCGGCCAGACCGTCGGCCGCATTGGCGGGGGTGTAGGGCGCACCGTCGAAGGTCATCGTGCCGCCGTCCGGCGCGTGGATCCCGGCCAGGGCCTTGACCAGCGTGGATTTGCCCGCGCCGTTCTCGCCCACGAGGGCGTGGATCTCGCCTGCGCGGATGTCGAGGTCGACCCCGTCGAGCGCCACCACACCGGGGAAGCGCTTGACGAGGCCGCTGACCGTCATCATCCGACGTTGTCCTTGGTGATGAGCTTGATCTCGGTCTTCTGCCAGCCGCCGAAGTTCTCGCCGGCGATCATCTTCATGGCGTAGTCGATGCCGTTGGAGGCCTGCTGCGCGCCGTACTGGTCGAGGGTGGACACGACGGAGCCGTCCTTGACGTACTGGGCGATGGCCGGGATGTTGTCGAACGCGGCGACCTTGATCTGGCCCTTCTTGCCCTGCTCCTCGATCGCCTTCAACGCGCCGAGCGCCATGTTGTCGTTGCCGGCCAGCACGCCCTTGATGTTCGGGTGCGCGCTGAGCATGTTGCCGAAGACGGTGTGCGCTTCGTCGGTCTCCCAATGCGCGGTCTTGGCGTCGACGAGCTTGAGCCCGCCCTCCTTGATCGCGTCCTCGAAGCCGGCCTTGCGCTGGGTGGCGTTGGCCGCGCCGGGGTTGCCTTCCAGGATGACGACCTCGGCGTCCTTGCCGACGGCCTTGACCAGCTCCATGCCCGACTGCTTGGCGCCCTCGCGGTTGTCGGGGCCGACGAAGGGCACCTTGTCGCCGATGCCGGCGGCCTTCATCGCACCCTCGTCGAGCTGGACGTCGATGTTGACGACCTTCACACCCGCGTCGACGGCGCGCTTGATCGGCGCGACCAGCGCGCGGGAGTCCGCAGGAGCGATGACGACCGCCTTGGCCTGCTGGGTGACGCACTTCTCGACGGCGGCGACCTGGTTGTCGATGTCGGTCTCGTTCTGGATGCCGACGACGCTGAGCGTGAGGTCGCCGCGCTTGGCGGCGTGCTCCTCGGCGCCCTTCTGCATCTGCTGGAAGAACTCGTTGGCCAGCGACTTCATCACCAGGCAGATGCCCGGCTTCTCGCCCGGCTTGGGGGCGGCGGCGGTCTGGCCGGTGGTGGTGCCGCCCTCCTTGCCGCAGGCGGTCAGCGCGAGGGCCAGACCGGCCACGGCGACGATCTTCTTGTTCATTCGGTGTTTCTCCTTCAGAAGGGAACGCCCGCTTGGAGGACGACGTTCGCGTACGGCGTCGCCTCGCCGGTCCGCACGACTGCGCGGGCCCGGCCGGTGAGCTCTTTGAGCTGGGTGTGAGGAATGCGTTCTGTTCTTGTCAGCAGGCCGTCGAGGAAGCCGGGCGGCGACTCCTCGGCGACATAGGCGGTCTCGACGACGAGCTCGCCGAGCACCGCTTCGAGTACGGGTAGGAAGGCGGGCTCGCCCCTGCGCCAGACGAGGTCGACCGTCTCGACGCCGGGCGGGACGGGCAGGCCGGGGTCGGCCACCACGATGAGGTCGGTGTGTCCCGCCGCGGACAGGATCTGCAGCAGGCGGGGATGCCAGAGGCCGTCATGACGCACGGGCGAGCAGCCTTTCCACTTGATCGCCGGTGGGCATGGGGGCTTGGGCCCCGTGGCCGGTGGTGGCCAGCGCGCCGGCCGCGCAGGCCCGCCGTACAGCCTGGTCGAGGGGCAGGCCGGCCGCGTGGGCGAGCGCGAGTTGCGCGCAGAAGGTGTCCCCGGCGCCGACCGCGTCCACCGCGGGCACCGGGAAGGAGGGCACCTGGCAGGCGCCGGAGGCGTCCTGGCCGCGCGCCCCGTGCTCGCCCAACGTCACCACCGCGGCGCGCGGCCCGAGTGCGAGCAGCGCGGCGGGGTCGGTGTCGCCGCACAGGGCGGCGGCCTCGCCCTCGTTGACGATCAGCAGGTCCACCTGGGTGAGCAGCTCCTCAAGACCCTGCGTGTACGGCGCGGCGTTGAGGATCACCGGCACGCCGTGCGCCCTGGCTTGACGGGCGGCGGCGAGGCAGGCGGCCACCGGGATCTCCAACTGCAGCAGGAGCGCGTCGGCGCCGGTGAGATCGAGGTCCGTGAGGCGGAGCAGCCCGTTGGCGCCCCTGGCGACGGTGATCATGTTCTCGCCGCCGTCCTCGACCACGATCATCGCCAGCCCGGTGGCGGCGGGCGCCTGCCGTACGCCCGAGACGTCCACGCCCTCGCGCGCCACGGCGGCGAGCAGCTCGCGGCCCAGCGCGTCGTCGCCGACCTGGCCCACCAGGCGGACCCGCGCGCCCAGCCGGGCGGCGGCCACCGCCTGGTTGGCGCCCTTGCCTCCGGCGGCCCGCACCGCGGCGGCGCCCGCGACCGTCTCGCCCCTGCCGGGCAGGCGCGTCACCGGAACCGTGAGATCCATGTTGAGACTGCCGACGACGACCAGCTCCAGCTCACGCATCGTCGAGCCCGCCGACCGGGTCAGGGCAGCCGCATGAGCCGCGCCTGATCAGCATGGCGGACAGGACGACACGTTCGCCTCCCGATGAGTCACCGATCTGTGCCATCAGCAGCTCCACCGCGCGCCTGGCCATTACCTCGATCGGCTGGCGCATGGTGGTGAGCGCGGGCACGGTGTAGGAGGAGGCGGCGACGCCGTCGAACGAGCACAGCGCGACGTCGCCGGGCACGCTCAGCCCCAGCTCGGCTGCGGCGCGCATGACGCCGATCGCCTGCTCGTCGCTGGTCACGAAGAGCGCGGTGGGCCGGTCCTCCTGCGACAGAAGGCGGCGGCCGCTGAGATAACCCTGCCGCCGCCCGAACGGACCATGGGCCAGCGGCATCGAGGCCGGGTCGAGGCCGGCTTCGGTCAGCGCCCGCGACCAGCCGGCGACACGGTCGACGGTCGGATGGATGTTCTCCGGCCCCGCCACGCAGCCGATACGCCGCTGCCCGTGCGCGAGCAGGTGGCCGGTCGCCTCGTACGCACCGCCCTCGTTGTCGAGAAGCAGGTGGCTGGCCGGGGCGTCGTCGAGCGCGCGGTCGAGCACGATGCACGGCACCTTGGAGGCGGCCAGCTGGGACCGCCAGGCGTGCGGGCCGTGGGCGGGAATCAGGATCAGCCCGTCGACCTGGCGGTCGATCAGGGTCCGCACGTAGGCGGCCTCGCGATCGTCGTCGTCCATCGCGTTGCCGAGCAGCAGCGTCAGGCCGTGCTCGAAGGCGACGTCCTCGATCTCGCGGGCCAGCTCGGCGAAGAAGGGGTTGGCGTTGTCGGGGACGACGAGCCCGATGGTGTGCGTGCGGCTGGTACGCAACGAGCGGGCGACGGCGTTCGGCCGGTAGCCGAGCTCGTCGATCGCGCGCAGCACCCGTTCGCGGGTGTGCGGGGCGACATTCCTCGGCCCGTTGTTGAGCACGTAGCTGACGACGGCGTCTGAGGTGCCGGCCAGCCGCGCCACATCGCGGCGTGTGACCACTAGCAAGTCCCATCTACTCGTGTTGATGCAGTATTCGGCCAGAGAATCCGCAGGAGCAACTCGTGTAGATGAGTCGTTACTAATCTGTTATCGCCAGGTTTCAGGATGGCCACAAACAGCGGTCTGAGGTTGTGCGCCGACCTGCTGATTTCGTACATTGCATCTTTTTCGTACGGCAGCGCGCGGAGTCTGCGCAGGTCAGGCGGTTCTGGAAGCTACGCGGTGGGCGCACGATTCTGCTCGGAGGAGGGAGTCGGCGCGGCCAAGGCGTACCGGATCAAGGGAGCCGCCTGAAGAGTCCAGGCATGCGGGATGCCCGCATGCCTGGGTACTGCCGTCGGCGCCCGGCCGGACGGCCGGCCATCGAATTCAGCCGCCGCGCCTGGCCTGGCTGGGCGATCCGGCCTTTGTCGAACTTCGGACAGATGCCCGGGCGGGTAGGAGATGCACCCGGAGTGAGATAGTCGTCGACGCGAAGAGCCTCAACCCGTCGGGCACAGGACGGCTTGGCCGGCTTTGATCATTTCGGGGATGATGGCGTCGTCGGTGGTGCTCCGCGTGACGGAGATCTCGAACTGCCGTCGGCCATCGGTCGAGTAAAGGATCAGTGTGGTGTAGCCGAGTCCCGAGCCGCCCTGCATGTTCAGATTTTCTTCGCACTTCTCCGTGCCCTGCCGCGCGCTGCCGCTGCCATCGCCGTCGGCTGACCCACCGGCAGAGCCACCGGCGAGGACCTTCCGCAGCGACGGTGGCAGCAGCCTGCCCTGGTCGAAGGCCCGCTGGAAGATGCTGACGTCACGCGTGGTCGAGACGACATTGCCGGCGCCAAAGCCCCAGCTGGCGTTGGCGCGGTGCATGTCGCGCAGAGTGCCGGTGGAGTCAGCGTAATAGCCGTGCCCGTGCGGGCCCTTGATGCCCTCCGGGGGCTTGGTGAGCGCGTAGGTCCGGGTCATGCCAAGCGGGCGGAACAGGCGCCGGTCGAGTTCGTCGGCCAGGGTGTGACCTGTCACCTGCTCGATGAGCATGCCGATGAGGGTGTAGTTGGTGTTGGAGTAGGTGAACTTCTCACCCGGCTCGCCGGTGCGCGGCAAGCCGCGCGTCGTCTCCACGATGTCGATGGGCCGGTAGTAGGTGGTGAAGTCGAAGACGTCGAACGCCGGTTCGGTCGAGCCGCTCCGGGACCACCAGTCGGGGATGCCGGAGGTGTGCTGGATCAGTTGCTGGACGGTGATCTCGCCGGCTCGTTCCACCAGCCCGTCGGCGGCCACCTCCGGCAGCCGGTCAGCGAGTTTGTCGTCCAGGCCGAGCTTGCCCTTCTCGACGAGTTGGAGGAGCACGGTGGCCACCATCGCCTTGGTCTGTGAGCCGATGTAGAAGCGGGAGTCGGCCGGGATCGTGCCGCCTTCGCCGTTGAGCAGCCGCGACCCGGCGGTGCCCTGGCCGGCGGCCTTGCCGTCCACGTACGCGCCGCCGATCGCGCCCACGACGCCGGGCGTCTTGGCGAGGTTCTCCATGGCCTGCTGGGCGTCGCCGACCGCGGCGGCGCCGGCGGCGCTGGCGGCCGTCGCGGGCGAGGCGGTGGCCAGCAGCAGGGCTGCCGCGGTCGCGGCGGCAACAGACATGCGCTTCAAGACAACAACTCCTTCGAGGTGACGACAAGGGGTCAACAAGGCGCGGGCGGATCACGCGATGACCTGTCGTGCCGTCTCGCCGATGGACGCCACGGAGGCGTCGGAGATGCCAGGGATCACCATCAACAACACGCGTGACACGCCGCCGGGTCTCGCAGCACACTCGGCAACTCGCCCGCCGGTCAACCGCGATCCACTGTCGACCAGCCGTGTCGCCATCTTGTCCGCGCCGTGTCATGGTCAAGTCACGGTCGCAGTTGCGCCGGCCACCACCCTTCAGTTTCATGCGCCTGACGCGACCTGGGTGTCCGACGACTGGCCGCCATGCCGGCTCGTACTGAAGTCCGGCTTCGTCGACCGCGCCAACCAGGCCACGCTCAGAGCGGTGCTGGCCACCACCACGGACAGGCGGCCCGCAGGCGTGTACGACGAGGTGCGCACCACCCTCTACCAGGGTCGACAGATCCTCCAGCGATGACCGGTACTACACCATCGTGGATGACCTCCGCCTGTCGAACTGGGGGATGAAGGCGCGTGTCCCGGCTAGCTGATCCCGAGGCATGGGAAGATCCATGACCTGCGCTGCCCCAGATAAGTGAGACAGTCCGACAGCGAGCTTGTCTCATCGATCATGAGGCAAGTCGTCAGAATGCTTGTGCGAGACCTGGATCTTTCGGTGATAGCGATCTGGGGGTTCAGTAACGCGCGAGGGTCTTTCGGCTGATATGGCGGTATGCGCCTGCCTCAGACGTTTCGCCGCCGCGGCGGTACCACCAGAGTGCCCGCGCTGCGGGAACCGCGCCCGGCCGCATGGTGGATCGCCCCGGCCGCGCTGGTCGTAGTCGGCACGGTGTACACGGTGGCATGGTGGCTGCTGGCCGGGCTGCCCACGGTGCCGACACCGCAGCAGGCGGCCGAGACGGCCGCGCGCAGCGAGATCATCCGTACCGCGCTGGCGGCCGGCGCCGGTGTGGGCGCGGCCATCACGCTGATGCTGGCCTTCCGCCGCCAGCGCCACCAAGAGATGTCCGCGCACCTCACCGCTTACGACGCGACCGAGCGGCGGGTGACCGAGCTGTACACCAAGGCCGCCGAGCAGCTCGGCCACGACAAGGCCGCAGTCCGGCTGGCCGGGCTGTACGCGCTGGAACGACTGGCCCAGGACAACCCCGGCCACCGGCAGACCATCGTCAACGTGATCTGCGCCTACCTGCGGATGCCCTACACCCCACCCGAGCCGCCCGACCCCGAGCAGGCCCGCCGCCAGACGCTGCGGGACGCCGCCCGCCGCTACCGCGCCGCCGACCGCACCACCATCGGCACGGCGCCGGTTTCCCCCGGCGCCGATCCGGAAAACGAGCGCCAGGTGCGCCTCACCGCGCAGCGCATCCTCCCCGACCACCTCCGCGACAACCGCTCACCCCATGAGCGAGCGACCACCGCCCCGCCTGAACAGTTCTGGCACGACATCCGCATCGACTTGACCGGGGCGCTGCTGATCGACTTCGACTTCGCCTACTGTCGCACCGCGCAGGCGGTGTTCCATCGGGCGACCTTCTTCGGGGACGCCAAGTTCCTTGGGGCGACCTTTTTCGGGGGTGCACGGTTTGCCGGGGCAACCTTCTCCATGAACGCCAACTTCGGCGGGGCGACCTTCATCGGGACCGCCGGGTTCGGTGGGGTGACCTTCGCCGGGGGCGCCAGATTCGCCGGGGCGAACCTTGGCATCGCCGAGTTCGCCGGGGCGACCTTCTCCATGAACGCCAACTTCGCCCAGGCGGACTTCTCCAGCGGGGCCGGGTTCGTCGGGACGACGTTCTCCGGGGACGCCGGGTTTGCCCAGGTGACCTTCAACGGGGGCGCCGAGTTCGCCCAGGCGACCTTTTCCGGGGGCGCCCGGTTTACCGGGGCGACCTTCTCCATGAACGCCGACTTCGGTGGGGCGACCTTCTCCGGGGGCGCCGAGTTCGGCGGGGCGACCTTCTTCACGGACGCCAACTTCGGCGGGGCGGCCTTCAAGGAAGGGGTTGATCTTGCCGGGGCGCAGGTGGCGCAGGCGCCGGGCGCGCAATTGGTCTGGCCAGCGGGCTGGCGGGTGGCGTCCGGCGCGGACGGCGTCAGGGTGCTGGAGCGAAAGGGCGAGCCGCCGCCAGCCGCTGAGACGGTGCCACTGGAGAAACCGCACGACTGATCGGACGCGCGAGAAGTTGCGGCATTGAACGACTTATGAGCCTTCGTGCCGCAGCCCGTGCTGCCGCGCAAGTGGCCCGTCACGCAACGTTGGCCGGGTGACTGGCCCAGCTTCGGACGCCGCTCCCGGCAACCGGTGAAACCGGCCGAGGGTGCCGTGAAACCGGCGCCCCCGAGAGTGAAGCCATGAGCATCACAGAACTCGGACGTACCGGGGGCGGCCCGGCCTCCGGCGGAGGAACCGATCTGGCCGTACGTGCGCAAGGGCTTGCCAAGACGTTCGGCGAGCACCGCGCCGTCGACGGGATCGACCTGAACGTACGCCCCGGTGAGATCTTCGGCGTCCTCGGCCCGAACGGCGCCGGCAAGACCACCATGCTGCGGATGCTGGCCACCTTGTTGAAGATCGACGCGGGCCGTGCCGAGATCTTCGGGGTCGACGTGGCCGGCAACCCGCACATGATCCGCCAGCTGGTCGGCGTCACCGGACAGTACGCATCGGTCGACGAGAACCTGACCGCCCGCGAGAACCTCTGGCTCTTCAGCCGCCTGCAGGGCATCGCCGCGCCGCGCGCCCGGCGCATCGCCGTCGAATTGCTGGGCCAGTTCGGCCTGGAGGAGGCCGCCGACAGACCGATCGCGCAGTTCTCCGGTGGCATGCGCCGGCGCCTCGACCTGGCGGCCAGCCTGATCACCAGGCCACCGCTGATCTTCCTCGACGAGCCGACCACCGGTCTCGATCCGCGCACTCGCGGCCAGATGTGGGACACCATCCGCGGTCTGGTCGCTGAGGGCTGCACAGTACTGCTGACCACGCAATATCTGGACGAGGCCGATCAGCTCGCCGATCGTGTCGCCGTCATCGACCATGGCCGCAAAGTCGCCGAGGGCACGCCCGACGAGCTGAAGACCGCGGTCGGCAACTCCACACTCCAGTTGCTGCTCGCCGAGCCGGGCGAGGTACCCGCCGCGGTGGAGGTCGTACGGCGCGTCCTCGGCTCCGACCCGGTACTCAGCCCGGAGCAGGGCCGCCTCAACGTCGCCCTCGACCAGGCCGACCTGGCCGCGGACGTACTGATCGCACTGCGTACCGCCGGGGTGTCGATCTCCTCGGTGAGCGTGGCCAAGCCCAGCCTGGACGAGGTGTTCCTCGCCCTCACCGGCCACAAGACGGACAGCGACGACCGGACAAGAACGGACGAGACCGGCACGAAGGAGAACCGATGAGCACCATGACCGCACCCGCCCGCGAGGCGGTCCGGGCCGCCGACCGCGTGGCGGCCGCCCGGCGGCGCGTCTCCACGGGGGAGACGATCGTCCAGACCCTGACGATGGCGTGGCGGGCGCTCAAGAAGATGCGCCGCAACCCGGAGCAGTTCTTCGACGTGGCGCTGCAGCCCATCCTGTTCACCGCGATGTTCGCCTTCATCTTCGGTGGCGCCATCGCCGGCGACGTGGAGAGCTATCTCCCCCTGATGATCCCCGGCATCCTCGCCCAGACCGTACTGACGACGTGCATGGCCACGGGCACGCAACTCCGCGAGGACATGGAGAAGGGCGTCTTCGACCGGTTCAAGTCGTTGCCGATCGCCCGGATCGCGCCGCTCGCCGGCCCCATGGTGGCCGACCTGCTGCGCTACACGATCGCGGCCACTCTGACCTTTGGCATGGGCCTGGTGATGGGCTACCGCCCAGGCGGCGGAGTGGGCGGCGTGCTCGCCGCGATCCTGCTGGCGATCATCACGGGCTGGTCGCTGGCCTGGGTCTTCACGTGGGTAGGCACGATCGCCCGGAGCGCCCAGGCCGTCCAGAGCATCTCCATGATGATCTTGTTCCCGCTGACGTTCCTGTCGAACGCGTTCGTCCCCGTCGAGACCCTGCCCGGCTGGCTGGCCGCGTTCGTCCGGATCAACCCGGTCTCACACCTGGTCACGGCCGCCCGCGACCTCGCCAACAGCGCCCTCGTCAGCGCAGAGGTGGCCTGGACGCTCCTGGCGTGCGTGATCGTCATCGCGATCTTCGCGCCGCTGTCGGTACGCAGCTACAAGCGGCACATGTGACCCGCCCCCGTCACGACCGGAGACCCGCTCGACGAGACCGCGCGCCTCGTCGAGCAGGTCGGAGCCGCGCCGATCGCCGTATTCGGCCCGCAAGGAGGCAATCATCCCGGGCGCGGCCCGCTCCGCGTACGGTTCGATCCGCTCGAAGCTCATGCAGGGCATGTTGCCGCTGTACGCAAACCGCTCGGCCAGCACCAGCAACCTGATCGCGTCGCGGGGGGCCATGGCTCCCCGCAGCAGCCCCCAGGCGCCGAGCCCGAACAGCATCGAGCCGCACATCGGGTAGTCGAGGATGGGGTTTTCCGCGGCCAGCAGGTCGTAGCCCCGGGCGGTGGCGAACAACTCCTCGCCGTACCGGACGTCCTCCGGCGAGGCGTGGTACGCGTACGCCGTCAGGGTGACCGCCTCCGCCATCATCGTCCACGGCATGAGTTCCGTCTGCGCCACGCCGGGCAGGCGCAGGTCGCGCGCCCGCTGGACGGCCAGGCGGTATTCCGCGAGCGCGGCGGCCGTCTCACCGCGAGCGAGGGCGAGCTCGGCCGCGCACAACGAGACGATCGCCACCCCGCCGAGCACTGCCTCGTTGTCGTTGATCCGGGTGATCTCGGCGAGCTCGGCCGCCGCGGTGTCGAGGTCGCCGTCGGCGAGCGCGGAGACCAGGAGCAGCGAGCGGAGCTGGCTCTCATCGTCTGTGGTGCCGAGCCGGCTCAGCACCGGGATGGCGATCCGCGCGTGTCCGACCGCCCGCCGGCGATCGCCGAGTTGCATGACCAGGTGGGCCAGCAGGGCGTGCATGATCGCGGCGAACCACGGCCCCTCGTCCTCGCGGAGCATCGTCAGGGTTCGCTCGGCGGCCTCGATCGCCCCGGTCACGTCTCCCGAGTTCTCCAAGACGTGGACGCTCGTCTGCATCGCCGCCAAGGCCACGTCACGGTCGACACTCCGGCACAACTCCGCCAGTCGGCGGCGCACGTCGGCGCCATCGGGCGCGTCGCACGCGAGCACCACCATGGCCATCGCCGCCAGGCGGGGATCCGTCGTGTCACTGGTGGGCAGCGTACGGAGGAGATCGCGCAGCGGATCGCCGCTGCGGTCGGTGACGATCATGATGTTCGCGAGTGTGATCAGCATGGCGCCCCTGGTCACCTCGACGAGGTACGGCGGCGGCACCCAGCCGGTGATCACCTGGGCGATCGCGTCCCGGTGAACGAACACCCGGGAGTGGTCACCACGGATCGACCACAGCCCGCCGACGCCTGCCAGCAACTGGACCATCGTGACGGGATCGGGCTCGCCGAGAGCCTGCCGGAGCAGTTCGGCGAGGTTGCCCTCCTCGGCGTGCAACGCGTCGGCCGCCGCGAACTGCGCCGGGCTGAACAGGGCGGAGGCGTGTTCGAGGGCGTACGCTGTCGCCCAGGCCCGCTGCGCCGCCCGGGCGGGCGCCTCCTCACCGGCCTCCTTCAGCCGCATCCGCCCGAACTCCCTGACGGTCTCCAGCATCCGGTAGCGGAGGCCGTACGTCGTCTCGTGGACGCTCAGCATCGACTGCTCGGTCAGCGCGTCAACGGCGCACAGGGCGTCCGGGCCGAGTACATGCTCGGCCGTCGCCAGCGTGAAACCATCACCGAACACCGACAACCACCGCAATGCCCGCCGTTCTGGCTCCTCCAGCAGATTCCATGACCAGTCGATTACCGCGAGCAGCGTCTGGTGCCGGTCGGGGGCCGTACGGTTCCCTCCACGCAGTAGGGCGAACCGGTCCGCCAGGCGCCGCGCGATCTCCTCCACCGACATCACCCGCACTTTGGCCGCGGCCAGCTCGATCGCGAGCGGCAACCCGTCGAGGCGGGCGACGACCTCCTCGACCACTCCCTCGTCGATCCGCACACCCGGTCGGGCGGCCGTGGCGCGCTGGCGGAACAACTCCACCGCGTCGCCCGTGGGCAGCTCACCGAGCAGGTAGACGCGTTCGGCGGGGATCGACAAGGGGGCGCGCGAGGTGATGAGCACCCGCAGGTCGCGGGTCGTCACGGTCAGGAACGCCACCAGGTCGGCGACGGCCTCGATCACGTGCTCGCAGTTGTCCAGGATCAGCAGCGCCGGGGCCTGATCGAGATGTTGGGCGATCCGGGCGCGAACGTCTGAGCGCTGCTCAGCGGTCAGGACCCGACGCCCGCTGACCGAATCCCGAACCCCGAGCGCCGAACCAACCTCACCCACCACGCCCTCCGGCGAGGACACGCCGACGAGCTCGACGAAGTGAGCGACGGGCTGCGCGACGTCTCTGCCGACGACATGAGCCAGCCGCGTCTTGCCCAGCCCACCAGGGCCGACGATGGAGACCACCCGGTTGGTCTGTAGCAGGGCGTGCACCGCACGGATGTCGCCGTCGCGGCCGAGCAACGAGGAGCCGTCGAAAAGGATGCCGGCACGCACCGGCCGATCCGCGATGAGGAGTTCGGCGTACACGCGGGCGAGCTCAGGCCCTGGTCCGGTGCCGAGCCGCGCCACCAGGCCCGTGCGATACCGCTCGTAGCGCTCCAGAGCAGCGGCGGCACCTCGTACGGCGGCCTCGCTCCGCAGCAGGCAGACCAGCAGCTCCTCGTCGTGCGGCCAATCGACCGCGGCCTCCTCCAGCAGCGACAGCGCGGCCTCGTGAGCGCCGCTCCGGCCCCGCGCGATCGCCGCCACCCGCCGCGCCTCAGCCACCCACTTCGCCGCCATGCCCCTCAGCTCGGCTAGCGCGCCCGTGGCACCATCCGAGCCCCTCAGCTCGGCAAGCCCGCCCATGACACCATCCGAGCCCCTCAGCTCGGCAAGCCCGCCCATGACACCATCCGAGCCGCCGGCCACGAGAGCCATGGCCTCTTCGGAGCGGCGACGCGCGAGCGCCACGTCGTCCTCGCCCAGTGCGGCCCGCGCCTCCTTCACCAGCGCGCCGACCAGCAGCGCGTCCACCTGATCGGCGGCCAGCCCAAGCCGGTAGCCGCGCGACATCCGCACCACGACATCGGCATGGGTCGCCGCCCTGGTCCGCGAGACGACCACCTGCAGCGCCTTCGTCGGATTGGCCGGCACCTCGTCGGGCCACAGCTCCTCGACCAGGCGCTCGTCACTGACCCCCGCACGCCCATGCATGGCGAGCATGGACAGCAGGGTCTGCGCACGATCGCCGATTACGGGCACACCCTGCCAGCGGACGCCGTCGAGCAGGACCAGAGCGGGGGACACACCCTCAGCTTACGGACGAGTTAGACGTGGGCGGCGTGACCGCGAGTATCTCCACGTCCTGTACTCGAGGCCGCGTGCTACGGCTTCACCGTCGAACTCCTGGGATGTCTTTCATGAGCCCTCCCACCACGGCTCCACGCCCTCCTCGGCAATGAACTCGAAGAAGTCCATGTTGGCGATCTCCAGGTTGCACGCGATCGACCCGACCATGCGGCAAGGGACGACGGCAGGTTGCCCTGGGGTGTCGTACAGGTCGACGACGGTCAGCGGTCGGCCGGACTCGGCGAAGGTCCGGGCGTCAGCGAGCGCGATCAGCGTGGGGTTCTCCTCAGGCGGCATCAGCGCCGGGACCTGACCGGGCTGAAGTCCCTCGAAGGTCCGGTCGTCGACGACCAGCGCCTCCCACGGGTAGTGATCCGCGTCGACCTCATCCGTGTCGTCCGTGTCATCCGTCTCGTCCGTCTCGTCCGTCTCATCCGCGTACAGGTCCGCGCCGAGCCAGCCGTCCTTGTCCAGCCCGCCCAATTCGTCCAGCAGCACGCGCCAACCCTCCTCGTCGTCGAAGGAGGTGCGGACCAGCATGGCCGCGTCGGTGGAGGGCAGAGCGGGGAAGGACCTGTACGGCGGCACCGTCAGCACGGGGAAGGCCAGCCGGCCGCCGTCCCCTTAGTACATTCCGTACCTGTCCATGTCGCGCACTAGGTCGTCAAACGCGAGCGCGCTGCCCAGCAGGGCGGCCAGGATCTCGCCGAGCCGGGCCGGCGGAACACGTACGCCGCGCCCGGGTACCGTCGCCAAGTCCACCAGCAGGGGCCCATCCCCGCCGTACACCACCGGGGTGTCCGCCAAGACGACGACCGGCGGCACGGGGCCACCGTGCAGGATGAGCGCCGGAACGTTACCGCCGTGCAGGTCATCCCATCCAGGATCCTCGACCAGGCGGAGTCGCATCCCGCTGCCTCCGAGAACGAGCACGTCGCCTTCTTGATGGCCCCCGATCTCGTTGAGCAGCCCGCCCCACGAGGCCTTGCCGTGCTCGTAGCGCGTGGCGACCAACAGCACATCACCGGGCGCCGGCTGGGGAAGCTCGGGACGGGACATGATTCCTCCGAAGGAACGACGCGAAGATCAGGACATTACCGTGGAGGAGGATCCAGACCACCTCGGGAGACGTAGGGCAAGGACGGGATGAGCAGGCTTCCATCTCTGCCACCGTCGCTGCGGCCCCACAAGGCCACATCATCGTCTGCTTCGACCATGACATCGCCGTACTCACCGCAACCCGATCGAGCTGACCATGGCATGGTTCGACAGGACTGTAGCGACCCTCTGTACCGGGCCCTCGACCTCCTTGCCGAGCATGGCCTCAAGCCCTGATCATGTAGGTCCGCCAAGCCGGACACACCGACCCCGAAGGTAAGCACTGGCCGCCGCTCTGGAAGGAACGACATGATTCGAGCCATCACCCGCGGCCACAGCCTGCCGACGGTGTTGATCGCGGGCGCGTACACGGCGGCTGTGCTCACGCTGACATGGCTGACCACAGGCGGTTACCTCGGTGACAGACTCTACGGAAGCCTGTTCATGGCCATGATCGCCTTTCCTCTCTCCCTCGTCGCGAGCCCTCTGAGCGAGGCGCTGAAGGGCGCAGTTCTTGGCCCGAACGATAGTCCTGCTTATTGGGAATACAGCGATGACCTGGAATACGCCTTGATGAGTTGGCCGGGAATCGTCACCGCTGTGGTCCTCGTTCTCTTGCTGACGCGGCGGAGTACCCGTCTGGTGGGGCTGGGCGCAGGCTGGGTGCTGAATGCTGCAGTGATCTTGGCGGGAGTGTCGACTGCCTACGATCAGTGGGCGCCCCGCCGACCTTACGGCTGGCCCTTTCTCGTGTTCGGGCTGATCATGGCCATTGGACTGATCACCGCACATCTGTCCGCGCCGAGAGAGGCTGTTGCCGAAAAGGTATAAGGTCCTCCGGTCATAATGAGACGGAGGCAATCGCCGGATACCGCGGCTGACCGCCCTTAATGGCA
Organism: Nonomuraea sp. NPDC050022; assembly: GCF_044460705.1. Taxonomy (NCBI): domain Bacteria; kingdom Bacillati; phylum Actinomycetota; class Actinomycetes; order Streptosporangiales; family Streptosporangiaceae; genus Nonomuraea; species Nonomuraea sp. NPDC050022. Next base: position 465,860 of record NZ_JBITKE010000004.1, read on the forward strand.
GGCCATAGACATCCTCGACTATCGGGGACCTTCTGATCTCATCCATAAGGTTCGCAAGGCCGAGCAGCCCGACCCGAACGGTTCCCGCTGGCCGCTCCTGGGCTCCACTTGCACCAGCTGCGTGCAGCGTGCCCGCTCCCAGCGTGCCGAACACAGTGCGGCGCCACCGACGGCTAGCGAGGCCGGCTCGTCGGCGCGTATCGCACCAGCCTGTTTCGCGTCACACAGCAACTGCGGGACCATGAACCGGGTATCTCACTGAAACCTCAGGCAATGGCGGCGATGTCACCGTCGTCGAAGTAGATCGACTGATGGAGCCGGTCGCCGAGCGCAGTGGCGTAGCGGGCGAGAACATCCTGCCCAGAGATCTTTCCTTGCTCGATCTGCGAGACGCGTCCTTTGGTAACCCCCATGCGCTGCGCGATGTCTTGTTGGGTCAGCCCGCGGCCGCGACGGATCTCAGCGAGCCGGTGTCCTTGCACCTTGGCGAGGAGTTCCTGCTTGCCAGCCTCCACGGTTTCCTCACCGCCGGCACGTTCGACGTGCTCGGCACGAATGTCCTTCCAACGCACATATCCCGTCATGATCTGCCCTCCTCCGCCTGACGTTCCTTCAGATAGGTCTCATAGCGTTGCTCAGCGAGCGGGATGGCCTGCCTGTACCAGGCGCTGGCCCGTGGTGTCCTGTCGCTCCCATCAGTTACAACTCCTTTAGGCTTGCTATGTATCCAGGCGTGTCACCTTGCAGCACCGGATGGCACAACGCCGTAGACTGCAGATGTGAGCGCTCCTGAGCCTGACCATTCCCATGAGATCTCTCAACGTGACCTGCGCAATCGGTCAGCGGAGATCATGGATGGCCTGGAGCGTGGGGAGCGATACGCCGTTACCCGTAATGGCCATCACATCGGCGATCTGGTCCCTCTCCGCCGCCGACGCCGGGCCGTGTCACGCGCCGAATTCGCCGCTGTGTCGTGTGGCATGCCACGACTGGACGACGCTAAATATCGCGAGGACATGGACCACCACGCCAACGACGATCTCTACGACCCTTACGATCGCGCATACGGCAGACGGGAATTCGCAGAGGACGAGGAATGACCCACGCTCTGGGGCTGCTCGACACCAACATCCTCATCTTGCGCGCCGGCCTCGATCCCGACGAGCTCCCCGATGAGATGATGATCAGTGCCATCACCACCGCGGAGCTCTCGGTCGGCGTCCTGGTGGCGACAGGACCGCAGGAGCTCGCCCAGCGAATGAAGATCCTTCAGACCGCCGAAGCCGAATTCGATCCACTTCCCTTCGACGACACCGCAGCCCGCGAGTACGGCCAGTTGTGGACGGCAGTCATTACCTCAGGGCGCAAACCACGCCCCCGCACCGCAGACCTGATGATCGCCTGTGTGGCGATCGCGAACCGGCTTCCTCTGTACACCTGCAATCCCAGGGATTTCAAAGGACTTGATCATCTGCTTACCGTGGTCCCAGTGACCCGTCCGCAGTGGGCCAGGGCATGAATAGAAAGCGCTCGCGATGCGGCAGTTAACAGCTTGACCTGTGGCCGTCACTACATGCAGCCACAGAGCCTTTCGTGTGAGGTGATGTTGCTGTACACGTCACTCTGTCCAGCAATCTGACCCGTCCTGATTTGCGATGTTCGTCCTCTCCTTCGATCAGCTCGGTAGCTTGCTGGAGTGAATCTTGTGCAGCGTGCCGTTGGCGCGGTCGTCGGCTCGGCTGTGGGCGACGCGCTGGGTGCTCCATTCGAGTTCGGCCCGGCGGGAGCGTTCTCCTCCCGCTTCCCGCTACCGGATGCCGGCGGCGAGATGAGTGGAGGCGGCGGCTGGGACGCTGGCGAGGCCACCGACGATACGCAGATGGCCGTTCACGTAGCTGAGTCGCTGTTGGAGCATGGCGGCCTGGACCTGCCGGATATCTTCGCCCGCTTCCAGCGGTGGGCGTCCGATGATCCCAAGGACATCGGACTACAGACCGAAGACGTACTGACCCGCGGACTGCCCTGGGACCAGGCCGCCACCGCCCACTACCGAAGCAGCCACCGAGCCGCGGGTAACGGCGCGCTGATGCGGGCCACCCCATCGGCGGTGTACTTCGCCCGCGACGGACAGCAGGCCACCATGGACGCCACCCGGCCATCGCCGCCCTCACCCACGGCGACCCGGCGGCATGGGAAGGCACCGCGATCTATCACGACTTGATACGTGTCGCCCTGGACGGTGCGAACCCCTTGAACCAACTCTCCCAGACCCTCACCGCTGCCCACCCCGACCATCGTCAACGCTATGCCACCGTCCTCGCCCCCAGCTGGCATCCCGACCAGGCCACCGAATTCAACGGCGCCGTCTGGCCATGCCTCGGCTCAGCCGTCTGGGCGCTGCGCACCACCCGCAGCTATGAGGATGCCCTCCGGGCCGCGATCGACCTGGGCGGCGACACCGACACCGTTGCCGCAGTCACCGGCGGCCTGGCCGGCGCCATATACGGACCGGCAGCAATTCCAACCACCTGGACCGAGCCCTTACACGTCCCGCTATCCGGCAGCGGCGGCCGGACCCTGCGCCTGCCCCACCTGCTCGACCTCGCTCGTGACCTCGCAGAGCGTCCGGCTTCAGACTAACGGCGGCTTGGCCTGGGACGACTGCGGCGGGAAGATCCGGTCCACTTCAGCCACCTACGACCTCGCCAGCGCTTGGTGAGGATCCCGAAGCCGGAGTCTCCCGCCGGAGCTGATCCTTTCTCCGTCCTGTCGGAGCGGTCTGCCAGGCTGTGGCCATGCCGCATGAGGGAGTCACAGAGTTTCTCCAGGTCACCAGCCCGTACGAGATGCCGCCCGAACTGCGGCGGGAGCTGGTCGAGTGCTGGGTCACGGTGACCAACGCCGGGGGCGCGGCCGGTTTCCCGTTTCCACCTGTCACCTTCAATCAGGTGGCGGAAGTGGCTGATCAGCTCATCGCCGGCCTCGACTCAGACCGCAGCCGCTTCCTCTTGGCTCTCGTCGACGGGATGCTCGCTGGCTGGCTGAACGTGCGCAGAGACACCAACCCATTGATCGCCCACTGGGGGACAGTCCATCACGTCCAAACCCACACCGACTTCCGCGGCAGGGGGATCGGAGCAGCACTGATGCACCGCGTGCGCCATCTGGCCCGCGAAGAAATGGGACTCGAACAGCTCCACCTCGCCGCCCGTGGTGGAGTTGGGCTCGAAGACTTCTATGGGCGGCAAGGCTGGAAAGAGGTCGGCCGTTGGCCTGGCGCGCTGCGGCTCGCGCGCGGCGATGATCGCGACGAAATCCTGATGGTGCTCGATCTCTGACTGTTCCGACCTGAACGGCATCCGCTGGCCGCGCGGCGAGACCGTCGACAACGCGACGGCCCTCTACTGCCGGTTCCGAGGAAGCTTGCTCAGAGCGTAGAAGTTGCGGTGCAGCGCTCTCGTCCCTGCTGAGACCTGGCCGGTTAGGGGTGCGCAGGCGAAGCCTGCGCTCCGGAAGGGTGTCCGAGCGGAGCGAGAGCCTGCAGGGGTCGGGGCTCCGGCCCGACTGAAGGCACGCCTGAGCCCCTAAAGCGCGAAGCGCCTCCTTGTGAAGACCTTGTGTGCCGAAGGCGCGCCCCAGGAAGAACAGCCCGAGCGATAGCGAGGACCGCTCGGGGCGGGCTTCCACGATCAACCACCCAGATGGGCAACGGGTGGGCGGCACCCGGCCCACCTACCCAAAGAAATGGTGGAGCCTAGGAGATTCGAACTCCTGACTTCCTGTTTGCAAACGGGAGCCAGCCACGATGCAGAGGGCCCCTCACCATGATCACGGGGCGTATGCGGTCTGGTGGCGTGTGATCGTGCGAGGTGGTGTTGCTGTAGGCCGACGCTGTACACGCCCCCACGCAGTGTCCCGCCCCACCATCCGACGGCCTTCTGTGGGTTTCTCTACCGCGCGGGGAGAAGTCAGTGAAGATCCGAACTGGTTGAGGGCTCGGTGTGCTCATCGTCGGAGGAATCGGCAAAGGCGCGTGATTCCTCATGCTCCAGGCGCCTGAAGAGATCCGGATAGGCATGCTGAAGCAGATCTCGCACTTGCCGTTCCAAATCGGGAACGTTCACCGTGGCAGCGCTGTGCACGATCTTCCAGTCGACGCTGAAGTATCGGTGGACCACGTTATTGCGCAGCCCTCTGATGAGCTTCCACGGGATCTCGGGGGTGGAAGCTCGAGTCTCGTCCGAGATCCCTCCGACAGCCTCACCGATAATGGAAAGCTGCCATATAACCGCGTCGCGGCGCATCGAGTCAGCAGCCCACACCTCAGCTGAGACGCCTTCGAGGTATGAGGCGATCTTCCTGGCAGCTTCCACGATGTCCACCAGATACAGGCCCTCACGCTGCATACAGCACCCGGGCGTCGGTAAGAATCTGGTCGCGGATGACCCAGTGGAGACCTTCCTTGGAGACCACATCGACCTTACGGCCCAGCAGATCTTCCAGTTCCTCCTGGAACGCGAAGAACTCAAGCCCGATGTTGCTGTCAGGCTTCAGAACATAGAGGAGGTCGATGTCACTGCCGTCTCCGTCCTCGCCACGAGCAACCGAGCCAAAAACAGCCAACTCGGCAATCCCGTACCTCTCGCACAGCTTGACCAACTGCGCGTAGACGGTCGTGAAGTCAACACTCATGGCACCTCCTGGTTCCCAGGATGCCACCTCAACTGCGATGCCGCACGATTCGGCCCCATCTTCCCCCACACCAGTCGGGCGTCACCACTGCACAGCTGGGTCGTGACCGATCGCTTCGGGTGCGGTACGACGGGGGCGCCCAGCGAAGGGTGGAAGCCACGCTAGGCATCGGGCCGTCACTGCTTCCGCCTGCGAAATGCCCCTTCTCGGCTGGGGGAGCGGCGTGGCCGTGGGAAGTCGCAGGGCCAGCAGGAACTTTCCAGCGAACCCCAGATTAACGGCCACGTAGAAGGCGCAGGCGAAGCCTGCACTCAAGAAGACAAAGCGTCTGAGCGGAGCGAAGTCCTCCAGGGGTCGGGGCTTCGGCCCGACTGGAAGGAGCGCCTGAGCCCCCTGCGCGAAGCGCCCCATTGCGAAGACCGTCGCTTCCATGCGAGGCGTGCACCCGCCCGCCTGATCATCCCATCTGCCATCGACCCATCCGCATAGGGAGCGAGCGAGGGCTACAGGTCCAGGCGGAGCGCCCCACCGAACGGACGACAAGTCATGACTCCCGGGCGCCGATCGTCCGGCGGCACGGTGGTGACGCCTGAGCCGAAGACCGGACTCGACATCCAGCAGAGGTCTATCCTGACGATTACGCGCTCCGGAATCCGCCGCCAGCGACACGAGGACGCCAGCCGCCCGACACAGGGCTTTTGACCTGCGGTTCCAAGGTGGATAAGGGTTCAGTTGTATCGGTAGCGTGGAGGTGTAACAGCTTAGAGGTCAACGATGTCCACCCGGCATCAAGACAGCGAGTCGCTGATTCCTCAGCCGCCACTGGCCACTGCCCCCCTCAGGGCAGCAGTTGCCCAGATCGCTCCGGCCTACCTCAGCCAGTTTGTCGACCACCTCGACCAGGCGACAGAGCAGGCGGCACGACAGAGCACGGTGGCACCTCTGCAGAACGTCTTGCAGCAATGGGGTGAGTTCGTGGCGATTCAGCGCCATCCCCCCGTCCCCTACGGGCACTGTCGCGAGGCCTTCCTCGACGAGCCACGAGGACATGCCATGAGCGATATTCTCCGTGCATGGGACGTGATGAACGTGGTGTGACTCCTCAGAATGAGGACTTCTCGGCCTGGTACAACGAGCTGGTTGCCAAGGCGCAGCTCGTTGACAGGGGACCCGCCAAGGGCACCATGGTCATCCGACCGTACGGTTATCGCCTGTGGGAGCTCATCCAGGGGGAACTTGATCGCCGGATCAAGGACACCGGTCATGAGAATGCTTACTTCCCTCTGCTGATCCCGGAGAGCTACCTCCGGCGAGAGGCCGATCACGTCGAGGGATTCTCCCCTGAGCTCGCCGTTGTCACTCACGCTGGCGGTAAGGAGCTTGAAGAGCCGCTGGTCGTTCGGCCCACGTCAGAGACGATCATCGGCGAGATGATGGCCAAGTGGGTCTCATCCCATCGAGACCTTCCGCTCCTGCTGAATCAGTGGGCCAACGTCGTGCGCTGGGAATTGCGGCCCCGCATGTTCCTGCGCACGACGGAATTCCTCTGGCAAGAGGGTCACACAGCACACGCCGACGAGGCGGACGCCATGCGCGAGACGATGCTGGCGCTCGATCTCTACACAGAGGTTGCGCGGGACATCGCGGCGATCCCCGTAGTACCTGGTGAGAAGACAGCCGGGGAGCGGTTCGCCGGCGCCGTCCGCACCTTCACCATCGAGGGCATGATGAGGGACGGAAAGGCGCTCCAAGCTGGAACCTCCCACTACATGGGCACGAATTTCGCCAAAGCCTTCGACATTCAGTACACCTCCGAAGCTGGTCGTCTCGAACTGTGTCACACCACCTCATGGGGCATGTCAACGAGAATGATCGGCGGGGTCATCATGACCCACGGCGATGACAAGGGCCTGGTCCTCCCACCCAGACTTGCCCCCTATCAAGTGGTAATCGTGCCGATTGGACGTGGCGATCAGGGCGCGCAGACCTCGGCCGCGGCGCTGGAGCTTGCAGGGCGGCTTAAGGCGGCCGGTATACGCACCCATGTCGATGATCGCGCACAGCTTTCGCCTGGCTTCCGGTTCAATGAGTGGGAGCTGCGCGGCGTTCCCATCCGGCTGGAACTCGGTCCGCGTGATCTTGAGTCTGGCACTGTGGTGATGGCCAAGAGGCTTGGCGACGAGGGCAAACAGAGCATCTCGCTGTCTTCTGCGCCGGAGCTCATTCCTGGCGTACTGGAAGATTTCCAAGCCTTCCTTCTTCAGCGGGCTACCGAATACCGCGACAGTCACACCATGAGGGTGGACACCTGGGACTCCTTCACGGAGGCCGTAGCGTCGGGATGGGCGTTGGTGTTGCACTGCGGCAGTCCCGCGTGTGAGGACGACATCAAGGCCAAGGTCGCAGCAACTCCGCGCTGCATTCCGCTCGACGGTGCTTCAGAGACCGGATGGTGCGTGCATTGCGGTGAAGCATCTGCGTATGGCAAGCGTGTCATCTTTGGGCGGGCTTACTGATCACGGCTACCACGATGCTCCGTGAGCCGGGGCTGAGGAACGAAGTCCCGGATCGGCGATCGCCCCCGACCCCGTACGCTGGCTGGCCACTGCCAGGCGATCGTAGTGCTGCATTTGGGCGGCGGCGCGTCCATGGTCGGCGGGTGAGGCATGGTGCGGCGAGCGCTGTGTACGGCGGGCGGCCCTGAGTCCCGCCGCCGTTCGGGACCGGCGCCCACGCCCGGACGGCGGGCGGGCCGCGGGCCGTGCGGTGGCGCGGAGGGCCGCCGCCTTGATCTTCGCGGGTCCCGATGACGGCCCGATCCGCAACACCAACTTCAACCGTCGCGTCTGAGCAAAGGCGCTCCAGAACGCGGGCGTGCCGAAGATCCACTTTCACGACCTGCGGCATACGGGCAACACGCTGGCGACCAACGCGGGCGTGTCCATCCGAGACCTGATGACCCGCATGGGCCACTCCAGCACCCGCGCCGCGATCATCTACCAGCACTCCACCGATGAGCGCCAACGAGAGGTGGCCAAGAAGCTCAACGACCTTGCACGCGGCGCACTCGACAAGCCAACGGGCACGCAATGGGCACGGGACCAGAAATAGCCCTCAGAAAGATCAGAAGCCCAGGCCGCCGACCTGGGCTTTTGTAAGAAGCGAAAGATCGGCTAGGAGTGTCAAGCGTCAAGTGAGACCAGACAAGGGCTGGCTGCATGGTGATCTTTCTTAGGCCGCCTTGATCGCCTCTCTTGATGTGTGCTCCATCCCCGTAGAGGATGCGGTTGGGGTGAGCGTCTAAGGCGACACGGGGAGCGCATCATCAACGTAGTTGAGATCTTGGTGTCATTCGCTTGGGTTGTGCCTGCCGCGATAATGGTCTGGCTCGTGGGGTCCGGTCGAATGATCAGCGAAAAGGGCCGCTTGAGACGACCTGATCCGGATCGGATCGCTGATGTGGCTGTTCCCATCGACGTGCAGCATGTTGTTCGCACGCTGATCGTGTCGGGGCAACGTATTGCCGCCATCAAAGAGATCCGCCGAGCGACTGGGCTCCCTCTCGAGCCTGCCATGGATGTGGTCGAGGCGCTTCGTCGTGGAATTGAGTTGCCCCCAGCGGCTGACCACAGTGATTGACCACATCAGCGTCCGACAACCGCTGACGCAGTGAAGATGGCCGCTAAGTACTCAAGATGAAAGGGCTCAACGTATGTCCGCCTTCTGAGGCATCACTTTCCGCGTCAGTGCTACGCCGACAAGCACGATGGCCATCCCAGCTATGACCGGGATGGTGAGAGGTTCGTGCAGGACGGCTGCTCCCAGGATGACGACCACGACCGGGGAGCAGGTACGTGACGACGGATGCCGTTGTGCCTTCGTCGGCGATCAGGCGGTAATTGAGGACGTAGGCGATGCCAGTGCCAAGGATTCCCAGGACGATGATTGCGGTGGAAGCCGCCCATAAAAGGCGCAGTGAGCACGAGCGCCGCGATCATCTACCAGCACTCCACTGACGAACGTCAGCGTGAGGTGGCCCAGAAGCTCGACGACCTCGCACGCGGGGCGCGTGACAAGCCATCGGGCACGCAACGGGCACGGGACCCTGAATAGCCCTTAGAAAGATCGAAAGCCCATGCCGTTGACCTGGGCTTTCGTATGAGTGGAGCCTAGGAGATTCGAACTCCTGACTTCCTGCTTGCAAAACGGTCTGATCTCCAGGCCGAACGGCCTCGACCTGCGCGGAGGACGCTCCGCAAGTGGCCGTGATTGGCCGCTGCTGACCGCCCTTAATGGCACGCTAATGGCACGGCGATCACGGCCGCTAGCTGCCCGGCTCACTCCTCCAGCACCGGCACGTGAGCAGGTGTGCGATCATCCACCTCATGGCCACCCCTTCTGCTCGCCGCACCCGTATATATGGCGCAATCGGCTTCGCTGGACTTAGCCTGGTCTCGCTCGTCGGCTATGTGTTCGTCGCCTGGGGCCTTCGCTCCTGGCTAACCCCCACGCTGATCACCGGTGGAAGCATCGCAGCAGTCTCCGTCCCTGCTGTTGGTATGGCGTTGGGGCGAGCGCTCACGACGGGGCGCCCACGTGACGAACGAATCTTTGCCCTTGCGACCGGCGGGGCGCTTGGCATGGTGGGCCTGTTCGTCGGAGAAGTCGCATACATCACGCTTTCGATGTTTGCGAATCTGTAGCACCGTGGATAGTGAACGGAAGAACGACGATCGCGGCGGCATCGCCGGGGCATGGGCCCTTCAAGCCAATGGCGCGCAAGCCCTCGCATGAACAACCCAATTGCGAATCGTTTCGGGGCAGAGCTGGCTCCGAGCTCCGACATCTTGCTTGCAAAGACGCACGCCGATCATGCTGCATCAGGACAAACACAGCTCAGCGCACTGATCGCATTCCCCGCGACTCCCCGCCGTTCCCCCTTGCTTCCCGCCCCATCGGGACGCTACGGGCACGGCCGCCAGGCACATCACAAGGAGCACCAGCAGTAGAGCAGCTGATCGTTCTCTCTCGCGCGACGTGCCAGACCAACAAGATCCTTCGTGAGCGACAGCATGTACCCGTCGTCATCGTCGGTGAAGCGGGAGAACTCCTCTATGGCTGCCCACTGCTCCGCCAGCATCGGCAGGCGGGCGTCGTCCACTCCGGCGAGCATGTCACGAGCCTCCGCCGGCAGTTCCATGATGCCGGGCCCTTCCAGGTACGGGGAGTCTTCGGTTAGGGCATCCCACTCCTCGTCGCTTCGTGGTGCACCCTCCGGAGGTGGATACAGCCCCACCGTCTCGACCAGCCCCAGGGAATAGTCGACTTGGCCGGCGAACGCGACGAGTTGCCCCAGGACCACTTCGGGGTCGATCCACTTGGTCACCACCACATCGAACTCCGGAACTCCACGCGAGGCATCGGCGATCTCGCGGGAATGCTCAGGTTGGACAGTCGCCGCAGCACGGTCCGCGGCGCGGTAGTACTCATAGAAGACACCCACGTAAGCGCTCCTGCCCGGGGTACATGGCGACATGGCCGCCTTTGACAGGTGGACACGCTAGGGCATGCGACTGACATTACGCGTGGGGAGCCTCGCTTGAGGCGAATGCACCTTCCGTGACCGGTGGCGGACATCGGTTGAGCCTTCTTGGGCGGGCCGCGTCTCAACTCGCAGGCAGGGTGAGAGCGGAAGGCTGTAAAACCGTCGGCTCAGCCTACGCAAGTTCGAACCTTGCACCTGCCACACCAGCGGGAAGCGGCCCTTCACCAGCGGAAACGCAGTGAGGGGCCTCTCGTGTTGATTGCCCGTGTGTTCTCGTGATTCCCCCTGGTTTCCCGTGGCATCTGGCACGGATCTGGCACGACGATCACGCGCCGGTTCTCCTGTGATTGCCCCTTCCAAGTCATGCAGGCGCCCGCCAACCCTTGAACGGCTACCGTGTTCACGTGATCGTCGAGCAGCAGGTCTACTTCATGATCAAGTCCGATGAACTGGATCCCGGGCAGATCACCCAATACGTGGGCGTCGAGCCGACTCGATATGAGGCGAAGGAGTCACGACGCGGCAGGAAGAGTGGGCGCCTGATACCGCCACGACACGAATGGATGCTCGACTCCGGCCTTGCGGACACCACCTCACTCAGTGAGCAGGTGGGAGCCGTGATGAATCAGTTGGCCGGCGCCTGGGATCGAATCGGAGAACTGACTGCTAGTGGCGCAGCGGCCACGTTGGTCATGCTTCGGTCGTTCGAGCCGGGAGAGCACTCCAGCCCGCGAGGGCTCGTTCTTGACGAAGAAGCCATCAGCTTTCTTCACAGAGCTGGAGCCGATCTATGGATCGACGAGTACGACCTATCGTAGGGCTGGTGATGAGGACGCTCGCACGGTAACGGGCGGGCCTCGGAGTGCACGAACTGAGCGGGTGAACCTCATCGCCGTCCACCGTCTATAAGGTGATCAGCCACGTTGTCCGGTGGGCCGGGGCTGAGGAACGAAGCCCTGGACCTTCGATCGCCCCCAGCCACGTACAGCGGCCGGCCACACTATGGCGATCGTGAGGGCTGCATCTGTGCGGCGGCGCGGCAACCCCGGTCGGAGCGTTCGGTCCGTACGGCGGGACTGGCGTGCGGTGCCCGGCCCGGTGTCCCGCCGCCGTCCGGGACCGGCCCCCAGGCCGCACGCCCGGACGGCGGGCGGGCGGAGGGCCGGGGGTACGGCGGCGCGCCGCGCCGCCGCTTGATACCTATGAGATCAATTCGGCAATGCTTCCAGCGCGAGAGCCCATGGATAGCTGTCGATGCGTTCCCCGCCAGAGCTGGGCGGGTGTGGCTCGAACTGGCCTGGTCCGAGTAGAACGCGCACACCTTCCGCTCGAAGCTGGGCGATGCTGCTCCGGAAAGGGATACGAGAGGCCAGGGCGCTGTTGACGAACGGCAAGATGACGACCGGGATGCCGAGTCCGGGGGCTTCGGAGAGCAGGCCGAGTGCGTAGGTGTCGGCGATGCCCTGCGCGAATTTGTTGATCGTGTTGTAGGTCGCTGGGGCGATGATGATCGCGTCGGCTCGGGGTGATTTGGGTTCGTCGGGTTTGCGGTACTGGCTGCGGACGGGGCGGCCGGTCTGTTTCTCCAGCTCGGGGATGTCGATGAAGTCGAGGGCCGGCGGGGTGGCGATGATCTGAACTGTCCAGCCTTGGTCCTGGGCCAGCGTGACGAGGCGACCAACGTCGGGGGCGGGTCCTGCGGCGCAGACGATGATGTAAAGGACCTTGCCGGGTTGGGTCACGCGCTGACTCCCAGGGATGCCGCATACTCGCGGGCTTCACGGCGGACGCTGATCGGGGCGGTTGCCAGGATGTCACGGACCAGCCGGAGAGCCGCGGGGCGGCCGGTGATTTCCTCGGGGGCCAGTTCGCCCGCGACGCGCAGAATGTGCAGGGCCTTGTCGTGCTGGTTCCACATCAGGAACGCGCGGGAGGTGTCGACCAGGACAGTGGCCTTGCGTTCGTTGATCGGCAGCTTGTCCAGCTCGACCTGGCGGGCGTAGTCGATGGCGGTGCCCGCGTCTCCCAGCCGGAGGGCGACGTGTACCCGGTGGCACAGGACGTTGTTCGGGCCGAATGCGGTCCACATGTGGTTGCCGTCGTGACCGAGTCGCGTGCCTGCGTCGGCGGCCTCGTCTAGGAGCTCGACGGTGTTGTGCCGGTTGCCGGTGTGGGCTGCGGCGACGGCTCCGCGTAGCAGCAGAGAGCCGTAGATCGACAGGTCGTCGGCGGAAGGGGCGACGAGGTCGGCGTCCATGCGTTGAGCTGCGCTGCGGGCGGCGTCAGTGGCGGCGCGGTGGTGTCCGCCGTCCATCAGGGCGTGGGTGATGATGCGGGAGCTAGAGCCGATCATGAGGGGGCTCTGGCTGGCGTGCGCGGCTTGGACGCTGCGGTCTGCGGCGAGCCAGGCAAGTCCCTTGTCCTCCTGCTTGAGCAGGATGGATGCGGTCACGTGGTACGCCTCGGCGCACAGCCTGTGGGCGCGTAGCCGCTCGTCGCCGTGCAGCAGGGTGCCTGCGGCGCGAAGTTTGCTGAGCAGGGTCGGCAGTTTGGCGGTCACCTGGGCGTATCGGCATGCCTGGTAGTTGCGCTTGGCGGTGCTCACCGCATTGGCAAGCGCGTCGAGGTCGATCAGGCTGTCTGCGGGAGTGGAGTAATCGACAAGAGCGGCGGCGAGGCTCTCAATGTCGGGGCCGATGTCCTGGGTGGGGGCTGGTTTCCCGACTACTGCGCCAAACAGGGCCGCCCCCGTGAGGCCGACGAATTCGCGGCGTCGCACGTCGTTCGCGTCCTCTCCTCTTTCGACGAGATTCACAGCACGTGGTGCATTTGCAAGGGTATCAACCGCTTTGCTGGAATTCGTGTGCGTGCGGGCGCGCTTGGTGCGGACGAAACCCAGATCTTCCGGGTCCAGATGGGTGAGCTCGCTCAAGGCCAGTCGGTAGGGCTCGTGTGGCCATGTGACCTCGCCTGCCTCCCAGCGGCGTATGCGTTCCTCGTCGCAGGCGAGGTTGTGCTTGATCCCGCTTTTGGTGAGGTTGACCATTTTAGCCATTTCGGCACGGGTCAAATCGGCCTGCTGCCGCCAGTTCCGAAGTAGCACATTGGGTGTTGCCTCGGGCATACCTGGCCTGCTTTCCGATGGTGGATCGAAAAGGGGTTAAGAGGGGGGCCTCTTAGCGGGTCCCCTCATTCTGCTTTGCCGGTGGACTTGCCATCAATCAACCACGGTACGTCAAGCGGACTTCCGCCACAGGGAGTACCGAACGACTCGCAAGGAGATGGCGACGGTGACCCGGCCAGACGAGAACAGCGAGGCAAGGCTCTGCCCTGCGTGTCGAGGGCGCGGTTACAAGCTGAGGGGCTCGCGTCGCGCCCTCCTGATCGGCAACGACAGGGAGGGGCCCGAACGGATTGGGGAGCGGGAGTGTCTCGACTGCCTCGGAAGAGGCCAGGCCGAAGGGAGCGGGAGATGAATCCGAGTGCGGCCGAACTGGCGGCAGATGTCATCCAGTGGGTTGCGGAGCGCATGCTTGTGCAGTTGCGTGATGAGCTCACCGCCTTCGGCGTGAATGCGGAACTGCGCGACAACAACAGCGCCCTGATGGTTGCGCGGCTCCGTCCGGGGCTGCCGGTGCGGGTGATCGTCGAGTACGACGGTCTGTACTACTCCTGGCATGACGCGAAGAAACGACACCCGACCAACGATCCGCGAGGGGCGGCCTCGATCCTGGCCGAGTACGTCAAGGGTCGCTGAGACGGACGCGGCGAGGCAGTGACAGCGCCTCGGTCGGAGGGGGCGGGGTGCGCTTGCCCTGCCTCGTCGCGTCTCTTCATCCCGGCAGGCCATGGCAATCTCGTCCCGGCCGCCTGCTGCCGGTCTTGCCTGCCGGGGTGTGTTCCTGGGCGGCTTGCGTTGCCTGAACTGGCGTGGACAGATGGGTCCGGCCAGGATACGCTCAAACTTGGTAAAACAACCTGTCGGGTGCTGGACGGTCATGATGTCACTTGAGTCCGTACCGCCGAAGTATGCGCAGCTTGTGCAGACTCTTCAACGGCGTATCGAATCGGGAACCTATCCCCCGGGCTCCCTCCTTCCCAGTGAGAACCAACTGATCCAAGAGTTCGGCGTCTCCCGCCCCACGGTGGTGGCCGCGCTGCGGGTGCTTCGCGAACAGGGCTGGATCGAGTCCCAGCAGGGCAAGGGGCGTTTCGTTCTCGGCCGTCCGGCGATGTCGTCGGTGGAGCAGAACCGGCCAGGCCGGGCGTACCTCACCAACCCTGAGACCGATGCCTCCGGGGAGCTGATCGAGGCGGGGGCGGTAGCGGCGCCTAACAGGGTGGCGGCGCTGCTGGAGCTGCAACCCAAGAGCAGGGCGTTTCTGCGTCGTCGTTTGATCGTCCGTGATGGTGAGCCGACCGAGTTGGTCTCGCTCTGGCTGCCCTTGGAGCTGTCGGAGGGCACGGACTTGACCAGTGGTGAACCGTTGCCCGATGGCCTGCGTGGGCACCTTCGGTCGCGCAAGGGCGTTCGCTTCGATCACATCGTGGAGCAGATCACCGCGCGCATGCCCACTGCCGGTGAGGCCAAGCAGCTCGCCATGCCGAAGAACACGCCGTTGCTGGCGGTCTTCGGCTCGGTCCGGGATGCGTCCGGGCGTCCTTTGGTCGTGGTCGAGGTACTGCTGCCGGCGGATCGTCATGAGCTGGAGGACGCCTATCCGATTGGCTAGGGAAGTCTTACCCACTGAGCCCGCCCTAGGCACTTGACCTATCAAGCGGGCTCTTCTTATGCTCTAAGCACTTGATAGGTTAAGTGCCTGTCAGTCGAGAGAGGAAACCTTATGGCTTTGCAAGGCCCTGTCCCCGTCACCTTCGCCATGGTCTTCCCGCACGGCTGCTACATCGTCGGCGAGGTCGAACCCGTCAAGGACTTCGACGCCTCGTCCAACGGCCGGTTCGTGCAGGCCCGCGACAAGCAGACCCAAGAGCTGGTCTGGCAGGTCGCGGTCATGGACGGTGACCCGACCCTCAAGCCCGCTCAGAAGACGGTCGCGGTCAAGATCCTCGCGCCGGTGCAGCCGGTGCCTCCCGCCCCGATGCCGGGGCTTCCGTTCACGCCGGTCGAGTTCGACGGCATGTCCGTCACGCCGTACGTCAACGCGGCCGGACGTCTCGCCTATTCGATCAAGGTCCACGAGATGCATGCTCCCCGCCAGACCAACCAGACCAACCAGACCAACCAGACGGCCAAGGTCGGAAAGGACGCCGCCTGATGACCCGACGCCGTACCCCTCGAACCAGCGTGATCCGGCTGACCACCGGCCGGACCGCCCGGACCCTGCTCCACCCCTACGGCCACCGTAAGCCGGTGCTGGCGCTCGACTTCGGCTCCGCCTGCGTCCAGGTCACCGCAAGAGGACCCGTGACCGCAGACGACCTGACGTTCGCACGTCAGCTCGCCCACGAGGCCGCCCGCTACGCCCGATTGGTCGAGCGCACTTACCGCGCCATGATCAGCGACCACGAGATGGTGCAGAACGGGACGGCGGCATGAGCAACCTCGGCCCGTATACCTACATCACGCTGTCGATGGAGCCCGGCTCCACTCCGCGTCTGCACATCTCCTTCCACACGGCGGACCTGAACATCCGTGCCGGAATGCTCGACAGCCCGCGCCCGTACCTGGAGATCGCCTCCCGCGAGGCGAACGTGTCGGTCTCCACCACCGGGGCCGGACCCGTCACCGACGCGGACCTGAACACGGCCCGCGAGATCTTCAACGCCGCTGCTCGCTACCTGGCCGACTGCGAGCGCCTGCACATCAACCAGTCGGCCACCGGCAAGACCGCCACCGACACGGCGGCCTGACCAAGCAAGGCGGGGCCGCCAGAAGCGGCAACTTCCGGCGGCCCCTCGGTTCTCCCACGACTCCACATCACGAGAGGCATCCACCTTATGTTCCGCAGGCTTCCCGGCGACGAGGCGCGCAACCTCGTCTCCACCACCCCCGACACGGCCGTCGTTTTCCGCCCGGCCGTCGTCACCACCCCCGCCATCATCACCATCGCCATCCTGGCCGGTCGGCTCCTCGTGAGTCTGGTCCGTACCGTCTGGCGGCACCCGATCGCCGTCGTGGTCCTGGCGGTGCCATCCGTGCTGTGCTGGCTGTACGGCTGGCAAACTGCGCTGCTCCTGGTCGCGCCCATCCCAGCAGGGCTCATCGCCTGGGCCCTCGTCGATCGCGGCTCGTTCGCCCGCTGGGTCGGCCGGCGGCTGCTGGCCTGGTGGCGGCTCATATTCGTCTACCGCCGCCACTGGCAACCGGTCATGATCGTCTCCGGGCTCGGCAAACACCTGCGCGGCCGTGACTACCTGCCCCGCCTCGGCAAGGTCACCTGCAGCGCCTGGGCCGACACCGTCACCGTGCGCATGCTCGACGGGCAAACCGTCAAAGACTGGTCCGACCGTACCGACCATCTCGCGCACGGCTTCGGCGCACCATCGTGCCGTGTCCAGGTAGTCAAGGCCGGTCGGCTGATGCTGACCTTCCCTCGACGCGATCCGCTGGCCACGCCGATGCCCGCTCTCCCCATCCCAGCTGTGCCGACCGTGGGGCCGGTCGAGATCGGCAGGCAGGAGGACGGCTCTCCCTGGCTGCTAAAGATCCTTGGTACACACGTACTGGTCGCGGGTGCCACGGGTGCGGGCAAGGGCTCCATCATCTGGTCGACCATCCGCGCGCTACTCCCGGCGCTTCGGGCGGGCCTGGTGGAGATCTGGGCGCTGGACCCCAAACTGATGGAGCTCTCTTTCGGCCGTGCCCTGTTCGGCTCCCACTACGCCGCCACCCCTGAAGAGTGCGCCGAACTGCTGGAAAAGGCCGTCAAGACGATGCAGGAGCGGGCCGCCCGCTTCGGCGGTGTCCAGCGCTCTCACACGCCCACCGTCGATGACCCGTTCATCCTGGTCATCGTCGATGAGGTCGCGTTCCTGACCGCCTACCAGGCTGACAAGGACCTCCGACGGCGCGTCTCCGCTGCGCTGGCCACGCTCACCACCCAGGGACGGGCGGTCGGTGTCGGCGTCTTGGCGGCCCTTCAAGACCCGCGCAAAGAGGTCATGAGCATCCGCAACCTGTTCCCCGACAAGATCGCCCTCCGGCTCGACGAATCCGAACAGGTGGACATGGTCCTCGGCGACGGCGCACGCGACCGTGGCGCGCTCGCCGACCAGATCTCACCGAACCCCGACAAGGGCGCGGGCATCGGTTACGTCCGGCTGGAAACTTCGCCCGACCCGGTACGCGTCCGCGCGGCTTATGTCTCCGATACCGACATCCACGCCATGGTCGCCGACTTCGCCCCAGAGGGCGGTGAGGCCCGATGACGGACCGGTCCACCCCTCGCGCCCTGCGGATGGCCCAGCCGCTTGCCCGCGACGTCATGGAAGAGGTCGCCAAGCAACACGGCGTGTGCATCCGCCCCGTCCCGCTCAAGCGGCTCGACACCCACACCGGCCGGTGGGAGATCATCGACGTTCCGTGCGGCTCGCCGATGGACAGCAAGTGCCCGCCGTGCGCCAAGCGCAACAAGCAACTGCGCAAGGCCCAATGCCGTGAGGGCTGGCACCTGGACGACGAACCCACGATCACCCCGGACAAGCCCAACGAGGAACAGCGCTGGCTGGTCGAGTTCCGCGCCGACATCCAAGCGCAGCGCGACGACACCGAACGCGACGGCGGCGACACCACCGACCTGGACTCGGTCATCGAGGGCCTGGACGAGGAGATCAACGCGGCTGGTATGCGCGGGAGCGTGCTCGGCCGTGCGACTCCAAAGCGCTCGCGCTCGACCCGACGGCGGCAGGACGCGCCAGACCTGCCCAAGCGAAAGATGGCGCACACGACGCTGGGCCGGACGTTCCAGGCCCCGGACGGCAGGACCTACCGGCCTTCGCTGTTCGTCACGCTCACCCTGCCCTCGTACGGCAAGGTCCGCGACGGCGCGCCCGTCGATCCCAACACCTACGACTACGCGCGGGCTGCTCGGGACGCGCTGCACTTCTCCAAGCTGGTGGACCGGTTCGTGCAGAACCTTCGCCGCGTCGCTGGCTACGACGTGCAGTACTTCGCCACCGTGGAACCACAGAAACGGCTTGCTCCGCACCTGCACATGGCCATCCGGGGGACGCTACCGCGAGCGGAGATCAAGCAGATCGCGGCGGCCACGTACCACCAGGTGTGGTGGCCCTCTGTCGATCAGGTGGTCTTCGAGGGCGAGCACCTGCCGGTCTGGCAGGAAGGGGCCGGCTACCTCGACCCCGCCACCGGAGAGGTACTCCCTACCTGGGACGAGGCCCTCGACGAGTTGGACGCCGAGCCGCTGCATGCGATCCGCTTCGGTGAGCAGGTGGACGTCAAGGGCGTGCTCGCGGGCACTACGGACGCCGACCAGTGCATCCGTTACCTATCGAAGTATCTGACCAAAAGCCTCGGCGACGGACTCGACAGTCGCGCCCAGCAGGAGCACGCGGCTCGCTTCGTAGACGCCCTGCGCTACGAGCCGTGCTCGCCGACCTGCCCGAACTGGCTGCGCTACGGCGTCCAGCCCAAGGGTGCCAAGGTGGGGATGGCGCCTGGCCGATGCCGGTCCAAGGCGCACAAGCCCGAACACCTCGGGTATGCGGGCCGCCGCGTCTTGGTCTCCCGTAAGTGGTCGAACAAGACGCTGGCGGAGCACAAGCAGGACCGCCGTACCTGGGTCCTGGAGGCCCTCGGCAAGGCAGACGAGCCCATAGACCCACACCGCTACGTCTGGCGACCTATCCCGGTCGGTGACGCCAATGTCGCTCCCCTGGCTGTCCGGCTCCTGCGATCCGTTCGCGAGCGGCAACGCTGGCGCGCCCACATGGCCGAACTCCAAGCCAGAGCAGACGGCCAAGATCTTTCGGCAGATCCACAAGCGGCGTGAAGGAGGTAGATACGTGGACCAGCTACTGACCGTCGATGAAGCGGCCGAACTGCTGCACACCTCGGCGCGCTTCGTCCGTCGCCTGATCTCTGAGCGACGTATCGAGTTCGTGAAGGTCGGCAGACACGTCCGCATCCGCGAATCGGCTCTGATCGCCTTCGTCGTCGCGGGCACCATCGCGCCCCTCACCCACCAGGACGTCACAGGGAGGGCCGCCTGATGGCCAACAAGGACAGACACCGGCGTTTCGGCAATATCCGCAAGCTCCCCTCTGGACGCTTCCAGATTCGCTATCCCGGGCCAGACGGCGTAATCCACACAGGTACAACGACCTACGCCACCAGGACGGACGCTGATCGGGCGCTGACGCTCATCGAGGCTCAGATGATCTCGGGGGAATGGACCGATCCTGAGCGCGGCAAGATCGAGTTGGCCGACTACGCGCGGGACTGGATCAAGGAACGTCCGGGGCTTCGGCCGAAGACTGTCGAGCTGTACACGTGGCTGCTGGAGCGCCACATCGTCCCGACGCTGGGAAAGGTCTCGGTCGGCAAGCTCACGACGAAGACGGTCCGCTCCTGGCGTGCGGGTCTCCTCGACCGTGGCGTGTCCGTCTCCACGGCGGCAAAGGCGTACCGCCTGCTCCGGGCCGTGCTGATGACGGCTGTCGAAGAGGACAAGATGATCAGTCGCAACCCGTGCCGGATCAAGGGTGCGGGCAACGAGCACACCCCAGAACGCCCGGTGCTGACCGTGACTCAGGTCTTCGAGCTCGCCGACCGGATGGCGGACAGGCGATTCAAGGCGCTCATCCTGCTCACCACCTTCGCGAGCTTGCGCTGGGGTGAAGTGATCGCACTGCGCCGTTCGAGCATCGATCTCAAGGAACGAACCGTGCAGGTGCGGGAACAGCTCCTCGAACTCGACGGCGGTGAGATGCGCCTGGGGCCGCTCAAGTCACGAGCTGGCCGGCGGGCTGTCAGCATTCCCTCGGTCATCATCCCGTCGCTGGTCGAGCACTTCGCGCTGTTCGTCGACGAGGCCGAAGACAGCTTCGTGTTCCTCGGCAAGCGGGGCGCGTTCCTACGGGGCGGCAACTTTCGGCGTGAAGCCCGATGGGCGGACGCGCTCAAGGAGATGGGTCTCCTGAACCTGCACTTTCACGATCTTCGACACACGGGGAACACGCTGGCCGCGCAGTCAGGGGCAAGCCTCGCTGATCTCAAGGCACGGATGGGACACGACAGCGACCGGGCCGCGCTCATCTACCAGCACGCCACCCGAGACGCAGACCAGCGGATCGCCGACGCACTCACCGCACGAGTGAAAGCTGAGCGAAAGAAGGCGGAGAAGAAGCGCAAGAGGGGAGATGACGACGGCGCGGGCGCGCTGGTCTCCACGAGCTAATGGCACGTTAATGGCACGAACACCCCGTCACATGATCAGTGGCGGGGTGTTTTTGCTGGTGGAGCCTAGGAGATTCGAACTCCTGACTTCCTGCTTGCAAAGCAGGCGCTCTGCCAACTGAGCTAAGGCCCCTCGACGTGACGAAGATAGCTTACCGGCCCCCGACACCCATCTGCTGCCTACTCGGGTCTTCGCTCAAGATCAAGCCTGGGAAGTCGGCGATCGAGTCCAGGATGTGTGTGGCGCCTCCCTTGAGGAGTCGCTCCCGGCTGTGGACGCCGGTCATCACGCCGGCCACGATCGAGGCGCCGGCTCGGCGGCCGCAGAGCATGTCGCTTTCCGAGTCGCCGATGACCGCCACCTGTCGTACGTCCTCGATGCCGAGGCGGAGTACGGCGTGCAGGACCATGTCGGGCCAGGGGCGGCCACGGCCGCCGGCGTCTTCGGGGCAGATGGCGAGGTCGATCTTGTCGTGCCAGCCGAGGACGCTGAGGACGCGGCTCAGGGTGACGCGGCTGAAGCCGGTGATCAGGGCCAGTTTCAGGCCGGAGCCGCGGAGCTTGTCGAGGACCTCGATGACTCCGGGCATGGGAACGAGACCTGCTCGGTCGAGCGCACCCTCGTATGAGCGCTCGAACGTCAGGTTCGCCGCCTGAGCCTGGGCCTCGTTGCCGGGGAAGATCCCTCGGAAGACATCGATCTTGGGACAGCCCCGGGACCGGTGCACGTGCACCATGGCACGCGCGTACGCGCCGGTCCCGGGGACGATGCCCTGAGTGGCTATCGCCTCAGCGAAAGCCCGCTCGACCATGGCGATGTCACCGACTGTTGTGCCGGCCAGGTCCAGGCACGCCAGCTTTATCTGGACGACGTCATTCATCGCCTCGCCAGGTCGGTTAGTTCTCGCTGCCGGTGGCCTCGGTCCAGAGATCGAGCTCGGCGCGGTCGGCCTGCACCTTGCGCCAGACCAGCAGCCCCCCAAGGGCGATCAGCGCCAGAACGACAAGCTTCTTCACGGTGTGACCCCACTTCTTCGACGGCCTCACCTGCCGGGGTGAGACCCAACGGTTGACATGCAGCCTAGCAAGGGATGGCTGCGGTCCTTGTGTTGTGCACGAACCAGATGTACCGGATGTGCAAAGAACGAATGAACAACCCCAGGTGGGGCCGGTTATCCCGTCCCATCTCGGACACCAGGTAGATCATGTCAAACCGTAGCGGTTGCGGGTGGCCCAGCTCACGGCCGGGCCCATCGCGGCGCCGGCCGCCACGAACAGGCCGCCGACCAGCAGCCACCCCAGCGTGCCCCCGCCGATGACGAGGGTGGTGAGAACGACCGGGCCGAGCATCCTGGCCACCGCCATCCCGGTCCCGAAGAAGCCCTGGTACTGGCCCTGCTTGTCCGCCGGTGCCAGGGCGAAGCCGATCTCCCAGGCGCCCGCCCCGAGCAGCATCTCGCCGTACGCCTGGAGCCCAGACGCGGCGAGCAGGATCAGCCCGGCGAGCCAGGCCGACGAGCCGATGGCCGACATCGCGAACACCGCGCAGGCCGCCAGCATGACCAGGCCCGCGTACCGCACCGATCGGGAGGCGTCGGCCAGGCCCCTGACCCGACGCGCGATCCGTACCTGGAAGAGCAGCACGCTCACCGTGTTGACCAGGAGCAGGGCCGAGACCAGCCAGGTCGGTGCCGTGGTGCGCTGGACGATCCAGAGGGGGACGATCAGGCTGAGCAGCGGCATGTAGAAGAGCATGATCGCGTTGATCAGCGTGATCACCGCGTACGGCCGGTCCCTTAGCACGGCCAGCTTCGGCCCGGCAGCGGCGGGGACCGGGGCGACGGCGGGCAGCCGGAGCAGAAGGAGGGCGGCGGCCAGGAAGCTGACCGCGTCCACCGCGAACACGGCCAGGTACGCCTCCCGGGTGTCCACGTGCAGCGCGAATCCGCCCAAAGCGGCGCCGATCGCGAGGCCGCCGTTGATCGTGGACTGGAGTACGGCCCGGACCTCGGTGCGTTTGCCCGGCTCGATCAGTCCCGCCAGCAGCGCCTGGCGGGCCGCGGACAGGCCGGTCTGCGCGGTGCCGTATAGGCAGGCGGCCAGGACGAACAGCGCGAACGACCGCACGAACAGGAACGACATGACCGCGACGGCGGTCGACAGGGCCAGGAGGACGGCCACTCCGCGCGGCCCGCGGCGGTCGGCCAGGTGGCCGAGGGGGACGCCCGCGACGGTGCCGACGGCCCAGCCCAGCGTGAGCCCTAAGCCGATCTCCGTCGCCGACAGGCCGACGATCCTGGCGAAATAGAGCGCCGAGGTGACCAGGTAGGCACCGTCGCCGATCGAGTTCGCCAGCTGCGCCTGTACGAGGAGCCCTCTGCTCGACCCCCAGCTCGACCGTCTGCTCGCTGTTATGGGTCCCGTCGTGGGTTCCGGAGTGGGTCCCGTCGTAGTCATCGTCGCAGGTCCCGTCGCGGTAAGAGTGGCACCGGTGGTCAGCCCTTGTAGGACTCGGGGGTCATGCGGGTGGCCACGCCCATCCGGTTCCAGGCGTTGATCGTGGCGACGGCCACCACCAGGGCGGCGAGTTCCTGGTCGTCGAAGTGTTCGGCGGCCCGCTGCCAGATCTCATCGGTGATGTCGTCGGTCGAGAGCCTGGTGGCGGCCTCGGTGAAGGCCAGGGCGGCGCGTTCCTGGTCGGTGAAGAAGGGGGCCTCCTGCCACACGGCCACGGCGTGCAGCCTGGCGTCGCTCTCGCCCGCCTGCTTGGCGTCGCCGCTGTGCATGTCCACGCAGTAGACGCAGCCGTTGATCTGGCTGGCGCGCAGGCGTACCAGCTCCAGCAAGGGTGCGGGCAGGGTGCTGTGCCGGACGTACCGGTCTAGGCCGGCCATGGCTTTGTAGGCTTCTCCGGCGAGTTCGCCGAGGTTCATGCGCTCTGTCATGGCTCCAACCTAAGACTCATCTTGTCCCGATATAAGCTCCAATTTTCGGGTAAATGATTGGGCCAAGATGGATGTCCATGTAAGCCTTCATGGCCGGGGTGACCTGGCCGCACAGGTCTACCGGCAGCTGCTGGACGCGATCCTCGACGGCCGGCTCAGATCGGGCGAACGCCTGCCGCCGACCCGCGAGCTGGCCAGACGGCTGGAGATCTCCCGGAACACGGTCGCGGTCGCCTACGACCGGCTGGTGGCCGACGGCTTCCTCGTCGGCCGGGCGGGCGCGGGCACGTTCGTCTCGGCGGAGCGGGTACGCACCAGGGCGGCGCCCCAGGGGGTCGTACGGCCCCGCGCCATCTGGCGGTCCGTGGCCGCCGACTCACCAGCCGCCGGTCACGAGTACGACTTCCGCGTGGGCGTGCCCGATCCCCGGCTGTTCCCGATGGAGACGTGGCGCAGGCTGGTGGCCCGTGAGCTCCGTACCAGCCTCGCCGGATATGCCGACCCCTCCGGCCACGAAGCCCTAAGGGACGCTATAGCCCGACATATTGGCATCAGCCGCTCCGTACGAGCCGGCGCCGACGACGTCCTGATCACCGACGGCGCCCAGCAGGCGCTCGACCTCGTCGGCCGGGTGCTCATCGACCCCGGCGCCTGCGTGGCGGTCGAGGAGCCGGGCTACCCGCCCGCGCGCCGGCTGTTCCGCTCGCTGGGCGCCCGCGTCGTCGGAGTCCCGGTGGACGGCGAGGGCATCGACGTGACCGCCATCCCCAACGCCGCCCGGCTGGTGTATGTCACCCCGTCCCACCAGTTCCCGCTCGGCACTCCGATGTCGCTGGCTCGGCGCGCCGCGCTGCTGGCCTGGGCGGAGCGGCGGCGTGGCGTGATCGTCGAGGATGATTACGACAGTGAGTTCCGCTTCGGCGACCGGCCGCTGGAGCCGCTCCAGAGCCTGGACCGGGCGGGGCGGGTCATCTACATCGGCTCCTTCTCCAAGACGCTGCTGCCCATGCTGCGCCTCGGCTTCCTGGTGGCCCCCGCTTCGCTCATGCCCGCGCTGCGCGCCGCCAGGCAGCTGAGCGACTGCCACGGCGAGCTGTCCACGCAGGCCGCGCTGGCCCGCTTCATCGACGAGGGCCTGCTGGCCAGACACATCAGGAAGGCCACCCGCGAGTACGCCGCCCGCCACGCCCTCGTCGTCGACGCCCTCGCCGGTGACGACCGCCTGCGTCTGGTCCCCTCGGTCGCGGGGCTGCACCTGTGCGCCCGCTTCTCCCCCGGAGTGTCCGTACGCCCGGTTCCCCGGCTGGCCCTGGAACGGCTTGACGCCTACTGCGGTGAGAGCCCCGCCCAGCAGGGCCTGGTTCTGGGGTACGGCGCGATCCAGCAAGCCGAGATCCCCTCGGGCCTGAGCGTCCTGAAGGAAGCCCTGGGCTAACGACCGTCTCGATCCCTGTGACGGTCTGTGGGGGCTGGGGTCCTTATTGGGAGATACCCCCTTCGGGGGACCGGGGGACCCAGGAGGTCGAGGACCCAGGGGACCCGAGGGGGTCGGTCCGGGGGTCGGAGGGATCGGGGACCCGGGGGAACCGGGGTCGACGGACCTGGGGGTCCGGGGGTCCGAACGGTCCGGGGGTCCGGGAGCCGGGGGTCCGGGAGTCGGGGGTCCGGGAGTCGGGGGTCCGGGAGTCGGAGGTCCGGGAGTCGGAGGTCCGGGAGTCGGAGGTCCGGGAGTCGGAGGTCCGGGAGTCGGAGGTCCGGGAGTCGGAGGTCCGGGAGTCGGAGAGAGGAGAAACGGACACCCGACCCAGCTAGATGTGCTTGCGGCTCCAGAACCGTCGCGTGCGCTCCCCCGGCAGGTGCGGCTCGTCCGGCGGTGTCGGCTGCCGGACGATCACGACCGTCGTCTTGGCGTGCCGAGCGCAGTACATGCTCGTCGAAGGCAGGAACAACCGGCTGATCATCCCCCGCTTCCCCCGCCCCAGCACCAGTAGATCGCCCTCACGGGCCAGGTCGACGAGGTGATAGCCGGGGTCACCGACCCGGCCGACCACCGCCGTGGTGAGGTCGGCGGGCAGCCCACCGGCCACGTCGTCGAACACGCCCGCGATCACCTCGTTGCACCGCGCCTCCTCCCCCGCCTTCATGGCGTGCTGCACGGGCAGCGCCTCGGGGAAGGGGTGTACCGGGGCCCGGCTGACGTGGACGGCGATCAGCGCCATCCGATGCAGCCGCGCGGCCCCGATGGCCCACGCCAGTGCCCAGCGCGAGGCCGGGGACTCGTCCACCCCCACGATCAGCCTCGCTCCGCCGGGCAGGTCCTGATCCACCGCGACCCTCCTCGAAGAGGTACTCGACCATAGTGCGCCTCCGGCCCGGTTACCGGGAGGTGGCACTTTGCGAACTCTGGAGTCGTTCGCGATCCCCGGCGTAGCATGCGTGGGTGGAACGTGGGTGGGTGCAACCCCGTCCCGCCCTCGACCGGCGGCTCGACGGGGCGCTGACGCACAGGCTCACCACTTTGGTGGCCACCACGGGCTACGGCAAGTCGATCGCGCTGACGAGTTGGAGTGAGGCGGTCGGCGCGGTGCTCCACCGGCTGGGGCCCGCCGATCGCGACCTCACCACGCTGGCCGGCGCGCTGGTCGCGGCCCTCGCGGAGGTGGTTCCGGACCTGCCCGCCGAGCTCGCCGCCGCCGCCGAGTCCCCGCTCGGGCCGGACGCCGACGAGTTGTCCAGGGCGGCGGCGCTGGCGGGCGCGCTGGCCGAGGCGCTGGCGGGGCGGCTGCGACGGGGGCTCGCCTTAGTCTTCGACGGCATCGAGACGATCGTCGGCGCGGCCGGCTCCGTACGCTATGTCGAGACCCTGGTCCGGGCCGCCCCCCGCCACCTGCACGTGGTCACCGCATCTCGGGCGCCGCTGCCGTTCCCCACCGCCCGCCTTCGCCAGGACCATGAGGTGCTCGACCTCGACGCGACCGACCTCGCGCTCACGATCGGCGAGACCACGGCCTGGGCGCGCGAGCGGCTGGGCGAGCCTGGGGCGGCGATCGCCGCCACGCTGCATGACGCCTGTGGCGGCTGGCCCGCCGCCGTGCGGGCCGCGCTCGACGCGCTCGCCCGCACCGATCCGGCCGCCTGGCCGGGTACGGCCGCGGGCCTGGCCGCCACCTCCGCCACGCTGGAGCGGCTCACGCTGTCGGCGTTCAATGACCTGCCCGCGGCGATGCGCGAGCTGCTGCGGGCGGCGACCGTGCTGCCCGTGCTCACCGACGACCTCGCCGCCGCGCTCGGCGCCCCGCCCGACACGCTGGCCTCGCTGACCAGCCGGGGCCTGTTCCTGGAGGCCGGCCACGACGGACACCGGTCCGGGGCCGCCTCGACGGGCACCCACCGCGCGGCCGACGGACACCAGCCGGCCGGGACAGGCAACCACCCCACGGTCGGCGAGCACCGGCCGACCCTGCCCACCGGCGCGCACCGGCCGACTCTCCCCAGCGGATACCGGCTGACCGCCACCAGCGCCCACGTACTGGCCGCGCACGCGCCGCTCGACCGGCACGAGGCCCACGACACGGCCGCCGTCGCCGCCCGCTGGTACGTCGAGCACGACCAGCCCGAGCTGGCCCTGCGCGCCGCGGTCGCCACCCGGCACAGCACGCTCGTCACCTCGCTGCTCGGCACGCACGGCCTGCGCCTGGCCGAGCGCGGCGATGACGTGGTGGCGGCGCTCGCCCTGCTGCCCGAGCCGATCCGGCAGTCGCCGGCGATGCAGCGGCTCGCGGGCATCGCCGAGCAGAATCGCGGCGACTGGACCCGAGCGCGCGACCTGCTCGCCCGCGCGGCGGCGACCTCGGTGTTCGACGCGTTCCTGGCCAGGCGGCTCGGCCTCATCGACCACCTGCGTGGCGACCTCGACTCGGCCATCGCCATCTACACCAAGGGCTTCGAGTACGGGCTGCCGCCGGCCGACGCGGCGATGTGCGCGGCCTCCACCGCGTCGGTGCTCTGGCTGAAGGGCGACCGGGCGGGCTGCGCCGAGCTGGCGGACCGGGCGCTGGAGCTGGCCAGCGCGCTGGGCGATCCGGGAGCCCTGGCCGCGGCCAACACCGTGCAGGCCATGCTCGCCTCGCTCGACGGCGATCGGCGGGCCAACGACGCCTATTACCTGCGCGCGCTGGAGTACGCCGAGCGGGCCGGGGACGTCGTCCAGCTCATCCGCATCCGCGCCAATCGCGCCTCCTGTCACCTCGACGAGGCCGCCTACACCAGGGCGCTGGCGGAGGTCGAGATCGCGGCCAGGCTGTCGGATCTGGTGTCGTTCGCCCCGTACGCCGCGCTGAACATCGCCAACCGGGCCAAGGCGCTGATCGGGCTCGGCCGGCTGGAGGAGGCGGCGATCGACGCCGCGGACGCGGCGGCCAGGTGGGAGGCGATGGGGTCGCGGTTCGTCGGCTATGGGCTGATCCGGCTGGCCGACATCCAGGTGCTGCGCGGCGACCGCAGGTCGGCGATGGCCATCTACCGGCGGATCATCGCGGACGCCGGCGCGTCCGGCGAGGTTCAGGAGCTGTCCAACGCCCTGAACAAACTGGCCGTCCTGCTCACGGACGACGATCCCGATGAGGCGGCCCGCGTGGCCGCGCGGGCGCTGAAGCACGCGGAAGGCATCGCCGGGGTGGACGCCAGGCTGGTCGCGGCCCGTGTCGCGCTGGCCGCCGGGCGGTACGACGAGGCCAGGGTGCTGCTGTCGGAGGCCGAGTCCGTCGCCGTGCGGCGCAGGGATCACGCGGCGCGGGCCGCGATGGTGGAGCTGCGCGCCGAGCTCGACGGCGACTCCCGGCTGGCCGACGAGGCGGTGCGTCAGTGGTCGGCGCTCGGCGATCCGATCGGCCGGGCCAGGGCCGAGCTGGTCAGGGCCGCGCTGGGCGACGCGGTGCCCGGCAGGGAGATCGCGCATCAGGTCAGGAGCCGCATGCACGCGATCGGCTGCCGGGCGCTCGATGCCCGGATCGACGCGCTGGTCGGCCGGTTCACGCCGGTGGCGGAGGCGCGCGTGCGGGTCGAGACCATGGGAACGTTCCGAGTCCTGCGCGGCGCGGTGCCCGTCGCCCGCACCGCCTGGCAGTCGCGCAAGGCCCGCGATCTGCTGAAGATCCTGGTCAGCCGCCGGGGCGCGGCGATCGGCAGGGAGCGGCTGGTGGAGATCCTCTGGCCGGAGCAGCAGGGCGACGCGGTCGGGCTGAAGCGGCTGAACGTGATGGTGTCGACGCTGCGAGCGGTGCTCGATCCGGATCATGTACGTCCGGCGGACGAGTTCGTCGTCTCCGACGAGGGCGCGCTACGGCTCGATCTGGCCAACGTGGACGTCGATGTGGAGGGCTTCCTCGATCTGGTGGGCTCGGCCGGGCAACTGGATCAGGCGGGCCGGGCGGCGGAGGCGCTGGCGCGGTGGGCGGAGGCCGAGGCGTCCTACGGGGGCGACTTCTGCGAGGAGGATCCGTACGCCGACTGGGCCGTGGGGCTGCGGGAGGAGGCGAGGCTGGCGTACGTGCGGGCGGCGGCCAGGCTCGCGACGGCACGGGCGGGCGAGGGGCGGCACGACGAGGCGGCTCGCTACTGGCTGCGCCTGCTCGAACGCGACCGCTACGACGAGCGCGCCCACCTCGGCCTGGTGCGGGTGCTGGACTCGGCAGGCCGGCGCGGCGACGCGCGGCGGCGCTACGCCCTGTACGCCGAGCGGATGCGCGAGCTGGAGGTCGAGCCCGCGCCCTACCCCACCTGAGCGGCCCCTCTCCAACCCACCTGAACCTGGCCTGAACCGGTCGGGGAGATGGTGCCGAAATGAGGACGGTCATCGTACGGCTGGTCGAGCCTGAGCAGTCCGGCGGCCAGCTCCGCGGGCTGCTCGAAGAAGTCGGTGGCGAACCGGTGCCGTTCAGCGGGAGCGAGGCGATCGTCGACCTGCTGCTCTCCGCCGCCGGTTTGACCCGAGATCAGCCCTGAACCTCCCGCGAACCTCGCTCACCATCATCGAGGGTGAGAGGAGGCACGATGAGCGAGCAGCTGGGGAGCAGATGGCCGTTCGTCGGGCGAGGGGGCCAGCTGGCGACCATACGGGGGGCACTGCGGTCGCGGGCGGGCGTGATGATCGCCGGAGACGCGGGGGTGGGCAAGAGCAGGCTGGCGGCGCAGGCGCTGTCCGGCCTGGAGGGGTACGGGGTGGTTCGGGCGCTGGGTACGGAGACGGCGGCGGCGATCCCGTTCGGCGCGTTCGCCCACGCGCTGACCGAACCGCCCAGCAGCGGGGAGAACCTGCTGCGCTGGGCCGCGCGACACTTGGGCATCAGCGCGGGACGGGACGAGCTGCTGGTGAGCGTGGACGACGCGCACCGACTCGACGCCGCCTCGGCGGCGCTGGTGCACCACCTGGCGGAGAGCGGCGCCGCGAGGTTACTGGTCACGGTGCGCAGCGGTGAGCCGCTGCCCGCGCCGGTCGCCGCGCTGTGGAAGGACGAACTGCTCCGCCGGGTCGAGCTGCCGCCCCTGACCGTGGCCGAGGTCGGGGAGGTGCTGGAGGGGGCGCTCGGCGGGGAGGTGGCCGGACAGACCGTCAGGCACCTGGCCAGGGTCAGCGAGGGGAACGTGCTCTACCTGCGCGAGGTCGTGCACGCCGGCCGTACCTCGGGATGTCTG
Organism: Nonomuraea sp. NPDC050022; assembly: GCF_044460705.1. NCBI lineage: Bacteria > Bacillati > Actinomycetota > Actinomycetes > Streptosporangiales > Streptosporangiaceae > Nonomuraea > Nonomuraea sp. NPDC050022. Next base: position 496,113 of record NZ_JBITKE010000004.1, read on the forward strand.
ACCGAGACCGACGGGCAGTGGCGCTGGCAGGGCGAGCTGTCGATGACCACCCGGCTGCGCGAGCTGGTCGACGCCAGGATCGGGCACCTCGACCAGGAGGAGCGGGAGGTGCTGGAGCTGGTGGCGTTCGGCGAGCCGCTCGGCACCGATCTGCTGGTCTCGCTCACCTCGCCGATCGCGGTGGAGCGAGTCGAGGACCGCGGGCTGATCGTGGCCGTACGCGACGTGCAGCGGGAGCATCTGCGGCTCGGCCACCCCCTCTATGGCGAGGTGGTACGCGGCGGCTGCGGCACGCTGCGGACCCGGCGGCGGCTGCGGATGCTCGCCGAGGCGCTGGAGGCGAGCGGGTTGCGGCGGCGCGAGGACGTGCTGCGCGCGGCCGTGTGGCGGCTCGACAGCGGCTCGACCACCGATCCGGACATGCTGCTCGTCGCCGCGCGGCTGGCCTGGGCCAGGCAGGATCCCCGCTTGGCCGCGCGGCTGGCCAGGGCGGCGATGGACGCGGGACCGAGCGTGGCCGCGGTCGCGCTGCTCGGCGAGTCGCTCATGGTGCTCGGCGACGCCGACGCCGCGCTGACGGCGCTGCGGCAGACCGCACCGGCGGTGGTCACCGAGAGCGAGCGCGCGCAGCACGCCATCAGCCTGGGTCTCAACCACGCCTGGGCGGGCTCGCTCACCGAGGCGTGCCGGGTGCTCGGCGAGGCGGCTCGTACACTCACCGACTCGGCCTGGCAGCAGGAGGCGCACATCTACCTCGGCGTGGCCGAGTTCTGGGCGGGGCGCACCACCCGAGCCGTCGAGTCGCTCGAACGGGCTCGCGCGTGCACGCCGATCACCGTGCGCGGCGCGGCGCACCTGGCCGCGCTCGACTCGTGGACCAGCGCCTACTCGGGACGGACCGAGCACACCATCGCGGTCGTCGAGCAGGCCCTGGCCGGGGTGGACGGCTGGGGGGACGAGACGCCGCACGCGCTGCCGACGATGCTCGACGCGCGCTGCGCGGCCGAGACGTTCGCCGGGCGGCTGGACGCGGCGGAGCGCACCGCCGATTACGGCATGGAGCTGGCCGCCGCCGAGCTGTCGGTCTCCGGGTTCGGGGCGTTCCGCGCGCTGGTCAGCAGGCTGCGGGGCGACGCCGAGGGCGCCGTGCGCTGGAGCCGCGACGACGCCGCCGGGCTGTACGACCGCTCGCCGTACCGGGGGCGGTGCCTGGCCGAGCAGGCGCACGCTTTGGCGCTGCTGGGCAGGACGGCGGAGGCGCGCGACCTGCAGGCCGAGGCCGAGGAGCTGGCCTCCCGATGGGCGTTCACCCGCTATCCGACGCTGCAGGCCGCGGTGTGGGTGGCGGCGGCCAGCGGGGACCTGGACGAGGCGGTACGCCTGTGCCTGACGGCGGCCGACGCCGCGGAGAAGCACGAGCAGTCGGGGCATCTGATGTTCGCGCTGCACGATCTGGTGCGGCTGGGGGTTCCCGCGCTGGCCGCTGACCGCCTGTCCGCGCTGGCCGAACGGGTGGACGGGCACCTCGCCGGGCTCCTGGCCCGGCACGCGCGGGCCACCGGCGACCCCGACGAGCTGCGTGCGGTGGCGGCCGGGTTCGAGCGGCTCGGGATGATCCTGTACGCCGCCGAGGCCACCGCCCAGGAGTCCGCCGCCTACCGCGCGATGGGCAGGGGCGCTCTGGCCAAGGGGGCGCAGACCAGGGCGTGGTCGCTGGCCAGGCGCTGCCCGGGGGTGTCGACGCCCGCGCTGGTCGAGCTGGCCACGCCCGAGCTGACGCCGCGCCAGCGGGAGATCGTCCAGCTCGCGGCGGCCGGCCTGACGAACCGGCAGATCGCCGCCCGGCTCACCGTCTCCACCCGGACGGCCGCGAACCACCTGCAGGCCGTGTACGAGAAGCTCGGCGTCAACGACCGTGCGGAGGTGGGCCGGTTGCTCGCCTCTCTCTGAGCGGGCGTTACTCGCCGCCCTCTGAGTGGGCGTTGCCCGGCTCGCTCGGAGCGGTGTTGCCCGGCTCGCTCTGAGCGGGCCGGGGCTCGCTAGACCAGTGCCAGCAGGCCGTCGTGGAACAGCGCGCGCTCGTGCTCAGTGATCGCGCCGTACGGCTCGGCGGCCCGCCGGTTAGTCTCCCGTTCGATCCGGTCGCGCAGCGGCCCCGGCCCGAGCACGATGATCTCGGCGGCGGTGAGGCCGGCGGCCCGCCAGGCGGCGGCGTGCGAGTCGGCGCGGTGGTAGCGCAGCGCGGCGAGCCGGTTGAACAGCAGCACACCCGTCGGCGTGCCCACCGGTTCGTACGGCGGCGCCATCGCGGCGAAGGCGCCCAGATCCGTCGTGGCGCCCTGCGCGTCACCAGGATCCGCTCCAGCCGCGCCGATCACCCGTCCGGCAAGGTCGGCGAGCGTCTTGAGGTCGCGGCCCGCCCAGATCCGCTCGGTGGTGGCGGCGTGCACGGCGTAGAGGCCGTCGATGAACGCCAGCGCCTTGGCCGTCGCCCGCAGCGCGCCGTCACCGTCCTCCTCCAGCATGCCCAGGTCCAGGTGGTCCTGGATCTCGGCGTCGAGCTCGGCCGCGTCGCCGTACCGGTAGATCGTGGCGAGCGAGCGGCGGCTCAGCGGGCGGAGGGGGAGCGTGAAACGCAGGTCGATCAGGAAGCCGGGCAGCAGTCCCGCGTCCTGCGCGCGAGCCGAGGCATGCACGTTCACGTGGACCGCGCCGATGACGGGACCCATGGTCGCCGCATAATCCGCCAGGTCATGTAATTTCGGCATTGAGCGCCATTATGCCGGGGAAGAAGCGGTCGTGTCGGCCGATGGCGCGGCCAGTGGCTCCGCATCGGTCGGCGTGGCCCCGAGTCGGTCGGCGGCGCACGCCGCCGGTTGCTTCGCGTTGATCGGCGAGGCGCGCTCACTCACGCGACATGATCTCGTAGAGGTTGCGGACCGCGTCGGTGAAGAACAGCCCGCGCGGGCAGAGCGGGTGGTCGATCCGTCCGTTGTCGGGGGTCGCGGGGTGGTTCCCGTACGGCACGCCGCGCTCCTGGATGCGGGCCAGGATCGCGTCGAACGTGGCCGGATCGACGTCGAACCCGAAGTGATGCCCCTCAGGATTCTCGACGGTCATGTAGTCGAGCGTGAGCCGCTCATCGACCCGCACGGGGGCGAAGTGCCCGCGGGCCCCTGTGGGTGGCAGACGCTCGAGCCCCATGATGTCGGCGAAGAAGTCGGCTTCCCGGTTGTTGTCGGCGGCGGAGACGATCGTGTGATTGAGGGACACGGTCATGCCGACTCCTTCTCCTTGATGGCTCCGTGCAGGAACACCTCGACCAACTGGCCGGTGGACAGGACGGCCGACCGGGCGAACAGCAGGCCCAGGAAGATCTTGCTCACCTGCGCGGCGGGCAGCCGCAGCGCCGCCTCGTCCGGTTCGAGCAGGTCGGCGATCGAGTCCCCGATCAGCTCCATGGACGCCTCCCGGCTGCCCGGCTGCGGGCGGCCGCGCCGCTCGCCGCTCCGGTGGCCGCTGGAATGCAGGGCTCCGGCCACGGCGCCCATCCGCTCCAGGTGGGCGCGGAGCGCGTCGGCCGCATCGGTGAGCCGGTCGGCCAGCGGCTGGTCGAGCGGGATGGAGGCGAGCTCCGTGACCACGCGGTCGGTCCGCATCGCCTCGACCATGCAGGCGTCGAGCAACTCGTCCTTGTCGGCGAACACACGGAAGACGGTGGCCTCACCGATGCCCGCCGCTCTGGCGATCTTGCTGGTGGTGACGGCGGTGCCGTACTCGGCCACCAGAGGGAGGGCGGCGGCGATGATCATCGCGCGGCGCTCCTCCGGGCTCATTCCCGGCGCCCTGCGCCGGACTGGTTTCTCACTCATGCGGACCACGGTACGGAGTGAATACTCACTCCGTCAAGAGCGGAGTGAGTATTCACTCCGATTCTTGATCGCGGGGCGGCCAACGGCCGTGGCATGATGACGGCACTGTGACCGCCGGTCTGCCCTTCCGCCTCGCCCGCACCTCGGCCTTCGCCGCGGTGTGCCTCGGGCTGGGCGTCGCGGCGCACGCGTTCGGCGGCGGCACTGTCGGAGCGCCGGCCATGGGCATCGCGCTGGGGCTGTCGTTCGCGGCGGCCTTCCCGCTGTCGGGGCGCGAGCGCACCGTAGGCGCGATCCTGCCGCTGCTCGGCGGCCTCCAGGTGGTCATGCACCTGCTGTTCTCACTGGCCCACGCCGCCTCGCCGATCGCGGCGATCGGTCACGCGCACTCGGGCCTGGTGCCGGGTCTTGGCATGCTGGTCGCGCACGGCTGGGCGATCGGGCTGACCGCCCTGTGGCTGGCGCGCGGCGAGGCCCTGCTCTGGGGGCTGCTGCGCCATCTGGCCGTACGGCTGCTGGTCGTGCTGCTGCCCGTCATCCGGGCGCCGTTCCAAGCTCCGTGTACGGCGGAGCCACCGGTCTTCCGCTCGGCCGTGCTGCGGCACGTGGTCTCCGGGCGGGGTCCGCCGATGGTCGTCGAAACCAGCTAACCCCCGTTTCGATGACCACGCCCGGCAGGGCGCGCTTCGGCGTGCCGTACCGGGTGGAGAAAGGCATTCCCTCATGTTCTCTCGCCATGCCCTGCTGCTCGCCGCCGCCACTGCCTTCGCGCTCACGGGCTGCGGCTCCGCGCAGGTCGCCGCCGTACCGGCCAAGCAGTCCCCCGCTGCCGCCGAGCAGTCCCCCGCCGTGGCCCTCACCATCACCGACCCCTGGGTGAAGACCGCGAAGAAGGGGATGAGCGCCGCCTTCGGCACGCTGGTCAACAACACCGACGCCGAGGTGACAATCGTCTCCGGCGCCTCGCCGCTGTCCCCGAAGATCGAGCTGCACGAGGTCGTGGAGTCCGGCGGCAAGATGATCATGCGGCCAAAGGAGGGCGGCTTCGTCATCCCCGCGCACGGCACGCACGAGCTGCGGCCCGGCGGCGACCACATCATGCTGATGGGCGTCGCGCAGGAGGTGCTGCCGGGCGCCCGGATCCCGTTCACGCTCACCGTCAAGGGCGGCGAGCAGCTGGAGTTCACCGCGATCGGCAAGGACTTCGCCGGTGGCAAGGAGGACTACCAGCCCGGCATGGGCCACAAGTGATCAGCCGCCGGGGTCTCATCGCCGGAGGGGCTCTGACGGCCGTCGGTGCCCTGACCGCAGCCCCCGCGCAAGCCACTGTCGAGCCCTTTCATGGGCCCCACCAGGCCGGGATCGCGACGCCTCCGCAGGCGTACGCCGTCTTCGTCGGCCTCGACCTGTCGCCGGACAGCGACAAGGAGGCCGTCGTACGGCTCCTCCAGCTGCTGACCGACGACGCGCGCCGCCTCACCCAGGGGCGGCCCGCGCTGGCCGACACCGAGCCCGAGCTGGCCGCGACGGCCGCCCGGCTGACGATCACGTTCGGCTTCGGTCCGGGGCTGTTCGCGGCGGTGAAGGCGGAGTCGCCGGTGGCTCCGCTGCCGTCGTTCACGATCGACAAGCTGGACAAGCGGTGGAGCGGCGGCGACCTGATGGTGCAGATCTGCGCGGACGACGGGGTCACCGTCGCCCACGCGTTGCGGATGATCGTCAAGGACGCCCGCGCGTTCGCCAAGGTCCGCTGGATCCAGCGCGGCTTCCAGAGCGCGACGCGGCGCAACCTGATGGGCCAGGTCGACGGCACGATCCAGCCCGCCGACCTGGACCGGGCCGTGTGGATCTCCCAAGGACCCGCGTGGCTGCGCGGCGGCACCACCCTGGTGCTGCGGCGCATCCGCATGAGCCTGGAGTCATGGGACGCGGCCGACCGGGTGGCCAGGGAGTTCACGATCGGCCGCCGTCTCGACACGGGCGCCCCGCTGACCGGCCGGGCGGAACGCGACGAGGCGGACTACCGCCAGGTGAACAAGCTCGGCTTCCCGATCATCTCCGAGTACGCCCACATCAGGCGGGCGCACGTCACGGACCCGGGACTGCGTATCCTGCGCCGTCCCTACAACTATGACGAAGGGCTCACTCCGGACGGCGAATCGGACTCCGGGCTGCTGTTCGCTTCCTACCAGGCGGACATCGACCGGCAGTTCGTTCCCATCCAGCGCAACCTGGCCAAGGGCGACCTGCTGAACGAGTGGATCACACCCGTCGGCTCGGCTGTCTTCGCCATCCCACCGGGCTGCGCACCCGAGGGCTGGATCGGAGACAGCCTGCTCAGCTGAGCTCCCGGCCTGCTCAACCGAACTCGGGCGGACTCAGCCGAACTCCCGGCCGGGCAGGCACGAGGGCGGGCGGCCCGAGGCGGGCCAGACGTAGTCCAGGTCGTCGGGCTCGTCGCCGAACAGCGGCCGGTAGAAGCCGGGCGCCTTGCGCAGCAGGGCGGAGCGGTGGCTGAGATGGAAACCGGCGTCGCCCAGCCACGGCGGCAGCTCGCCGTCCGCCTCCAGGCATACCTGGGAGCGGACGGCGGTGCTGCCGCAGCGCTCGGCCAACTCCCTGGTCAGAGTGTCGGCACAGGTGTCGGCGCGGCCGGTGGCGCACCACCGGCCGCACACGTCGATCCCGTATCGCACCAGCGCCTCCTCGTAACCCGCCCACATGCGCACCGCCGGGTGGTGCCGCCAGCCGTAGCCGGGGATCGTCAGGGCGCGCAGGATCTGCAGGGCCTCGACCCGCTGCTTACCCAGCCGCAGCGGGTCGAGGACCGCCGCGGTGCGCGCGAAGTCGGGATAAGGCAGGAACGTCTGCACGGCTGCCCCGTGGTCGCCTCATGCCCACCGGCTACCCATGGCGGCTCGCGATCAACCTAGAGTGGAGCCGTGCTTCCCGACCTGATCAAGCAGCTCGCCGAGTCGGACCTGCCGCGCCACCACTGGCGCGGCGACGACGAGCGCGGCGGCCTATGGCTGTTCGAGACCGTCGAGGGCGAAGGCGAGCACTGGGCGGTCAGGCAGATCGAGATCGGACCCGACCGCGCCGCGCACCGCTACTGGTGGCGGCATCTCCAGGACGAGCACGGCTTCCTCACCGAGCAGGCCGTGGAGATCTGGGAGCTGACCGAGATCACCGGAGCCGCCTTCGAGGCCGTGTGGGAGGCGGCCGGGTAACACCCGTGCCGGACGGCAACCGGATGACGCAAGAGGCGGCCGGGTGACACAAGAGGTAGCCGAGTGACACCCGTGTGTCGATGGACCGGCCGCCCGCCCACGCTCACAATCGGGCTATGCCTGAAGGTTATGTGGGTGCCAGGACGCCCCGCCGCGAGGATGCCCGGCTGCTGACCGGCCGCGCCCGCTACGTCGCGAACGTACGGCTGCCCGGCATGGCGTACGCGGTCGTCGTCCGCAGCCCCATCGCCCACGGGCGGCTGGTGAGCTGGGACGCCAAGGAGGCGTGGACGATCGACGGGATGCTCGACGTCATCACGCCGGGCGATGCCGCCGCGGTCCGGCTGCCCTGCGTCACCCTGAGCCCCGGCCAGCCCGTCACCTCCTACCTGGCGCTCGACGAGGCGATCCGCTACGTGGGCCAGCCGCTCGCCGTGGTGGTCGCCCGGACGCCGGAGGCCGCCAGGGACGCGGCCGACCTGCTCGACCTCGGCTACGAGGCGCTGCCCCCGGTGATCGGGATCGAGCGGGCGCTGGCCGATGACGCCCCGCTGCTGTACCCGGACTGGGGCGGCAACGTGCTGACCGACTTCACGCTCGGCGACCAGGACTGCGACGCGGTCATCGCGGGGGCCGCGCACGTGGTGGAGATGACGTTCACGTTCGGCCGGGCCACGCCGTACCCGCTGGAGCCGCGCGGCATCGTCGCCGACTTCGCCGACGGCGAGCTGACCGTGCGGACCTCGACGCAGGCCCCGCACCACGTACGCGAGCAGGCCGCGGACGCGCTCGGGCTCACCCACGACCGGGTACGCGTGGTGACCGGCGACGCCGGTGGGGGTTTCGGGGGAAAGGAGCACCTGTATCCGGATGAAGTGCTCATCTGCCTGGCCGCCATGCGCCTGGGCCGCCCGGTGAGCTGGACGGAGTCGCCCACCGACCGCCTCGCCGCGACCCTGCCCTCGCGGGCCGCCGTACACCGGGCCCGCTTGGCGCTCGACGCGGACGGGCGCTTCGTCGCGCTGCACGCCGACGTCGTCGGCGACCTCGGCGGCCACCCATCGAACGTCGGCATCTCGCCGTTCGCGGTGACCGCCACGCTGCTGCCCGGCCCCTACCGCTTCGACCGGGCGGGGGTACGGCTGCGCGCCGTCGTCACGACGACCACCCCGACCGGCTCCTACCGCGGCTTCGGTCAGCCGGAGGCCACCTGGACCAGGGAGCGGCTGATCGACGAGGCGGCCAGACGGCTCGGCGCCGACCCGGTGGAGCTGCGGCTGCGCAACATGCTCGGCCCCGACGAGCTCCCCTGTACGTCCCGGACCGGGCAGGCGTACGACTCCGGCGACTATCCCCGAGCCCTGCGTACCCTGCGCGACCTGGTCACTCCCCCGGCCCGTGACGACGGGCGCAGGCGCGGCGTCGGCTACTCCTGCCATGTGGAGGGCACCGGGCTCGGCTCGTCGATGGGCATGAAGGCCATGGGCATGCTGGCCGGGGGCTTCGAGACCGCGATCCTGCGCATGGAGCAGGACGCCTCGGTCGTCGTCTCGTCGGGTGTGTCGGGGGTCGGGCAGGGCATCGAGACGGCGCTGTCCCAGATCGCGGCGGACCGGGTGGGGGTGCCGCTCGACCGGGTACGCGTGGTGCTGGGCGACACCTCGGCCACGCCGTACTCCTCGATCGGGTCGATCGCCAGCCGCTCGCTCGCGGTGGGCGGCGGCGCGCTGGCCCTGGCCGGGGACCGGCTGCGGGAGAAGATCGTGGCCATCGCCGCCCATCGGCTGGAGGCGGCGCCGGCCGACCTGGAGATCGTCGACTCCGTCGTACGCGTCAAGGGGGATCCGCAGGCGTCGCTGACGTTGCGGGAGATCGCCACGTCGGCGTGGCGGGGCTGGGACCTGCCCGAGGGGGCCGCGCCCGGGCTGGAGGAGCGGGTCTCCTACGATCCGGCCGACATGACCTACGCCTACGGGGCGCACGCGGCGGCGGTCGCGGTCGATCCGGAGACGGGAGCGGTCGAGGTCGAGGGTTACTGGGCGGTCAACGACTCCGGTGTGCTGGTCAACCCGGCGATCGTGGAGGGCCAGGTTCTCGGCGGGATCGCGCAGGGGATCGGCATGGCGCTGACGGAGGAGATCGTCTACACCGAGGAGGGACAGCCGATCGCCGAGTACCTGCTGCCGACCACCCGGGAGATCCCCGACATCCGGCTCGCGACGCTGGAGGTGCCCTCGCCGCGCACGCCGGGCGGCATGAAGGGCGCCGGGGAGTCGGGGACGATCGGCCCGCCGGCGGCCATCGGCAACGCGGTCGCCGCCGCGCTTCCGGAGATCGCCGGCCGCGTCACCGGAACGCCGTTGACCCCGGCCGTCTTGTGGGCTCTACTCTCTGGATGACCTACGCCCGATATGTCGCCCTCGGTGACAGCCAGACGGAGGGCCTCGGCGACGGTGACGACGTCCGGGGCCACCGCGGCTGGGCCGACCGGCTCGCCGAGCAGCTGGCCGCCGCGAACCCCGACGTCCAGTACGCCAATCTGGGCGTTCGCGGGCGCCTGGCCGGGCAGATCCGCGACGAGCAGCTCGGCCCGGCGCTGCGGCTGCGGCCCGACCTGGCCACGGTGATGGCCGGGATGAACGACCTCGTCCGGCCCGGCTTCGACGCCGCCGCGGTCGCCTCGGCGCTGGAGGAGATGTTCGAGCGGCTCACCGCGTCCGGCGCGTGCGTGGTGACCGTGACCTTCCCCGACATCGGCAAGATCGCCCCGCTGGCCCGGCGGCTGGTCCCCCGCGTGCTCGACATCAATGACCGGATCAAGGCCGCCGCCGCCCGCCACGGTGTCATCGTCGTCGACACCTTCCCGCACTCCTTCACCACCGACGCCAGGATGTGGAGCAGCGACCGGCTGCACGCCAGTCCGCTGGGTCATGCCAGGATCGCCGCCGCCATCGCCCACGCCATCGGGCTGCCCGGCAGCGACGACACCTGGTCGGTCCCGCTCACCCCGCTCCCCCCGGCCGCGCGCTGGCGGGTGGCCGGGGCCGAGGTGCGCTGGGTCGCCAGCTTCGCCGGGCCCTGGATCTACCGGCGCCTGCGCGGCCGGTCCTCGGGGGACGGGCGCGTCGCCAAACGCCCCGAGCTCGGCCCGGTGCCGCCACCTCCCATGTGACCCGCCGCGACCGGGGCACCTGGGAGAAGGGCGGGGCCGCCGAACCCTGCGGACCGGCGCCTACCGGTGAATCGGTAGGCGCCGGTCCCCGACTCACACGCTGACGAGCACCGCCGTCACGGCGTCGGCGGTCTCGGGGTGACGGGCCAGGAGTGCGCCCGCCTCCCCGCTGGACGAGCCGCTGGACGTGCCGCCGGACGGGCCGTCGGCGGCCTGCTGCCAGCCGCCCTCGCAGCCGAGCAGCGCGGCCACGGCGTCGGTCGCGGCCGGATGTCCCGCCAGCAGGTCGGTCACCGGGCCCGCCTGCGCGGGCGCCGCCGCACCTACCGCCTTCTTGGCGGGCTTCGCCGACCAGGGCGGCGTCCACTGGTCGAGCGCGGCCAGGCCGCCGGGGAACGTACGGCCCGCCTCGCGCACCAGTACGGGCACCAGCTCACCGGCCTGCTCGCGCAGAGTCAGGATCAGGCCGGGCAGCCACGGCAGCAGGATGGAGTCGGGCAACCGGCCGAAGGCCTTCGACATCAGCTCGACCACGAACGACGCCAGCGCGGGAGCCGGCTCCATCGCCTGCGCGAACCCGCTCATGTACTCCGGGAACGCCGGGATCACGAGCGGGTTGGCGAGCAGCTCGTCGCAGCGCGCCCGCAGCTCGGCCAGCGGCAACGTGCCGAGCAGGTACTGGGCCGACCACAGGAGAGCCACCTTGGCGGGCGCCTCCGGGTGCGACTGCCGTACCGCGATCTCCAGCTGGGCCCGCTCGCAGCCCAGCGCCAGCGCCAGGCTCTCCATCGTGAACAGGAACCCGAGCATGGCCGACACCTGCCGGACCCCGGTGTACTCGTCCACGAAGGCGGTCGGCAGCAGCGTGCAGTAATGCGCGAACCCCGCCGTGACGAACGCCTCGCACCAGGCCGGCAGCTCCGGCTCGGTCGCGCGGTAGTGGGCCAGCAGCCGCCTGATCCGGCGCAGCACCTCCGGCGCGTCGTCCACGGACCGCTCGGCGGCCAGCAGCTCCACGGCCCGCGCCCCGAGCTCGTCGGTGAACCGCCTGCTGCGCAGGTAGAGGATCGAGTCCTCGACGGCCGCGAGCGCCACGGCCGCGGTCGCCTTAGGGTCCCACACCTTGCGCCGCAGCCGCTGCTCCAGCACCTGCTCGACGGTGATGCCCTCGTAGCCCAGCTCGATGATCGAGCGCTGGTGCTTGCCGATCGTCAGGTCCCAGCTCTCCTGGATCGCCCGCTCGCCCAGTCGCCGCGCGCCCATGATGGGCCGTACGGCGTCGTCGGGCAGCAGGTGACGCAGGATCCACAGCAGGTCGGAGCAGGGCACCAGGTGCGGGTCCGCCTTGAGGTCCATGAGCGCCCGCTGTACCGTGCGCTTGCTCAGGTCCAGTCCCAGCGGCCGCAGCCGGTCGAACACGTCCTGGGCCAGCGGCGGCATGGCGTGGTAGCCCACCTGGCCGATCCGGTCGCCGCCGAGCAGGATCTCGCACAGGCGGCGCACGTCCCGGCGGCCCGGCACCGTGTCCTTCTCGATGCAGGTGACGGCGGCGTCCTGGAAGTCGTACGGCGTGGGACGTCCCCGGCCACGCAGCCCGGCGAGCAGGATCGACGTCTCGAACACGGCGATGGCGTCGGCGGTGCTGGACTGGTAGCCGTTGCGCCGGGCCAGCCGGACGATGTCGACGGACCAGCCGAGCAGCTCGGCCTCGTCCAGGCCGTCCAGGACCGGCGGCTTGGCCAGGAAGCCGGACAACCGGTCGGTGACCGGCTGCGGCGGGACGGGCGCCACCGGCTTCCGTGGCTTCTTGGCCGGCTTCTTCTGACCCGCCAGCTGGTACGGCTTGACGCCGTCGCGCTGCAGCGCCTTCTCCCAGGTGGCCGCGGCGATCGAGACCGAGCCGGAGGCCAGGCCGAACTGGGCCTCGATGGCCGAGTGGCTCGACGGGATGAGCCCGTACAGCCATTGGGTGGCCGTACGCGGGGTGATCTCGAAGGGCGCGTCCGATGCCAGCCCGAACTGCTCCACCCGGCTGGCCGCGTGGAAGGCGCCGCAGACGTACAGGCACTCGGCCGGGTCGGCGCCCGTCGCGGCGAGGTGCTCGCGCATCCGCGTCCACATGTAGCGCTCGCGGTCCTCGTCGCGGTCCGTCCGCCGGTCGCCCTCGGGGCGCAGGCGGCGGAACAGGCTGCCGATCAGGACCATGACCTGCCGGTACGAGTCGTAGTCCGCGCCGGTCAGCGGCTGCTCGACGTACTGGTCCCACCACTCCGACCAGTGCCGGACCTTGCCGTGGTGCAGCAGGTGCTCTTCCAGCTCGGCGAAGCGCGGCCGCAGGTCGCCGATCTCGACGCCCACGGCGTCGCCGTGCAGGCCCGCGTCGTCGTCCCCGCCCTGCTTGGGCTCGGCCGGATCGGCCGGGTCGCGGGGCAGCCACTGGAAGACGTGGTCCGTCGAGCGGTCCACCAGCACCAGCTCGACGTCCGGCGTGTTGAGCGCGTACGAGATGGCCTGGTACTCGGCCGACACCTCCGTGATGGGCGCCACCACGCTGAGCGGCTCCCAGCTGGCCGGGAAGCCGTCGACGTCGGAGGCGAAGGCCTGCAGCGCCACCGGCAGGCGGCAGTTGCGCAGCTCGTCGAGCAGCGGCCGCAGGTCCTCGCACAGCTCCAGATAGATGACCTTGGGCTGCTTCTCACGCAGGCGCCGCACCATGGCCAGCGCCGAGGCCGGCGAGTGGTGACACACCGGGAAGATCTCGAGCTGCTCGCTCAGTGCCCGGTCGACGTCGTCGACCAGGCCCGACAGGATCCCGGCCAGGGTGTCCGGCTCGCCGGCGAACGCGGCGGCGGCGTCCAGCAGCTGCTCGCGGAGTGCGCCGAACGGGCTCATGAGAGCGTCTTGATGGCCTGGCGGCCACCTTCGAGGAAGTCCGTCCACGGCCCGCCGTCCTTCTTGCTGCGGGGTTCGACGATGCCGTGCCAGTACTTGTTCAGGATGGCCAGGTCCTCCGGTTGACGGCGGGCCAGCGAGCCCACCAGCGAGCCACCGAGCGTCTCTGCCCGCAACTGGCGGTCCCCGAAGAACTGGCTGTGCAGGATGGCGTCCTCGAGCACACCGATCTGCTCGGCCGTGGACAGGGCCGACTCGAGCTTGTCGTCGTCGCTCTTGGCCGAGGCCGCCGCGCTCCGCAGGTCGGCGAAGCTCTGCAGCAGGATGTCGAGCAGCGTGGGCGGCACGTCCAGCTCGATGCGGTGCCGGCGCAGCAGCTCCGTGGTACGGAACCGGACGATCTCCGCCTCGCTGGTCTTGCTGGTCACCACGGGGATGCGGACGAAGTTGAAGCGCCGCTTCAGCGCCGACGACAGGTCGTTGACGCCCCGGTCCCGGCTGTTGGCCGTGGCGATGATCGAGAATCCGGGCTGGGCGAAGACGATGTTGTCGTCGTCGAGCTCGGGGATGGAGACGTACTTCTCGGACAGGATGGAGATCAGGGCGTCCTGGACGTCGCTGGTCGACCTGGTCAGCTCCTCGAAGCGGCCGATCACGCCCCGCTCCATCGCCGTCATGATGGGCGAGGGGATCATCGACTGGCGGGACTGCCCCTTGGCGATCACCATGGAGACGTTCCAGGAGTACTTGATGTGGTCTTCCGTGGTACCGGCCGTGCCCTGGACGACCAGGGTGGAGTTGCGGCTGATCGCCGCCGAGAGCAGCTCGGCGAGCCAGCTCTTGCCGGTGCCCGGGTCGCCGATGAGCAGCAGGCCGCGGTCGGAGGCCAGCGTCACGATGCTGCGCTCGACGAAGCTGCGGTCACCGAACCACTTCTGCGGGATCTCGCGGTCGAGCCCGTCCGAGCGCTCGGAGCCGAGCACGAACAGGCGGACCATCCGGGGGCTGAGCCGCCACGAGAACGGCTTGGGGCCGTCGTCAATGGACTCCAGCCAGTCGAGCTCTTCGGCGTACTTGACCTCGGCGGGGGCACGCAGTGTCTCAGTCATTCGCGGGTCTCCTAGGTGAGGAAGTTCTTGAGCTCGAGCACGAGTTTGCGGATGTGGCCGGAGATCACGGGGGTGCCCAGGTCCTTCAGCTTTTCGCGGAACCACTGGTCCACGCTGGCGTACCCCGAGCTGTTCACGGAGCCGACCGGGATGAACTTGACCCCCGAACGATGCAGGGACGTGAAGTCGTCGATCAGCGACCGGTTGTCGTAGAAGTCGGAGATCCAGACCATCACGGTGTTGCGCGGGTCGACGATCTTCGGCCGGGCCAGGGCCATCGCGACCGTACCGTCCGTGCCGCCGCCGAGAGTCGTCCGCAGCAGCACCTCGAACGGGTCCTTCACCCACGGCGTCAGGTCGAGCGCGCGGGTGTCGTAGGCGACCAGGTGCACGTCCACCTTGGGCAGCCCGGCGAAGATCGACGCCAGGATGGTGCAGTTGACCATCGAGTCGACCATCGACCCCGACTGGTCCACCACCACGATCAGCCGGGCCGGAGTCGTCCGCCTGGCCGTGTGCCGGTAGAACAACCGGTCCACGTACAGCCGCTCGTCCTCCGGGCTCCAGTTGGTGAGGTTCTTCCAGATCGTCCGCTCGATGTCGAGGTTGCGGAACACCCGCTTCGGCGGCACCGACTTGTCGATCTTGCCGACGCTGGTCTTCTCGACCTGCGTACGGAGCACCTCGGCGACCTCGTCGACGAACCTGCGGATCAGCGCCTTGGCGTTGGCCAGGGCGACTCCGGAGAGGTTGTCCTTGTCGCGCAGCAGCTGCTCGATGAGCGACATGCTGGGATTGAGCTGGGCGGCCAGGGAGGAGTTGGACAGCACCTCGCGCAGGCGCATGCGGCGGACCAGGTCGCCTTCCAGGTTGGCCAGGGCCTTGTTCAGCTCGGCGTCGTCGATTCCGCGACCGCCGCCGCCGGTGCCCAGCCCCCGGCCTTGGCCGGATCCCTCGCCCTGCTCTCCTTGGCCTTGCCCGGCGCCGCCTCCCCGGCACGCTTTCTTGAACCACCCGGCGTCCTTCTGCCAGGCGGCGAGTTGGGAGGCCGAGACGTCGCCCGTCCCAGTGGCGAAGACGTTGAGCAGGAGCTTGGAGATCAGTGCGGCCCTGCGCACCTGCTCACCGGAGTCCTCGGCGTCCTCGGCGT
Organism: Nonomuraea sp. NPDC050022; assembly: GCF_044460705.1. Classification (NCBI taxonomy): domain Bacteria; kingdom Bacillati; phylum Actinomycetota; class Actinomycetes; order Streptosporangiales; family Streptosporangiaceae; genus Nonomuraea; species Nonomuraea sp. NPDC050022. The sequence goes on from NZ_JBITKE010000004.1 coordinate 511,538, forward strand.
GGTCGAGCAGGCCGTCGAACTCGGCGGCCAGGTCGGGGAAGCGCTGCACGAGGTTGTCCACCGACACCGAAGGGTCGAGCAGGGCGGCCGGCAGGCCGAGGTCGTCCACGACGGCCACGCTGGCCGACTCCAGGGCCGCCTGCTCCTCGGTGTTGAACACCCGGGCCAGCAGGCGCCAGTAGAGCACCTGCCGCCTGTTCTCGTTGTTGGCAGTCATTTGCGCAGCAGCCGTCCCGCCCGCTCGCGCAGCACGGCCACCGCGTCGCCGTTCCTGGCCTCGGCCTTGGCGATCTTGGGGTCGGTCGCGCCCTGCGCCCAGTCGCCGTTGTGCGCGGTGACCGGCAGCTTCTTGACCGTCCCCTGGACGGCGAGCGGCTGGAGCAGCCATCGGCCGGCGTCCCAGCGGAGCAGCCCGATGCACGACTCGGAGCCGCGCACGATCGCGGGCGTGAGCGGGCCGCATGACGGCAGCCGGTCGATGTCCACGGTGATCGTCTTGCCGTCGAAGTCGAACACCATCGGATCACCCTTGGGCACGGAGTAGCCCTCGACCAGCACCGGCTCGGCGAGGCGCACCGGGTGGCGCTCCAGCGGCGGCACGGCCGGGGCGAGCGCGCTCCCGAGCTGGAGCCTCGCCGTGGTGAACGGGTCCGCCGGCTTCCCCACCGTGGCCCGGTCGTCGTGCCACACCAGGTCGCCGCCGCCGAGCAGCGGCATGTCCTTGATGTCCAGGCTGCGGTGCTTCGCCAGCGCGTTGAGCAGCACCGGGGCCCCGGACAGCAGCCGCCACACGGCCGTGCCGACGATCGTGTCCACCTTCGTGGCGGCGACGCTCGTACGCACCAGACGGCACTGACCGCCGTCGGCGGGCTCCAGGATCGCGTGGACCTGCGCCTGCACGGCGGTGGCGTGCTCGTGCACGTCCACGCCGAGCACCAGCAGCCGCCCGGACACCGGCTCGCCGGCGCCCGCGGGCAGGCCGCCCGCCTGCGTGAGCATCAGCGCCCGCGCCCACAGGTCGGCCCAGCGCCGGGCGGGTACGACCTCCATCGTCGCGACCGGGCACGACGCGCGCAGCTCGGCGGCCAGGCCGTCGATCAGCACGGCCGGCCGGCGCAGTCGCGGCTCGGCCAGCAGCGCCTCCATCGTCTGGCTCACGGCCGAGACGAGGTCGTGGTCGACGCCTCGCCAGCCGGTGATGGCCAGCTCGTTGAGCCAGGACCGGCACCCGCTGAGCAGGTTGTCGGTCGTACCGGCCGCCGGCGGCTCCGCCCAGGAGTCCCGCTGCCGGCCCAGTGCCGCGTCGAGGCGGCCCAGCAGGGCGTCGTGCACCGCGCCCAGCAGCGCGGTACGCCCACCGGCCAGCGCCGTGACGTTCTCCTCCGAGACCGAGCCCGCGGCGACCTTGGCCGCCGCCTCCCCCACCCGATCGCCGAGCGGCGTGGCCGCCACCGCGCCGGCCAGGTCGGTCAGCGCCGAGGCGCGCTCCTCGCCGAGCCGGGCCAAGCCGTTCGTCAGGGCCTCGTCGAAGCCCGTCACCAGGTCGAGCGCCTCGCCGACACCGGGCAGGGGCTGGTCGACCATTTCCGCCAGCTGCACGCTCAGCATCAGCCCACCGCCCCGGTGGACGGGAACCAGTGCAGCTCGGCGATGGGCTCGGTGGTCATGGGCAACTCCAGGTAGGCCAGGTGGCGCAGGAACCGGCTGAACACCTCGGCCCCCTGCGTACGCTCGACACCGCCGTTCAGGTGGTAAGACAGCCTCTCCCCCTCGGCGAGCTCCACCCGCAGGTAGCCGGCGACCCGGTCCTGGCCGTACTGCAGCACCGCCTCGTCGACCAGTGATCGCAGGTGCTTGCACATGTCGCCGTACAAACCGCCGCACGGCCGGTTGTTGTTGGTGCTGCAGTTGTAGCTATGGGTCCCGGCGGTGACCGACGAGACGTACACCCGGCTGATGTCCGAGCCGCTCGACACGACTCCCTGCAACCGCCCGTCGGCCATCTCGACGAAGGGCACCTTCGCCAGCTTGCGCGGTCTGACGGGCGAGACCACCCGTGCCACGCTGTGTTGCTCCCACGCCTGTTGCTCCGACGCCTGTTGCTCCGACGCCTGTTGCTCCCACGCGGTTCTGTCCGCGGTCACGCCTTTCGACCTCCAGCCCAGCGGCTCGCGGACGCCTGCCGGTGCGGCGGCACCTGTGCGAACGGCCGATCAGTGATCGCGTAATTTACCCCATTCGCGGGGAAGCGCGGGCGCGTTTCGATCACCTCCGAGAGCACGCCCGACCTTGGCTTCGACTACCGAAGTAAGAGGCATTGCCGCTAGGTGCTCCTTACAGTTAAAGTCGGCCGTCAGGAGCGAAAGCTGGCTGAGCGCCTTACCAGAGGAGCGCATAGTGGAGCATGTCGACCGGGCCGGGTCTCCCCTGCGCCAGCTGCTCAAGCTCGCGGTGCCCGCGCTCGGCGTCCTGGCCGCCGAGCCGCTCTACCTGCTCGTCGACACCGCCGTGGTCGGCCATCTCGGCGCGGTGCCGCTCGCCGGGCTCTCGATCGGCGCGATCGTGCTGGCGCAGATCGCCACCCAGATGCGGTTCCTGTCCTTCGGTACGACCGCCCGCGCGGCCCGGCTGCACGGCGCCGGCCGCCGTACCGATGCCGTGATCGAGGGCGTGGAGGCGACCTGGCTCGGCGCGATCGTGGGGCTGGTGCTGATCGTGGCCGGGCAACTCCTCGCCGCGCCGATCGCCGGCCTGCTCGCCGGTGACGACCGGGTCGCCGCCGCCGCGGTGAGCTGGCTGCGGATCGCCCTGCTCGGCGCCCCGATGATCCTGATCACCCTGGCCGGCAACGGCTGGATGCGCGGCGTGCAGGACATGCGGCGCCCGCTCCGCTACGTGCTCGTGGGCAACGGGATCTCGGCGGTGCTGTGCCCGGTGCTCGTGCACGGGTTCGGCTGGGGGCTCAACGGCTCGGCGTTCGCCAACGTGGTCGCGCAGGTGATCTCGGCGAGCCTGTTCGTGCGGGCGCTGCTGGCGGAGGGCGTGCCGCTCGCGCCGGTCCCGGCCGCGATGCGCGCCCAGCTCGGCCTCGCGCGCGACATGATGGTGCTCGGTCTGGTCTTCCAGGCGTGCTGGGTGTCGGCGACCGTGGTCGCCGCGCACACCTCCACGGCGGCGGTCGGGGCCCACCAGGTGGTGTTCCAGCTGTGGATGTTCCTGGCCTTCGTGCTCGACGCGCTGGCCATCGCCGCCCAGTCGCTGGTCGGGGCCGCGCTCGGCGCGCGCGACGGGGAACGGGCGCGCCGGCTGGCCTGGCAGGTGACCGGTTGCGGGTTGGTCTTCGGGGCGCTGCTCGGGGTGGTGTTCGCGGCGCTGGCCGGCATCCTGCCCCACGCGTTCACCACCGATGCGACGGTGCTGGCCGAGATGCCCCACGCGTGGTGGTTCTTCGTCGCGCTGCAGCCGATCGGCGGCGTCGTGTTCGCTTTGGACGGAGTGCTGCTCGGGGCCGGGGACGCGGCGTACATGCGGACCGCGACGTTGGGTGCGGCGGTGCTGGGGTTCCTGCCGCTGGTATGGGGGTCGCTGAGCTTCGGCTGGGGGCTGGTGGGGATCTGGTCGGGCTTGTCGGCCTTCCTGGTGATTCGGATGACCACCCAGCTGGCCAGACTGCGGTCCGGCCGCTGGGCGGTGCTCGGCGCCGTACGGTGATCCGGCAGTTGGGCGGTGCTCGGCGCCGGACGGTGATCCGGCGCCGAGTCCGCGAAGGCCTCGGTCAGGCGCCGACGTAGGCCGCGAGGTGCTCGCCGGTGAGGGTGGAGCGGGCGGCGACGAGGTCGGCCGGTGTGCCCTCGAAGACGATCCGGCCGCCGTCGTGGCCGGCGCCCGGACCGAGGTCGATGATCCAGTCGGCGTGCGCCATGACCGCCTGGTGATGCTCGACGACGATGACCGACTTGCCCGCGTCGACGAGCCGGTCGAGCAGGCCGAGCAACTGCTCGACGTCGGCGAGGTGCAGGCCGGTGGTCGGCTCGTCCAGGACGTAGACGCCGCCCTTGTCACCCATGTTGGTGGCCAGCTTGAGCCGCTGCCGCTCGCCGCCGGACAGCGTGGTGAGCGGCTGCCCGAGGCTGAGGTAGCCGAGCCCGACGTCGGCGAGCCGGTCGAGGATGGCGTGCGCGGCCGGCGTACGCGCCTCACCGGCGCCGAAGAACTTCTCGGCCTCGGTCACCGACATCGCGAGCACCTCGCTGATGTCGCGGCCGGCGAGGTGGTACTCCAGCACCGAGGCCTCGAACCGCTTCCCCTCGCACTCCTCGCAGGTGGTGGCGACCCCGGCCATCATCGCCAGGTCGGTGTAGATGACGCCGGCGCCCTTGCAGGTGGGGCAGGCGCCCTCGGAGTTGGCGCTGAACAGCGCCGGCTTCACGCCGTTGGCCTTCGCGAACGCCTTGCGGATCGGCTCGAGCAGTCCTGTGTAGGTCGCCGGGTTGCTCCGTCGCGAGCCGCGGATCGCGCCCTGGTCGATCGAGACCACTCCGTCCCGCCCCGACACCGAGCCGTGGATCAGCGAGCTCTTTCCCGAGCCCGCCACGCCGGTGAGGACGACCAGCATGCCGAGCGGGATGTCGACGTCGACCTCGCGCAGGTTGTTCGCCGTCGCGCCGCGGATCTCCAGCGTGCCGGTGGGCTTGCGCACCGTCTCCTTGAGGGCGGCCCGGTCGTCGAAATGGCGTCCGGTGATGGTGCCGCTGGCCCGCAGCCCCTCGACGGTGCCCTCGAAGCAGACGGTGCCGCCCGCCGTACCGGCGCCGGGACCGAGGTCGACGACGTGGTCGGCGATCGCGATCGCCTCCGGCTTGTGCTCCACGACGAGCACCGTGTTGCCCTTGTCGCGCAGCCGCAGCAGCAGGCCGTTCATCCGCTGGATGTCGTGCGGGTGCAGCCCGATCGTCGGCTCGTCGAAGACGTAGGTGACGTCGGTGAGCGACGACCCGAGGTGGCGGATCATCTTGACCCGCTGCGCCTCGCCGCCCGACAGCGTGCCCGACGACCGATCGAGCGAGAGGTAGCCCAGCCCGATCTCCACGAACGAGTCGAAGGTGTGCCGCAGCTTGGCGAGCAGCGGCGCCACCGACGGCTCGTCGAGGTCGCGGACCCACTCGGCCAGGTCGCTGATCTGCATCGCGCAGGCGTCGCCGATATTGATCCCCTTGATCTTCGAGGACCGGACCGCCGCGCTGAGCCGGGTACCACCGCACTCGGGGCAGGCGGTGAAGGTGACCGCCCGGTCCACGAACGCCCGGATGTGCGGCTGCATCGCCTCCCGGTCCTTGGACAGGAACGACTTCTGGATCTTCGGGATCAGCCCCTCGTAGGTGAGGTTGACGCCGTTGACGTTCACCTTGGTCGGCTCGCGGTGGAGGAAGTCGTACCGCTCGGTCTCGGTGTAGTCGCGGATCGGCTTGTCGGGGTCGATGAAGCCCGACTGGGTGAAGATCCCCACTGTCCACCAGCTGTCCGTCTTGTAGCCGGGGATGGTGATCGCGCCCTCGGCGATCGACTTGGAGTCGTCGAAGAGCTGGGTCAGGTCGATGTCGTTCACCTTGCCCATGCCCTCGCAGCGCGGGCACATGCCACCGGTGATGCTGAACTCGCGCCGCTCCTTCACCGCCTTCCCGCCGCGTTCGAGCGTGACCGCACCCGCTCCGCTGATCGAGGCGACGTTGAAGGAGTAGGCCTGGGGCGAGCCGATGTGCGGCTGCCCGAGCCGGCTGAACAGGATGCGCAGCATCGCGTTGGCGTCGGTGACGGTGCCCACGGTGGAGCGGACGTTGGCGCCCATCCGCTCCTGGTCGACGATGATCGCCGTGGTCAGCCCGTCGAGCACATCGACCTCGGGCCGCGCCAGCGTCGGCATGAAACCCTGGACAAAGGCGCTGTAGGTTTCGTTGATCAGCCGCTGCGACTCGGCGGCGATCGTGTCGAACACCAGCGAGCTCTTGCCCGAGCCGGAGACGCCGGTGAACACCGTCAGCCTGCGCTTCGGGAGCTCGACGCTGACGTCCTTGAGGTTGTTCTCGCGAGCGCCGTGCACGCGGATCAGGTCGTGACTGTCGGCGACGTTCGGCTCAGGCGACTGCGTGTCCGTCCTCGTGGCCATGCTCATCGTGTCTCCATCTGTTGGGCGGGGCCGCCGTCGCGCTCCCCATCAGGTCGCCCCCTTCGGCAACGGCCCCCTGTCTACCTGATCGGCGGGGCGGGCCGGAACCGGCGGACCGCCCTCCCGACATCGCTCAGGCTAGGTGCGGCTCGGTGACCCGCGCTTCTCGAATCCTGACCGCTTCGGAACCCGGCCCTGGCGTTGATCGTTGTGACGGGCGGCTGACACAACCGATCCCGAAGACAGGGAGACAACAGCGTGGTCTTCAAACGGATGCTGGGCGCTTTCGGCGTGGGCGCGCCCTCGGTGGACACCGTCCTTTCCACCCCGCGCATCCAGCCGGGCGGGCTGCTGACCGGGCAGGTACGTCTCAAGGGCGGCGACTTCGACGCCGAGATCGAGCACATCACCCTCGGCCTCGTGGCGCGAGTGGAGATCGAGCACGGCGACGGCGAGCACGGCGGGCTCGGCGAGTTCTCCCGCACCCAGGTCTCGGGCCCGTTCACGCTGCGCGAGGGCGAGAACCGCACCCTCGACTTCCAGATCCCGGTGCCGTGGGAGACGCCGATCAGCGAGATCGACGGCCAGCACCTGAACGGCATGGCCCTGGGCGTACGCACCGAGCTGGCCATCGCCAAGGCCGTGGACAAGGGCGACCTGGACATGATCGCGGTCGAGCCCCTGCCCTCCCAGCTCCGCATCCTCCAGGCGTTGCTGCGGCTCGGCTTCCACTTCAAGTCCGCCGATCTGGAAGCCGGCCACCTGTACGGAGTGCACCAGGACCTGCCGTTCTACCAGGAGATCGAGTTCTACCCGCCCGCCCAGCACGCCGGGGTCGTGGGCGAGGTCGAGCTGACCTTCGTGGCGAGCCCGGCCGGGCTGGAGGTCATCTTGGAGGCCGACAAGCGGGCCGGCCGCTACTCCGGCGACGCCATCGGCCGCTTCCACGTCAGCCACGACGACGCGCTGCACACCGACTGGTCCAGCGAGCTCGACCGCTGGCTGACCGGCCTGGCCCAGCACGGCGGTTACGGCTCGCACGGCGGTTACGGGTCCCACGGCGGTTATGGGTCCCACGGCCACATGGAGCATCACGAGGGCTACGGGCACCACGACGACCACCACCGCAGTGGCGGTCCCGGTTGGGGAACGGTGGCCGCGGCCGGAGCAGCGGGCCTGGTGGGCGGGTTCGTCGCGGCCGAGGTGGCCGAAGAGATCTTCGAGGGCGACGAGGAAGAGGAAGGCGGCGACTGGTAGCGCGATGCCGGGTGGCGGGCCGTGACGGCCCGCCCGAACGCCGGTAGCGCTGGCTATACCTGTGAACTCCAGCGAGTGGGATCGATCACGAGGTGGTCCGGCCGACAGGCTTGTGGCATCGCAAACGAGCCACCAAGCAGGGAGCCCCCCGATGTCGTACCCCTCCACCAAGCGTCGTAGCCGGTTGGCCCTGGCGGCGGTGGCCGTCGCCGCGCTGAGCGGCCTGGGCCTGTCCGCCACACCGGCGAGCGCCGACACCGACGTCGTCCAGAAGAGCCTGGACGCCCTGGTCAAGGTCGACAAGTACCCCGCCGCGCTGGCGGCCGTACGAGGCCGTGACGGGCGGACCCGCAACTACACCGCCGGAGTGGGCGACCTGGAGACCAAGGCGAAGGTCCCCGTCGACGGGCAGGTACGCATCGCCAGCAACACCAAGATGTTCACCGCCACGGTCGTGCTGCAGCTGGTCGGCGAGGGAAAGATCGAGCTGGACGCGAAGGTCGAGAAGTACCTGCCCAAGGTGGTGCGCGGCAAGGGCGTCGACGGCCGCAAGATCACGGTCCGGCAGTTGCTGCAGCACACCAGCGGCCTGGCCGACTACGACGACGTCCTGATCAAGGATTATCTGACCATCCAGCACACCCACTACGAGCCGCGTGAGCTGGTGGACGCTGGGCTGACCAGCAAGAACTCCCCCACCCACGGCTGGAGCTACAGCAACACCAACTACATCTTGGCCGGGCTCATCGCGCAAAAGGTCACCGGCCGGCCGATCGGCGAGCAGATCACCCAGCGGATCATCGAGCCGCTCGGGCTGCGCAGAACGTACTGGCCGGCTCTCGGCGACCAGTCCATCCGCGGCCCGCACCCCAAGGGCTACTACGCCGCCAAGTCCGGCGACCCGTACACCGACGTCACCACGATGGACCCCTCCATGGCCTGGGCGGCCGGGCAGCTGATCTCCACCCCCACCGACCTCAACCGGTTCATGATCGCGCTACTAGGCGGCAAGCTACTCAAGCCCGAGCAGCTCAAGCAGATGAAGACCACCGTCGACGCCCCCGACTTCGACACCGTCGGCGGCTCCCGCTACGGGCTCGGCCTGGCCACCTTCAAACTCAGCTGCGGCGGCTACGCCTGGTCCCACGGCGGCTCCGCTCCCGGCTACGCCACCGCCAACGCCATCACCGACGACGGCCGGGCCGCCACCATCGCCGTCACCGCGCTGCCCACCGAACTGTCCGCCTTCAAACACTTCGAAGCCGCCCTCGACACCGCCCTGTGTGAATAACCGCAGGCAGCGACGTTCAGGAGAGCGACGGCCCCGCCGCAAGCGGACCGTCGCTCTGTTTATGCCGCATCGCATTCAGTGATGAATGCGCGCGTCTCAATGCCGCGAATAAGCCGCGTTTCCCCAGGTCAGCAGGAAATCATGAACAGCGGGTTCGCGTTTTCTGGACGAGGTTGAGGTAACTCAGTGCGACTTGACTCAGCCATTCCTGAAAGGACGGACACAATGGAACGGTCCGCATCTCATCAGCCGCCGCAGCCGACTGCGTGCTATCGACCAGGGCGTCCGCTTCGAGGTCGCGGCCCAGGCCCAGCCCCTGACCCGCACCTGTGTGACGCCCCCGCCAGCGCGCGAAGGAACCGGTCGATCCCGCGCCACGAAGAGGCGCTCTCCTTTGACATTGTCAGCTAGATCGCCATGAACCGATAGAGTCAGCCCCGGTCGTGCCACAGGTAGTCATGGAGAAGTCAGGGCAACGACCGGAATTGACCGCGGAGTGGCTGTGTGTAAAAGGCGACACGCTCTGTGAGCGACGAGTTGCCAGCATCTTGGTCACCCCCTAGTGTGCCTGAGGCATATTCACGTGTTCGGACACCTGAAGGGTTAAGGGCCGGTACAGGCATTCGGCCTGCACAGGATCCGCTCTATGGGGGCATGAATGGCGCTCAAACCGCACACGGCTTCGGCCGTGGTGGTACCAGCGGCAATGGAGTGCGGCGTGATCCCACCGCCGCGGCCCGAGGCCGCCGCCTTCGACATGCCCGCCGACCCTTGCCGTGCACTGAACGCGCGGAGCCGGTCGTGGCCCGCAGGAAGAAGACAGACGTGACCTCCACCGAGTGGGAGGCCCAGACCGCCGACTGACGACCGTCCAGCCGGACGGGCGCCCGCGACAGCGGAGAACCAAGGAAATTGACCCCATGTACCCGCACGTGCATGTGTGTCCGATTTGGGAGGTTTTGTGGTAGCTGTGGTTTCGGACTATGACAAGATCGGTGGCGCTCCCACCGTTCGTGAAGCGGTGGACCGCTTCTACACGGTCGTGCTGGACACTCCCGACCTCAAGCCGTACTTCGACGGCATCGACATGGCGCGGCTCAAGCGGCACATGGTCATGCTGCTCTGCTCCGTCCTCGGCGGCCCCGAGGTGTACGAGGGCCACGACCTGGCCGACGCGCACCGTGGCATGGGCATCACCGATGAGCACTACGACCAGGTCGGCGACATCCTCGTCACCGTGCTCCGCGACCTCGGCGCTCCTGAGGAGGTCGTGGCGAACGTCGTGGCGGTCCTGGGCCAGGTGCGCGGCTCCATCGTGGAGAAGCCCGCAGAGGCAGCCGGGTAAGTGGACACGCAAGCCTTAAAGGACAGCTGGCACCAGGTCGCCCGGTCGGGTGATCAGGTGCCGCTGTTCTTTTACTCAGCCCTGTTCCTGATGTACCCCGAGACGCGGGCCCTGTTCCCGGTGTCCATGGCCACTCAGCGGGATCGGCTCGTCAGCGCGCTGGGGCGCGTCGTCAGCAACGTCGACCACGTGGAAGACGTGGTGCCGTTCCTCCAGCAGCTCGGCCGCGACCACCGCAAGTTCGCCGTGGTCACGCAGCACTATCCCGCTGTCGGCCAGGCACTGCTGGCCACGCTGCAGCACTTCCTCGGCGATCGCTGGACACCCGCTCTGGCCAACGACTGGACGCAGGCGTACGGACTGGTCGCGAAGGTGATGACCGAAGCGGCCGAAGAGGCGTCGGCCACGACCCCGCCCTGGTGGGATGGCGAGATCATCCTGCACGAGTCGCGCGCCCCCGGCATCGCGGTGATCCGGGCTCGCCTGAACTACCCGTACCCCTTCCGCGCGGGCCAGTTCGCGTCGATCTCGGTCGGGCTGCGACCGAGAATGTGGCGGTTCTACTCCTTCGCCAACGCGCCGCGTCGCGACAACACGATTGACCTGCACGTACGGGTGGTCGACGGTGGCGCGGTCAGCACGGCCCTGGTGCACGGCGCGCAACGCGGCGACGCACTGAAGATCGGCGCACCGCTGGGCGACCGGTTGACGCTCGACACGAGCCTGCCCAAGGATCTCCTCCTGATCGCCGGCGGCACGGGCCTGGCTCCCCTCAAGGCGCTCGTGGAGCAGGTGGCCTACGAAGGGGCGCGCTGCAACATCCGCCTCTTCGTGGGTGCCCGGACCGCCCGCGAGCTGTACGACATGGAGGCACTGTCCAAGCTGGACGCCGAGCACCCATGGTTGAGTGTCGTGCCCGTCGTGTCCCATGACGGGCTCTACCGCGGTGAGCGCGGCTATGTGGTGGACGTCGCCCTGAAGGCCTGGCGTGGCCAGGAGGTCTTCGTATGCGGCTCTGAAGAGATGGTTCAGAGCACGATCGCCCGGCTGCTGGACGCCGGCGTGCCGGCCGAGCAAATCCGCTTCGACGAATTCACCAGTGCTGGAGGTAGAGAGCAGTGACGGGAGAGACGCCATGGGCACATAACCCATCGAACGACCGCCAGCCACTGACGCCGGATCGGGTACGGAACAAGGACTTCTCACGCGCCAAGCTCGGGAGCCGCGGCTACAACGCGGATGAGGTACGTACGTTCCTCCTCCGCATGGCCGACGACATAGCGGCCAGCGACACGGAGAAGGCCGACCTGCGCGCGGAGGTCGACCGGCTGCGCAACTGGTTCAAGGACCACGGCCACGACACCTCCCCGGGCGCCTCGGCCAGGCTCAACGTCGACGCGGTCAACCTCCTCTCCCGCGCTCAGCAGACGGCGGACGCCCAGATAGCCGAGGCGGAGGACTACTCCCGCAGGCTGGTGGGCCAAGCTCGCCAGCAGTACGAGCAGATCCTCCAGGAGGCGCAGCAGCAGGCGGAGGAGGCCGCCAGCCAGGCGGTCAACGTCTATCGGGCGAGTGGAGAGGTCCAGTCGGTCGAAGCCGAGGAACTGGAACGCCGCATCGCCTACCTGCGTACCTTCGCGGAGGTCACCCAGGTCCAGTTGCGCGCGGTCCTCGAAGGGCTGACCAACGAGGTCAACAAGCTGGGCACCCTGCCGGAGACGAGCCGGCAGGCCGTCGCGTACTCCTCCTTGGGCTCCTCCTCCTCAGGCTTCTCCACGAACCCGGGCTTCTCCACGGGCCCAGGCTAGTTCCGGCCGAGCCGGCCGCCGGAGAGGTCACCGACGACTCGAACCGCAGACTTCCGATCCCCGCACGCCCATGGCGTGCCGCCACGGTCCTGGACACCCGTCGGCCGGGATCTTTCGTTCGCATGCCTGATGAGAGATCCGCGTCACCGCGAGTCGCGGTAGGCGGCCGGGTCACAGTTCGGGGCATGTGATCAATCGCCACGCCTGAACCAGGCGATCATGGGTAGCGCTGAGCAACCACACCCGTAACACCGAACGGACGGACGCCCAGCATGCTCACCCTCATTCTGCTCATCTTCGCCTTGGCCTGCTTCGTGCTCGCCGCCTTCAACGTCGGCGGCGGCCGCGTCAACCTCATCGCCCTCGGTCTGGCCCTCTGGGTATTGACCGAGATCATCCCCCACATCAGCGACTTATAGCGGCCGGCCGGACTCCGCTGCCGTCCTGTGCCGTCCTGGGCAAGGACGGCAGCGGTGTGTCATGCAGGACGAAACTGCTCGATCATCGCCGCGTACCCGCTGCCGCCATGCCCATCCGCCACGGCCCGATCGGTCAAGACCTTGATGAACCTCGGAAGTTCGGCATTCACCCCGAGGGACTCACTCTCGTGGATGAGATGCTCCATCGCGGCCAGGTGCGTGTCGATGGTGGAATCAACGGCCGGGTACGCGCCGTCGTCGATCTGCCGCGCATAGGTGGACACCCAGCCGTTCACGGTTTCGATCCCCTGGCTCGCGATCGGGGCGAAGGCCGTGGCGTCCACGCCCGCCGCGCCGAGCAGGGCGGCACCCTGGAGGAAGCCGTTCAGGATGTTCCACATCAGACTCAGTACGGCCACGTCGTACAGCGCCGACAGGCCGTGGTCGTCGCCGAGGTAAGTCGTACCCTCGCCAAGACTCCTCAGGGCCGACTCGTGCGGGTCGAAGGCCGACCGCGGCCCGCTGTAGAGGAGGACGGCCTCCGCCCCGACGGCCGCGGGGGTGGCCATGATCGCTCCGTCGAGGTAGTTGCCACCCCGCCGCGTCACCCACTCCGCGGTCTCGCGGGCGCCCAGCGACGTACCGGAGGTCAGATTCACCAGGACGCGACCGTCGAGCTCCTCGCCCAGCGGATCGAGGAGGGCGCGCACGGCCTCGTAGTCCGACACGCAGACGACCACGAGCGGGCTGGCCAGGACGGCGTCGCGGACCGAGTCGGCGACCTTCGCCCCCTGGGCGGCAAGATGTTCGGCCTTCGCCGCCGTACGGTTCCACACGGTCGTGGGGTAGCCGGCGCGCAGGAACGCTCCGGCCAGCGCCTGGCCCATCAGACCGAGACCAATGACCGTCACGTCGCGATTCCGCTTCATAGTGCTCATGGCAGAATCATCAACGTTCACACCGATATGAAGGTCAAGGAGCAGCGCGCGTGCTGATCGGAGAGCTGAGCCGTCGGACCGGAGTCCGCACGCATCAACTGCGTTACTACGAGGCCCAGGGCCTGCTCGAGCCCCGCCGCGCCGCCAGCGGTTACCGCGAGTACACCAGCGATGCCGTCCTGACCGTGACTCAGATCCGGAGGCTGCTCGAAGCCGGACTGTCGACCCAGGAAATCGGTTACTTGCTGCCCTGCGCCACCGGCGCGGCCCCCGACCTCGAGCCCTGCCCCGAGCTCCTGGACACCCTGAAAGCCCGCATGCACGGCCTGGACGAGCACATCGACCTGCTCACCCGCTCCCGCCAGGTCCTCCACGACTTCATCGACGCCACCGAACAGCGCGGCGTCACTGCGAACGTCGTTGTATCGCCGCCTCCATGCGCATCGCCAGGCCGCTGATCGCCACGAGCGCGGAGACACCGAGCACCTGCCAAGGCGGGTGGCCGTTCTCGACGATGAGCGCACCCACGCAGAGCGCGAGTCCCAGCCCGAGAAGCACCGCGCCGTACGTATGCGTGCTCTCGATACCGTCGCGGTCATACGGGGGGTCGATGCGCCGAGCGGGCTTATCGGGCTCGTTCACAGCCCGGAGCATCCCACGTCGCCGGTAAATGGGGAAGTGTCGGTTGGTACGAGGATACGAACGCGGAAAGTTCTGCTGGCCGAACGGACGATGAGAAACGTCCCCACCAGCGGCAGCCTTGAGAAATCCCCGCTTTGGAAGGACTCCCGGCTTGATCACCGATTGGACCCGCCAGGCCCTCCCGGCCATGCTCGACGACCTCAAAGCAGTGGTCGAGCTGGAAACCCACAGCTCCGACAAGGCCATGCTGGTCAAGGGACTGCACGCGATCCGCGCCCGGGCCGTCGACCTCCTCGGCCCGCCCGACGCGGAGGTCCGGCACGACGGCGGACCGTACGGTGACATCCTGGAGCTGGCCTACCAGGGCACCGCGCCCGGCACCGTGCTGATGCTCAGCCACTACGACACTGTCTGGCCCACGGGGACCCTGGCCGAATGGCCGTTCACGGTGGTCGACGGCAAGGCCACCGGGCCGGGCGTGTTCGACATGAAGTCGGGCCTGGTGCAGTCGATCTGGGCACTGCGCGGGCTACGCGAGCTGGGGCTGCCGCATCCGAGCGTGCGCTTCCTGTTCAACGGGGACGAGGAGATCGGCAGCCCGGCCTCACGCGAGCACATCGAGTCCGCGAGCGCGGACGCGCTGGCGAGCCTGGTCTTCGAGGCGTCACTCGACGGCGCGCTCAAGACCGCCCGTAAGGGCGTGGGGCTGTTCGACCTGAGCGTGACCGGGGTGGAAGCGCACGCGGGGCTCGACCCGTACGCGGGGGCGAACGCGATCCACGCCCTGGCCGAGATCGTCACCACCCTGGCCGGCTCCGCCTCGCGCGAGCGCGGAACCACCGTGAACATCGGCGTGATCACCGGCGGCACCGGCCGCAACGTCACGGCCGGTCACGCGAGCTGCGGGATCGACGTGCGAGTGACCGAACCGTCCGAGATGGGACGGATCGACGACGTGTTCGCCGGCCTGCGGGCCGCCGATCCACGGGTGACGATCTCCGTGACCGGCGAGTGGAACCGGCCGCCCATGACCCCGAACCCCGCCTCTCAGCGGCTGTTCAAGGAGGCCCGGGAGGTGGCGGCCGGGCTCGGCTGGCCGCTGGACGAGGTGTCGGTCGGGGGCGCCAGCGACGGCAACTTCATCTCGGCGCTCGGGCGGCCCGTGCTGGACGGCATGGGCGCGGTGGGCGACGGGGCACACGCTCGGCACGAGCACCTGCTGGTCGAGCACATCCCGAAGCGCCTGGCTCTGACGATCGGCCTGCTCACGGCTCTCGCCTGAGGTCCTCATGTGACGGCGGCGGGGATGCTGGCGGTGACCGTGAAGCCTCCCTCACCGTCGTCCCCCGCGCTGAAGGTGCCGCCGAGCAGGGTCACCCGGCGATTGAGCCCGGTCAGGCCCATCCCGGAGCCGGCACCGGTCAACGTGGGATCGACGCTCCGCCGAGGCGGCACGTTACGCACCTCGACGTCGGCCCGGTCGCCGGGATAGGCGATGGTGACGGTGACCGGCGCCCCGGGGGCATGCTTGCGGGCATTGGTCAGCGACTCCTGTACCACCCGGTAGACGGCGCGGGCCACCACCGCGGGCACCGTACCGGGATCGCCCTCGACGCGCAGCGCCGCGCGGTCGGCTGCCGCCAACGCGGCCAGGTCGCCGCCGGTGTCGTCGTCGGGACGCTCGGCGGGCGACATCCGGACCCCTGTGCTCATCACCCGCATGAGGTCGCGCAGCTCGGTGAGGGTGCGCGTGCCGGCGAGCCGGATCTGCTCGGCCGCGGCGCGGGCGTCGTCGTCGCGGGTGGTGACGCGCAGGGCGTCGGCGTGCAGGACGATCTCGGTGACGTGGTGGGTGACGATGTCGTGCAGCTCGGCGGCCAGGCGCCGGCGTTCGCCGGTCTCGGCTCGCTCGGCGAGCAGGTGGCGTTCGGAGTCGGCCAGCTCGGCTCGCTTGCGCAGCGACCGTACGAGTTCGCTCCTGGCCTTCAGGTAGAGGGCGATCAGGGCGGGAAGCGCGGTGGCCGACAGCGCCACGTACAGCGTCCCCCATGAGGGGGACCAGATCGGGATCGCCGGCACCGCCAGGACCGCGGCGCAGGCGAACGCCTGCCGCCAGGGCAGCAGGACGACCAGGAACGACACCACGATCGGGGCCGCCACGGGCGGGGCGACCCGCTCCACACCCGGCGCCAGCGCGAACACCGTCGTGACCGCGACGGCCAGCGCTCCCACCGTCCACGGGAAGCGGATCACCAGCGGCAGGGACGCGTCGAGCAGGAGGTTCAGGGCCAGCTCGGTGAGCGAGGCGGCGCCGCGAGCGTACGCGACATACAGGACGATCTGGATGATAGCGCACAGCACGGCCGCTCCGAAGGCGGCCCAGAGCATGATCCTCCGGTCGCTGACAATGAGCTCCGGTCTGGAGAAACGTGGCAATGCGCGCACGGCGGACACCTAGTCGAGGAGACCGGCCTGGTGGGCGAGCAGGGCGGCCTGCGTACGGTGGGTGAGGTCGAGCTTGACCAGGAGGCGGGAGACGTAGCTGCGGACGGTGGTCTCCGACAGGAACAGTCGCCCCGCGATCTCCGGATTGGTCAGCCCATCGCCGAGGCAGGCCAGCACCTCGCGTTCGCGCTCGGCGAGCGCGGCCACCCGCGACCGGGCGGTGTCGCGCCGCTCGTCCCCTCTGGACGACCGCGCGAGCAGTCTGCGCGCCGCGCTCGGTGACATCACCACGTTCCCGTCGGCCGCCACCTTGACCAGGTTGATCAGGTCTTCTGCCGGAGTGGCCTTCACCAGGAAGCCCCCGGCGCCGGCCTCCAGGGCACCGAGCACGTGCTCGTCGGAGTCGAACGTCGTGAGCGCGATGACAGCGGGTGGCGAGGCGAGCGCCGCGATCTCCTTCGTCGCGGTGATCCCGTCAACGCCCGGCATCCGGAGATCCATCAGAACGACGTCCGGCTGGTTACGCAGGACCTCCTCGACCGCTTCCGCCCCGTCACGGGCCTCGCCGACCACCTCGATCTCCGCGCTGGAGCCGAGAATCGCCGTGAGATGCCGGCGGACCATCGGGTCGTCGTCGGCGAGCAGAACCCTGATCGACATCCGCACAGTCTGCCATTCCGCGCGATGGTGCCCGCAGGCACCATCGCCTGCTCAATCGGCGATTCCGCTCCAGAAGCCGCATCGGTGCTCGGCGCTGAGGTCGACCGGGCCGATGCCGCCCTGCCCTGCGGGCTTCAGGCTGAGGACGGTCTGGCCGGACGGTGCGAAGGCGGGCCATATGGGTGCGCCCGCGACCTTGGGCCGCCCGGTGTGGGCGAAGGACGTCCAGTAGCCGATCATCTGCTCGGCCAGCCGCCACTGCTCCGGCGTCATGCCGTCTTCTGGCCGGCCGTCCAGGTCGAACAGGTAGGGCAGGTCGCTGGCATGCTGGGCACCGAGCGGGAATTCGGACGGGGTGCCGATGATGTTGGGCGCCTTGGCGTCGGCGAACTCATAGGCGTACACCGTGGTGCGGGTGGTCATCGCCTTTCCCGTCTCCAAGGTCGGGCAGGCCCAGGCCCGGTCGCTGCTCACCGTCGCCCAGGCCAGGCCGGGAGAGGTGAAGTCCGTCAGCGGATATTCCCGCAGCACCGCGTTCGCGTGCTCGCCGAACGCGCCCTTCATCAACTGCGGGTAGTTCTCGGCGGTCACCGGGAACCCGGCCTGTGCGGCGCCGGCCACGAAGCCGTTGCTCTCGCTCTTGGTAGCGCCGGAGATCATCGGCACCCGCGGGAACCTGCCCTCGCGCAGCGCCCGCACCGGGTCGAGCGGCAGCAGCGGCGTGCCGTACGCGACATTGTTGCCGAAGCTCCCGTTGACCTTCATCAGCTCGGAGACCGGCTTGGCCCGCAGGCAGTCCAGCTCCTTGCCCGCTACGCAGCCCAGCTGTTCGGCCGCGGCCAGGCCAGCGTCCCAGCTCTTCTTCAGTGAACGGTACGGCTGTATCGCGCCCACACTCGGGATCGGAAGATAGGTACCGTTCGGCCAATCGAGCATGCACGTCCCCGACTGCATGGCAGCCTTGTCGATCAGGCCGCGCGTGGCCGGCGAGGTCAGCAGCGCGCAGGTGCTTATCCCGCCGGCGGACTGACCGAACAGCGTCACGTTGTCCGGGTCGCCGCCGAAGGCCGCGGCGTTGCGCTGCACCCATCTCAGGGCTTCGACCTGGTCGGCCAGCCCGAAGTTCCCCGAGCCGGGCAGTCCCGGCAGCGAGAGGTAGCCGAAGGCCCCCAGCCGATAGTTGGGCGTCACCACCACCACGTCGCCCTGGTCGGCCAGCCGCCGCGCGTTGTAGATGCTGCCGGAGCCGGTGAGGAAACCGCCCCCGTGCAGCCACACCATCACGGGCCGCGGCCCGCGCGACGGCTTGGCGGGCGCGGTGACGTCGAGGAACAGACAGTCCTCCCCGCCGAGCTGCTTACCCGCCTCCACCTGCAGGCACGGCCGGCCGGGCTTGGTGGCGTCGGCCACCCCCCGCCAAGGCGCGACCCGCACCGGCTCCTTCCACCGCAGCCGCTCCACCGGCGGCTGCGCGAAGCGGATCCCCGAGTACGTCCTTACCCTGCCGTCGTCCACCCCCCGGATCCGGCCCGAGTCCAGCTGCACGATCGGCGTCGTCGGCGCCGCCTGGGCGGCGGCTTGCGTGACGCCCGCGGTCATGGCCAGACAGCCGCCGGCGACCACAGCGAGCAGCCGCCTCGCCATTGAAATGGATCTTGTTGCGCTCATGCGGCCAGCCTCGCGTCCGCCCCGGGCTCGCCGTCACGTGCGGACGTTGCGGCCTGGCGATCGGTTGTTGCGAATGGGTGCGACCAAGGATTTATTTCTCGGGTACGGGAGTGCCGCCGCAGCCGCGGTCGATGCGCCCGGTGTCGAAGTACGACACGAGTTCGGCGGCGCAGTCCGGCACCCTCAGGACGGATCCGTGCACGTCGTCGTCAACGGTGAAGACGGTGCCGATGGCCGCGTGCATCTGCCGGGTCCATTCGTACAGGCCCAGCGACAATCCTGCTCCCTCGTGCGGGGGAGCAGGATCACCACGTGGGGGGAGGCCGCCCGACCGACGGCTCCGGAAGGCTCGGTAATGCAGAGACCAGCCGGTTGAGAGGGGTTCGGGGGCAGATGGACGTTTCGAGCGTAGGTGCGCGATGGAGCCGGGTGCGCAGGCTCGCCGGGTATGGCGCGGCGCTCAGCATGTCGCTGTACTTGGCCGTCAAGGTCGTCTGGATCGCGGCGGGCCTGTTCGGGCACGCTCCGGACGGTTACGGCACCGCGGACTGGGTGCTGCTGAACGTCGTCACCGTGGTGATGGCGGCGACCGGGATCGCCCTCGGGCTGGCGCTGGCCCAGCCGTGGGGCCGTCGGCTGGCGGCCGTACCGGTGATCTTCTTTTCCTGGGTGGGCGCGGGCTTTCTGGTCCCGATGCTTCCGTACGTGATGATCAGCAGTTTGTTCGGGGGCGACGGTTCCGGCTCGGCCGCGCAGGGGGAGGAGGTCTTCATCGCCATCGGCTTCGCCGGGATGGCGGTGGGGCTGGCCGTGGCCCTGCCGATCTACCTGAGGGAGCGATGGCCGCGGCCCTTCCTGGGCCGGGTCGGTGACGGCCCGGCACACTCATCGGCGCTGGTGACGGTGGCGATGACGGTAGCCGTCGGGCTGGGCCTGCTCTGGTCGTCCTGGGCACTGGGCGGGACGCTGGGCCTCGACCCGGCGTCACGCGCCCAATTGGAGCTCAACGATCGGCTGTTGAGCGGGAGCTCCGGGCTGTGGGCGCTGCTCGGAGCCTGGAGCGTGTGGACGCTCACGCGTGGCCGCCCCGCCCGGCTCCGGCGGTGGGTTCCGATGACGCTGGCCTTCGGGGCGTCCGGCTCGTTGTTCGCGTGGAGCGGCTGGAAGCTGCCGATGGTGATTCTGCGGCCTGGCGGGTTCGTGACCGGCGAATACACGGCGGTCGCGATCGTCGAACACACCTTGGGCATCGGCGTGGGCCTGACCCTCCTGGCCGCCATCCTGAGCTCCGCACATGATCGGACACCGACTACTGGGATGCCGACTCCTTAGGGCGGATGACGCCTGGTTCTCTCTCAGATGTGGCGTACGGCGGCGCGCAGGCATTCGGCCAAGTGATGGACGTCGGATTCCGTTGTCAGCCAGTTGGAGAAGGCGGCGCGCAGCGCGGGCACGCCGTCCAGGACGGTGGGCGTGAAAAACGCCTCGCCGGCGAGGCGTTCGCCGAGCGCGGCCAGTCGCTCGGCGGTGGGGTCGGCGGCCAGGGTGAAGCACACGACGTTGAGCCGGACGGGCGCCAGCAGCCGCAGACCGGGGATGTTCTCGATGGCCTCGCCCAGTAGCCGGGCGCAGGCGACGCACCGTTCGGTGATCTCGCGGTGGCCGTCCCGTCCGTAGGAGCGCAGGGTGAACCAGGCGGCCAGCGCCCGCAGACGCCGGGAGTTCTCCGGTGTGAGGTGGCCGCTGTCGGGCGTGTCACCGAGCGGGCCGAGGTAGGCGGCGGCGTTCTGGAACACGGCCGTCTGCAGATCCGGGCGGCGCGTGAACTGAAGGGCGCTGTCGTACGGCACGTTCAGCCATTTATGCAGGTCGACACAGATGGAGTCGGCCAGGTCAAGGCCGTCGCACAGGTGGGCGTGGGCGGGGGAGACGGCGGCGAAGGCGCCGAAAGCGGCGTCCACGTGCAGCCAGAAGTCGTGACGCTCGCGCAGCGCCGCGATGGCGCGCAGGTCGTCGAAGTCGGCGGTGTTGACGGTCCCGGCGTTGGCCACCACGACGCACGGGCCGTCCACCTGGCGCAGCGCGAGCTCCAGCGCCGCCGGGTCGACGCACTCCCGCCCCGGGCTGGTGGGTACGGTCACCAGGGCCCGGCGCCCGAGCCCGAGCATCGACAGGCCCTTGGCCACGCTGGAGTGCGCGGTGCCCGACAGCACCGTCACCGGCCCGAGCGCGCCGACCCCGTCCTCGGCCGGCGAGACGCCGGTCCGTTCGCCGATCCACTCGCGGGCGATGGCGAGCCCGACGGTGTTGGACATGGTCGCGCCGCTGACGAACGTTCCGTGGTGGTCGCCGGAGAGCCCGAACAGGGTGCGCAGCCAAGCGATCGTCTGGCGTTCCAGGTGCTGCCCCGCCGCGTCGAGAGAGGTGAAGGAGTTCTGGTCCCAGGTCGCGGTCAACCAGTCACCCGCCAACGCGGCCGGTGTGACACCTCCGGTGACGAAACCCCAGTAGCGCGGCCCGGCGCTCGCCGACAGCGTCGGCTCCCAGCGCGCGGTGAACTCCTCAAGCGCCGCTCTCAACCCCTCGCCCCGCACGGGCATCGCAGCCGGCTCGGGGATCGGGGCCGTGGGGACGACCTCCCGTTCCGCCAGGCGCCCCAGAAGGTCGGCACTGTGCTCCGAAACCACCCGCAACAGCTCGGGCAGCTGGTCACGGTCGGCGGCGAGTGTGGGGTGCATGGTGGTGGTTCTCCCTTCGTCTGGAACGATTTACGACGGTATGCGGGCCACCTACCCAGCCGCCTGGTCCAATCGTGGAAAACTGGACCAGTGAGGATCGGAGAGCAGCAGCTGGCCAGGGCTCTGCGGTCTTGGCGCGACACGGGGGAGCCACTCGGCACGGCGCTGGCCCGCGCTGTGCGGGAAGCGTTGCTGGACGGCCGCATCCGCGCCGGAAGCGAACTGCCCGCCGAGCGCCGCCTGGCCGCGACGCTCGGGGTCAGCCGGGGCACGGTAACGGCCGCCCTGGCGGGGCTGCGCGAGACCGGATGGGTCCATACGCGGCATGGCAGCGGCAGCATCGTGCGGCTGCCCCCAGCGGCGGCCGAGCGTGTCGCCCCGCTCTCGGCGTCCGGGGAAACCGGGTCGACGATCGACCTTCGCCGGGCCGTCCCGGCCGCGCCGCAGCAGCCGTACCTGGAGGCCATGCGACGGGCGGCCGATCGGGCCGGGCCCGTTCTGGCCGAACACGGGGAGCCGGGACCGGGGCTGCCCGAACTGCGCGCGATGATCGCCACGCGCTACAGCCGTGAGGGGACGGCCACCCGGCCCGAGCAGATCCTGGTCACCAATGGGACGCGGGCCGCGCTGACCCTGCTGGCGGCCCATTTCCGGCCCCGCCTCACGGCGGTGGAGATACCCACGTACTTCGACGCGCTCCACGTGCTGCGCGCCGCCGGTACGAGGCTGGTCGGCTTCCGGGTCACCGGCGACGGATGGGACCTCGACCAGCTGGAGTCCTCCTTCGCCGCCGCGCGCGGCCACCTCGCCTACCTGGTGCCCGACTTCCATAACCCGACCGGGGCGCTGATGTCCCCACATGTCCGCCGCGCCGTCGCCGAACTGGCCGCCCGCCATCAAGTGACCGTGATCGCCGACGAGACACTGCGCGACCTCGACCTGCGCGAGAAGCCGGCCGGCCTGCCACGGATCGCCGGCGCGCTGCTCATCGGGTCGGCCAGCAAGTCGGTATGGGGCGGGTTGCGTGTCGGCTGGATCCGCGCCCGAGCCTCGCTCGTTCGTGACCTACAGGACCACCCCCTGGCCGGGCCCCTGTCCGCGTCGCCCATGCAACAACTCGTCGCCGCCGAACTCCTGAGCGACCTCCAGCAGGTGCTCGAACTGCGCCGGGAGGAGTTGCGCGCACAGCGCGACCACCTCTGTGCCCTGCTCGACGGCGACGATCGCTGGCGCTTCACCCGCCCGCCCGGCGGGCTGGCCCTGTGGCTGCGGCTGAGCGCGACACCCGCCGACACTGTCGTGCGCCACGCGGACGAGCACGGAATCGCGCTCGTCGCGGGCCCACGCTTCGCGGCCGACGCCACCCTGACCCACTACCTGCGCGTCCCGTTCACCCCGCCGCACCCCGTCCTGGATCGCGTCGCCGCAGTCCTGGACGACGCCTGCTCGGAAGGTCGGGGGCCGTCCTAAGGGCTATGAGCTGGGTCCCCCGACGACGGGTTGAGGTCCGGTCACGGCCTAGTGAGGGCCAAACGATCAAAAGGCCGGATCCACGATCTCGGGATCCAGCCTCTGAACTGCTCGAACTGTGTGGGGCTACCAGGACTTGAACCTGGGACCTCTTCCTTATCAGGGAAGCGCTCTAACCGTCTGAGCTATAGCCCCGCGTACGCCAAACCGTATCGCATCCCCAGCAGGGAAGGCGAACCGGTTGTTCGGACGAGGAAAAGCTTACCGCCTCTCCGTAGTTGCTCGCGCCGCCCCCGAAAGATCGACGGGCGACGCGAGCCCAAAAGCCGCAAAACGACGAGCCACAGAACCACGTACAACAGACCGAAAGCTACTCAGCCTCGCTGAAGGTCACCTCGACGCCGCCCACCAGGTCGGAGGCGACGTTGTAGATGACCGCCCCCAGCGTGGACAGTGCCGTGATTAGCACCACGTTCACCGCGCCGATGAGGGCGGTGTAGCCGAGGATGCGGACCGGCTCGAACCAAGAGGCGATGTCGATCGGGATCGAGTTTTGTCCCTGCTCGCCCTTGCCGAGCTGGTTGACCAGGTCCACGAGCGAGTCGAACACGCCCAAGGCGGACAGCACGCCGTACAGGACGGCCACTGCCACGAACAGCACCACGAAGCAGACGAGGGAGACCACGAAGCTGAACTTCATGGCCGACCACGGCTCGACGCGACGCAGGACCAGGTGGGCCTTGCGGGGGAGACGGGCCCCCGCGGAGCCGGAGGACTTCTTCTTGGGCATCTCGACAAGCGGAGGGGCCTCGGAAGTCAGCGAGGGACGGAGGCGGACGGTCTCGTTGCCCTCCGTCGTCTGCTCCTCCCCTGGCTGACCCGTGACCGGCGGCACTACTCCTTGCGGAGGCGTCGCCTTCTCCTCGTCGACCGGTCCGTCGAAGATCTCGGTTTCATTGGGCTTCTTCGGCTGCTGGCCGTTGTCCCGGGCCGCCTTAGTCCTGGCGGAGCCACCCTGGGCGCTCATGACCTACTCTCCTCCCCCGTCTTCCTCAATCTCCACCGAAGTCTCCATGGACTCGGCGTTCCGGGCGAGGGCCACCACGCTGTCGCCTTCGGCGAGATTCATCAAACGCACTCCCATGGTCTGGCGGCCGGACTGCTTGATCTCCCCGGCACTCGTCCGGATCACCCCGCCGGCGGACGTGATCGCGAAGACCTCATCCTCTGGGTTGACCATGACTGCTCCGACCAGCTTGCCACGGGAACTGACGATTTTCGCAGTCAGCACGCCCCTACCGCCACGTCCTTGAACTGGATACTGCTCGACGGGTGTCCGCTTTGCGTACCCAGCCTTCGTGGCGATAAGCACATGTTGACCATCGGCAATTCTATTCATGGCGAGAAGTTCGTCACCATCAAGGAATCTCATACCGATGACGCCGCTCGTCGCCCGCCCCATCGGGCGCAGCGCATCGTCGGAGGCGGTGAAGCGGACGGACTGCGCGCCCTTGGAGACGAGCAGCAGGTCGTCCTCCTCGGAGACCAGGCGGGCCCCGATGACCTCGTCGTCGTCCCGCAGGTTGATCGCGATCAGACCACCGGACCTGGGGGAGTCGTACTCCGACAGGCGGGTCTTCTTCACCAGGCCGCTGCGGGTGGCGAGCACGAGGTAAGGGGCGACGTCGTAGTCACGCAGGTCGAGGACCTCCATTACTGTCTCGTCGGGCTGCATGGCCAGCAGGTTCGCCAGGTGCATGCCCCGCGCGTCGCGCGCGGCGTCGGGGAGTTCGTACGCTTTGACGCGGTAAACGCGGCCTTTGTTCGTGAAGAACAGCAACCAATGATGGGTCGTCGTGACGAAGAAGTGGTCGACGATGTCGTCCTGGCGCAGCTGCGCGCCCCTGACACCCTTGCCACCACGCTTCTGCGCCCGGTAAAGGTCGGTACGGGTGCGCTTGGCGTAGCCACCGCGAGTGATGGTGACGACGATCTCTTCCTCGGCGATGAGGTCTTCGATCGACATGTCGCCGTCGTACGCGACGATCTCGGTCTGGCGGTCGTTGCCGAAGCGGGCGACGATCTCGGCCATCTCGTCACCGACGATCTGCCGCTGCCGGGGCTCCGAGCTCAGGATGTCCTGGTAGTCGGCGATCGCCGTCATCAGCGCGTCGTACTCGTCCTGGATCGCCTGGCGCTCCAGGGCGGCGAGCTTGCGCAGCTGCATGTCGAGGATGGCCTGGGCCTGGATCTCGTCGATCTCCAGCAGCGTCATCAGGCCGCCCTGGGCCTCCGCGGCCGACGGCGAGCGCCTGATCAGCGCGATGACCTCGTCCATCCGGTCGAGCGCCTTGAGCAGCGCCCGCAGGATGTGGGCCCGCTCCTCGGCCTTGCGCAGCAGGTAGCGCGTCCGCCGGACGATGACCTCGATCTGGTGCGCCACGTAGTAGGTGATGAACTGGTCGAGCCGCAGCGTACGCGGCACCCCGTCGACCAGGGCCAGCATGTTGGCGCCGAAGGTGTCCTGGAGCTGGGTGTGCTTGTACAGGTTGTTGAGGACGACCTTGGCGACGGCGTCGCGCTTGAGCACGATGACCAGCCGCTGGCCGACCCGCGACGACGACTCCTCGCGGACGTCGGCGATGCCGGTGACCTTGCCCTGCTTGACCAGCTCAGCGATCTTGTAGGAGAGGTTGTCGGGGTTGACCTGGTAGGGGAGTTCGGTGACGACGAGGGCGTGCCGGCCCTTGTTGTCCTCCTCGACCTCGACGACGGCGCGCATGGTGATCGAGCCGCGGCCGGTGCGGTAGGCGTCCTCGATGCCCCGGCGGCCGACGATCAGGCCCTTGGTCGGGAAGTCGGGGCCCTTGACCCGCGCGATGGCCGCCTCGAGCAGCTCCTCTTCGGAGGCCTCGGGGTTGTCCAGCGACCACTTGACGGCCTCGGCCACCTCGCGCAGGTTGTGCGGCGGGATGTTGGTCGCCATGCCGACCGCGATGCCGCCCGAGCCGTTGACCAGCAGGTTGGGGAAGCGCGCCGGGAGTACGACGGGCTCCTGGGAGCGGCCGTCGTAGTTGGGCTGGAAATCGACGGTGTCCTTGTCGATGTCGCGCAGCATCTCCATGGCGATGGGCGCGAGCTTGCACTCGGTGTAGCGCATCGCCGCGGGCGCGTCGTTGCCCGGAGAGCCGAAGTTGCCCTGCCCGTCGACCAGCGGGTGGCGCAGCGACCACGGCTGCGCCAGGCGTACGAGGGCGTCGTAGATCGAGGAGTCGCCGTGGGGGTGGTAGGAACCCATGACGTCACCGACGACGCGCGAGCACTTGAAGTAGCCGCGGTCGGGGCGGTAGCCGCCGTCGTACATCGCGTAGAGCACGCGGCGGTGCACCGGCTTGAGACCGTCACGCACGTCCGGCAGGGCACGCGAGACGATGACCGACATCGCGTAGTCCATGTAGCTGCGCTGCATCTCGGTCTGGATGTCGACCGGTTCGATGCGGTCCGAAGACGGTGGAGGCGGAGTGTTCACTTCCGTCACGTGTGAAGATCCTTTTCTACTGTACGGCCGTGCGCTACACGTCTAGGAAACGGACATCTCGCGCATTGCGGATGATGAAGGCTCTGCGTGCCTCGACGTCCTCACCCATGAGCACGCTGAACATCTCGTCGGCCTGGGCCGCGTCATCGAGCGTGGCCTGGAGCAGGACGCGGCTGTCGGGGTTCATGGTGGTTTCCCACAGCTGGTTGGCGTTCATCTCGCCGAGACCCTTGAACCGCTGGACCCCGTCGTGGGCACGGGGGTCACGCTTGCCGCGGCCGATGCCGTCCTCGATGATCGCGTCGCGTTCGCGGTCGGAGTAGGCGTAGGAGGCGTCGTCGCCCTTGCGGTCCCACTTGATCTTGTAGAGCGGCGGCTGCGACAGGTAGACGTGGCCGCCCTCGATCAGCGGGCGCATGAACCTGAACAGCAGCGTCAGCAGCAGCGTGGTGATGTGCTGGCCGTCGACGTCGGCGTCGGCCATCAGGATCAGCTTGTTGTAGCGCAGCTTGCTGATGTCGAACTCGTCGTGCACGCCGGTGCCCATGGCCGTGATCAGCGACTGGACCTCGGTGTTCTGCAGGACCTTGTCGACCCGGGCCTTCTCGACGTTGAGGATCTTGCCGCGGATCGGCAGGATCGCCTGGAAACGCGAGTCGCGGCCGCCCTTGGCCGAACCGCCGGCCGAGTTGCCCTCGACGATGAACAGCTCGCACTTGTCGGGGTCGTTCCACTGGCAGTCGGCCAGCTTGCCCGGCAGGCCGCTGCCCGACTCCAGCAGCGACTTGCGCCGCGTCAGGTCACGGGCCTGGCGAGCCGCGAGGCGGGCCCTGGCGGCCTGCAGCGACTTGTTGATGATGTCCTTGGCCTCGCCCGGGTTGCGCTCGAACCAGGCGCGCAGGTGGTCGTTGCAGGCCTTCTGGACGAACGACTTGGCCTCGGTGTTGCCGAGCTTCGTCTTGGTCTGCCCCTCGAACTGCGGGTCGGCCAGCTTGATCGAGACGATCGCGGTCAGGCCCTCGCGGACGTCCTCGCCGGAGAGGTTGTCGTCCTTGCCCTCCTTGAGGAACTTCTGCTCGCGCGCGTAGCGGTTGACGATCGACGTCAGCGCCGCGCGGAAGCCCTCCTCGTGGGTGCCGCCCTCAGCCGTGTTGATGGTGTTGGCGAAGGTGTAGACGGACTCGCTGTAGGAGTTGTTCCACTGCATGGCGATCTCTACGGAGACGCCGTCGCCGTGCTCCTCGAAGTCGATGACCGACGCGTGCGCGGGCTCCTTCTTGGAGTTGAGGTGCGTCACGAAGTCGGACAGACCGCCCTGGTAGCAGTAGGTGACCTCGACGACGTCGCCGTTGACGTGGTCGGGCCGCTCGTCGCGCAGCACGATCGTCAGGCCCTTGTTGAGGAAGGCCATCTCCTGGAAGCGCCGCGAGAGCGTCTCGAAGTTCCAGGTGGTGGTCTCGAAGATCGACTCGTCGGCCCAGAACGTGATCGTGGTGCCGGTCTCGGTGGTCTCCCCATCCGTCGCCAGCGGCGCGGTCGGCTTGGAGTGCTCGTAGCGCTGCCGCCAGATGTGGCCGTTCTGCTTGACCTCCACCTCCATCGCGGTGGACAGCGCGTTGACGACGGCCGAGCCGACGCCGTGCAGACCTCCGGACACGGCGTACGACTTGCCGTCGAACTTGCCGCCCGCGTGCAGCGTGGTCAGCACGACCTCGACGGCGGAACGCTTCTCGACCGGGTGGATGCCGGTCGGGATGCCGCGGCCGTTGTCGATGACCCGCACACCGTTGTCGGCGAGCAGGGTGACGTCGATGCGGTCGGCGTGGCCGGCGAGGGCCTCGTCCACCGAGTTGTCGACGATTTCGTAGACCAGGTGATGCAGACCGCGCTCACCGGTCGAGCCGATATACATACCCGGGCGCTTGCGAACCGCCTCAAGCCCTTCGAGTACGGTGATTGAGCTAGCGTCGTAGGACAAGTGCCAAATCCTCCTGCCGCGGACACGCGGCTGGGGAGGCGACACATGTCAAGCTGCCCCTGCCGTGCCCGTCACCGTCGTGAGTGCCCCGTTGCGTTGATCACCCGGGGGAATCGGCGCTGTATGCGTGCCGGGGGTGACACGCAAACGGACGTGTCCGGAATCCAGTTTCATTCTACCGGCTCTGAGGGCCCAAGGTGGCATTGAACGCGCCTGTAACGGCCTGTCGCTTGATTTCCCCCTCTTCGAGCATCCCCCCACAGGAAGGGGGGTCATCGCGTCTGCGGCTCTCTGATGGGTTTTCTCGCGGATCCGGCCCATGGGTTTGTCGCCGATCCGGCTCAGCCGTAGGTGTCTCCCGGGCCCTTGCTGCCGGTCACCCTCAGGCCCCCGGCCGCGCGCGGTGCGTTCTGCGGGCCTCTGACCTTCACCTTCGTCACCGTGCCGTGTCCGAGCTCCTCGTTGAGCCGGCGTACGAGAGTGCGCGCGAGCAGGCGTACCTGGGTCGCCCACGCGGTGGAATCGGCCAGGATGAGCACCTCGCCGTCGTCGAACGAATCGGGCTTGGTGTGCGCGGCGAGCTCGGGACCGACGATGTCGGACCAGCGGCCGAACACTCCGCCGACGGCCGCCGACCGCTCCCAGCCGCGGTCGGCCAGCAGGTCGGAGATCGCGCGTCCGAAAAGCTGTGGATCGCCGGCGTCCCTGCGCGCCGCCCCCGCCCTGCGCCTGGGCTCGCGGCGGGGGAGTTGGCCGCGCTTGGCCGCGTCGGCCTTGGCCTGGGCCAGCTTCTCCCTGGCCATCGCCGCGCCCCTGGCCGTGGGGTTGTCATCGGCGGGCACCCGGGATGTGCCGTCGGCGGATCCTTGGCGGTTGCTGTCAGCGGACACGCGTCACGCTCCCTTCTGCGACGTCGAACCTGGCCCCGATCAACTCCCCGGGCACGTCGTCGGCCACCGCCGCGGTGATGAGCACCTGCTCGGCGGGGGCGACGATCTCGGACAGGCGGCGCCTGCGCTGACTGTCGAGCTCGGCGAAGACGTCGTCCAGGATCAGCACCGGGTCGCCGCCCTCGGCCCGGAGCAGGTCGTAGGCGGCCAGCCGGAGCGCCAGCGCGAACGACCACGACTCGCCATGGCTGGCGTAGCCGCGCGCGGGCAGCTCGCCGAGGCCCAGGATCAGGTCGTCGCGGTGCGGGCCGACGAGCGTGACACCTCGCTCCAGCTCGGCCGCGCGGACTTCCAATAGCCGCTCGCGGAGTCGTTCTTCAAGGGTTTTCCCCAAGTCTGTGGATAACGTCTGTGTATCGGAAGATCCCGTCTCACCGGGGACTTCGTCCTCAGCCGCGTCGCCGCCTGTGGACAAACTGCTGCGATAGGCCAGTGTCGCGGGGGCACTCGTGGGGGCCAGCGCGGCATAGGCTCCGGCGACCAGCGGGCGCAACGCGTCGATGAGATCGAGCCGCGCTTGGAGGAGCTCCGCGCCGTGTCTCGCCAGATGCGCGTCCCAGACCTCCAGAGTGCTCAGGACGTCTCCGGCGCCCGCCGCTGAGAATCCTGTGTCACTCTCGGCCCTTCGGGCGCTCCTGGCCCCTCTGCGGGCCTGGGAGGCGGCACGCAGGAGCGCTCCTCGCTGCTTCAGCACGCGGTCGTAGTCGGCGCGTACGCCGGCGAAGCGCGGAGTGCGGCTCACCAGCAGCTCATCGAGGAAGCGCCGCCGCTCAGAGGGGTCGCCCTTGACCATCGACAGGTCCTCGGGGGCGAACAGCACCGTGCGCAGCAGGCCGATGACGTCGCGCGGCCTGGACACGGGGGAGCGGTTGAGCCGGGCGCGGTTGGCGCGCCCCGGGTTGATCTCCAGCTCGACCAGCGCCCGCCGGTCGTCCCTGTGGATGGCGCAGCGCACGATGGCCCGGCTCGCGCCCCGTCGTACGAGAGGCGCGTCGCTCGCCACCCGGTGGCTGGAGTGCGTCGCGACGTAGCCGAGGGCTTCGACCAGGTTGGTCTTGCCCTGGCCGTTGGGCCCCACGAACGCCGTGACGCCCGGCTCCAGGCCAAGCTCCACGGAGGCGTAGGACCGGAAGTCGGTCAGCGACAGATGGGCGACGTGCACCCCAAGAAGGTTAGTGGGCCACGCAGCTCACTGGGGTCACCGGCGTGCGCCTGTGGAAAACCGGCATCGGATAAATCGATATCGGCTCAGCGCACGTTCGGCGGGGTCACGTCGGCGCCGGGGGAGTCGGCGCCCATGCCCGTCGAGCCCTCCGCCGAGGCGATCGGGTGGCCGCCGAACTGGTTGCGCAGCGCGGCCACCACCTTCATCGCGGGCGGGTCCTCCTGACGCGAGGCGAACCTGGCGTACAGCGCGGCGGTGATCACCGGCAGCGGCACGGCGTGGTCCACCGCGGCCTGCACGGTCCACCGGCCCTCGCCGGAGTCCTGTGCGTAACCGCGCAGCTCCTCGAGGTGCTCGTCGCTGTCGAGCGACCGCACCAGCAGGTCGAGCAGCCAGGAGCGGATGACGGTGCCGGTGCGCCAGCTGCTGAAGCAGCCCTTGACGTCCTTGACGATGTCGGAGGCTTCCAGGAGCTCCCAGCCCTCGGCGAAGGACTGCATCATGCCGTACTCGATGCCGTTGTGGACCATCTTGGCGAAGTGTCCCGCGCCGACCTCGCCCGCGTGGACGAAGCCGTCCTCGCCTTCGGGCTTGAGCGTCTCGAAGATCGGCATCATGTGCTGGACGACCGGCTCGTCGCCCCCGCACATCAGCGCGTAGCCGTTCTGCAGACCCCAGACGCCGCCGCTCACGCCGCAGTCGACGAAGCGGATGCCGCGCTCGGCGAGCTCGGCGGCGTGCTTCTGGTCATCCACATAGTGTGAATTACCGCCGTCGATGACGATGTCGCCCTCGGAGAGGAGTTTGCCGAGCTCGTCGACCGTCTGCTGGGTGGGTTTGCCGGCCGGGACCATCACCCAGACCGCGCGCGGCGTCTCCAGCCTGTCGACCAGCTCTTTCAAGCTGCCGACGTCGCTGGCCTCCCGGTTGTGGTCATAGCCCACGACCTCGTGACCTCCGCGGCGCAGCCTTTCGGCCATGTTGCCGCCCATCCTGCCAAGTCCGACCATGCCGATCTGCATGATGTACCAACTCCCCTAGTCAGGCCTCCATAATCCCCGATGGGATTTTCAGCTCGACAAGCGGATCGGCATGATCAGGTATCGGTAGTCGGGCACTCCGCCGTCATCCACAGGCTTTCCACCGGTGAGGATGGCGGGTTTGGTGGACGTGGTCATCTGCAGCCGGGCGACGTCCGAGTCGATCGCGCCCAGCCCTTCCAGCAGGAACTGGTGGTTGAAGGCGATGTTCATCTCCTCGCCCTCGTAGTCGACCGGCAGCACCTCGACGGCCTGGGCCTCGTCGCCGCTGCCGGCCTCCAGCACGACCTCGCCGCTCTTGAACGCCAGGCGTACCGGAGTGTTGCGCTCGGCGACCAGGGCCACGCGCTTGACCGCTTCGACGAACGAGCCTGTGGACAGGTCGGCGCGCGCCGAGAACTCCGTCGGCAGCAGCGAGCGGTATTTGGGGAACTCGGGGTCGAGCAGCCGCGTCGTGGTCCGCCGCCCGGCGCTGGAGAAGCCGATCATGCCCTCGCCGGTGCCGCCCGCCGAGCTGAGCGCGATCTCCACCTCGGCGCCGGTCGCGCCGAGCGCCTTGGCCGAGTCGGCGAGCGTCTTGCCGGGGATCATCGCGATCGCCGCGAAGTCGGGCTGGTCGGGCTGCCATTTCAGCTCGCGTACGGCCAGGCGGTAGCGGTCGGTCGCGGCGAGGGTCACGGTGTCGCCCTCGATCTCCATCCGTACGCCGGTGAGCATGGGCAGCGTGTCGTCCCTGCCCGCGGCGACGGCGACCTGGCCGACTGCGGCGGCGAAGACGTCGCTGCCCACCCGGCCGGCGGCCGGCGGCATGGCCGGCAGCGACGGGTAGTCCTCCACAGGCATGGTCAGCAGGGTGAACCGGGCGCTGCCACAAGTGACGACCGCCTTGGCTCCCTCCACGACGAAGTCCACAGGCTGTGCGGGAAGCGCGCGGGTGATCTCGGCGAGCAGCTTGCCGGAGACCAGGACGACGCCGGCCTCACCGGTGTGGAGTTCGAGCGTCACCTCGGCGGAGACCTCGTAGTCGAAGCCCGACAGCTTCAGCTGCTGGTCCTCGGTGACCTCCATCCGCATTCCGGCGAGAACGGGGACCGACGGTCGCGCGGGCAGGCTGCGTGCCGTCCATGCCACCGCCTCAGCGAGGACGTCTCGCTCGATTCGGAACATCACGGTCATCAGCCTCCTGAGTTCGTCGTTGATTCAAGTGTTGCCTCTCCCGCACCCGAGTTCCGGGAGAACCCCTCTATGGGTCTTGAGTTTCTTAGTAAGAGAGATAGGTGGTCTTCACACTAGGGGCTGTGGATAGTGTGGACAACGGGCGTTTCCCCTGGTCAGCTTGCGTGGCGTCGCCCACATGCTCGGTGGATTACGCCTGGGGGAAACTTCGCCGCCTGGGGATGAAGGTTCGTTGCCCACAGCTCGTCCCCAGATCATGGTGCGTTCATCCACTGGTCATCCACCGGCTTTCCACAGGTTATCCACGGGATAAACGGCCTCGCGGGAGACCCTTTTTCGACTGTGCACAGGCCGTCCACAAGTCATCCACCGGATGTCCCCAGGTTGTCCTCAGGATGTCCCCAACTTTATCCCCAGGCATCGCGCAGGATTTTTCAGGCGAAGATGGGGCGTACGGCCGTCGCGATCTGACGTTTCCCCTGATCCACAGTGTTATCCACAGGCTGTGCATAACGGTCAGGATCCGCGCGACGTCTGTTTGATGCGCATTGTTAGCTCGTTGACCTGGTTGTACATCGACCTGCGCTCCGCGATGAGCGAGCGGATCTTGCGCTCGGCATGCATGACGGTCGTGTGATCGCGGCCGCCGAACTGCTGCCCGATCTT
This sequence comes from Nonomuraea sp. NPDC050022, assembly GCF_044460705.1. Classification (NCBI taxonomy): domain Bacteria; kingdom Bacillati; phylum Actinomycetota; class Actinomycetes; order Streptosporangiales; family Streptosporangiaceae; genus Nonomuraea; species Nonomuraea sp. NPDC050022. Next base: position 544,895 of record NZ_JBITKE010000004.1, read on the forward strand.
CGGCAGTGAGAGGTCGGTCAGCTCGCGTACCAGATACATCGCGATCTGCCTGGCGTTGACCAGAGCCCGGCTGCGCGAGCTGCCGCAGAGGTCGTCGATGCTGATGCCGAAGTATTCGGCGGTCTTGGCCATGATCGTGGCGATGGTGATCTCGCCGCCGCCGTCGGAGGTGATCAGGTCCTTCAACACCACCTCGGCCAGCTGGAGGTCGACGCCCTGCCGGTTGAGGCTGGCGAAGGCGGTGACCCTGATCAGGGCACCCTCCAACTCGCGGATGTTGGTGGAGATGCGGCTGGCGATGTACTCCAGGACCTCGGGCGGGGCGGCCAGGCCCTCCTGGATGGCCTTCTTCCTGAGGATCGCGATGCGGGTCTCCAGCTCGGGCGGCTGGACATCGGTGATCAGGCCCCACTCGAACCGGTTGCGCAGCCGGTCCTCCAGCGTGATCAGCTGCTTCGGCGCCCGGTCGCTGGAGATCACGATCTGCTTGTTGGCGTTGTGCAGGGTGTTGAAGGTGTGGAAGAACTCCTCCTGCGTCTGCTCCTTGCCCTCCAGGAACTGGATGTCGTCCACGAGCAGGATGTCGATCGCCCGGTAGCGGCCGCGGAAGCCGTCGGCCTTGTGGTCGCGGATGCTGTTGATGAAGTCGTTGGTGAACTCCTCCGAGCTCACGTATCTCACCCGCGCGCCGTCGTACAGGCTCTGGGCGTAATGCCCGATCGCGTGCAGGAGGTGGGTCTTCCCCAGGCCCGAGTCGCCATAAATAAAGAGGGGGTTGTACGCCTTTGCGGGGGATTCGGCTACGGCCACGGCGGCCGCGTGGGCGAATCGGTTGCTGGCCCCGATGACGAATGTCTCGAAGGTGTACTTCTGGTTGAGCCGGGCGGGTTCGCTGGGCTTGTTGCTCTTCGCTTCCCAGCGGTTGTGCGTCGGCTCCGGCAGTTTCTCCACAGGCGACTGCCCCTGTTCAAAAGTGAACGTGGGCTGTGGATATTCGGTGGATATCTGAGCCGGGTCCGGCTGTGGAGAATAGAACTGCGGAGGCTCGGAAGCCTGGTAGTGCTGGGCCGATGGGGGCTGTGCGTAACGTGGCTGGGGGTCCAGGCCCTGGGGATAATTTTGAGCCACAGGCTGTGGATGAAGGTCCGGCATCTGCTGCTCGGGAGCCGTCGTGTCGATCATCACGGCCAGGCGCATCGCCCGGCCGAGCTCCTGGGAGAGCGCGTGGGCCACGAGGGGGCGCAGCTTCCCCTCGATGAGGTCCTTCAGGAAGTCGTTGGGGACGCCCAGCACGATCGTGTCGTCGGCCTGGGCGATCGGGCGCACCATGGAGAGCCAGGTGCGCTGCTGTATCGGGACGTTCTCGTTGAGGAAGTTGCTCAGGGCCCTCGCCCATACCTTGCCGAGGTCGACATGGTTCATGTGCGGTGCCCCTCCTTCCTCTCGCGGCCCCCCGCGATAGATCGTTTACCGCCTGCCCAGTGCGGGCATTGGCCTGTTGCGGCCTGATTATTGGCGCTTCGCACACGTACGTCACAAGTCGTCGGTGCACCGTCACTGGCTGTCCACCGGGGCGAGTTATCCACATGGAGCTCCCACCCGCAGGGGCGGCCGGCGCCTTGGTCCACAGCGTGTCGGCCGAGCTGGACGCCCACACCATCCACAGGCCATCCACAAGTTATGCACAGGCTTTGAGCGGCTCTGGGAGGGCTGACAGTAGCTCTGTGCACAGCTGTGTTCAAGCGTTGTCCACAGCCTAGTGGTACCTGAGTGCACATACTGTGGACGCGGCCGAGGATGTGGAAAACCCGCATGTGGATTAGTGGATAACCCGTTCGTCCGGGCCGCCAGTTTGACCTGGGGCATGCTTGCCCCGTAACGTGCCATGGTCGGCTTGTCACGCGACGGCTATTTCGCGTGCCCTCGCTCTCTTGGCAAGCCAGCCATGTGTGTATCAGCGCCCCTGCGGCGCACCTTCAAGCCTGGAGCCCACCCGTGAGCAAGCGTACTTTCCAGCCGAACAACCGTCGCCGCGCGAAGACCCACGGCTTCCGGCTGCGGATGCGCACCCGGGCCGGTCGCGCCATCCTGGCCGCTCGCCGCCGTAAGGGCCGCGAAACGCTGTCGGCCTGATCGACTCGCGTCCGATAGTCCGCCCGCCGGTGAAGTCCGCCGGCGGGCGATAGGCGTATATGGTGCTTTCCCGTCAATCCCGCATGCGACGCGGGGAGGAGTTCGAGGCGGCCGTCAAGCGTGGGAAGCGCGCGGGCCGTCCTACCCTGGTAGTGCATCTAGGCATTTCTGGGGATTCGACGCCTCTGGTTGGTTTCGTGGTGAGCCGAGCTGTGGGTGGCGCCGCCGTCCGTAACAAGGTCAAGCGGCGGCTCCGACACCTGATGCGGGACCGTCTCGACCGGCTCCCGCGAGGTAGCCTGCTGGTGGTACGCGCCAATCCACCGGCCGCGTCAGCGCGATACGAGCACCTTGCCGCCGAGCTCGACCTCGCGTTGGATCGTTTGTTCAGGCGGCGCGAGTCCGCGATGGATGGACACAGATGACGGAGCAGCCGCAAGGGATGCCGAGCCTCCCCGCTCGGGCATTGATCATCCCGATCCGGTTCTATCGGGCCTTCATCAGCCCGATGCTCGGTCCACGTTGCCGTTTCTATCCGTCGTGCAGTGCCTACGGGCTCGAAGCGATAGCCGTACATGGTGCATTGCGCGGCACATGGCTGACTGTCCGGCGCATCGGGCGGTGCCACCCATTCCATCCCGGAGGTATAGACCCGGTGCCCCCACGCCCGGTTCGGTCCCACGAAACGCAAGGGAGATAGCTCGGTGGAGCTGTCCTGGCTGAGCTGGCTCTATGAAGCCGTAGCCCATGTCATCATCTGGATCCATCAGGGATACAGCACATTCCTCAACCCGGACAGCGGGCTGACATGGGCCCTGACCATCATCACGCTGACCGTTTTCATGCGGGTTCTGATCTTCCCGCTCTTCCTGAAGCAGATGCGCTCGTCGCGCAAGATGCAGGAACTCGCCCCCAAGGTGGCGGAGCTCCGCAAGCGCTACAAGAACGACAAGCAGCGCATGAACCAGGAAGTCATGGCGGTCTACCAGGGAGCGGGCGCCAACCCGCTCGGTGGCTGTCTGCCCGTGGTCGCGCAGTTCCCCATCTTCATCTCGATGTTCACCGTGCTGCGGGCCATGGCCGACGGCCGCCCGGTCTACGGCATGACGCAGCAGCTCGTCGACAGCGCCCGATCCGCGCACATCTTCGGTGCGCCGCTTCCGGCCAGCTTCTGGATGTCGCAGGCCCAGGTCGAGGGGTTCGGCGCCACCGTCGTCACGACGAAGATCGTGCTGGGCGTCTTCGTGGCGATCAGCTCGCTGACCACGTTCCTCACCGTCCGGCAGAGCGTCACCCGCTCCATGGCCCAAATGCCGGACAACCCCATGGCGCAGCAGCAGAAGATCCTGATGTACATCTCTCCGCTGTTCGCCTTCTTCAGCCTCAACTTCCCGCTCGGCCTGATCATGTACTGGGTCACCACGAACCTGTGGACGCTCGGTCAGCAGCACTGGTTCTACAGCCGCCACCCGATGCCGCAGTTCGACGCCAAGGGCAACGTGGTCCCGGTCGAGCCGAAGACCGGCCTGCTCTCGAAGCTCCGCAAGGGCGGCGCCACTCCGGAAGAGGAAGTGCCTTCCGCGCCGCCGGAGCCTAAGATCATTCGGCAGCAGCCCAGTCGTCAGCCCCGCAGCAAGCGCACCGGCAGCAAGAAGTCGTGAACACGAAGGAGAGGCCGGCCATGACCGAGGCCGAGCAGGAGAAGACTCCTGATCTCAACGCGCTCGAGCAGGAAGGCGAGATCGCGGCAGACTACGTCGAGGGTCTCCTGGATATCGCCGACATCGACGGCGACATCGACATGGACGTCGAAGGTGACCGCGCGCTGGTCTCGGTCGTGGGCCTCAAGGGCACCGGCCTCGTCGGGCCCGAGGGGGAAGTCCTGGAGGCGCTCCAGGAGCTGACCCGCCTGGCCGTGCACCGGCAGACGGGGGAGCGGTCCCGGCTGATGCTCGACGTCGCCGGCTACCGCGAGCGGCGCCGCGCCGAGCTCACCAAGCTCGGCACCGAGATCGCCAACGAGGTGAAGGAGAAGGGCGAGCCCAAGGCGCTGCACGCGATGACGCCCTTCGAGCGCAAGATCGTCCATGACGCGGTGGCGGCCGCCGGGCTCCGTAGCGAGTCCGAGGGGGAGGAACCGCACCGCTACGTGGTCGTACTCCCGGTCTGACCACACGTACGCACACTCGCTCGCCGACCGGCCGCCGTCCCGCACTCGGGGACGGCGGCCGGTTCGCGTGAGGGCATTCTTCATGTACGTACGGCTTGTCCGCTCGATAGCTGATTGCCACCTTTCGTGAAGCTTGGAGCATTCCGGGTCCGTGCGGAGTGCAGAGAGTGTGGCGCGCGGCGTTCATTCAGGGCGGCCCGCTAGCCTTGCCAAGTGATCGCTCACCTAGCCTTAAGTAGATAGAGACCATCGCCCATGACCCCCGAGGAAGGGCCACCCACCAGTGACCGACGAGCTGCCGCCTCCGCCCGACGAAGCGCGTGAGCTGCCGCCTCCGCCCGATGTGGCGCGAGAGGTCTTCACCGGCGAGGCTTGGGGCCGCGCACAGGCGTTTGCCGAGCTCCTCGCCGGCCCTGGGGTGGTACGCGGGCTGCTGGGCCCCCGCGAGGTCCCCCGGATCTGGGATCGTCATCTGCTCAACTGCGCCGTCGTCGCCGAGGCCGTGCCGCCGGAGGTGCGGCTGGTCGACATCGGCTCGGGCGCCGGGTTGCCGGGCCTCGTGTTGGCGATCGTACGGCAGGACATCACGGTGACCCTGTTGGAGCCGCTGCTTCGCCGTACCGTCTTCCTGGAGGAGTGCGTCGAAGCGCTCAAACTGGACAACGTCGAGGTGTTGCGCGGCCGCGCGGAAGAGCTGGCGGGCAAGCGCGAATTCGACGTCGCCAGCGCCCGCGCGGTCGCGCCGCTTGACCGGCTGCTGAAGTGGGCCATGCCACTTCTTCGCGAAGGCGGCGAGTTGATCGCCATGAAGGGGGAGCGGGCCGCGGAGGAACTTGCCGAGGCGGAGCCCCAATTGCGGGCCAGTGGGGCGAGGACAGCCGAGCTTGTGACCGTCGGGCGCGGTAAGGTCGAGCCGCCTGCAACATTGGTTCGGGTGGTAGCAGGTCGCGCGCCGGAGCCCGGTAGGCGGCGACGAAGGAGGTGACGGTCGTGCCAATCGCGTCAAGCGGTCTTGGCTGGCCGGACAGTCCTCTGTCCGAGAGTCCCAGCGGGGTTGGCTGGCCCGAAATGGGCGTGTCGCGACAGCGAATTCCTGGCACCGGCCTGCCACTGGTTGAAAGGATGGCCAACGTGACCCAGACCCCCCTAAACCCCGGTGATTCGCCGTTGGTACGAGAGGCGCTCAGCTCAGTGGTTTCACGTGAAACATCTGCCACCCAAACAGCCGCCGCCAAGGCGGGCGAAGCGCCCGGGGGAGGCGACGGCGCCTGGCCCAGGCCGCCCAAGTGCCGAGTGATCGCGGTGGCGAACCAGAAGGGTGGCGTCGGAAAGACCACGACCTCGGTCAACATCGCCGCCGCGCTCTCGATGCACGGCCAGCGCGTACTCGTTGTCGACCTCGACCCCCAGGGCAACGCCTCCACGGCCCTGGCCACCGAGCACCGGGGCGATGTCCCGGACGTCTATCAGGTGCTCGTTGACGACTTGCCGATGGCCGACATCGTCAAGGAGGTGCCGGACATGCCAGGCCTCTACTGCGCCCCCGCCACCATCGACCTCGCCGGCGCCGAGATCGAACTCGTCTCACTCGTCGCCCGCGAAGCCCGCCTCCGCCGCGCACTGGGGGCCTTCGAGGCGATCGAGCTCGACTACATCATCATCGACTGCCCGCCGTCGCTCGGCCTCCTGACCGTCAACGCCCTGGTCGCCGCCGAAGAGGTCATGATCCCCATCCAGTGCGAGTACTACGCGCTGGAGGGCCTGGGCCAGCTCCTCCGCAACGTCGACCTCATCAAGGCGCACCTGAACCCCACGCTCAGCCTGTCGACGATCGTCCTCACTATGTACGACGGCCGCACCCGGCTTGCGTCCCAGGTCGCCGACGAGGTCCGCGCCCACTTTGGGGAGACGGTCCTCAGCACGGTCATCCCGCGCAGCGTCCGCCTTTCTGAGGCGCCCAGCTATGGGCAGTCGGTGATGACGTACGACCCTGGCTCGAGTGGCGCCATGGCCTACATGGACGCCGCCCGAGAAATCGCCCACCGCGCCGCCGTCTGACCTGTTGCCGTGTCGTAGGGCTGAGCTTTGTGTGGCCGTAGGTATCTCGTACGGCCTGAATGCGGCGGCCGCCCTGCGAACCGCCCTTCTAGGGCATACAAGAGCGTAGGACCTGGCGGCGCCCCGACGGCCCCGTGGAGGCCGTGCACGCGGGGCGGGTTCGTAGGCACAACCCATAGGACCATGGGCCGCTCACCATGCCCTCCAAGTCCGGGGGCGCCCACGGGGTGCGTGATGCCGGGCGTCGACAAGACGACGTGCGATGGTAGCGCGGCGAAGACGGCATACGAGCGAAGCGCGGCACGCCGTGATACCCCCTACCTCGACCAAACTCCCCACACCCCCACTCACCTCCATCTCCCACGCCACTCACGCCTCCGGTAACCCCCGCGCCACCCCGCACATCCCACCTCCCGCACCTCCCGCGCCACCCCGCACCCTGCATCCGCAGCCCCCGCGCCGCACTCCGCACCCCTGCATCCCGCACCTCCCACCTCCTCACACACCCACACCCCCAAACTGCCGCTCCAAGATTCGAATCTTTCTGAACGGTCTGTCTTGGCGGCCAAAGCCATGGGGTACAGGGCCTGCAGAGTGCATGCCTGGTCGGATGTGTACGCGTGAGGTTGTGGCGGTGTAAATCCGGAGGAACCGCGTGTGGCGAGCGGGCACCCTGTTGCGTTGACGACGGTAACCTCTCCTGGAGTGACCGGAATCGGCCCGGTGGATGAGGAGAAGCAGTGAGTCAGCATCGGCGGGGGTTGGGCAAGGGACTCGGGGCACTCATCCCGACCGGTCCCATCGTTGACGGCACGGGGACAGTAGCCCCCGCGAATGGCGCAACGGGGGAGACCGCCGGCCCCAAGCCGATTGCCGGAGCGTACTTCAGGGAGATCGCCCTCAGCGCGATCGTTCCCAACCCACGCCAGCCCCGTGATGTCTTCGACGACGAGCGCCTCCATGAGTTGTCCGCGTCCATTCGCGAGGTCGGTCTGCTGCAACCGATCGTCGTGCGCTCGGTGGGCGGCGGTAAGTACGAGCTGATCATGGGGGAGCGCCGCTGGCGCGCTTGCAAACTGGCTGAGCTCGACCCGATCCCCGCGATCGTCCGCAACACCCAGGACGACGAGCTCCTCAGAGACGCGCTGATCGAGAACCTCCAGCGCGAGCAGCTCAACCCCTTGGAAGAAGCCGCCGCGTACCAGCAACTGCTCGACGACTTCCGGGCGACACATGAAGAGCTCGCCCAGAAGGTCGGCCGATCCCGTCCTCACATCACCAACACCCTTCGCTTGCTCAACCTCCCGCCGGAGGTCCAGCTCCGCGTCGCCGCCGGCACCGTCAGCGCCGGCCATGCCCGCGCCCTCCTCAGCCTCGACAGCCCGGAAGAGCAAATCCAACTCGCCAAGCGGATCGTCGCCGAACTTCTTTCCGTCAGAGCCGTCGAAGAGATCGTCTCCCTCGGCAGCTCAAAGGCGGCGCCCAAGGCCACCCGCGACCGCCAGCCCAACAAGCCCTCCGCGCCCGGCCTCGTCCACCTCGCAGACCGTCTCTCAGACCACTTCGAGACCAAGGTCAAAGTCGACCTCGGTCGCCGAAAGGGGCGCATCGTGGTGGAGTTCGCGACGATCGATGACCTTGAGCGCATCATCGGCACCATGGCTCCCGAGGCCGTCCGCGCCATGAAGGACGCCGAAGACTAACCCCTGTTTCACGTGAAACCATTGGCCGTTTCACGTGAAACATGACCCCTAAGGCGCCGTATCGCCTGAGGAACGACGGGGAGCATCTGCAGGAAGCCCGGCCGCGACATCAGCGGGGTGCTCGCGATCGATGTCGGTGGCCGAGGTCGAGAAGTCCTTCGGCGCCGGCGAGGCGGGTACGCCGGGCCCGCTGAACCCGATTTTCGATCCGTGGCTGTCCGTCGGAATAGCTCGTGTTTCACGTGAAACACCACCAGCTCCGACTCCACCAACCGCCGCCACTCGTACTGGCGAGCCCCCGAGCCTCGAGAGACGACCTCGGCGGGCACCCCGAGCGAACACCCGAGCGAACACCCGAGCGGCCGTCCCGAGCCGAACTCCCCGAGCGGGCGCCCCGAGCTGACGTCCCGAGCGGGCGCTCCGAGCGGGCGCCCCGAGCTGACGTCCCGAGCCGAACCCCCGGACTGGGGTCCCGAGCGGACGCTCCGAGTGGACGCGCCGAGTGGACGCGCCGAGCTGACGTCCCGAGCTGAACCCCCCGAGCCAATCCCCGAGCGAAGGTCCCGACGGGCGTCCCGAGCCAAACCCCTCGAGCGGGCGTCCCCACGGGCGCCCCGAGGCGAACATCCCGAGCGCGGGTCCCGAGCGCGGGTCCCGAGCGGGCGCCCTCAGAGGGGGCGTAGAGGTCAAGGGTGGGGGTGAAAGGCGGGTCGTGGACGATCTGCAGGCGACCGTAAGCGAGTCGCGGGCTGGCCGGGGATGGCCTCACGCAGAGCGGTGTGCGTTTTCGGCCACGCAGCCCTGCTCGTCACGGATGGAAGCCTCACGGCGAGATTGTGGATCCCACCACTCAGTGGGATACGGCCGAGCCGTGGGATGGGCGGTTGGGCGGCCTGCATGCGCCCACGCCCCGACAAGGCCGTTCTTTGGGTCTCCCACAAGCACAGCAGCGCCGCACCCCGGCTGCGCCGCGCCGGGTGCTGCCCGTGGGCGCGCCGAGTGGGCTGCTCGCTCGCGCCTCGCGGTGGCAGCCACTCCACGGTGCGGGCCGCCTTCGCCTGGCCGCACCACCGACGCCCCTGTTTCACGTGAAACCCTCCACCTGCTCTGGCGCCCCCGGCGTGCGCGGACGGCTCCGCCTCGGTCAGGTGATCCTGTGGATGGCGTCACGCAGAGCGGTGTGGTTTCTCGGCCACTCAGTCAGGTCGTCCGCAGCCCGCCCTTCACCCCCACCCTTGTCAGGCGATTTGTAGGCGAGTCGCGGGCGGGCCGGTCCGGTCCGGTCGTCATCCGCGAGTGGCGCATCCCGGTGGAACGCTTCACCGGCGCGATCTGGCAAAGCCAACGCACAACACACCGATTCACCGGCCGCGAAAAGTCGGCGGTACCTGTGCGCGAGCATCCCTAACCCCGGTTACCTGACCTTGCAGGACTTCGGCGGTATTGGCCGAGAGGCGATCCACCCCGTCTCAGGCGCCTGCGCGGCGTAGTAAGTCAGGATGTCGCCTCTGGAGCCGCCCGGCACATAACTGGTCCGGGCCAGCTTGGCGCTGGTCTCCATGTCCAAGAGAGTGCGCGTGTACGCGGGGAGCGACTTCGATCCCCGCGACTGATGCTGCTCACTGTCACGGGTGAACGTGATCGACAACGCCTGCCTGCCTAGCGGATCGGTTGCCGTGCCGTACACCTTGGTGTCGAGAAGCTCCGCCAACAGACGCAGGATCGTGGCACGAAGTTGCGGGCGGATCGGCATGGACAGAAGATTGCCCGCGAGAGGGAGGAACTCATCAAACGGCTGCTCGAACCCCCGACTCTGCCATATGCGGTGATAGTCACGGAGCTTGGCGAGCAGGCCGTTCCGGTCGGCGGGGATGGCAGCCAGATCGGCGAGCGTGAAGGCCGCGAGGGAGTAGTCCCCGACCCGAGCGTCGTCCCCGTCACGCCGTTCGCAGCCTTGGGGCTGGGCAGGGATCCGAATCGGTCGGCACTCGTCGGCCGGGTTGTCCTTGGGACAGCGCGGCTTGATCCGGGCAGGTGCTCCCGCCGCACGCCATGCGCGCTCATCGGCTGCGGAGGCAGGGAGCGCGCTCGGTACGGAGGTCTGCAGTATGGACCTCTCCGAGGAGTTCAGCGGAGCCGTTCGCTCGATGCGCTGCCGAGTCGGAAGCGACCTCGGCGTGACTCTGGCCGCCCAACGCGATCAGCAGCACCACGTCGCGATCGCGCTGCTTCAGTGCGGCCAGCGCCCCCGCGAGCGGGGCGGTGAAGCGCGCGGCGTCCACCCGATCGAGCACTCGATTCAGTGCGGGGTCCTCGTGGCCGTCCCAGTCACGCTCCGCCGCGCGGCTGAGCGCCTTCCGCCGCGTGGTCTCGGTACGGCGGTGCCGCGCGACCAGGTTGGTAGCAATGCCGTACAGCCAGGGCCTGATCTCTCCCACGGCTGGGTCGTATCCGCCGCGCAACGCCGCGAGGAACACCTCGGCGGCTAGGTCGTCAGCGTCGTCCGCGGGCAGGCGACGGGCGATGTACCGGTGGATCACGGCGAAGTAGCGGTCGAAGAGATTGGTCGGCACCACCGGTTGATCTCTCCCGCTACGCGTTTTGTACACGATCACACCTATTTCTTGCCGCGACGGTGAGAATGCTTTCACTCGCGCTGATCCACACGACCTGGAGAAGCCAGCCCGGCCCATCCTCTGAGCGCCCGACCCGGCCACCCTCCGGTCGACGCCGGGCCAACCAACCTCCGCGCGGTCCGGACCGGCCAACCTCCGGCCGACGCCGGGCCAACCAACCTCCGGACGCCCGGGCCAACCAACCTCTGGACGCCCGGGCCAACCAACCTCCGGACGCCCGGACCGGCCAATCTCCGAGCGCCCGGACCAGCCAAGCTCACCAGTGCTCATGGCGATCTACTCCCGGACGTTCGCGTCCCTCTCGCCGGCAGGAGGGCTGCAGCAACCCGCGCGAAACCGACCAGGCCAAGGTGTCGTACCGCCGGTCATAACCTGTCCCGGCCGCCAACTTCATCCAGAAGGGGCACTCCCCATCGCCCACCGCCTCCCTCGCTCTCGGGACATCACCGCCGTTGGGTGGTGTCCCATCCAACGGCGGATCAACGATCTCGTTGTGCGTTTCCGATGCGGGCGAGCAGGGTTGAGCGGGGGAGAACTACACCGCTCTGCGGGACATCCATGGACGTCCGTCGGGGGAGGGGTGTGATGGGTTGCAGCTGTGCTGGCGCGTGGATGGTTTCACGTGAAACGGGGGCGTCGGTGGTGCCTGTTAACGGACACGAGGCACTCCGGGTGGATGGACACGGACATCCTGTTCCGAAGACGTCGGTTCTCCAGGCACACCGCCATGTGGCCTTCGGTTCTGCGGACAGCGGGGGAGGCCGGACTGGCGGCAAGGTCGGAGTGGCCAGGGCCTCACGATCGCCTGGGAGTGGTGGATGTAGGGCAGCGGCCGAGGGTGATCGGTGCCGCAGGATCGCCTTCGTTGGCCCTGCGGCGATGATCGCCTGGGGGTGGCGGGCTTAGGTAGGGCAATGGCCGAAGGCGGTAGATGCCGCAGGACCTCCTCCGTCGGCCCCACGGCATCGGAGTACCCCTGCGACTCACCGAGACCCGAACGGCGTCGACGAGCTCGGCCCAGAAGCACCCTCAACGAGGCCAGTGCAGACCCCGGTGAGCGATTCCATGGTCCGTCCACCGGGAATTCTCGTGGTCGCCTACCTGGCTGGAGTCGTCTGGCCATCCGCTTGGCACGTGGTGCCCGGCTACCAGGAGTTCCTGTAGCCGCTTACAGTGCGTCCGACTAGCGGCCTGGGGAGGGTTGTTTCACGTGAAACCGTGGGCCGGAGGCTTGTGGAGTGCGTGGGCGGGGGAGGTCACGCGAATGTCAGGGCCGGAGGATCAGGGGAGGACGAGGGACTTGTGGATGTCATCGAGGAAGTCGTCTACATGATTCGGGGTGGTGTCGAAGGCGGTCATCCAGCGGACTGTCCCGGCGGTCTCGTCCCAGTAGTGGAACTGGTAGCGGGTGAGGAGGGCGGCCGCGGCCGGTTTGGGGAGTGTGGCGAAGACGGCGTTCGATTGGACGGGGTAGGCGAGGGTGAGGCCGGGGAGGTCGGCTATGCCGTTGGCGAGGCGGGTGGCCATTTCGTTGGCATGGGTTGCGTTGTGGCGCCAGAGGTCGTTCGTGAGGAGGGCCGAGAGTTGGGCTGAGACGAAGCGCATCTTGGAGGCCAACTGGAGGGACTGGCGGCGGAGGAAGGGGATGGCGTGGGCGAGGGAAGAAGAGGAGAGGACTATAACTGCCTCAGCTGCCAGCGCGCCGTTCTTGGTGCCGCCGAAGCTGAAGATGTCTACGCCGACTTCCGTGGTGATGGCACTGAGGGTGGTGTTCAGGTGGGCGGCCGCGTTTGCCAGTCTGGCGCCGTCCATGTGGAGGAGCAAGCCGGCCGCGTGGGCGGTATCAGCGAGGGCGGCGAGTTCTTCGGGGGAGTAGCAGGTGCCGAGTTCGGTTACCTGGGAGATGGAGACCACGCGGGGTTGGGAGTTGTGGTGGCTGCCCAAGGTGTCGAGTCGTGTGGTGATGTCCTGGGGGCGTAGCTTGCCATCGGCTGTGGGGGCCGTCAGGAGCTTCGCGCCCAGCAGTCGTTCTGTCGCGCCTGTTTCGTGGGTGGCGATGTGGGCGGTGTCGGCGCAGATGATGGCGTCGTAGCGGCCGAGCATGGGCGCGAGGCCGACCATGTTCGCGCCGGCTCCGTTCAGGACGGGGAAGCCTTCCGCCCCTGGGCCGAAGACGTCCTTGATGTGGTCCTCGAAGGTTGATGTCCAGCGGTCACCGCCATAGGCGGGTGCGTCCCCGTGGTTCGCCGCAGCCATGGCTTCGAGGATGGTGGGGTGGACGCCTGCGTGATTGTCGCTGGCGAAGCTCTTGGGATAGGTCGAATCGATCGGCACATGCCCAGGCTACTTTCACGACTCACAAGATTCAGAGAGGCGAGAGACGATCGGCAGGGTGGGCCCGGTGATTGGGAGGTGTCCGCTGGCTCGGGTGCTGCGTTGCTAGTTCGCGGTGATCCCCTGCTGGTGTGGTGATGCCTCCTGACGGCGGTGATGCCTCCTGTTGTGGGTGGGAGTCGGGGATGTGGATCGGCAGCGTGAGCTGACGGTGTGGGGTCCAAGCTGTGGATCGGACATCGAGGGCCCACCGGGCGTCGGCCTCACCGCGCGTGGACCCGCTCAAAAGGTGTGGGTCCCGACGAGTGAGGGGCCAAGGGGGTGAGGGGGTGAAGGGCCAAGGGGTGAAGGGCCAAGGGGGTGAAGGGGTGAAGGGGCCGGGCGTGCGAAGCGGAGCTACGCCCGGTGTTGGGTGTGCGAAGTCGAGGTAGCTCCGACGCGGGGCATGCGACGCCGAGGGTGAGTCCGGCACCGGGCCTGCGGGAAGGCCAGATGGGACAGAGGCCGGCCCGGCAAAACACCAGACGGGGCAGAGGCCGGCCCTACAAAACGGAGGGGGGTCATACCCCAGGGTGGAAGGTGGCGTGAGGTCAGCGCCAGGGGAGAGCGGGAGACGACGCGTAGACGTCAAGCGTGTACGCGGGAGGCGGCGTTCTGGAGGAGGATGCGGCAGAGGTCGCCCAGGTCTTGGCCCGCGGCCTCCGCCGCCATCGGCAGCAGCGACGTCTCCGTCATCCCAGGGGCCACGTTGACCTCCAGGAAGTGTGGCTGGTCTGAGGCGTCGACAATGAGGTCGGTGCGAGAGATGTCCCGCAGGCCCAGGGCGGTGTGGGCCGTCACGGCGGTTTCGGCGCAGGCCGCGGCTGCTTCGGGGGAGAGGCGGGCGGGCGCGAAGAACTCGGTGTGGCCGGCGGTGTAGCGGGCCGCGTAGTCGTAGACGCCCTCGTCCGGGACGATCTCGACGGCGGGCAGAGCGATGGGGCCGTTGCCCAGGTCGACGACCGAGACCGCTACTTCGACGCCCGCCACGTAACGCTCGATCAGCGCCGTGTCGCCGTACGCGAAACAGCCGACCATCGCGGCCGGGAGCTCTTCGGCGGTGCGGACGATCGAGGCGCCCAGGGCGGAGCCGCCACGGGCGGGCTTGACGAACAGGGGGAGGCCGAGATGTGCCACGATGCGGCCCAGGACGACCGTGGCGCCGAGGTCGTGGAAGGTCTCCTTGGGCAGGGTGACCGACTCGGGGGTGCGCAGGCCGACCGAGCGTACGACGCCCTTGGCGGTGGGCTTGTCGAAGGCGACGCGGCAGGCGTCGGGGTCGGCGCCGACATAGGGGACGTTCAGCAGTTCGAGGATGGAACGGATGGCGCCGTCCTCACCCGCGCCGCCGTGCAGCGTGACGAAGACCGCGTCCGGTGGGTCGGCCAGGATGGACGGCACAAGGGACGCGTCAGTGTCGCGGGCCTCCACGTCGATGCCCGCCGCCCGCAGCACCTCACTTACCCGGCGACCGGAGCGCAGGGACACCTCTCGTTCATAGGAGAGGCCCCCGGCCAGCACGAGCACGTGGCCCAGATCGCTCATTTGTTCTCCTCCGCTGATCGCACGCTGTCCAACCGTACCGGGGCTGGGGTGGAATGGTGTACGGCAGGCGCTTTCTACCGTGCGGGCCATGACCAACGGAATGCATAGATATGCACTGCGAGGGAAGAGCCGGCGTCTCAAGCGAGACGCCGGCAGGCGAGAAGAGGATCAGGCGAAAAGAGGGTCAGGCGAAAAGAGGGTCAGGCGAAAAGAGGGTCAGGCTAGGTCAGGCCCGGGCGTGTCCACGCCCGCATGCCCCCGGGCCGACCCCGTCCCGAACGTGTCCCGCAGCTGGATCTCCTGCTCGATCACCCCAGCCAACCGCCGAACCCCTTCCCGAATCCGGTCCGGCTCAGGGAAGCAGTAGGACAGCCGCATCTGCCGAGCCCCGCTCCCATCGGAGAAGAACCCGGTCCCCGGCACGAACGCCACCCGCTCCGCCACCGCTCGCGGCAGGATGGCCTTCGAGTCCAGGCCCTCCGGCAGCGTCGCCCACACGAAGAAGCCCCCGGCCGGTCGTGTCCAGGTGACCTCGGGGGGCATGAGCGCCGAGAGCGCGTCGAGCAGCGTGTCACGTCGCTCGCGATAGAGCTCCCTGAACGTTTTGATCTGCTCCTGCCACGGCTGCGTGGCGAGGTACTGGCCCACGGCCAGCTGGGTGAAGGACGAGTGCGACAGTACGGCCGACTCCATGGCCAGCACGAGCTTGTCGCGGACGGCGTGCGGCGCCAGCGCCCAGCCGACCCGGAATCCAGGGGCGAGCGTCTTGGAGAACGACCCGAGATAGACCACGCCGTCGGGATTGTCCGCCCGCAGCGCGCGCATGGGCTCGCCGTCGAAGCCGAGCAGCCCGTACGGGTTGTCCTCGATGATCAGGACACCGGCCCGCTGGCAGATGTCGAGCACCTGCTGCCGCCGCGCCAGGTTCAGGGTGACACCGGCGGGGTTGTGGAAGGTCGGGATCGTGTAGAGGAACTTGATCGGGGCGCCCGCGGTCTCCAGCGCGTAGATGGTCTGCGCGAGAGACTCGGGAATGATGCCCTGATCGTCCATGGCGATATGCACCACTTTGGCCTGGTATGCGGCGAAAGTGCCGAGGGCGCCCACGTACGACGGACCTTCGGCCAGCACCACGTCACCCGGGTCGATGAAGATCCGGGTGACCAGGTCAAGCGCTTGCTGCGAACCTACGGTGACGACCACGTCGTTCGCCCCGGCCTGAATCCCCTCCAGCCGCATCACGTCGCAGATCTGCTCGCGCAGGTGCGGATCGCCCTGGCCGGAGCCGTACTGCAGCGCGACGGGACCGCGCCTGGTGACCAGATCGGACACCAGCTCGCCGACCATGTCGAGGGGGAGGGCCGTGACGTACGGCATGCCGCCGGCGAGCGAGACCACCTCGGGCCTCGACGCGACGGCGAAAAGAGCTCGGATCTCGGAGGCGACCATCCCGGTAGCTCGCGCGGCGTACCGATCGACGTAGGCATCGATGCGCGACCCTTGGGTCGCGGGCGTCTGACCGTGATCCAGCTCTCCTGTCACGGTCCACCTCCTTGGTGTCATTTGTCGCTGAACTACCAGATTACGGCAGTCGGACATGTCGGCTGTGACCGGGCTCGACCGTCGTGGTACCCGATGGCGGGACGTCACTGGGCTACGATGCCAGCTGGGGACGCGTTTTTCGCGCGCTTTTCCGGGTCAACGATTGGGGCCGTAGTTGTCGCGTCGGCTGGTCAACATAACCCTGGACAATCTGGATGATCTGCCGCGCCGCTGTCGGCGGTGCGTCTTTTGGGAGCTCGACCCGGTCAGCGGGGAGCGCGCGATCGACTCCGGTGGTCCAGAGCTGGAGAAAGAGGCATGGATCTCCGGCACGCTGCTCGAATGGGGCAGCTGCGGCAAGATCGTGTACGTCGACGGGGTGCCCGCCGGATTCGTCATCTACAGCCCGCCGCTCTACAGCCCCCGCTCGGTGGCCTTCCCCACCTCGCCGGTCAGCGCCGACGCGGTGCTGCTGATGACCGCGCACATCATTCCGGAGTTCTCGGGCGGCGGCCTGGGCCGGATGCTGATCCAGGGCGTGGCCAAGGACCTGACGCGACGGGGCGTGAAAGCCATCGAGGCGTTCGGCGACCTCAAGTGGGAGGAGCCGAGCTGCGTGGTCCCGGCCGACTATCTGCTTTCCGTGGGCTTCAAGACGGTACGCCCGCATCTGCGCTTCCCCCGGCTCCGGCTGGAGCTGAAGACGGCCGTCTCGTGGCGCGAGGACGTCGAGGTGGCCCTGGAGCGCCTACTTGGCTCCATGAGCCCGGAACGCGCCCTTCGTCCCGTCTGACGCCGTCTCAAGGACGCCAAAGGCGAACAGGCAGAAGCCCCCTGAGCGAACCATCGCCAGGGGGCTTCCAACTGAAACGCTGCGGGCGTCGTCAGATGATGCCCTCGAGCTCGCGCAGCAGCATGGCCTTCGGCTTGGCGCCGATGATCTGCTTCACGACCTCTCCACCCTTATAGACGTTCAGGGTGGGGATCTGGAGCACACCGTAGTCGCGCGGGACATCCGGGTTCTCGTCGATGTTGAGCTTGACGATCTCCAGCTTGTCGCCGTGCTCCTTGGCGATCTCCTCGAGGATGGGCGATACCTGACGGCATGGGCCGCACCACTCGGCCCAGAAGTCAACGAGCACGGGCTTGTCGCTCTTGAGGACCTCAGCCTCGAAGGTGGCGTCGGTTACTGCCTTCACGGTGCGCTCCTTAGTTTTCGTTCGAGGCCAGCCAGCGCTCGGAGTCGAGTGACGCCGAGCAGCCGGTGCCGGCCGCGGTGATGGCCTGCCGGTAGATGTGGTCGACGACGTCGCCCGCGGCGAAGACGCCGTCGATGTTGGTCGCCGTGCTGGGCGCCTCGACCTTGACGTAGCCGTCGTCGTCGAGGTCGATCTGGCCCTTGACCAGGTCGCTGCGCGGGTCGTGGCCGATCGCCAGGAACAGCGCGTCGGTGGCCAGCTCGCATTCCTCACCGGTCTTGAGGTTGCGCAGCTTGACGGCCTCGACCTTGTCGGTGCCGAGGACGTCGACGACCTCGCTGTCCCAGATGAAGCGGATCTTGTCGTTCGCGAACGCCCGCTCCTGCATGATCTTGCTGGCGCGCAGTTCGTCACGGCGGTGCACGACAGTGACCATGCGGCCGAAGCGGGTCAGGAACGTGGCCTCCTCCATCGCGGTGTCACCACCGCCGACGACCACGATGTCCTTGTTGCGGAAGAAGAAGCCGTCACAGGTGGCACACCAGGAGACGCCCCGCCCGGACAGGCGCTTCTCGTTGGGCAGGCCCAGCTCGCGGTAGCCGGAGCCCATCGCCAGGATGACCGACTTGGCGTAGTAGGTCTCGCTGTGGGTCTTGATCACCTTGGGATTGGCCTCAAGGTCCACTTCGAGTACGTCGTCCGCGACCAGCTCGGCGCCGAACCGCTCGGCCTGCTTACGCAGGTTGTCCATCAGATCGGGGCCCATGATGCCGTCGGGAAAACCGGGGAAGTTCTCGACATCGGTGGTGTTCATCAGCGCGCCGCCCGCCGTCACCGAGCCCTCGAAGACCAGCGGCTTGAGCTCGGCGCGCGCGGAGTAGACGGCCGCCGTGTATCCAGCGGGGCCGGATCCAATGATGATCACGTTACGCACGTCGCTCAACGCTCTCACGCCTTCCTAGTCTGCTCTTGCCTGTCGCCTCAACAGATCCTAGGCCGCCGTGATTCCCGGCCCCGTCCTCAACGCACGCCCAAAGCGAAAGAGCCCGCCGAAGCGGGCTCTGACGTGGGCAATTAAGGGATCACCGAACTACCAGCGCCCCACCATGGGCTTACGCAGGCTCTTGCAGTTGAACGGATCGACGATGTCGACGCGGAGCGTCTTGGCCGCCTTGTTCTTCCAGGAGGTCATGATGATGGCCTCCGACCCGTTGAACTGGCCCTGGTCGACCGCGAACACCTTGAGCTTCGTACGGTTGGACACCCGGCTGACGCACTTGTCGACCACGTCGATATCCGAGGAACCGCCAACCGCTATGGGCGCGGGCCCGAAGATGCCTTCGAGCGGCTGCCGCAGCTCCTGTTCGCTGTAGTTGTGCCCGCTGTCGGTCAGCGCGTACGCCCTGGCCCGCACATCGGCCTTGGGCGGCGGCGACGACGCCTCACCGGTCGGCAACTGGTGCCCACTGGCGATGGTGCCTCCACCACCACCACCCGCGAGCAGGCTGGTGGAGAGCACCGCGGTGCCCACCACAGCCGCCGCGGCAGCAGCGGCGACCGCGGGCATCGCCCATCGGCGCCGTCGTGCGGCCGTGTGCTTGGCAGGGACGATGGTGCCGTCGTCGGAGACCACCCCGAGGCGTACCGGCTCCGGCTCCCGCGGGGATCGCTCCCACGGGGAGTCCCGCATGAGCTCATCCCAGTTGGGGGGTTCCGCCAGTCCGACACCACCCCCGCGCGCGGATCCCGCCTCGGCGGCCAGCGCCTTGTCGATGCGCAGTGCGACTCCCATCGGCATGGCCGGTGTCGGAGTCGCCGCGAGCACCTCGCGAACCGCTGCCAGGTCGGCCAGTAGCTCCCCACAGGGGTCGCATACCGCGAGATGCTCGCGGACCTGGCGGGCCGTGCCAGCGTCTAGGAGACCCTCGGCCAACTCGGCCAGGATTTCCAGATCGTAGTGCGTATCACCCGTCACGAAGTTCTGCTCCCTTCGCGGATGAGACGCGACTGAGGTCCGATCGGTTCCGCAGATGCGAAAGAATTGGGGCAAGTTTCGCGCGCCCCCGCGCGCACCGGCTCTTCACCGTCCCGCTGGGCACTTGAAGCACCTGAGCTGCGTCTTCGACCGAATAGCCCATCATGTCGACGAGCACCAGCGCGGCGCGCTGGTCGGTCGGAAGCAGTTTCAGCGCGGCCGAAACCTCCATCGAAACCTCACGCTCACCCGTCTGGTCGGGCATCGGCGTGTCACGCTCGGCGGCCTCGATGAGCTCGTCATCGGCCACCGGTCTGACGGACTTGCGGCGCATCCGGTCGAGGCAGGCGTTCACCACGATCCGGTGCAGCCAGGTCGTGACCGCGGCCTCGCCGCGGAACGTGCTCGCCTTCCGGTAGGCGGAGACGAAGGCGTCCTGCACCGCGTCGGCCGCTTCGTCGGGATCGCCCAGCGTGCGCAGGGCCACGGCCCACATGCGGTCACGGTGTCTCTTGACGATCTCGCTGAAGGCGTGAGGATCCCCGTTGATGTGCGCGGTCAGCAGCTCGGCGTCGGTGACGGCGGGCCGCTCCGCGGAGGAGGGTGGCTCGGGTGGGGAGTTCACAAGAGGGATTCCTGGGTTATGCCGATCCGGGAGAATGCACCACTACTTCATAGATGGTGCCATGAAACTTGCCCGCATCTGCCGGAAGACGGGTAAACCAGATCAAAACGTACCTGCCGCTTGCGGCTTGATCAGGCTTCAAGGTGATCTTTCCGGACCCGTTCTTCTCCTTGGCGACGGTCTTCAGCGAGCCCAGCTCGGGCGAATCGCCGACCTTCAGCTCGACGCTCGCGCCCGATGCATCGGCCAGCGTAGCCACCACGTCGCCGATGGGCATGCTCTTGCCCATATCGAGCAGCAATCCCACCCCGGCCTTGAGGTTGCCCAGGTCGGCGCTGTTGTAGTTCTCCGTTTTCCAGAGCGTGCTGGGCTTGCCGTCGATGGCGAGCGGCGCCATCTCGTTCTTCTCATCCCGGTCGGCGAGCGGATCGAAGCCGGTCGCCTTCTCCGGCTTCACGACGACCATCGGCTGCGCCGACGCGGAGGCCGAGGTGCTCGGGGAGGTCTCCGCCTGCGGGGAGTTCGGACTGCCCAGGCTGCGGCCGATCGTCCAGGCCCCGACGCCGACCGCGGCGATGACGAGCAGCACCACGACGGTCATCAGCACCCGGTTGAGCATGCTGCCGCCGCTGGGAGCGCGGGGCGGCATGGGCCTGGGCTGCGTCGGTAGCGGCGGGCGCGGCGGGCGCCGCTCGGTCTCGATGCCCTCGGAGTGCGAGAGCGACTGCACCGCCGGCGTCTGGGGATAGGCGATCGGGATCGGCATGGGCCGGGCCACGTTGGCGAGCGCGTCGGCGATCTCGGACGGGCTGGACAGGGCGGCCTGCCCCTTGCGGGACTCGGGCAGGCAGGACCTGATGGTGACCGCGTCGAGATATCCGGGCACTCCGGCGGTCACCTGGCGGGGTGTGCAGAAGTGCCCGTCGATCATCGGCGCCGTGGGCAGGCCGCCCTCTTCCTCGTCGCCCGGCCAGTGGCCGGACAGCCCCGCGTACAGCAGGCGGCCCAGCCCTTCGGCGTCGTCGAGGGCGGGCTGGTCGGTGGTGAGGCCGGACAGGGCGGCGTCGACCGCGACGCCGAGCACCTTGACCGTGTTGCCGGTCGTCCACACCAGGTGCGCGGGGCGCAGGCACAAATGGTAGAGGTCGGCCTCATGCGCGTGGGTCAGCGCCTCGGCCGCCTCGGCGACCAGGCCGGCGGCTCGCTCCGGCTCCAGCGGGCCGGCCGCGAGCAGGTCGGACAGGGTGTCGCCGGTGACCCACTCGCTGACCACGTACGAATGATCGTCGTGCTCGGCGGCGTCGAACACCTGCGTCAGGCGCGGATCGGTGAGTCTGCTGGCGGCGCGGGCGGCCGTGACCACCTCGTGGACGCGGGGAAAGTCAGGGGAGAAGGTGTGGACCGCGACGGGGCGGGCGAGGATCTCGTCGATGGCCTTCCACAGGGTGGCTCCATCGGACTCGGTCACCCGGTCCTCCAGCCGGAAGCGTTCGGCGAGACGGGTGCCGGGTTCGACCGACGACGTGCTCACTGACTGACTCCGCTCGGCCGCTCGGGGGTGCTCATGACTCGACTCACCTGCGTGGGGGTGTACCACGTAGGCACGCTATGCCGGGTGGATCCGCCCACGCCCCTCCTGCTTCCATTCGCGCCGTGTCGGCACCATGCTAGTGCCGCGCCGGTTCCACCCGCGTTCCTTACCTGCCTACCCGCCCGGCAACCATCCCAACGATCGAGTTGATCTCCGGGATGCGCATGCGATGGGCGACTCCCAGATACAACAGCATGCCCAGACCGCCGCCCACGGCCAAGGCGATCACCGAGTTGAGGAAGGTGAGCCCGCCGAACACATCCTGAACCGCCCAGACGGCCACCAGCGCCAGTGCCGCCGCGGGCAGTGCGGACAGGTACATTCTCGTCAGAGCCATCCCGATCTTCCAGCCGCCCAGTCCCTTGACCCGGCGGGCGGCGAGAATCCAGGCGCCGCCGGCCCCGATGGTGTAGGCGACGGCATAGGCGAAGGCCAACCCCATCACCGCGTACCGAGCCGGTAGCAGGACGTTGAAGACTACCATCAGCAGCGCGTTGACCGCCGTCGTCGCCGCGCCCACGTAAACGGGCGTCCGGGTGTCGCCGAAGCTGTAGAAGACCCGCAGCAGCAATTGGAAGATCGAGAACGGCACCAGCGCCAGGCCGTAGACCTGCAGCACGTTGCCGATGTAGACGGCCGCGTCGGCCGAGGTGACGCCGTGGGCGTACAACGGCACGGTGATCGCCGGGCCGAGCACCATCAGCAGCAGCGACACCGGGACCATCACCGAGCTGATCAGCCGCACGCTCGACCCGAACTCGGTGCGGACCTCGCCGAGCTGCCCGGCCTCGACCGCCCGGCTCATCCTGGGCAGCATGGCCGTGATCACCGAGACGCCGATGACGCCGTAGGGCAGCTGGAAGAGCTGAAAGGCCAGCGTGTACGGGCTGATGCCGTGGCCGGGCACCGCGTCGCCCGCCGCGCTGGACAGGTTGGTCGTCAGCATGAAGCCGAGCTGCGTGACCACCACGTAACCGATGGTCCAGATCCCGGCCCGGCCCATCTCGCCGAGCCGCGCGTTGCGCACGTCGAAGCGCGGGACGAAGGAGAACCCGATCCGCTTGAGCGCGACGATCAGCACGGCGGCCTGCGCCACGATGCCCGCCGTGGTGCCCAGGCCGAGCAGCGCGATCTGGCCGTTGGTGACCAGCGCGATGTCGCCGCCTGTCTGGCCGGCCACCACCATGTAGAGCACGAGCACACAGATGACCACGAGGTTGTTGATCACCGGCGCCCACATGGGAGCCGCGTAGCGGTCACGCGTGTTGAGAATGGCCCCGGCCACCGCGCCGACGCCGAAGAAGGCCAGTTGCGGCAGGATGAACCGGGCGAGCAGCACCGCGACCTCGAACTTGCGGCTGCCGGGCAGCCAGTCGGTGGTGTAGAGGTCGATGAGCAGCGGGGCCGCCAGCACGGCGAGCACGGCGACGACCAGCAGCGCGGCCGTGGCCAGCGTCATGAGGCGCTGCTCATAGGCCCGGCCGCCGTCGTAGTCGCGCTGCTGCGCCTTGACGATCATCGGCACCACGACGCTGCTGAGCACGCCGAGCAGCAGCAGGTCGAGAATGCTGTACGGAATCGCGTACGCGGCGTTGTAGGCGTCACCCATGGCCAAGGTGCCGATCGCCGAGGCGAGCACCATCGTCCGCACGAATCCCGTGACCCTGGACACCATCGTGCCCGCCGCCATGATGGCGCTGGCCCGCAACATGCGGCTCATACGGTCTCACTCTCCCGGCTCTTGGCGGCCCGAGCGAGCCGTCGCTGCGATCTGCGCCGAAGCACCCGTGTCACGACCGCGGCGAGCATGACCGCCAGCGCCGCCCCGACGATGACCAGGGCGATCCCCGTGTATCCGGTGGTGCGGATCGTCAGCTTGACCGGCTTGCCGTACGGCAGACCGTTCCTGGTCATCAGCTGGACGCTCACCGTGGCGTCACCGCTGGTCGTCGCGCTCATCGGCACCTGGACGCCGCCGTTCTGATCGTTGAAGATCGTCAGCAGCTTCTTGGACGGCGTGGGGTCGATCTGGAGGACACCGGGGTTGTTGCTCTTTACGTCGATGTAGAGAGCGATCGTCTCACCGATCGAATTCTTCACGCTGATGGGCACCTGGCCGTTGCTCCCGGCCAGCTGGCGCAGCTGGTCGGGGGCGGCCCCGGTGATCGAGATCTTGTTCATCTGGGTTTGGACGGCCCCGTCGACCAGCTTGGTGGCCGCGCGGCCCGCGCGCGTGTTGTTGCGCCAGGACGAGGAGGCCAGCCTGAGTACCGCGGCGTCGAAGTCGGAGTGCGTCTTGGGCTCGGCCGCGATCAGGGCGGTGAGCTGTGCCTTCTCGGCGACTTTCTTGAGCGGGGCGAGGTATTTGGCACTGAGCTCGTCCTTGCGGTCCTGGTCGGTGTAGGTGAGCGCGGCCCTGGGCACGGACGCCTTGCTCGGCTTGAGCGAGTCGAGCTTGGTCAGCGTCAGCCACGGCAGCCGGTTCGCGGTCTTGAGCAGGCTGTTGACCAGCTTCGGGTTCGGGTCCCAGCGGCGCGAGGGCGCGATGACCAGCGACCGGGGATTGGTCTGGCCAGGCTCGGCGGCGATCATCGCGGTCTCGGCGATGAAGCGCTGCTTGCTCAGGAAGATCGAGCCCGGCGCGGTGGAGTCGGGCTCGAAGGTGCGCGTGAGCTCCGCGTCGGCGACCAGCGCGGTGACCGGCCCCTCGACGCTGTCGAGCGTGGTGACGGCGTCGGGTGTGAACGCGACCGGCGGCTGCGGCGGCAGGTTCGTCGAGTTGAGCAGGACCCGGTCGACCTTGGAGACGTTGAGCAGGTCGAGCGCGTCGGGATCGAGCACGCCCGCGACCGGCCAGTTCGTCGTCAGCGACACGTCGCGCTTGAGCAGCTCCGTGGCGACCTGGCCGCCCATCGCGATGGCCGTGGCGGTCTGGCCGTCCAGCCCCTGGTGGGCGAGCGCGGCGACGTCGGGATCGGCGTACGGCGTGGCCACGATCGGGGAGGAGGCCAGCGCGGTGCGCAGCGAGTTGAGCCACTGCGCGGCGTTGGGGTCGGCGGCCTGGTCCTTGCCCTTGAGCCGGTGCTTGCGGGACAGAGCCTGCACGTCGTCGAGGAGCGCGGGGTCCACGAACCAGGTGACGCTCTTGTGCGCCGTGGCGGCGATGCCGGCCAGCTCGGCGAGCCGGCCCTTGCCGGTCAGCTGCGCGCCCAGCTTGTCATCGACGAAGTTGTCGTTCTCGGCGCGATGCGTCTGGTCGATGATGGGCAGCGCGATGGCCAGCCGGTTGCGCGGCAGTTTCTGCGGGGTCGGCGGCGCGTACGTCAGGTAGGTGCGCTGCGAGACGAGCGGCACGTTGAAGCGGGCCACGTCGACCGCGATCGGATAGACGCCGAACGACGGCAGCCCGAGCTGCACGGGTGTCGCCAGGAGCTCGAAGGTCTTGGAGGCACCCGCCTCCAGCGCCGGGATGTCCATGAAGGAGACGCGCGTAGAGACCTGAGAAGGCAGGGTCGCCGTGTTCTGGTCGGTCTGGTAGGCGGACATGGTGGCCCGGTCGGGAAACTTCTGCGCCTGGTAACGCAGCTGGACCCGCAGGCTGGTCATCGCCTCGCCCGTGTCGTTGCGGACCACTCCGGCGATCTTGATCTGCGTGGTCTGGCTCGTCGGCACATCGGGCGTGATGGAGGTGATCGACACGTCCATCGACTGCCTGCTCGCCTTCCCGGCGGCCGTGCCCGGCGTCTTCGTGGCAGCAGTACTCGGCGTCGTCGCGGCCATGGGCGCGAGCAACGCGGCGGACAGTACGGCGAGCAGCGAGACCTTACGGATCACGCGTCCGCCCGAGCTGGAGTACGACGCACGCCCGCAATGGTACGGGCTCAGTGCCGTATCGCGACCGCCTGGCGGGATCCTCTGGGCCTCGGGATCCGCAGGTTCACGCTCTTGCCGGGCAGGAGTGTCAGCAGGTCAAGGGCGCGCATGGAGAGGGCCGTGTGGCGTTCCCCGGTGGCCGTGAAGATCGTGTCGGCATCGGCGCGGAGGCGGTCGTCCACCGCCACGGCCAGGCCCTCGGGCAGCAGCAACGGGCTGACGAGCCCGGCCGCGTAGTCGGTGGCGGAATTGACCAGAAAGTCGGGGGCGAGGCGTACCTGCCGCACGCCGAGCGCGCCGCAGACGGCCCCGGCCTGCGGTGGGTGCGAGACGGCGGAGACGACGGCGACGACGACCTCGCGGCCGATTCTCGTGGCGACCTCGAACACCGTGACCGCCACGCACCGCCCGGGCGCGGCGGAGACCGCCTCGGGCAACTCGTCCACGCAAGTCATGGGGCGCGGAAGGCGTACGATCTCATGATGGACCTGGTGTGCGAGGAGCCAGCGGTGGATCGCGAGGGCGTCCTTCATAGAAGACCTCCTGGCCTGGTTCCATGGCCCCCGACGGTCCCCTGACCGACGGTAACCCCGACTGGATATTGCTCGGGGGATATGTTCCGGAATTAAAGGACCTACCCAGCTTGTCCGACTCAAATCTGACCGAAAGCCAGCAGCGGGCCATGACCGACCTGTTCCGTAAGATCGCTCCGGTGGCCGACGAGCTCGGCCGGTTGTTCGCCGCGCATGGGCACGAGCTGGCCCTCGTCGGCGGCCCGGTGCGCGACATCCTGCTCGGCCGCGTGGGCAACGATCTCGACCTGACCACCGATGCCCGGCCCGAACGGGTCCTGGAAATGGTCCGTGATTGGGCTGATTCGGTCTGGACGATCGGCATCGACTTCGGCACGGTCGGCGTGCGGAAGGGCGGCTCGCTGCTGGAGATCACCACTTACCGCAGCGAGTCGTACGACCCCAAATCCCGCAAGCCGGAGGTCATGTACGGCGAGACGCTGGAGGCCGACCTGGAGCGGCGCGACTTCGCGGTCAACGCGATGGCCGTGCGACTGCCGGGGCACGAGTTCGTCGACCCCTACGGCGGCCTGACCGACCTGTCGGCCAAGCTGCTGCGCACGCCGGGCACGCCCGAGCAGTCCTTCGACGACGACCCGCTGCGCATGCTGCGCGCCGCCAGGTTCGCCTCGCAGCTCGGCTTCACGGTCGACGCCAAGGCCCTCGCGGCGATGACCGACATGGCCGAGCGCATCGAGATCGTCTCGGCCGAGCGCATCCGTGACGAGCTCGACAAGCTGACCTGCGGCACCTACCCCCGCGAGGGCCTGCGCCTGCTGGTCGAGACCGGGCTGGCCGCGCACGTGCTGCCCGAGCTGCCCAAGCTGCGCCTGGAGATCGACGAGCACCACCGGCACAAGGACGTCTATGAGCACACGCTGACCGTCCTCGACCAGGCCATCGCCCAGGAAGACGATGGCAAGCCCGACCGGATCCTGCGCTGGGCCGCGCTGCTGCACGACATCGGCAAGCCCAAGACGCGGCGGCACGAAGCGGGCGGCCGGGTCTCCTTCCATCACCACGAGGTGGTGGGGGCGCAGATGGCCAAGAAGCGCATGACCGAGCTCAAGTTCCCCAAGGACGTGGTGGCCGACGTGTCGCAGCTGGTGGAGCTGCACCTGCGCTTCCACGGCTATGGCACGGGCGAGTGGACCGACAGCGCGGTGCGCCGCTACGTGCGCGACGCCGGTCACCTGCTCGACCGGCTCCACAAGCTGACCAGGGCCGACTGCACGACGCGCAACAAGCGCAAGGCGGCCACGCTGTCGCGTACGTACGACCAGCTAGAGGAGCGCATCGCCCGGCTGGCCGACGAGGAGGAGCTGGCCAAGATCCGCCCGGAGCTCGACGGCAACGAGATTCAGCGGATCCTCGGCGTCGGTCCCGGCCCGATCGTCGGGCGGGCGTACAAATTCCTGCTGGAGCTCCGCCTGGACAAGGGGATGGTCGGCAAGGAAACGGCCACCGAGGCGCTGCTGGAATGGGCGCGGGAGAGCGGTGCGTCACCGGCCGGCGACACGGCGCCGGCTTGATCTCAGCTGGGGGCCGTGCGTGGCGCCTCGGATGATCAGTGGGCGGCCGTGGCGCGGCGCCCCAGGTGATCAGCGGGAAGCCGTGGCGCGCGGCGTCGGGATGATCATCCGGTAGATCAGGGCGCCCGCCAGGTAACCGGCCGTCACGATCACCACGGCCGTGTACGACTTGCCGTTGGCGGGCAGGATCGCCGCTGACAGGGCGGCCGCCAGCACGTACATGCCGTTGAACAGCATGTCGTAGATCGAGAAGGCCCGGCCCAGGTAGACGTCCTCCACGTCGCGCTGGACCGTGACGTCGGCGCAGATCTTGACGCTCTGCCCGGCGATGCCGAGCACGAACCCGGCGATCGGCAGGCTCCACGTCTGGAACGGCACGACCAGCACCGCCGTGAGCACGCCGGCCACGACCAGCGCGATCGGCACCCATCGCTCGATCGTGAACCGCGCGGTGGCCCACGGAGTGACGATCACCGCGAGGAAGAAGCCGACCCCCGAGGTGGCCACGACCAGGCTGAGCCCACGCAGCGCCACCTCGGAGTCGCCGCCGGAGAAGTAGTAGCGGTAGAGGATGATGCCGAGCGCGGTCGCCATGCCGTACATGAACCGGTGTGTCGCCATCGCGCCCATCGTGGCGGCTGCTGTGCGGTGGCCCACCAGGTGCCTGGCGCCGTCGACGAGACCGACGAGCACGTTGCGCACGGCCTGGCGGGCCTGCGGCCGCTCAGGGTCGAAGGAGGGGCCGAGCAGCGAGCGCTCCATCGTGCGGGCGATCAGCGCGCTCATCCCGGCGACCACGCCCGAGACGACGAGCAGCAGCGCCACGCCGAAGTCGCCGCTGCCGAACAGCTCACGCAGCAGGAACCCCACCCCGGCGCCGAGGAAGGTGAAAACCGTGCCCGAGGTGGGCGTGACCGCGTTGGCGGCCATCAGCCGATCTTCCGGCACCACGTGCGGCAGCGACGCGCCGAGGGCGGCCAGGAAGAACCGGTTGGCCGCGAGCACACCGAGCGCGGCCGCGTAGAAGACCGTGTCGGGTACGTCGGCGGCGACCAGCGCCGCCGCCACGACCAACAGCGCGCCGCGCACGATCGGCGCGACGACGAGGATCTGCCGCCGCGACCAGCGGTCGATGAAGACGCCGACGAACGGGCCGAGGATGCTGTACGGCAGCAGCAGCACGGCCAGCCCGGCCGCCACCTGCAGAGCCGTGGTCTGCGTCTCCGGACTGAAGAAGGCGAACCCGACCACGGCGAACTGGAAGACCCCGTCGGAGAACTGGGAGACCAGCCGGGTGGCGAACAGCCGTCGGAAGTCCCTGCCCTTCAGGACCACGCGAAGATCGGCGACGAATGACACGCAGTCAGCCTACTTCCGCCTGATTCACAGGTTGGTACAGCAGGCAGTCATTCGTCGCCAGTGACCAACATGATCACGTACGCTTCGTAGCGTGACGAAGGAAGAACACGTGGTGTTGGTCGACGGCGACGGCAACGCGATCGGCACCGCTCCCAAGAGCTCGGTGCACGGCCAGGAAACCCCGCTCCACCTGGCGTTCTCCAGTTACGTCTTCGACGAGGACAGCCGCGTCCTGCTCACTAGGCGCGCCGCGGGCAAACTGACCTGGCCGGGCGTGTGGACCAACAGCTGCTGCGGCCATCCGCTACCCGGCGAGCCCCTGGACCACGCGGTCAGCCGCCGGTTGTCCTACGAGCTCGGTCTGACGGTGGACCGGGCGGATCTCATGCTGCCGACGTTCACCTATCGCGCGGTCATGCCCAACGGCATCGTCGAACACGAACTCTGTCCCGTCTACCGCGTGACGGTCGACGCCTCCGCCATCCCGAACCCGGACGAGGTTGACGAAATCCGGTGGATGCCCTGGAAGGAGTTCGCGGATGGAGTTCTGAGCACCCTGCTGGCGATCAGCCCGTGGTGCCGCGAACAGGTCCCCATGCTGAACGAACTGGGCACCAACCCCCTGGACTGGCGCCCGGCCTCGGCGGAGGAGCTGCCTCCGGCCGCCCGAAGCGCTGCCCGTACCGCTTTGTGAGGCTTTGTGGGCTTGGTGGGGCGCCGCGCGGAGTGCACGGCGCCGGACCACGGACCTATCTGTCCACTTCGCCGCGGATGAACTTCTCGACGTAGTCGCGCGCGTCGTCGTCGGAGTACTGGACCGGCGGCGACTTCATGAAGTAGGAGGACGCGCTCAGGATCGGCCCCGCGATCCCTCGGTCGAGGGCGATCTTGGCGGCGCGCACGGCGTCGATGATGATCCCCGCCGAGTTGGGCGAGTCCCACACCTCCAGCTTGTACTCCAGGGTGAGCGGCGTGTCGCCGAACGAGCGCCCCTCCAGCCGGACGAAGGCCAGCTTCCGGTCGTCGAGCCACGGCACGTGGTCCGACGGGCCGATGTGCACGTCGGCCTTGGCCATCTCGTGCGGGATCTGCGAGGTGACCGACTGCGTCTTGGAGATCTTCTTCGACTGGAGGCGCTTGCGCTCCAGCATGTTCATGAAGTCCATGTTGCCGCCGACGTTGAGCTGGTACGTGCGCAGCAGCTCGACCCCGCGGTCCTCGAACAGCTTGGCCAGCACGCGGTGCGTGATGGTGGCGCCGACCTGCGACTTGATGTCGTCGCCGACGATCGGCACACCGGCCGCGGTGAACTTCTCCGCCCATTCCGGGTCGGAGGCGATGAACACCGGCAGCGCGTTGACGAACGCCACCTTGGCGTCCAGCGCGCACTGGGCGTAAAACCGGTCGGCCGCCTCGGAGCCCACCGGGAGGTAGGACACCAGGACGTCCACCTGGCTCTCGCGGAGCACCTGGACGACGTCGACCGGTGACTCGTCGGACTCTTCGATGATCTCGCGGTAGTACTCGCCAAGTCCGTCGAAGGTATGGCCGCGCTGGACGATCACCCCGGTGGGCGGCACGTCCGCGAACTTGATCGTGTTGTTCTCGCTGGCGCCGATCGCCTCGGACAGGTCGCGGCCGACCTTCTTGGCGTCGACGTCGAACGCGGCGACGAACTCGACGTCGCCCACGTGATAGTCGCCGAACCTCACGTGCATCAGGCCCGGCACCCGTGTGGCCGGGTCAGCGTCCTTGTAATAGTGAACGCCCTGAACCAGTGACGCCGCGCAGTTGCCAACACCGACAATGGCTACGCGAACCGAACCCATCGCACTCGCTCCCTTACTCATCAGTTGATCTCTCGGGGTTCTCCTCAGCGGAGCCCCGTCTCTCTGTCGCGATCAGCTCGTTCAGCCACCGCACCTCGCGTTCGACCGATTCGAGCCCGTGACGTTGCAGTTCGAGCGTGTAGCTGTCGAGGCGCTCCCTGGTGCGGGCCAGGGCGGTGCGCACGCTGTCAAGGCGTTCCTCCAGGCGGCTGCGGCGGCCTTCGAGGATCCGCAGTCTCACCTCCGCCTCCGTGTGCCTGAAGAACGCGAAGTGGACGCCGAAACTCTCGTCCTCCCACGCGGACGGCCCTGCCTGCGTCAGCAGGTCCTGGAGCCGTTCCTTGCCCTCCGCGGTCAGCTTGTAGACGATCTTCGACCGGCCCCCGACGATCGCGGCGGGCGCCGGCTGCTCCTCAACGATGAGGCCCTGTTCGAGCAGTGAGCGCAGACAGGGGTAGAGCGACCCGTAGGAGAAGGCGCGGAACATGCCCAGCAAGGCATTGAGCCGTTTGCGCAGCTCATAGCCGTGTAGCGGCGTCTCGTGCAGCGACCCGAGCACGGCCAGCTCCAGCACTCTGCCCTGTCCGCTGGCCACTGGAACCGCCCCCTCTCACGTCGATGTATCGAGCCGATACATCCCGATGATACGTCGCGCCGCTATATCGCCGCAATTAACGACTTTGCCAAGGCGTTGGGAGGATTCAGCAAAACGCCGTAGTCTGGCGCTCATGTGGTCACAGGGAAAGGTGGTGGACTACGGCCTTGCCAAGGGGGCGGTGGTCGACTTCCCGCACCCCAGGCGTACGTCGCCTGGGGATTTTCGTGACGCACAGCCAGACCTCCTTCCCGCGGCGCGCCACTTCGGCGAACCGACCGAACACCTCTGCCCGGTGTGCGAGGGGGAGAACGTCACCAGCGTGACCTACGTCTCCGGGGATTCCCCGTGGCGCCATGCCGGTGAGGCAAAGGTCGCGTCGGAACTCGCCGATATGGCCCATGATTACGATGAGTTCCGGGTGTACGTCGTCGAGGTCTGCCAAGGTTGTTCCTGGAACCACCTGACGGTGTCGTTCGTCCTCGGCAACGGACCGCCGGACCGCGTCGGGCGACCGTAGAAGACCGAGGACGGCGAAGGAGCCCCACGCCCATCCGCCGTGCTATCCGACGACGTTGTGAGGACGTGTGAGTAACAGCAGCAATGAGGGGACGGGTCGGCCTGGAAGGCGCCGTCGCTCCAACTCATCCCGTTCTGTGCCCCAAGAGACCTCGCCGCAAACCGGCGAAGCGGGCTGGGGGGCGGCACAGCCTCAGCGTCGGCCGGAAGCCGCGTACGAGCAGACCGGCGCGATGGCCGCCCAGCCATACGCGGGTCCCCAGCAGCCGGGCATGCCGCAACCAGGCCCCCAGCAGCAGCCGGGTCCGGGCGGTCCTGGCCCCCGCCAGCCGGGCCGGCGCGAGGCCGCGCCGCGCGAGCCGGGGCAGCGGCGCCAGGGCAGCCGTGAGGGTTCGCGTTCGCGCGGCGAAGGCGAATACGACACCCGCGCCCGCAGCAACCAGGAGACCATGATCAGCGACGCGCCCAGGCGGGCGCGCGGGCGAGGCTCCGGCGGACCTCAAGGGCCTGGCGGCCCCGGTGGTCCCGAGGGTCCCGAGCGGCCCAAGGACGAGCGGCCGAAATGGCGCCGCTTCATCCCCAGCTGGAAGATCGTCATGGCCTCGATGACGGTCCTCGCGGCCGGCATCTTCGGCATGATCGCGGTGGCCTACGCCAACACCCCGGTGCCCGACGAGAACGACACGCAGGCCGGAGCGACCGCACAGGGCAGCACTGTCTACTACTCAGACGGCAAGACGGTCATCGCCAAGCTCGGCACGCCCCGGAAAATCATCCCGTACGAGCAGATGTCCGAGAAGCTCAGGGATGCCACGGTGGCCATCGAGAACGACACGTTCTACGAGGACTCCGGCATCTCCATCTCCGGTATGGCCCGCTCGCTGTGGATGACCGCGACAGGCCAGCAGTTGCAGGGCGCCTCGACGATCACCCAGCAGATGGCCCGCGGTTACTACGGCGGCCTCAGCTCGGAAGTCTCCATCAAGCGCAAGGTCAGCGAGATCTTCATCGCGGTCAAGCTCAACCAGACGAAGCCCAAAGAAGACATCCTGAAGACCTACCTCAACACCGTCAACTTCGGCCGGGCCTATGGCGTCGAGGCGGCAGCCCAGGCGTATTTCGGCCCGAAGAAGCATGCCTCGAACCTCACCCTGTCGGAGGCGGCCTACCTCGCCGCGCACATCCAGACGCCGAGCTGGGGCTCCGAGGACCCCGCGCTCAAATTCCGCTGGAAGACCGTCCTGGACTACATGGCCAAGCAGTGGCCGGACAAATACGCCGCGGAAGCGAAGACGGCGGAGTGGCCCAAGATCAAGAAGTCCAACACGGACAGCGCCTACGCGGGTCTCAACGGCTACATGCTCGAGGCGGTCACCCGGGAACTCGAGGCGCGCGGCATCACCATGGACGCCATCAAGAGCAGCGGCTACGAGATCGTCACCACCTTCGACAAGAGACTCATGCAGGCCGCCAAGACCGCGGTGCTGGAGTCGACGAGGGGCAAGTCGAAGGAGTACCACACCAGTCTCGCCGCCGTCGACCCCAGGAACGGCCGCGTGGTGGCCTTCTACGGAGGCACTGACTACCTCAAGGATCCGTGGAACGAGCCCTTCGACTCGGCCAAGCAGGCCGCCTCCGCGTTCAAGCCCTACGTCCTGGCCGCGTGGCTGAAGGCCGGGAAATCGCTCAGCAGCTATGTGCCGGGCAGCGTGACGGTGCCGAAGGTGCTGCCTGGACAGCAGCCCGGCGGATTCAAGAACAGCCACAACGTGGGCGCCTCGATCGACGTGGTCAAGGCGACCGCGCAGTCCGTCAACACCGCCTATGTGTCGATGGCGTACGCGCTGCCCGACAAGCTCGACGACGTCAAGAGTCTCGTCGAGGCGGCCGGGTTCAGCGAGAAGCGCATGGAGCAGGACGTCAAGGACCATGGCTTCGGGTTCGC
This sequence comes from Nonomuraea sp. NPDC050022, assembly GCF_044460705.1. Taxonomy (NCBI): domain Bacteria; kingdom Bacillati; phylum Actinomycetota; class Actinomycetes; order Streptosporangiales; family Streptosporangiaceae; genus Nonomuraea; species Nonomuraea sp. NPDC050022. Next base: position 578,669 of record NZ_JBITKE010000004.1, read on the forward strand.
CATCGGCAGCGCACCGGTGACCGCCGTGGAGCAGGCGGCCGGATACTCGATCTTCGCCAACGCCGGTAAGTACACCAAATATCACGTGGTGAAGGAGATCAAGCTGAACAAGCAGGTCGCCTACCCCGAGCAGAAGTCCTCCAAGAACGTGATCAGCCCCGAGGCCGCCGCCGACGCGACGGTCGCCATGCAGGAGGTGCTGCGCAGCGGCACCGCGCAGGGCAAGGGCCTGGGCAACCGCCCGGCGGCGGGCAAGACCGGCACGAACAACGACGAGAAGGAAGCCTGGTTCGTCGGTTACACCCCGCAGCTTTCGACGGCGGTCGGGATGTATCGCGAGATATGCCTGACAAAGACTGGCAAGACCGTCCAACCCATCAACTCGAACTGCCCCAGCACCCCGCATGGCAGGCCACCGGACAAGAAGTACAACGCCAACAAGCCCTACACCACGGCGAAGGAGACCACGCTGGGCTTCGAGGGTGCGGACACGCCCACGACGATCTGGCGCGCGTTCATGACCGCCGCACTCCAGAACAAGCCGGTCGAGCAGTTCCCCACCAGGGCCGACATCGGACAGCCCGAGAACATCGTGCCGAGCCCGACGCCCACGCCGACGGCGACTGAGGACCCGTCGCTCGAGGACCCCAACGCCAACTGCGGCGTCGTGCCGCCGTGCACCGGCGACGACCCCGACCAGATCATCACGGTCGACCCCAACCAGAACGGCCAGCCGCAGGACGACGGCGGCGGTTTCGACGGGCGGGGCCGCCAGAGCCAGGGGTCCAACCCGGTCATCGTTCCCGGACCGATGCCGAGCAGACGCGAGGACTGGTGAACTCGAGCACCGAGGTCCGCCCACCGCTCATGAACCGGGCCGTGCCGTACCTTCCCCTGGGGCTGTTCGCGGCCCTGGGGGCCACGCTCGCCTACATCGTGCGGCTGCCCTGCCGCACGGGCGGGTGGAACGACCAGGTCTCGACGTACCAGAACTTCTGCTACACCGATATCTACCCGCTCTACTTCGACCGGCAGCTGGCGACGCAGAACCCCTACTTCGCCGACGTGCCCTTCGACAAGCACGTCGAATATCCGGTGGTCCTCGGCGAGGTCATGCAGGTGATCAGCTGGATCGCCCGCTGGCTGGAGCGCGACGTGGTCGCCCAGGCGGTCAGGTTCTACGACATCACCGTCATCCTGCTCGGCGTCTGCCTGGTGGCCGGCGTGCTGCTGATGGCGGCGGTGGCGGGACCGACCAGGCGGTGGGACGCGCTCTGGTACGCGCTCGCCCCTTCGATCGTCCTGGCCGCCTACATCAACTGGGACCTGGTCGCGGGCGCGCTGTCGATGGGCATGCTGCTGGCCTGGGCCCGGCAGCGGCAGGTGCTGGCCGGCGTGCTGCTCGGCCTGGCGATCGCGACGAAGTTCTACCCGATCATGTTCGTCGGCGCGCTCCTGCTGCTCACCATGCGCACCGCGCGATGGCGGCCGTTCCTCGTCACGATGGGCGCGACCGCCGGCTCCTGGCTGGTGGTCAACGTGCCGTTCATGGTGCTGGCCTGGGACGGCTGGCGCCGGTTCTACGTCTTCTCCGAGGAACGCGGCGTCGACTGGGGCTCGCCCTGGCTGTTCTTCCAGAACAAGGGCTGGCCGATCCTGGGTGACACCGACGTCAGCCGCCTGGGCATGGTCTCGCTGGGCCTGCTGTGCCTGGGCATCGCGGCCCTCACGCTGATGGCGCCGCGCCGGCCGCGGCTGGCGCAGATCTGCTTCCTCGCGCTGGCCGCGTTCATGATGACGAACAAGGTGTGGTCGCCGCAGTTCGTCCTGTGGCTGGTGCCCTTCGCGGTGCTGGCCAGGCCCAACTGGAAGCCGATCGCGCTCTGGCAGGTCGCCGAGATCTGGTATTTCTGCGCGATCTGGCTCTATCTGCTCTCCCAGTCTCCGGTCAGCCGTCCCGACCTGGGCATCGGCGACAACACCTACTTCACCGCCGTATGGGGACGGGTTCTCACGATCGCCATCATGATGGCCTTCGTGGTACGTGACATCCTGCGTCCCGACAAGGACGTCATCCGGCAGACCGGCATCGACGACCAGGCCGGGGGCGTCTTCGACGGGGCCCCGGACCGGTTCACCCTGCGCCCGGCCTAGCCATGATCACCCGCTCGGCCGACCGCGACGCGACGCTCCTCTGGTTCGCCTCGCGCGGCGGGCTGCTGGTGGCGACCCTGCTCGGCGTCGCGCTGCACGACTACGTGGGCACGTGGCGGAAGTGGGACGCCGGGCTGTTCATCACGATCGCCGAGCACGGCTACGACGGCGATCCCGGCAGGCCGCCGGACGCCGGGCTGCCCGCGTTCTTCCCCGGCCTGCCGCTGGCGATGCGGGTGGTCCACCTCGTGGTGCCGGACTGGACGGCCTGCGGGCTGATCGTCTCGCTGGTCGCCGGTCTGGTGGCGGTGGTGGCACTGGCCAGGCTGACGGAGTTCGAGGGCGGCTCGGGGTGGGCCGCGGTGGCCGGCCTGCTGTTGTTCCCGATGGCGGTCTTCCTGGTCGCCGGCTACAGCGAGGCGCTGTTCCTGGCGTTCGCGATCCCCGCCTGGCTGGCCGCCCGTCAGGGCCGCTGGCCGCTGGCCGCCGCCCTGGCCGCGGGCGCCTCCTGCGTACGCATCACCGGGCTGTTCCTGGCGGTCGCGCTGATCGTGGAGTTCCTCACCAGCAGGCAGCCCATCCGGCGGGCGCCGTGGCTGCTGGTCCCCTTCCTGCCGCTGGTGGCGTACTCCTTCTTCCACTACAGCCGTTCGGGGGACTGGCTCGCCTGGAAGCACGCCCAGGAGGCCGGGTGGGGACGGCAGATGGTGTGGCCGTGGCAGGCGTGGAGCACCACGTGGCAGTCGGCCATGGGCACGGGTGACTTCGCGATCGCCTTCCGCATGGAGCTGGCCGGTGCGGTGGTGGCCGTGGCCGCGCTCGTCTGGCTGCTGGTCATGCGCCGGTGGAGCGAGCTGGTCTACACGGGGTTACAGGCGGGGGCGCTCATGACCTCGGCGTACTACCTGTCGATCCCGCGCTCGCTGCTGCTGTGGTTCCCGCTGTGGGTGGCGTTCGGTCGGCTGGTGGCCCGCCATCCATGGGTGATGGTGGTGTACGCCCTGGTGGCGGGGCCGCTCATGCTGCTCGATGTGGTCCGCTTCCTGAGCGGCGCCTGGGCAGGATGATCTCCATACCCACTTTCAGGACTCGGTAATCCAGGGAAGTTATCCACAGGCTGTGTGTATTCGCTAGAGGTTCTTCCTCAGGAACGCGATGTCGTCGGCCTGACCATCGCCGGGCGTCTCCACCACGATGGGCGCGGCCGCCGCGCGGCAGACCGCCAGGATGAGCTCGGGGTCGATCTTCCCGTTGCCCAGGTTGGCGTGCCGGTCGGCACCGGAGTCGAACTCGTCGCGCGAGTCGTTGCAGTGCACCAGGTCGATGCGGCCGGTGATCGCCTTGACCCGGTCGACCAGGTCGAGGAGCTCCTCACCGCCCGCGTGCGCGTGGCAGGTGTCGAGGCAGAAGCCCACGTCGAAGCCGTCGAGGGCGTCCCAGAGCCGGGCGATGCGGTCGAGCCTGCGGGCTATCGCGTTGTCGCCGCCCGCGGTGTTCTCGATCAGCACCGGGATCGGGCACTCCATGCGCTCGAACACCTTGCGCCAGTTGTCGAACCCGATCTGCGGGTCCTCGTTCTTGTTCAGATGGCCGCCGTGCACGATCAGGCCCTTGGCGCCGAGCCCGGCCGCCGCCTCCAGGTGCTGGGCGAGCAGCTTGCGGCTGGGGATCCTGATGCGGTTGTTGGTGGTGGCCACGTTGATCAGGTAGGGCGCGTGGATGTAGATGTCGACGCCCTCGACCGGCTCGGCCGGCAGCACGGGCTTCTTGTAGCCCTGTGGATCGCCCAGGAAGAACTGCACCACCTCGGCCCCGATCGCGGCCGCGTGGGCGGCTGGGTCGTCCTGACCTACGTGAGCTCCGATGCGCACCATGTCACGAGCTTATCCGTTTGGAGCAGAGGGCTCAGGGAAGTCGCCAGGCGCCCCCTACGCGAGGAGAACGATATGACGCGCTGGCGCTGGCGCTCACTGATCTTCTTAATCTGGGTTCTTATCGGCATCTATGTGGCCTGGGTCTACCACTACATCACCCCGGGGATCCTCCGGAACATCGCCGAGGCGCTCCTCGCGGTCTTCCTGTGGTTCCTGGTGCTGCTCGGCGTGGATCTACATATCGGTAAATAGCCTGAGACGAACGGTCCCGGCCCGGCCGGGACCGTTTCGCGGCTTTACGGGAGGAAGCCGCCGTGCGCGATGCCGAGCGCCACGCCGACGAACGACGCCACCAGCCCGATGATGTTCAGCGAGCGCTGGGGCGTGGTCACCGAGACGTATTGCGAGTAGAGCCCCATCCCGAATCCGAGCGTGCCGAACCACGCGGAGATCGGGTGGGCGGCGACGAAGAACGTCGAGATGAAGGCCACCAGCCCGCACACGAGCGTGGCGACGGCCAGGACGTTCTCGATCGGGTGCGGCGCCCCGTCGCTGTTGAGCGTGAGTCTGAACCGCTGGGTCTCCGGAGGTTGCAGGATGTGCGGCACTAATGTCACCCCCATGGGTTTCCTACAGGTCCTTCCCATCCGCGAGCGGCTGGTAACCTGGTCAAGCTGCGTTGTGATGGGTGATCCATCAGCCTGAGACGCCGAAAGGGGCGTCCGGGTCCTGACGTCAGCGTCCTCCTGTCACGGCAGAGTGTCGTGACCGCAAGAGTCCAGAGGAGGTTGGAGTCCCGCATGCGTCGTTACGAAGTAATGGTCATTCTGGACCCTTCGCTCGATGAGCGCACTGTGGCGCCGTCCCTCGACCAGTTCCTCACCGTCGTCCGCAACGACGGCGGCACTGTGGAGAAGGTCGACGTCTGGGGCCGTCGCCGTCTCGCCTACGACATCGACAAGAAGTCGGAAGGCATCTACGCCGTCATCGACCTGTCCGCGGAGCCCGCGACGGTCAAGGAGCTCGACCGGCAGATGAACCTCAACGAGGGCATCCTGCGCACCAAGGTTCTCCGCCCCGACGTGCACTAAGCAGCCGTTGCCCGGCTTTTTTGTCGGGCGGCAGCCGTACTCTGAGCCGTAACCAAAGCGAAGGCGTGCAGGAAGGCGAGCGCAAGCCATGGCAGCAGGCGACACCGTAATCACCATCGTCGGCAATCTTGTCGACGATCCGGAGCTGCGCTTCACCCCCACGGGTCAAGCCGTGGCTCGATTCCGCATCGCGTCCACTCCGCGGTTCATGGACCGCCAGACCAACGAGTGGAAAGACGGCGAAAGCCTCTTTCTGACCTGCAACGTGTGGCGGCAGGCGGCGGAGAACGCCGCCGAGAGCCTCCAGCGTGGCATGCGGGTCATCGTGCAGGGGCGGCTCAAGCAGCGGTCTTACGAGACCAAGGAAGGCGAGAAGCGCACGGTCTACGAGGTCGAGGTCGACGAGGTCGGCCCGTCTCTGCGTAACGCCACGGCCAAGGTCAACCGCACCACCCGTCAGGGTGGCGGCGGTGGCGGCGGCTTCGGCGGCGGCCCGGCCGACGACCCGTGGGCCTCCGCGTCGCCCGCTCCGCCCCAGGGCGGCGGCGGTTTCGGCGGCGGCGGCGGTGGCGGCTACCAGGGCGGCGGTCAGCAGGGCGGCTCCGGCGGTTTCGGCGGCGGCGGCAACGACTTCAGCGACGAACCGCCTTTCTAATTCCAGTTCACCAGCCCGAGTCCATTCCCGCTTGACGGCGGGGCTCTGAAAGGAGCACCACGATGGCAAAGCCGGCACTGCGCAAGCCCAAGAAGAAGGTTTGCCTGTTCTGCCACGACAAGATCTCCTACGTCGACTACAAGGACACGGCTCTGCTGCGGAAGTTCATCTCCGACCGCGGCAAGATCCGGGCCCGCCGGGTGACGGGCAACTGCACCCAGCACCAGCGTGACGTGGCGACCGCGATCAAGAACGCCCGTGAGGTGGCCCTGCTGCCTTACACGAGCACCGCGCGCTAGGGAGGACTGTCGATATGAAGCTCATCCTCACCAACGAGGTCTCCGGCCTCGGCACCCCTGGCGACATCGTCGAGGTAAAGGACGGCTACGGCCGTAACTTCCTCATCCCGCGCGGCTACGCCATGCGCTGGACGCGTGGCGCCGAGAAGCAGATCGAGTCCATCAAGAAGGCTCGTGACGCTCGCGAGATCCGTGACCTGGGCACGGCCAAGGAGGTCGCCGGCCAGCTCGGTGCCCTTCGCGTCCGCCTGGTCACCCGCGCGGGCGACTCCGGTCGCCTGTTCGGGTCGATCACCACGGGTGACGTCGCCGAGGCCGTCAAGGCCGCCGGCGGTCCCATCCTCGACCGCCGTCGCATCGAGATCGTCAACCCGATCAAGAGCGTCGGCTCGCACAAGGTCAGCGTCAAGCTGCACCCCGAGGTCTCGGCGTCGGTCGACGTCGAGGTCGTCGCCGGCTGACGACTCTCAGCCTCGCCGCTGCCCCCTCTCGCCTGCGAGAGGGGGCAGCGCTGTCTCTATGGCCGGTATGGGTGCAGGTGGGGGACATGGTGCACCAACCCGCAGCGTAAGATTTGCTCGTTCTTCCCGCGCCCCTTCCCTGGAGGCCCCAGCCATGGCCCGACCCTCGATGCTGCTGGCCCTTGGCGTGCTTGCGGCGGCGGCCGTCGCCTGCGCCCCCGCCGACACTCCGCCGAGCGCCGCCCCGCTCAGCCCCACGGCGTCCACCGCGTGCACCAAGGACCAGCTCAAGCTCGTCAACGCGGGCAAACTGACGATCGCCACCGACAAGCCCGCCTTCGAGCCGTGGTTCAAGGACGACGACCCGAGCAACGGCCAGGGCTTCGAGAGCGCGGTCGCGTTCGCCGTCGCGGGCGAGCTCGGCTTCGACCGCACCGAGGTGCAGTGGAGCACGGTCAAGTTCGACTCGGCCTTCGCACCGGGTGCCAAGCAGTTCGACTTCGACATCAACGAGGTCTCGATCACCCCGGACCGGGCCAAGGCGGTCGACTTCAGCCACGGCTACTACACGGTCAAGCAGGCCATCGTGGCCATGGGGGACGGCAAGTTCGCCGGCGCGAAGAGCCTGGCCGAGCTCAAGGACGCCAAGATAGGCGTACAGGTCGGCACTACCTCCCTCAACGCGGTCAAGGAGGTCATCAAGCCCGGTGCCGAGCCCAACGTCTACACCGATCAGATCGACGCCGTCAACGCGCTGAAGAACAAGCAGGTCGACGCGATCGTCGTGGACCTGCCCACGGCCTTCTATGTGACGGCCGCGCAGGTCGAGAAGTCGAAGATCGTCGGCCAGTTCAGCTCGACCGGCGGCACGCCCGAGGAGTTCGGCCTGGTCATGGAGAAGGGCAGCGCGCTCAAGCCGTGCGTCGACAAGGCCGTCGACGCGCTGAAGTCCAAGGGCGAGCTGACCAAGATCGAGCAGCAGTGGCTCAGCGCGGCCGCGGGCGCGCCCGAGCTGAAGTGAGCGAGCCTTCTGTGAGCGAGCCTTCAGCGGGTGAGCCTTCAGTGAGTGAGAGCGCTGTGGTCTGGGTCAAGAGCGAGCGGCAGCTCGAACGCGAGCGGGTCCGCAGGTCGCGGGCCCGGCGCTCGACGTCCATCGCCGGGGCCTCGACGATCGTCTTCCTCGTCCTGGCGGTGGTGGTGGTCACCCACTCGCCCGGCTGGCCGCGGGTGCGGGAGTCGTTCTTCAACCCGGAGTGGTTCGTCAAGGCGCTGCCGGAGGTCCTGACCGGGTTCCTGCTCAACATCAAGATCTTCCTGATCGCGGAGCCGCTGATCCTGCTCGTCGGCGTGCTGGTGGCCTTGGCCAGCACTGTTACGGCGCCCGCCTTCTTCCCGATCCGGGCGCTGGCCACGCTCTACACCGACATCTTCCGCGGCGTGCCGACGATCCTGGTCATCTACCTGGTCGGCTTCGGGTTGCCCGCGCTCAGGCTGCAGGGCATTCCGACGGATCTGGCCACGCTCGGCATCATCGGCCTGACGCTCTCGTACGGCGCGTACGTGGCCGAGGTGTTCCGGGCGGGCATCGAGTCGGTCCATCCCAGCCAGGTGGCGGCGGCCCGCTCGCTCGGTCTGAGCCACGCCAAGGCGATGCGCTTCGTCGTGCTCCCGCAGGCCACTCGCCGGGTCGTCCCGCCGCTGCTCAACGACTTCATCTCCCTGCAGAAGGACACGGCGCTGGTGGCCACCATCGGGCCGCTGGAGGCGCTGAGGCAGGCGCAGATCATCGCGGCCAGCAAGTTCAACTACACGCCTTACCTGGTGGCGTCGCTGCTGTTCATCCTGCTCACGATCCCGATGGCCCGCTTCACCGACCACCTGGCCGCCCGTACGAGAAGGAGGCGCGGATGAGCCTGCTGACCATCGACGGGGTGTGGAAGAACTTCCGCGGCCACAGCGTCCTGCGCGGCATCGACCTGGAGGTACGCCCGCACGAGGTCGTCAGCCTGATCGGCGCGTCAGGGTCGGGCAAGTCCACGCTGCTGCGCTGCGTCAACCTGCTGGAAACCGTCGACGACGGCGTCATCCACCTCGACGGGCAGGAGATCACCGATCCTCGGGCGAACGTCGACGACGTACGCAGGCGGCTGGGCATCGTGTTCCAGGCGTTCAACCTGTTCCCGCACATGACGGTGCTCGACAACATCACGCTCGCGCCCCGGCGGGTGCACGGGGTGGCCAAGGCCGAGGCGGAGGAGCAGGCGGGCGAGCTGCTGGGCAGGTTCGGGCTGGCGGACAAGGCCCGCTCCTACCCCGACCAGCTCTCCGGCGGCCAGCAGCAGCGGGTGGCCATCGTCCGCGCGCTGGCCACCAAGCCACGGCTGATGCTGCTCGACGAGGTCACCTCGGCGCTCGACCCGGTGCTGGTCGTGGAGGTGCTCCAGGTCATCAGGGAGCTCAAGGACTCGGGCATGACGATGATCCTGGCGACGCACGAGATGGGCTTCTGCCGCGACATCTCCGACACGGTGTGCTTCCTGGAAGGCGGGGTCATGCTGGAGAAGGGCCCACCTGAGATGATCTTCACCGATCCGGAGCACGCCCGTACGAGAGACTTCCTGAGAGCCGTACTGGACTCCGGACGGCTCTAGCGGGCCCCCACGAACGTTCACCGGGTATCCGCTTCCCCGAAGTTCCCGGGACCCCGACCACGACGGACCGCTTCTCCCCCCAAGGGGCTCCCTCCCTAAGAACCTCAGCCACGACGGACCGTTTTCGTCCGTCCCCCGGAGCCCTTCCTGGGAGCCTCAACCACGACGACCCGTTTTCGTCCTCCGCCGGAAGGGACGTCCCCTCTTGGGGCCCTAGCCACGGAGGACCGTCTTCCTCCCGCTCCCCTGGAGGGGGTTCCTTCCTGGGGGCCTCGGCCACGTGGGACCGTTTCGTCCGCTCCCACGGAGGGGGTGTCCCCTTGGGGCCCTAGCCACGGAGGACCGTCTTCCTCCCGCTCCCCTGGAGGGGGTCCCTTCCTGGGGACCTCAGCCACTACGGACCGTTTTCATTCGCCCCCTGGAGGGGGTCCCTTCCTGGGGACCTCAGCCACTACGGACCGATTTCATTCGCCCCCCGAAGGGGGTATCCCTCCCGAAGGACACCAGCTACCACGGACCGTCACAGTGATTGAGACGGTCGTGACAAACCACCCCGGGCTTAACGCCGATGGCGCCCTCTGGCGTGGTTCAGGGGAGGCAGCTCGGGCTGGGCCAGCAGGCTGTGGCGCCGACCGTACACAAGATAGACGAGCAGCCCGAAAGCCATCCACAGGACGAACCACGCCCAGGTGAGCACCTGCAGATTCACCATCAGCCAGAGCGTCGCCACCAGGGACAGCGCGGGCAGCAGCGGCGAGAGCGGGACGCGGAAGCCGCGGTCGAGGTGCGGCATCCGGCGCCGCATGACGATCACGCCCGCCGCGACGAACATGAACGCGAACAGCGTCCCGATCACCACCAGCTGCTGCAGCGTGAACACCGGCACGAGCTCGGCCAGCAGGATCGCGATCACTCCGATGAGCAGCGTGACCCGCGTGGGGGTGTGATATTTGCGGCTGATCGTGGCCAGACGGCGCGGCATCAGGCCGTCGCGGGCGATCGAGAACAGTACGCGCGTCTGCCCCACGATCAGCACCAGGATGACCGTGGTCAGCCCGAGCACCGCGCCGATGTCGATGACGTGCGCCATCCAGTCGACACCCACGACGCGGAACGCGCTGGACAGCGGCGAGTCGGGGGAGATGCCGGTGTAGGGGATCATGCCGACCATGACCACGGCCACCGCGAGGTAGATGACCGTGGCGATCACCAGGCTGCGGATCATGCCCTTGGGGATGGCCCTGGAGGCGTTCACGGTCTCCTCGGCGGCGGTGGCGACGACGTCGAAGCCGATGTACGCGAACGCGATGGCCGACGCCGCCGCGAACACCCCGAACCAGCCGAACGCGTGACTCTGCCCCACGACCACGTCGAGCACGGTCGCCGCTGGGCTGGTGGTGGGCTTCGGCTCGGTGTAGAGGTCGCCGAAGTTGGCCACTTTGACGTACCGCGCCCCGACGACGATGACCGCACCGATGGCCAGCAGCTTGGCCGCCACCATCACCCACAGCGCCCGCAGCCCGACCCGCGCGTTGAGCGCCACGACGCTCGTCAGCACCACCAGGATGAACAGGACGAACACGTCCTCGACCACGTTCTGGTACGGCAGGCGCACCCCGAACCCGGTGATCGCCCGGACGGTGATCAGCGCCCACGCCCTGGCCACCACGGCGACGGCCAGTTCCAGCTCCAGGATCAGCGCCCAGCCGATGATCCACGCCCATACCTCGCCGAAGATGACGTAGGTGAAGGTGTAGGCGCTGCCCGAGGTCGGCATCGTGGAGGACAGCTCGGCGTAACACAGGCAGGCCAGCAGGCAGGCGATCCCGGCGATCATGAACGACAGGATCACCCCGGGGCCGGCCATGGTCGCGGCCTGCTGCCCGGCGATGCTGAAGATGCCCGCGCCGATCATCACGCCGAGCCCGAGCACGACCAGATCGGCGGGCCGGTAGAGCTCGGAGAGGCTGTGGCGCGCGCCTGTGCGTAACCCGGTCGCCGCTTCGGGCGGCAGCCGCCGGAGGATCGTGGACAAAGGCACACCCCGCTCAGGGAACCCGCCCACAGTGCCGCACCACACGCGTAACAGCAAGCACGGGACGATTACGCCCCGGTCACCAGCCATGCCGTACCGAGCGCCCTTTGTCTCAGTGTGATCAAACGTGCGATCATCCACACCCCGAGCGCGCACCAGAGTGCGACAATGCCGAATCCGGAGGCGAGAAAGGCACACGGCAGGTACGCGAGCGTCGTCCACAGGGCCGCCCACGCGAGGTAGCGCTGGTCACCCGCGCCGATCAGCACTCCGTCGAGCACGAACACCACGCCGCACACCGGCTGGAACAGCGCCACCGGCCAGAGCACGGCCAACAACTGCTCGGTCACCTGTGGATCGGCGTCGAACAGGCCGGGCAGCAGCGGCCGGGCCGCGACGACGAGCACGCCGAGCACGAACCCCGACCAGAGGCCCCACTGCACCATGCGCCGGGTCGCGGCCCTGGTGGCGGCCACGTCTCCGGCGCCGAGCGTACGGCCGGTGATGGCCTGGCCGGCGATGGCGATGGCGTCCAGGGCGAAGGCCAGCAGGGTCCAGACCTGGGTGGCGATGGCGTACGCGGCCAGCTGGGCCTGGCCCATCCTGGTGGCCACCACGGTCGCCGCGATCAGCACGACGCGCAGGCAGAGGGTCCTGATGAGCAGCGCGAAGCCGGCCGTACCCGCCTGCTTGACGCCCGCCAGGTGAGGCGTGAGCGATATGCCGAGCCGCAGCGCGCCCTTGGCCACCACGACGAGGTAGACGGCCGCACCCAGCGTCTGAGCCAGCACGGTGCCCCAGGCCGAGCCCGCGATGCCCCAGTGCAGCCCGAGGACGAACCACGCGTTCAGCCCCGCGTTGAGCGCGAACGAGCCCACCGCGACGGTCAGCGGCGTGACCGTGTCCTGCAGGCCGCGCAGCACGCCCGTCCCGGCCAGTACGACCAGCATGCCGGGCGCGCCGAGCAGCGAGATGCGCAGGTACGTCGTAGCCTGCCCGGCCTGCTCCGGGGCCGCCCCGAACAGCCCGACGATCGGCGGGGCGAGCGGCCAGCAGACCGCGATGAGGGCGGCGCCGATGGCCAGCGCGAGCCAGATGCCGTCCACGCCACTGCGCATCGCCCTGGCATGATGGCCCGCACCGCTCTGGCGGGCCACGGACGCCGTCGTGCCGTATGCGAGGAAGACACAGAGGTTCACCACCGTGGCCAGGATCGTGCCCGCGACGCCCAGGGCGCCCAGGGCGGTGGTGCCCAGCCCGTGCCCCACGATGGCATAGTCGGCGAGCAGGAAGAGCGGCTCGGCGACCAGCGCGCCGAACGCGGGCACGGCCAGGCGCAGAATCTCCCTGTCCTGCGGCGTAATGGGCATTTACCTATTATGGCCATTACACGGCGTGTCGGGCCAACTTTCTTTCCTCCACAGCCGGTGGACAAAGTTTCCGCAGGTCAAGAGGGATGCTGTGGATTGTGGACAGAGTTATCCACAGCTCCGTCCACAGTTGTTTCACACCCTGAGCCGAATAGTGCACAGCTTGACCACAGGGTTGTCCACAGGCCGCGTTGCCGTCTCACCGCGAACCCGCGAAACTGTCACACCGGTCGACTACAAGTGGGGGTGGTGCGACCGCCTGCAAGGTGTTGAGGGGGCGCGGTGAGCATTGACGAAGAGGGCGGCGCAGGCCCGGGGTTCGAACGTACGCCGCCCAGCAACATCGAGGCGGAGCAGTCGGTTCTGGGCGGAATGCTGCTGTCCAAGGACGCGATCGCGGACGTGGTGGAGCTCATCCGCTCCGACGACTTCTACCGGCCCGCCCATCAGATGATCTATGACGTCATCACCGATCTCTACGGCCGCGGCGAGCCCGCCGACGCCGTCACGGTCTTCGACGACCTGCAGAAGCGCGGCGAGATGGCCCGCGTCGGAGGTGCCGCCTACCTCCACACGCTGACGGCCGTCGTCCCCACCGCGGCCAACGCCGGCTACTACGCGAAGATCGTCCGCGAGCAGGCCATCCTCCGCCGCCTCATCGAGGCCGGCACGCGCATCGTCTCCTTCGGCTACGGCGGCCAGAACGAAGAGGTCGACGACCTGGTCGACCGCGCGCAGGCGGAGATCTACAAGGTCACCGAGCGACGCACGTCCGAGGACTACGCGCCACTGGCCGACATCATGCCGGGCGCCCTCGACGAGCTGGAGGCCATCGGCAGCCGCAGCGGCCAGATGGTCGGCGTGCCGACCGGCTTCCAGGACCTCGACCAGCTCACCAACGGCCTGCACCCGGGCCAGATGATCGTCGTCGCCGCCCGCCCGGCCATCGGCAAGGCGCTGGCGCTCGACACGCCGCTGCCCACCCCAGCGGGCTGGACGACCATGGGCGAGGTCGCGGTCGGTGAGTGGCTCCTCGGGGCCGACGGCAGGCCGACGCGGGTGATCGCGGCCACCGAGGTCATGCATGGCAGGCCGTGCTACGAGGTGGAGTTCAGCGACGGCACGGTGATCGTCGCGGACGCCGGGCACCAGTGGCGGACGGCGCACGGCGTGCTGACCACGGAGGAGATCTTCAAGGCTGAGGGCGGGGCGGCCCACGCGGTCGCGGTGTCGGCGCCGTTCGCGCTCGACGAGCGGGAGCTTCCCGTGTCGCCGTACGAGCTCGGTGTCCGCCTCGGTGACCTGAGCAGCGCCGATCCGGACAAGCACATCCCCTCGCCCTACCTGCGCGCCTCAGAGGGACAGCGACGCGACCTGCTGGCCGGCCTGCTCGCCTCGGACGGCTTCGTCGGGGAAAAGGGGCGGATCCTGTTCGGGGCCGCCGTGGCGAGTCGGCGGCTCGCTCATGACGTGCGCGAGCTCGTCCTGAGTCTCGGTTACAACGCCACCACCATGCACGCCGACCAGGGCTACTCGCTCGACTTCACCACTGAGGACCGCTCCATCGTGGACGTACGCCCGGTCCCCTCGCAGCCGGTCCGCTGCGTCGAGGTGGACAACGCCGACCACCTCTACCTGGCGGGCAGGACGTGCGTCCCCACCCACAACAGCACCTTGGGGCTCGACTTCGCCCGCTCCGCGGCGATCAAGCATGGGATGACCACCGTCATCTTCTCGCTGGAAATGTCGCGCAACGAGATCACGATGCGTCTGTTGTCGGCCGAGGCGCGGGTGGCGCTGCACAGCATGCGCTCGGGCAGCATGGGCGACGACGACTGGACCAGACTGGCCCGGCGGATGAGCGAGGTGGCCGAGGCGCCGCTGTTCATCGACGACTCGCCCAACATGTCGATGATGGAGATCCGGGCCAAGTGCCGGCGCCTGAAGCAACGCAATGACCTGCGCTTCGTGGTCATCGACTACCTCCAGCTGATGAGCTCGCCGAAGAAGACCGAGAGCCGCCAGAACGAGGTCTCGGAGATCTCCCGTGCGATCAAGCTGCTGGCCAAGGAGCTGGAGGTGCCGGTCATCGCGATCTCCCAGCTCAACCGAGGCCCCGAGCAGCGCACGGACAAGCGGCCCGCGGTCAGCGACCTGCGCGAGTCCGGCTGCCTGACCGCTGGGACCCGCCTTTTGCGGGCGGATACGGGTGTGGAGATCACCCTGGGAGAGCTCCTCGAATCGGGAGCGCGTGACATCCCGGTGTGGTCGCTCGACGAGCGCCTGAAGCTGGTGCCGAGGACGATGACGCACGCGTTCCCCAGCGGGACAAAGGAAGTCTTCCGGGTACGGCTGGCCTCAGGTCGCGAAGTGGACGCGACGGCCAATCATCCCTTCCTCACCTACGACGGCTGGCGCGCCCTCGGGGACATAGGCGAAGGCGTCAGAGTGGCCGTCCCCAGGCATCTGCCTGCCCCCTTGAACGTGGTGCCCTGGGCTGAGGGCGACCTGGTCCGGCTCGCACATCAGCTCGGCGACGATTCCTCAGCGACGCAGGCGGAAAAATCCATGCCATCAGGGGTCTTCAGCCTGCCGAAAGCGCAGCTGGCCCTTCTCCTCGGGCATCTATGGGCAGCCGACGGATCCATCACTGACGCCAGGATCTCTTACGCGACGGCCAGCCAACGTTTGGCGCGCGACCTGCAACTCCTGCTCTTGCGTTTCGACATCAAATCGCGGCTGCGGTCGGCAGGAAACACCCCTGGCCGTCCGCAATGGACGCTCGATGTCGCCGACGTCGATGATCAGTCGCGATTCCTCAGGAAGATCGGTGTCCACGATGCGGTGGCGGCCAGCGCTCTCGCCCATCTGGAAAGGACGAAACCGGCCGACCGCTTGGACACGATTCCCTCGGAAGTCTGGACGCGAGTCCGCGAGGTGATGATCGACCAGCCGAGCCTGAAGGTCATCCGGCCTTCTGGGCAACGCCTAGGGAAGATCGCGGGCGTGCTGGAGCATGCGGACCTGGAGATGCTCGCGACCAACGATGTGTTCTGGGATGAGATCACCTCGGTTGAGAGCCTGGGCGAGCTGGAAGTCTACGACGCGACTGTGATGGGGACGCATAACTTCCTCGCCAACGGCATCCACCTGAAGAACTCCATCGAGCAGGACGCGGACATGGTCATCCTGCTGCACCGCGAGGACGCCTACGAACGGGAGTCGCCGCGGGCGGGCGAGGCCGACCTGATCGTAGCGAAGCACCGAAACGGCCCCACGGCGACCGTCACGGTGGCCTTCCAGGGCCACTACAGCCGCTTTGTCGACATGGCCCAGCACTAGCCTCGGGCTTGCCGGGCGGTCATGCCGCCTCGTCCGTGGGATCGGGAGTGGGCGCCAGTCGCATGCTGCCGGGCTGGGCCTTCTCGTCGGGGAAGACCCACTTCCGGAACGCCCAGAAGCGGAAGACCATGGCGATCAGCGTGCCGATGATCTGCGCGCTCATGAAGTCGGCGATCTCCTGGGTCACCAGGCTCACATCCGGGGTCTCCAGGTGAAACGCGTACCGGGAGATCCAGAGCGGCGCGGAGCTGAGCACCAGACCGACGCCACTGACCAGGAAGAACAGCGCCGCCTCGTGACGGCGCTCGCGGCCGCCCCTGGTCCGGAACGACCATTCGCGGTTCAACACGTAGGACACGATCGTCGCCACGAGCACCGCGATGATCTTCGCCGTCACCGGCTTCGGTTCCAGAATGGTGAGCTTCAGCCCGTAGAACACCGTGTTGTCCACCAAGAACGCTGTGCCACCCACTATCGCGAACTTCAGGAGCTCGCGGTGCTTCAGCGTAAGGGCGTGCAGCGGGTCCGGTAATCTTTCGAGCACTGCTTTTGCTATTCGGAGCACCCTCGATCTTCTCACCGATCCGACATCGCAGAGCGTATCCAACGGGATTCCCGGACACGACAGGTCTTACCCCCGGAGGAGGTCCCCTCGTAGGGACTCAGGCCACCACGGACCTGCTTCTACTTCACCCCCGGAGGGGGTATCCCTCCAAGGGGACCTCAACCGCTACGGACCGTCACAGGGATTGAGACGGTTGTGTGACGAACCGCCTGAGGAGCCGAGGCTCCGCGATTCCGTGAGCATGAAAGGTGGGGCTGGCCGGTTCAATAGCCGATGGTGAAGCGCCGCTGGACGAAGTGCGGCAGTTCAACCTCGTCGACGATGGCGACGGCGGCGTCCTCCGAGGAGATTCGGCTGCGTCCGTCGGCGTCGAGGACCGGTTGGTCGCCACCGATCCGGAAGCGGCCGGTGCGCTGGCCGGGAGCGATGTCCTCGGCCGGGCTGAAGTAGGTCCAGAGCCGGTTGGACGTGCGCAGGACGTTCAGGGCGTCCCGATGCCCGCGTACGGCGGCGGCGTACTCCCTCGGCAGCCCGATCTGATCGAGGGTCTCGTGCAGGAGTTCGTCGGAGTCGGCTCGTACGAGGCCAGGCTCGATCTCCAGGCTGCCGGCGCCGCCGATCACGATCAGCCGTGTTCGGGGGTGACTCTCCAGCGCCTTGAGCAGCGCTCGGGCGGCGGTGGCGTAGACCGTGGGATCGGCGATCGAACGCGACACGGTGTCGGCGAAGTCGTCGGCGGCGTTGCCAGGCTGGAATCCGCTGATCAGGACGTCCAGACCGGGCAGGATCGCGGCGATGCTTCCGGCATCGAGGACGTCGACGCTCTTCCAGACGATGTTCTCGCGCTCTTCGCTGATCCGGGTGGCGTCGCGGCTGAACGCTGTGACGTGATGCCCCCTGTGGAGGGCTTCGGTGACGACGCGGCTTCCGATGCCGCCCGTGGCTCCGATGATGCCGATGCGCATGGGTCTCCCTATGTGTTCGCTGTCAGACGCGTGTTTCGCTGTCAGACGCGACGAGACTATACGGCGTGAAGTTTTTATACGGCAAGCAGTCTAGTGACGCTGTAGAGTGGCCGCTGTGGGAAGCACGGGAGGACGCCGCGAACGGCTGCGGGTCGAGACGACGGCGGAGATTCAGCAGGTCGCGCTCAGGCTGATGGCCTCGGGCGGACCCGACGCGATCACATTGCGGGCCATCGCCCGTGAGATGGGCATGACCGCCAATGCGATCTACGGCTACTTCGCCACCCGCGACGATCTGGTCACGACGCTGATCAACGAGGTCTACACCGCGCTGGCCGACGCCGTGGACGCCGCATGGGCCAAGGCCCCGGCCGCGCGTCCGGCCACTCGCATCCAGACGTGGGCGCGCGCCTTCCGGGACTGGGCTCTGGCCAATCCCGAGGGATTTCGCCTCATCTATGGCGACCCCGTGCCCGGCTATCAAGCTCCCGAGGGCGGCGCCGCCCCGGACGCCGCGCATAGGGTCTGTACGGGCATCGCCGCCCTGGCGGATGCCGCCTGGCCGCACGCCCAACGCCTTTACGCGCACAGCGACTTCCAATGGTCCGACTTCGACGGCGGGCTTCTCGGTAAAGTCCGCCCGGCATTCCCCACCCTGCCGCCGGCCGGCGTGGCACTCG
Source organism: Nonomuraea sp. NPDC050022 (assembly GCF_044460705.1). NCBI lineage: Bacteria > Bacillati > Actinomycetota > Actinomycetes > Streptosporangiales > Streptosporangiaceae > Nonomuraea > Nonomuraea sp. NPDC050022. The sequence continues at coordinate 596,811 of NZ_JBITKE010000004.1, forward strand.
CGCTGCGCATCTGGGGCCACCTGCACGGCCTAGTGTCACTGGAGATCTACGGACACCTGCGCACCCAGACGATCAGTCCCGACAAGCTCTTCCAAGAAGAACTGGCCCAGCTCGTCCGGTCACTTGGCCTCGAATCCGAGGCATGACCCGCGACGGTCGTCGCCGCCGCAGCTCGACGGCGGTTCGCAGGCCCTCGGCGGCGTGGCCGGGCGGCATGCGCAAGTCCTGTCGTCGAGCGGGACTGACGACCGTGACGAGCGTCGGGCCGCCCGGATGACAAGCCGCCTTCCGCGAAGGCTGACGCCCCGGCGGGCCTCAGCCTCCGCCGACGGTGCTGTCCGTCTTCTCAGTGGTGCCGGGGGAGTCGTCCGTCTTCTCACTGGTGGACGGGCCGTCGCCGGTCGAGTCAGTGGTCGGCGGAAGGTTCAGCGCGGTCGCCTCGCAGGGGGCCACCGCTCCCTTGACCACCTCCAACGAGACCGCGGTGGGTGGCTTGTCCGCCTGGTCGACCGAGACCTCCAGGACCAGCGTCTGGCCGGCGCCTGCCTGCCCCTTGTCGATCCGGAACGCCATCCCCGTGCCATCCGTCCCGACCATGAAGCTGTTCTCGGCCCGCCCGTCGCCGGTCCTGTGCCCGCCTCGGGGCTTCTTGCAGGTCTGGTCCGCCGGCAGGTAGTCGACCGCCGCCGTCACCCCCGCCGCGGCCAGCTTGGCCGTCAGCTCACCGGGGTCGCGGAACTCGCTGATCCGCACCTCGACCGATCCGTCCGCGTTCCTGGTCACGGCGAAGGCCGGGGTGGCGGCTCCGCCATACACGTTCATGGCCACCAAGGTGGCCGCTGTGACTCCCGCCACCGCGGTGGCCAGTCCCACGACACGACGGGTCCTGTCGTGTCGCGCCGGTGGCTGGACGACCGGGGCCGCCCTCCTGGCGGCGATGTCGTCCTTGAGTGCGGTGAGCAGACGCTCCTCGAAGTTGTTCATGCCTGTCCCTCCACGTACACAGCCGACGGCGAAGCGATGTCTTCCAGGGCGCGTCTGGCCCGATGCAGGCGGACTCGGGCGGTCACCCCGTTGATGCCCAAGGCCACGGCGGCCTCCTTGACGGTGAGCTGATCGATCGCCACGAGCTCCAGCACGGCCCGCTCGCCCTCGGGCAGATCGCCCATGGCCGCCAGCGCGCGCCGCATCTGGCGCTCGGCGTCGATCCGCTCCTCCATGCGGTCGAGGTCGTGGTCGTCCATCATTCGCCGGCCCGCGACGCGGCTGGTCGCCTTTGCCTCGCGGGCCGTGCGTCGATACTGGGCGGACACGACGTTGCGCGCCACGCCGTACAACCAACCGGTCTCGCTGCCTCGGCCGGGACGGTAGGTGTGCCCGGAGTCCAAGACCGCCAGGAAGATGTCGGCAGTCAGGTCGGCGGCCAGATGAGCATCGCTCACCCGGCGTACGACGAACCGCATGACGCCATCGACATGGCGGCGATAAAAGGCCTCAAAGGCCTCGGGGTCCTCGTTGAGGCGCACAGGCCTCGCTCCCTTCGTCGCTCGCCCTACACCTCTACTTGGACCGAGCGACCCGAAGCGTTTCCGGCCAGGACGGCACCGCTGACCGACGTGTCGTCCTGGCGGGCGCCGTTGACGTGCGTCGGGCGGAGATCAGAGCGGCCGGAGTCGTTCGGCGACGTCGAGCCAGACGGTGACCTCGGTGGCGGTGAAGTGCCGGATCGCCCAGTCGACCATGCGCAGGCTCATGTGCGCCCAGCAGGCCGGCGCCGCCTCCTCGGACACCATTCGGTCGAGCAGCCGAGCGAGCTCCGGGGCCCGGTGCGTGAGGTCGAAGCGCAGCGTGAAGAGATCGAAGTCCGCGTCACCCCGCGTGGCGCCATCCCAGTCGATCACTCCGGTGACCGTGCCCGAGGCGTCGACCAGCACGTTCTCGGGATGGAAGTCGGTGTGGACGAGGTCGGGGCCGTCCAGCCGCTCGGGGAGGGCGGCGCCGATCTCCTCGACCTGGTCGAGCAGCCGCCGCGTGCGGCTGTCGTACGTCCGCAGCGGCTCGTGCAGGCAGAAGCCCGGTCCGTCGGCGCGCAGGAAGAGCGCGAATCCGGGCAGGTCCGTGCGGCCGGCCAGCAGGCCACGGCAGCGCCGGTTGACGTCGAGCATCGACTCGATCGTGACCCGGGAGGGCTCGCGCGGGGGAGAGCCCGGCAGCAGCTCCTGCACCACGACCGGCGGGCGTACCAGCTCGTAGCGCGGCGCCGGGATGCCCGCCGCGCGGGCCACCTCCAGCAGCGCGCCGACGTCGGGTCCGCGGCTGAGCACCGACCTGCGGCCGTCGGGCCAGCGCACGTACGCGGCGCCGACCTGACCGCCGGGGCACGGGCCTTCATAGACGAGCGGTACGTCGAGCTCGCGCAGGACGCCGTCGATGTCGAGGCGGGGCACGCGGGGGAGTGTCACGAAGACCGATCCTTGCCGGTCCTTCAGCTGTGACACAACTTCCGGTGTGACACAACAGACAGCGGCTCCCGGAATCCCGGCTGATCGTCCCAGTGCTGCAACGAGAGAGTGAGCTTCAACTGAAGGGAAGCACGCCATGACCATCCTCGTCGCCTACGACGGCTCGGCCGACTCGCGCGCCGCCATCGAGTTCGCGGCCAAGCACCTGGCCGCCGAGCCCACGCTCATCGTGACCGTGTGGGAGCCGCTGCTCGTACAGCTCAAGAGGTATCCGCTGGCCGGTGCCGCGGTCCTCGCCGACTCCAGTGAGGAGTGGCGGGTCCAGGCCGAGCAGTACGCCAAGGAGGGGGCCGAGCTGGCGATCGCCGCCGGGCTCGCGGATGTGACGTATCGGGCGGTAGCCGACAACGAGTCGATCTGGCGGACGATCGTGGACGTCGCTGACGAGGTCGACGCGTCGCTGGTCGTCACGGGGTCGCGAGGACTGGCCGGCGTACGCTCCGTGCTCCTGGGCAGCGTCTCCAACCACGTGCTGCACCACGCCCACCGGCCGACCCTGATCGTCCCACCGACCAAGCACTGATTCGCCGGGTATCCGTTCCGAAAGGGGCCCTCAATAGGGACAGCCGCGACGGACCTCCCGCCCCGAAGGGCTATCCCTTCAGAGGGACCCCAACCATGACGGGCCGTCTTCTCTCTCTCGCCCCGAAGGGGCTATCCCCTTCAAAGGGACCCCAACCATGACGGACCGTCTTCTCTCTCCCGCCCCGAAGGGGCTATCCCCTCAAAAGGACCTCAACCACGACGGACCGTCACCGGGACCGAGACGGTCGGGGGACGAACCGCCCGAAAGACCGCACTAGCACGCGGCCTGCGGGGCCGAGCAGCCCTCCTTGGACGGGGTGAGCCGGGTGTCAATGCGTCTCGCCCCCGGCCCCTCGTTGCCCAGCCGGTCGTGCGGGTTGGCCAGCGCGCACCGGTCGAGCGACAGGCACCCGCACCCGATGCACTCGGTGAGGTCGTCGCGGAGCCGCTGCAACTGCTCGATCCGGTCGTCGAGCTCGCTGCGCCAGGCCGCCGACAGCCGCGCCCAGTCGTCACGGGTGGGCGTGCGCTCCTCGGGCAGCTCGCCCAGGGCGTCCTTGATGGTGCGCAGCGGGATGCCCAGCCGCTGCGACAGCCGGACGAACGCGACCCGGCGCAGCGTGTCACGGGTGTAGCGCCGCTGGTTACCCGCGGTGCGGCGGCTCCCGATGAGCCCCTTGGCCTCGTAGAAGTGGAGCGCCGACACGGCCACGCCGCTGCGCTCGGCGAGCTGGCCGACCGTCAGCTCCTTGGAGTTCCACGCCACCTTGGTCATAACCTCAAGAATACTTGAGGAACACTGGCCGGAAGTGGGTGACCAGCTGCCGGCCGTCGAAGATGTGCAGCGCGTACGCGGGCGGCAGGTCGTAGGAGACGGGGATCTCGGCCTCGGTCTCCACGTTGGTCAGGCAGGTGGAGATGACGCCGGGTGCGACGACGAGCGGCAGTCCGGCGAACCGGGCCGACACGGCGGTGTGCGCGTGGCCGGTCAGCACCCCGGCCACGTGCGGGTGCCGTGAGAGCAGGTCCGCCAGCCGTTCCGGCTCGCGCAGCCGGATCTGGTCGACGTACGGGATGCCCAGCTCGATCGGCGGATGGTGCATCCCCACGAACGCCGGGACGTCGGGCCGCTCCGACAGCACCTCGTCGAGCCAGGACAGTGTCTCGTCGGCCAGGTAGCCGTGGTGGTGACCGGGCACGCTCGAATCGGCCAGGGCGATGGTCAGGTCGTCGAGCCTGAGCGCCTGGTTGGTCGGGCCGAGCAGCTTCTCGAACTCCGGCACCGCGTCATGGTTGCCCGGACAGATGGCCATCGGCCGCTCGTCGCGGAGCAGCTCCTCCGCGATCGTGTATTCCTCCGGCAACGCGTGGTCGGCGATGTCACCCGTGACCAGGACGGCGTCGAGGCGCAGCGTCCGCAGGTGCTCCATGACCTGCCGCGTACGCTCGACGCTCTCGTCGGAGCCACCGATGTGGGTATCACTGATCTGCGCAAAAATCGCCACCTGAGCACCCTATTCCACGTGGACGGGCCGCTCGAAGAACGTCTCCAGCACGACGACCGTCTGGGTCCCGGTCACGCCGTCCACCTCGAACACCTGCCGCAGGACCTGCTGTAACTCCCTCGTGTCGGCCGTACGGACCTTGAGCAGTACCGAGGCCGGACCAGCGATGACGTGGGCCTCCTCGACCGGCGCGATCGCCGCCAGCCGCGCCGCGGAGTCCCCCATCCAGGCGCCGCCATCGACCAGCACGTACGCCACGACCTCGCGCCCGAGCGCGGCCGGATCCACCTCGATCGTGGTGCGCTTGATCACCCCACGCTCGCGCAACTTGCGCACCCGCTCGTGCGCCGCCCCGCTCGACAGGCCGACCGCCTTGCCGAGAACCGCGTACGACCGCGTCGCGTCTTCCTGAAGCAGGCCGATCAGCATCTTGTCGATCTCATCCATGACAGTATGATATTCGACTATGCAGCCTCTTCACCAAACCCCATATGGCAACATCCCCACGGAGCTGGAGGTGCTGGACGAGCGCTTCGCCACGGTCGGCGGCGACGATCTGGTCGAGCGCATCTACTTCGGCACCCGCTGGGCCGAGGGGCCCGTCTATTTCCCGGCGGGCCGGTTCCTGGCCTGGAGCGACATCCCCAACGACCGGATGCTGCGCTGGGACGAGATGACCGGCGCCGTGGGCCCGTTCCGGCAGCCCGCCGGCTACGTCAACGGCAACACGCTCGACCGCCAGGGCCGCCTGATCTCGTGCGAGCAGGGTCAGCGCCGGGTCACCCGCACCGAGGCCGACGGCTCCATCACCGTGATCGCCGACCGGTGGCAGGGCAAGCGGCTCAACAGCCCGAACGACGCGGTGGTCCGCTCCGACGGCTCCATCTGGTTCACCGACCCCGCCTATGGCATAGACAGCGACTACGAGGGCTTTCGGGCCGAGCCGGAGATCGACGGCTGTCACGTCTATCGCGTCGATCCGGTGACGGGGGAGGTGAGCCGGGTGGCCGACGACTTCGACCGGCCCAACGGGCTGGCCTTCTCGCTGGACGAGTCCCGTCTGTACATCGCCGACACCCGCCGCAGGCACATACGCGTGCTCGACGTGCACGACAACGGCACGCTCTCGGGCGGCGAGGTCTTCGCGCAGGGAGGCGACGACGACCGCTTCGACGGGATGCGGCTGGACGACACGGGCCGGGTGTGGGCGGCGGCCGGCAAGGCGGTGCTCTGCCACGACCCCGACGGGACGCTGATCGGCCGGCTCCGCCTGCCCGACGATGTCGCCAACCTGGTGTTCGGCGGCCTGAAGCGCAACAGGCTCTTCATCGCGGCCTCGTCCTCGCTCTACTCGGTGATGCTGAACGTCACGGGTGCCCGCCCCGTCTGGTCGTAGCGCTACTCCCGGCGAAAGCAACCGGGTCAGCGCCACTCCCGGCGAAAGCAACCGGGTCAGCGCCACTCCCGGCGAAAGCAACCGGGTCAGCGCCGCTCCCGGCGAAAGCAACTGGGTCAGCACTACTCCCAGCGGAACAACCGGATCGCGATCCCGCCGAAGACCAGCAGGCCGGCCGCCATGACGACGAGGTGCAGCGGCTGCGGCGCGTGGCCCGCCCAGGTGTCGCGCAACGCCTGGGCGAACGGCCCCGCCACCGAGTAGTCGCTCACCACCCGCAGCGCGTCCGGCATGAACTCGCGCGGGATCCACATACCCGCCACGAACATCAGCGGGAACATCACCACCGACCCGATCGCCGACGCCGCCCTCCCCGACGGCGCGACCGAGGCGATCACCAGCCCCAGGGCCAGCAGCGCGGCCGAGCCGAGCAGGAAGACCAGCGCGAAACCGAGGAGTTGCCGGGGTATCGCTACGCCGCGCACCAGGTTCCCGACCACCGCCAGGAGGAGGACCGACACGGTGCCGATGGCCAGGTTGATGATGAGCTGGGCGGCCAGCAGCCGCCCCGGCGGAACGGGCGTCGTCGACATCCGCCTGAGCACTCCCTGCTCGCGATAGGTGACCAGGACGGCCGGCAGCACCGAGCAGGCGAGCGTCAGCACGGCGAGCAAGGCCATCTGGGCCGGCAGCTGGGTGTCGATGATCCGCTGGCCGCCCATCGCCGGATCGGGCTTGGACAGGTCGGGGATGCCGCCGAGCGCCAGCAGCAGGGCGAGCGGCAGACCGAGGGTGAAGACCACCGTGGGCCACTGCCGCAGATGCAGCTTGGTCTCGACGAAGAGGATCTTCCTCATGACAGCTTCCTTCCGGTCAGTGCGAGGAACGCGTCGTCGAGCGTGGCCTGCTCGATGCGCAGGTCGGCGGGTACGACCTCATGCCGGGCGAGCGCCAGCATGACGGAGGTGGCGAGGTCGCCGGTGCCCGTCACCACGATCTGCTCGCCGCTCCTGGCGACCTCGCTCACCTCGGGCAGGGCCAGCAGGAGGTCGTCGGAGAAGGGCGCGGTCGGCCGGAACCGCAGCCGCTGCGCCCCGTCCACCTGGGCGATCAACCCCGTGGGCGTGTCGGTGGCGACGACCCGGCCCGCGTCGATGAGCGCGACGCGGTCGCAGAGCCGCTCGGCCTCCTCCATGAAGTGGGTGACGAGCACGATGGTCACCCCGGAGTCGCGTACCTGCTCGACCAGCTGCCAGGTGTCCCTGCGGGCCTGCGGGTCGAGGCCGGTGGTGAGCTCGTCGAGCACCGCGACACGTGGCCGGCCCACCAATGCCAGCGCGATGGACAGGCGCTGCCGCTGCCCGCCGGAGAGCTTGGCGAAGCGCTCCTCCCGCTTGCCGCCGAGCCCGACGCGCTCGATCAGCTCGGACCAGTCGGCCGGATCCGGATAGAAGGAGGCGTAGAGATCCAGCGCCTCCCACACCTTGATCTTCTCCGGCAGTTCGGCACTCTGCAGCTGCGCGCCGAGTACCCGCCGTAACGCATCCCTGTCCTGGTGGGGGTCGATCCCGGTCACGCGTACGGTGCCACGATCGGGAGTGCGCAACCCCGCGACGCACTCGACGGTCGTGGTCTTGCCGGCGCCGTTCGGGCCGAGGATGCCGAAGATCTCGCCATCCGACACCTCGAACGACACGTCATCCACCGCGACATGATTCGGGTACCGCTTGTGGAGGTTCCTGACCTCGATGACTTTCATGCCTTAGACGCTAGGAATTCCGGTCCTCACGGAGAATCGGGCTGGGTACCCGGCGAAGGTGTATCTAGGTGCAATATGCGGGATGCTCCGGATCGCGGACACTGGGAGCATGCTGAGAAGGTACGCCCAGACCGCAGGGCTGCTGGCGCTGATCCTCGTCGAGGTGCCCGCCGCCGCCGTCTCCTTCGGCCTGCTCGTCCTGGCCTTCGGCCTCGGCGTGGTCCCCCTTTTCCCAGTGCAGGCGCGGCTGGCCAGGCAGGTGGCGGAGCACAGGAGACGGCTGGTCGGGGAGTGGTTAGGCGTCCGGATCGACTCGCCGTACCTGCCCAAGCCGCCGCCCCCGCAGCGGCAGGCCGACGGGATGTACCGCTCGCACCGCACGCTGTACAAGTCGCCGCGGGTGCCGGCCTGGAACGACCGGTGGAAGTGGCTGGTCACCGACCCGGCGACCTGGCGCGACTGCGTCTGGCTGGTCCTTGACCCGGTGGTCAAGCTGGGCCTGCTGCCGCTGCTCCTGCTGCTGCCCGACCGCGGGCTGCGCGTCTACGGCATGTGGTGCGAGCTGGTGCTGTCCGCGACCGCGGCGAGCCGCCTGGCGGGGCAGGTCAGCCACCTTCAGCGGGTACGCAACCTGGCGGCCGACACCCAGTCCGCGGAGATGCGCAGGATCGAGCGCGACCTGCATGACGGCACGCAGGCGAGGCTGGTGGCGATCGGCATGACGCTCGGCGCCGTCGAGCAGCTCGTCGACACCGACCCGGCCGCGGCCAAGGCGCTGCTGTCCAAGGCCAAGGAGGCGTCCTCGGAGACGCTGACCGAGCTGCGTACCGTCATCCGCGGCATCCACCCGCCGGTGCTGGCCGAGCGCGGGCTCGCCGACGCCGTGCGCGCCCTGGCCATCGACAGCCCGCTCCGGGTGAACGTGGACGTCGACCTGCCGCACCGCCCGGAGCCGCCGGTGGAGGCCGCCGCCTACTTCGCGGTCAGCGAGCTGCTGTCCAACGCGGCCAGGCACGGCGGGGCGGCCACGGCCACCGTCGACATCAGCGGCAATGGCCCCGACCTGCGGATCTCCGTGATCGACGACGGTATGGGCGGCGCCGACCCCGGCAAGGGCAGCGGCCTGCCGGGCATAGAGCGGCGGCTGGCCGCCTTCGACGGGGTGCTCGCGGTGAACAGCCCGCCCGGCGGGCCGACCACGGTGACCATGAGCATGCCCAAGGTCCTGCCGAACCACTGGGCGGGCAGCCTGCCCAAGTTGCCGCGCTGGAAGGGCGCCGTGGTGGTCACGCTCTGGCTGACCTCCTGGTGCCCGCTGTTCCCGCAGGGCATCGTGGCGGGCATCTTCAAGGCATTCGGCATCGAGGAGAAGGCCTGGTTCCTCGCGCTGTACATGCCCGAGCCGTGGCAGTGGCCGGTCATCCTGTTCATGATCGCGCTCGGCTGCGCCATGTACCTGACCGCCACCGTGCTCCCGGCCTGCCACAACAGAGATCGCTGGTGGGCGGAGGCGACTCCGCGCCGTCTATGGTTCAGCAAATGAACCGCGTTCTCGTCGCCGAAGACCTCTACCTGCTCAGGGACGGCCTGGTCCACCTGCTCCAGGCGCACGGCTTCACGGTCGTGGCCGCCGTGGAGAGCGGCCCCGAGCTGCTCAAGGGGCTGATCGAGCTGCGCCCCGACGTCTCGATCGTGGACGTACGGCTGCCGCCCACCTTCACCGACGAGGGTCTGCAGGCCGCCCTGGCAGCCCGCCGGCAGGTGCCCGGCCTGCCGATCCTGGTGCTGTCGCAGCACGTCGAGCAGCTGTACGCGCGCGAATTGCTCGCCGACGGGTCCGGCGCGATCGGCTACCTGCTCAAGGACCGGGTGTTCAACGCCGAGCAGTTCATCGACGCCGTACGCCGAGTCGCCCAAGGCGGCACCGCGATGGACCCCGACGTGATCGCCAAGCTGCTGGCCAGCAACGCCAGGAACGAGCCGCTGGCCGCCCTCACGCCACGCGAGCGGGAGGTGCTGGAGGCGATGGCCGAAGGGCGCTCCAACGCCGCCATCTCCCAGCGGCTCTACCTCAGCGAGAGCGCGGTGGCCAAGCACACGGCCGGCATCTTCGCCAAGCTGGGTCTGGCGCCTTCTGACGACGACAATCGGCGGGTCCTGGCGGTGCTGGCCTACCTCAACAGCAGATAGCCGCATTGTCGGTGACACCGGCTACCTTTCATAGGAGGCAGCAACACGAAAGGGTGGGTCAGGTGAAAATCCGGGTAAACCGCGATGTTCTGGCAGACGCGGTGGCATGGGCCGCCAGGGTGCTGCCCAGCCGCCCTGTGGTGCCCGTGCTCTCGGGCCTGCTGCTGGGCGCCGACGAGGAGCTGAGCCTGTCCGCGTTCGACTACGACGTCTCGGCTCAGGCCAGGATCGAGGCCGACGTGGCCGAGCAGGGCCAGGTGCTCATCCCCGGCCGCCTGCTCGCGGAGATCAGCCGCAGCCTGCCCGCCGAGGACGTCGAGATCGTGACCGAGGGGCAGGAGGCGGTCCTGACCTGTGGCAGCGCCGAGTTCGGCCTGATCACGATGCCCGTCGAAGACTTTCCGACCATGCCCACGATGCCGCCGAGCATCGGCGCCATCGGCGGCGGCGTCTTCGCCTCGGCCGTGGGCCAGGTCGCGCCCGCCTCCAGCCGCGACGACACGCTGCCGATGCTGACCGGCATCAGGGTCGACATCGAGGGCGAGTCGGTCACGATGGCGGCCACCGACCGCTACCGCATCGCGGCCCGCGACCTCACCTGGCGTCCGGCCACGCCCGATGTCGCCGTGTCCGCCATGGTGCCCGCCCGCGTGCTGGTCGACGTGGCCAAGACGCTGCGCGGCGGTGAGGTGGCGGTGGCGCTGGGCGATGGCGTGGCGGGCTTCGAGAGCGTCGGCCGCAGCACCACGGTCCGCCTGCTCGACGAGCAGTTCATCGACTACCGCGCCAGGCTGACCGCCGACTGGTCGATCAGGGCCGACCTGCCGGTGACGGCGTTCGTCAACGCCATCAAGCGGGTGGCGCTGGTGGCCGAGCGCAACACCGCGATCCGGCTGTCGTTCAGCCAGGGCCACGTGCGCATCCAGGCCGGCGGCGGCGACATCGGCCGCGGCTCCGAGGTGGTCGAGTGCGAGCTGCGCGGCGACGACATCCAGATCGCCTTCCAGTCGCAGTTCCTCCTCGACGGCCTGACCGGCATCGAGACCGACCTGGCCCGCCTCAACATGGGGTCACCGACGAGGCCCGCCCTGATCCAGGATGTTCCTGGCGACGGGCAGCCCAGCTTCCGCTACTTGGTGATGTCGCTGCGCCTCGGGTAACCCCTTTGGGAAAACCGAGGCGTCCTCGGTGAGGGTTATGCGCCCTCGGTGAGCGCGATGAGAATGTGCTCCATGCAAGCGTGCCCGGCGCGCTCGGCGGCGGTGGCGTCGCCCGAGGAGATGGCCCGCGCGATGGCGTCGTGGGGGATGTAGCTCTTGTTCAGCGACGTGCCCGCGGCCGTGATGCTGGCCCGCAGCGCCGCCGAGAAGTCCTCATAGAGGTCGATCAGCACGAGGTTGTGCGTGGCATGTGCCACGGACATGTGGAAGGCCAGGTCGGCCTCCACGAAGGCGTCCGGGTCGTCCAGCTCCCAGGCGCGGTCGCGCTCGGCCAGGGCGGCCTCGATGCGCAGGATGTCCTCGTCGGTGCGCCTGGTGGCGGCCAGGCGAGCAGATTCGACCTCCAGTGCGCGGCGCACCTCGAGGATCTCCAGCTGCTCGGCCTGGCGCAGGCGCCTCAGCATGGCGCCGGAGAGCTCGCTGGTGGCGCGGACGTAGGTCCCGTCACCCTGGCGGCACTCCAGCAGCCCGGCGTGTGTAAGCGCGCGTACGGCCTCGCGAACGGTGTTGCGTCCCACTCCGAGCTGCTCCGCGAGCACCGTCTCAGTTGGGATCTTGCCGTTCATCTGCCACAACCCTGAGGTGATCTGCTCCTTGAGCTGATCGATCACCTGGTCGACGAGCGAAGCTCGCTGAGCCGTACGCAGACTCACAGTCCGCCTCCTCCGGGGGTGCCAGTCATCCCATGAGTCAATGACTGGTAGACCCTAATTATTCCAGACTCAAAAACCAAATCTGGAGCTCCCGGAGGGCTAGCGGTTCACTGAAACGTCGATCTTCACCCCTGCCAGTGCGGAATGGACTCCGGCGGCCTCCAACGCCCTGCGATAGGCGCTGGTCTGCTGGGCCTTGTCCCCGGAGCTGCCGTAGAGGTCGCCCAGCTCACGCCAGCAACGTGCGGCCTGCCTGTCGGAGCCGAACACCGGACGGTTGAGCGTCTCGAGCAGCTGCCGAGCCTCGCCGAGAGACCTCGACGCGTCGGCGTCCAGGGCGAGCGCGACGGTGGCGAGCACGAGGTGGGCCTCGGCCGGTGCCGTGCCCGGGGCGTCGTGCACCAGGTCGAGCGCCGAGGTGGCCAGCTCGCCCGCTCGCACGGCGTCTCGCGCCCGCAGCTTGACCCTGGCGTACGCGATGAGGCTCTCGCCGTGCTCCTGCGTGCTGCCCGCGGTGCTCGCGAACACGCGAGTCGCCGCTTCGGCCCACCTGTCTGCTTCGGCGACCGGCGCGGAGTCGAGCCTGGCCCAGTGCATGGCCACGCGGGCCAGCTGCAGCGTGAGCCTGGCGGGCCGGCCTGCCATGATCGCGTCGTCGGCCAGGCGTACGGCCAGCGCGGAGTCCTCGCCACCGGCCGCGGCCACACTGGCCTGCCAGAGGGCGTGAATCTCAGCGGAACGGTCCACAATCTCAGGCACGCCGCTGGCGTCGAGCACCCGCTGGACGAATCCGAGCTCGGGAGAGTCGCCCTCGCGTCCGCTGCGCACCTCTACCAGCGCGGCGGCCAGGTCGATGGCGATCTCGCCTTGCGTTACCGCCAGCCGCTCCGCCTGTTCAAGCGCGTGCGCGGCCAGGTCGCGGGCCCGCAGGCGGTCGCCCGCCCGCTGGTAGCAGCGGCTCAGCGCGACGGTGAGCGGCAGGTCGGCCAGCCGCTCAGGATGGGCCGCCGCCTCCCTGCGCAGCCGCTCGAACGCCTCGACCGCCTGGCCGAGCCGTCCTTGCGCTTCGAGGGCGCGGGCCCTGCCGAGGCGGGCGTGCGCGGTGAGCAGTGCGTTTTCCTCGTCGGCCGCCTTCACGATCTCCGTGAAGCGGTCGGCCGCGAGGCTGGGGTCGCCATGCTGTAGCTCCAGCTCAGCGTGGCGCAGACCGAGCTCGGTATCGATGCGCTGCCGAGGCTCGATCCCATGCAGGAGGAACTCGGTGGTGCACCCCAGGCGCTCGGCCAGGAGTCTTGCTACAACCGGAGTCGGAGTCCGCTTGCCCGACTCGATGAGCGAGACATAACTGTCAGACAGGTCGGGTCCGGCCAGTTGGGCCTGTGACATCCGCCTGTTTAGCCGCAGTCCTCGGACGCGGTCACCGATGGTTCCCTGACTCGGCATCTCATCTCTCAAGGCGGGGAAGGGTCAACACTCCGCAATGATTGCATGAAGTGGCGCAATCGGGTATCCCCACGTGAAGAATTCCCCACGGCAGGATTAATCGTCGCTGTCGTCCTTGCTGGGGAAAAGCATCTGGCACACTTCGAGGTACAGAGTCTCCGGATACGGAATGTACTCGACTGTTGACAGTGCCTGATCCTGACCAGCGGATTCAAGGATGAACTCACCGTAACCGAGCATGCGCCCAAGGAGAGATCTTTGGAAGCTCATGTCGGTGACCTTGCCCAACGGCATCATCGCGACTTTGCGCGTGATGAGGCCCGTGGTGAGCAACATCCGCTTTGAGGTAACCACAAAGTAGTCGACCGACCACTCCGCGACTTTCCAAACAAAGCGGATCAAGAGCAGAAGCCAGAGCCACCAGACGACGACGAGGGCCGTGCTGCTCCCCTCGCCGCCGAAAATCTTGCTGAGCAACCCGGCGATGATGAGGCCGCCGAAGACTTCGGCGACCGGGCGAAGCAGCACGGCTGGGTGACGCCGTACCATGATGACCTGTTGTTCGTGGGGGAGAAGGTAGCGGTTGACCGACGCCGGAGCAGAGTCCCCGTGGGTCACAAGTCTCATGCGAGGTTGTTCACAAATTGGGCCAGTGAGTCGGCCGCGTTGATCACGTTGTCGAACACTCCTCTGACCGCGTCAGCGGCATCGGTTGGTCGCGCGAACAGGTAGTACGCCACAAAAGCCATACCACCGTATGTGAGGACCTTTTTGACCTGCACTGTCGCCTCCGTACCACTTACCTACTCCACCCGCTCTCTACATTACCCACCCCAATGCCGGGGTAAAGGTAACTTGACGGGATAGTTTTGATCTTGCTTAGCCGCGTTCGCTGGCCACGAGAGCCAGGACGTGAAGGTGCTTGCGCGCGATCCGCTCGACGAGACTCGGATGGGCGTAGCCCGTGACCTCCAGCGCGCCGTAGTGCGCCGCTTCGACGCACCGCGTTACGGTGATCGCGGAGTGGATGCCGGCGAACTCCTCGCGGAGTGCCGTCTCCACGTCCGCGTACGGACTTGGCTCCGCCTCAGTGTGGTCGCTCACGACAACACCTCGGTAGCCGGAAAAACGCTCATCGCTGCTCCCCACCACGCGCGTGCGGAAGTTGCCTTCCCCTCACCTCATACCCACGAGACAACAGTATGTAACGAAGTGAGTGCGCAGCGTGACGAGTCAGACCACCCCGTACAAACGATCTCCGGCGTCACCCAGGCCTGGAACGATGTAACCGTTCTCGTTCAGCCGCTCGTCGAGGGCGGCGGTCACGACCCGGATCGGCTTGCCGGAGTTGGCGAACACCTTGTCCATGTACGCCAGCCCTTCGGGCGCCGCGAGCAGGCAGATCGCCGTGACGTCCACCGCCCCGCGGTCGAACAGGAACCGCACGGCCGCGGCCAGTGTGCCGCCGGTGGCCAGCATGGGGTCGACCACGTAGCACTGGCGCCCGGACAGGTCATCGGGCAGCCGGGTGGCGTAGGTCTCGGCCTGCAGCGTCGACTCGTTGCGGATCATGCCCAGGAAACCGACCTCGGCCGTGGGCAGCAGCCTGGTCATGCCGTCGAGCATGCCGAGACCCGCCCGCAGGATCGGTACGACCAGCGGATAGGGCTTGGCTAGCCGCACTCCATGGGCCTCGGCGACCGGCGTCCGCACGCTCACGTCCACGACCCGCACATCGCGCGTCGCCTCGTACGCCAGCAGCGTCACCAGCTCGTCCGCGAGCCGGCGGAACGTCGGCGAGTCCGTCCGGACATCGCGCAGCGTGGTGAGCTTGTGCGCTACGAGAGGATGGTCGACGACGAGGGTTTCCATAAGGGACAACGCTATCTTGTGTGCAACGAACCGGCACGTCGCGTCATGGGTTTTGATCACAATTTGGTCGGAGGAGCCCACGGGGGGTGGCCGGGTCTGGAACGATTGGATCCCGTAGTGACCACGTCGTGGGGTGGACGATGACAGAAGAAGATGCGCTCGACTTCGCCATCGTGGTCTATCGCGAGGACGAATGCTGGGACGCCGGCCTGCTGCCGGTCGCGCTGACGTCCGATCTGCATGGGCTGATCAAGGCGCTGCGCCAGCAGCCGAGCGAGAGTGGCACGATCGGCCTGGTCGCCGTGGGCGACGAGTTCTTCGTGGCGCTGCGCGTCCTGGGTGATCGCGTCGATGTGTTCCTGTCCGACATCGCCGCCTCCTGGGACTTCCCGCTGGCCGAGCAGGTCCTCGACTACCTCGACGTGCCGATCCCCGACGAGGAGGAGCTCGACGAGATCCTCCAGGACGAGGACACGGTGCTCCCGGCCGGCGATCTGTCCATCTTCGCGGACCTGGGACTCGACGAGATGGAGCTGGGCATACTCTCCGGCGACATCGAACTCCTCCCGGAAGACGTACTCTCCAGCATCGCCGCGCGACTCGGCTTCTCCGAGCCGTTCGAGCGGGCCATCGAATCGGTCTTCGGCTGACCCCTGGAGCACGGACATGGCGTCCAACACCTTCTCTGCGGCCTTCGTCAAGATCTCCGGCGGTTGGAGCGGCGCCGAGGTCGATCTCGGTGACGCCGAGATCGTCGACGACTTCGGCGACGCGGTGACCGAGGCCCTCGGCCTGTCCGGCGACGAGCTCGCCCTGCTCTGCGTCGAGGTGGAGGACGAGTGGTTCGCCATCGTCCGCTACCGCGGTGACGACGAGCCGCGGGTCTTCCTCTCCGACGCGCACGCCATCATGTCGGACACACTCGGCGAGCTGTTCGCGGAGTTCGCCGGCGTGGCGCCCGACAAGGACGGCAACGGGCTGGGCGTCAAGCCGTCCGGCGACTTCGACCTGCTCAGCGACCTGGGCGTGAGCTCGGAAGAGCTGCTGGAGCTGAGCATGGAAGAAGGCGTGCTGCCGGCCGACATCCTCTCGGTGATCGCCGAGCGGCTATCCTTCGCCGACGAGCTCGACCGGTTGCGGTGAACCACGCCGACGCGATGCGCCTGGCCCTGTCCGAGGCCGCCGCGGCCGGCGCCCGGGGCGAGGTCCCCGTCGGCGCGGTCGTGCTCGGTCCGGGGGGCGAGGTGCTCGCGTCCGCCGGCAATTCCCGCGAGTCTTCCGCCGATCCGACCGCCCACGCGGAGGTGCTGGCGCTCCAGCAGGCCGCCCGGTCGCTCGGCGGGTGGCGGCTGAGCGGCTGCACGCTCGTGGTCACGCTGGAGCCGTGCACGATGTGCGCGGGGGCGGCGGTGCTGGCCCGGGTCGACCGCATCGTGTACGGGGCCGTCGACGAGAAGGCCGGGGCCGTGGGGTCACTGTGGGACGTGGTCCGCGACCGCAGGCTCAACCACCGCCCCGAGGTCGTCATGGGTGTGCTGGGCGAGGAGTGCGCCGCGGTACTAAAGGAGTTCTTCGGCACTCGGCGGATCCGGTAAGCTCGTCGACGGTGGTGTCGCCTAGTGGCCGAGGGCGCACGCCTCGAAAGCGTGTGATGGGGCAACTCATCCGTGGGTTCAAATCCCACCACCACCGCCACCTATCGGGCCTCTGACCTGTCTGACCGGGTCAGGGGCCTTTTGCTGTGCGAGGACGGCCAAGGGCCGTGTGCGTACCAGCCGGACGAGACGGCCACCCCAAGACCGGGTCGCGCCAGGCGACCCACATTCGCCAGGCTGACCTGCCCGCCCGGCACCACGGTCCCTGCCTCCGACCCCGCCCCGTCGGGTCCCCGCCTGCCCGGCCGCTCCGCGCCGCCCGCCGACCGGCGCCCGTACGCCCACCGGGCCCGCGACCTGGGCCGGCCGATCATGTCGACGGTGACGGACGGCCGGCCCGTGTCCGTGCCCGCGCGTGCCTTCTCGCCCACTTCCATCGGGTACGAGCTGGACCTGCCGGCCGGCGTGGCGGCCGTGCCAGGGCCGGTCTGCCTGACCTTCCACCGGCACGATCCCGGCATGCGGTGGCAGGAGAACGTCGTGCTGCTCGGCACCGCCACCGCCCAAGGCGACGACCGGCTCAGCGTCGCGATCGAGCGCGCGCTGCCCGACTGGCGCCTGCCCGAGGACCGCCGCCTGCGGACCCGTTGCTTTCTCCGCCACGGCAAACAGCTGAGGCGCCGGCTCCAGACCGAGGCCGCCCGCCGCGCTCAGCGGGTGCCGAACGTCCGCTGACGCGCGGGGTCAGTCCACCGGTTCGTAACGGGCCCGGCGGGCGATCACCTCGAATCCGAGGCCGCGGAAGAGGGCGGCCGAGGCCGGGTTGTTGACGTTGACGTCCAGGAAGACCTCCGTCGTGTCCCGTGTACGCATGCGGCCGAGCGCGGCGACCGCCAGTGCCCGCGCGAGCCCGCGCCGCCGCCACCCGGGCACGGCGCCGACCTGGATCAGGAAGCCTTCCGCGCACGCCACGAAGCCGGCGGTCCCGCCCGTTCCGCGTGCCACCAGCGAACACTCGGGCAGGAACTCGTCGTCGACCAGCCAGTCCACCCACTCCTCCCGCGACCAGCCGGGGAAGCCGGGACGGTCGGCGAAGGACGCGGAGTAGGCCTCGTAGAAGGCCCCTTCGGTGTCCCGCGACCATTCCAGGACCTCCAGTTCCAGCTCCAGCTCTGGCTCCGGCCCCGGCGGCAGCGGTCGGCTCAGGTCGCGGCGGTAGACGTCCTCGGCGAACGTCTGCCGGAGCCCGCGCGAGAGAAACAGCGCGTGGGCCTCCGGGGTCACCGACTCGCTCTCCAGCCGGACCGGCCGCGCCTCCCCGATCAGCCGGACCGGCCGCGCCTCCCCGATCAGCCGGTCCAGCAGGCCCGACCCCAGCCCTTGCCCCCGATGCCCCGGGTCGACCAGACCGGTCGCCGCCGACGCGTCACCCACGGGGCGCACGGCCCCGCAGGCCACCAGGCGGCCGTCGGCGAACGCGCCCACCGCCGTCCCCGCCGCGTACCTGCGCTCCAGGAAGGACAGGGACGCGGTCGCCTGGAGCCCGCCGTCGTGCGCCACGCACCGCCGCGCGAGATCGGCGATCGCCGGCATGTCGGCGGGGGACAGCGCGGTCCACTTAAGGGCCACCGTCGGCTCCTCTCAGGTGCAGGTGACGGAGTATGTCTTCTTGTCGGGGGACATGACGTGGGCACCCTGCTCCCCATGTACGTCGGCGGCCCCGGCCGGTACTAGCGTGGAAACAATTCTGGCCTTCTGCCAACCTTTTTCCGGCACCTCCGCGTTGAGGCCATGTGAGTGATCCAACGGAAGACGCCGCGTACGCCGCCTTCGCCGAGGCGGCCTGGAACCGGCACATGGCCGTCGCCATTCTGCTCACCGGCGACCGCCACCGGGGCGAGGAACTGCTTCAGGACTGCCTGGTGCGGCTGTACGTGCGGTGGCGACGTGTAGGTCCCACCGATCCGCACGCCTATCTGCGCCGCATGCTGGTCAATGGAAACGTCAGCTGGTGGCGGCGACGTCAACGGGAACTGCCCACTGCCGATCCGCCTGATCACGCCGATCCTCGGTCCGGGCCGTATGAGCCGCACGAGGATTTACGCCGCGCGCTGCTCTCCCTGCCGCGCAGGCAGCGCGCCATCGTCGTGCTCCGGCACTACGAGGACTTGACGGAGAAAGCGGTCGCGGCGTCCCTCGGCTGCACGGTCGGCACAGTCAAGAGTCAGCACTCCAGAGCGATGGCGCGGCTGCGCACTGCTCTGCGGGACAACCAGGAGGCAGCGCGATGAACGATGATCATGAAGAGTTCGCGCAGGCGTTGCGGACTCTCGCTCAGCGTGAACCGGTCACGCCCGCGCCGGTGTCGGCTCTGGTACGCCGGGGACGCCGGGCCAGGCGGACCCGTGCCGTGGTGGGCGCCATCGCCGGAACGGCCCTTGCCTCGGCAGCCGTTGTCGTGGTTCTGGGCAGCGGCGGAGTCGTCCCGGCCGGCCTGCCCTCGGTTGCCAGTGCGCCGCCCTCCGGGGAGGGTTCACGGTCCTCGCATTCCCCCCGTACACAATCCCTGGACGCTCGGTCCGTCCTGCTGGCCGCAGCCGAGACCGCCGCCCGCGAGCCGGCCACGTCGGGCCCCTACTGGTACACCCGTCAACGCACCTCCCAGCCGGCGTATTACTTCGGGAAGAAACTCAAAAAGCCGCAACGGCAGAAGATCCCCTTCTCGGCGACCGTGGCGAGTACCCAGGACAGCTGGTACGCGAGCGACAAAGGCGCGCCCAGCCGAACCGTGACGGGTCAGGACCCGAAGGTCGCCTTCGCTACCTCGGCGGACGAGGCGAGGTGGAAGCGGCTGGGCTCGCCCGCCCTGGCCGATGAGAAGCCGTCGACCAACGACTACGACATGGAACTCCATTTTCCGATCGGCAACCACAACTTCACAGTCCGGCAACTGCTCAAGCTGCCGACCAGCAAGGACAGGCTGGAGAGCCGGTTGCGGCGGCTGTTCGACGAGGAGTCCGCAAGCGACTGGTGGCCCGCCAAGCCGGAGTTCACCGAATACGTGTGGTCGGCGGCGCAGGACCTGCTGGCTGGTCCGATCAGCCCTGGGACTCGCTCCGCCCTCTACCGGCTGCTTGCCGAGCAGCCCGCGATCAAGTCGCTGGGAGAGGTCACCGATTCGCTGGGGCGCACCGGGGTCGCCCTGGCGCGGACCTCAGCAGGGAATGGGGAGGCTCGATTGATCGTGGACGACGAGACGGCGGAGTTGCTCTGCTACGAGTTCCGCGAACAAGGGCAATCGACACCGAAACTGCAGGTCACCTATGAGGACATGGGCTGGGCTGAGGCCTTGGGTGAGCGGCCGCAGAGCTGACTTCCGGCTGAGGCCTTGCCGAGCGAGGACTTTGCTACGGCGGGATCTTGGGTGGCGGGAGCTTGACGTCACGATGGCGGGGCCTCGACGTCACAATGGCGGGGTGGCAGGGCCGCGCAGCCTTGATGTCACGATGGCGGGGCCTTCGGCGCCCCATCTGGTGAGTGCCGTCTGGTGCCCGATCTGGGCGCCTGTGCGGGGATCCACGTTGAAGGCGCCGAACATGGTGGTCGTCTCCAGTGCTACGGCGGTATCCCACAGCGCCTCACGTGTGGTGCCGGCCGCCTGCCGGGCACAGTGTGTCGCGATCGCGGCAGCGGCCGCGGCCTGGGCTGCTGGATAGTCGGGGAGTGACCCGGAGCGTTTCCGGTAGGCGCTCAGGAAGTCGTCCTCGCTCATGGACAACTCGACATGACCGCCGCTCCCCGGGAACCACTGCCCGACACCGTAGATGCCCAGGGGCTCCTCGACGGCCTGGCCGAACTCGCGAACGCCCGCGGCCACGGCGCAGACGGTCCGCGGAGGCGTCGGCAGTGATCTGGCCGACGTGACCGTTTCCACGTCTTCCTCGAACGAGCCGGCGCAGAAGAGATCCCAACCCTCCTCGCAGGAGTCGGCGCAGAAGAGGTCCCAGTCCTCTCCGAGCGAGCCGGTGTAGCCCTCCGGTGTGCTCGGGCGGCGGCGGATGGTGGGTATCCCGAGGGCGCGCGCCAGGCGCTCGGCGCCGTCGGCGACCTGACGGCCGAAACGGCCCTTGCCGGGGACGATCAGGAGCGGGTGGGGATCCTCGCGGGCGGCGAGGTGCCGGACGAAGGGCTCCGCGTAGCGGCTCGTCGGCGTCGGCACGGACACGACGTGGCCCGGGTGGGCGGTTTCCACGTCATCGCCTGATCCGCCGTGGTTCCAGATCAGGCGATCCAGGGTCGCGGCGACGGTTCCCGCTCTTCGCATGAGGATGGTCGAGTAGGGGCCGAGCAGGAGGTCGCACTCCGCCGACAACCTGGGGAGGAGGGCGGCCAGCCGGTCGGGATCGCTGCCGTCGTCCTCGATGAGCAGGTCTGCCGCGCCGGTTGTGGACCGCCAGATGTCCAGGGCGAGTCCGGCCTGCCTGCCGAATCTCGCGTACTCGCCTGACAGGGACAGGCAGGCGCCGAGCCGAAGGCGGCTGTCGGACATCGTCCCTCCTACTCGTCGTAGGCCCAGCCGCTCCACCGTTCGACGGTGATCGCGATCACCGGGCCGGCGGGGCGTCGCTCCACGTATTGGTCGTAGCGTGCGGCCAGCCGGTCGAGCCACTGGCCGCGCGTGGTGTCGTCGTCGACGAGCGCGGCCGTGCCGTCGGCTCGGGCCCACCACAGGCGCCGCCAGTCGTCGGCGTAGTGGTCGACCAGGACGCACACCCGGTTGTCGCTCGCGATGTTCCGAAGCCTGCGGAGGTCTGTCGTCCGCTTCGGTTTGTCGTCCACGGCGAAGGCGATCATGTCGCCCGCCACCGCGAAGACGATGGGCACCAGGTGCGGCGCCCCTTGCTTGTCCACGGTGGCCAACCTGGCGCTGCGTGCTGCCAGGAACTTCGCTCGCGCCACGGCCTCGTCCATCGCACCAACTCTCAGCCGACCTCTGAGCCGAACGGCCTCTCAGATGACCCTCTGAGACGGCCCCTCAGACGACGTCGAACTCATTGCCCTCCGGGTCCGTCATCGCCACCGCGTAGTGGTCCATCCCGGGCTCGGCGAGCACACGTACGACCGAGGCGCCCGCGCTGACCAGCCGCGCCACCTCGGCATCGACGCGCTCTCTGCGGATCGCCAGCGGGACCTCCTCCCGCTTGCCGCCCACCTTGATGTCGAGGTGGAAGCGGTTCTTAACCACCTTGCCCTCAGGCACCTGCTGGAACCAGATACGCGGGCCCCCGCCCTCCGGATCGACGATGCTGTCGCAGCAGTCTCCGTCGCCGAGCTCCTCTTCCGGCACGCCGATGCTCAGCCAGTAGTCTCGCCAGGTGTCGAAATTGCCCGGCGGCTCCTCCAGCTCATAACGCAAGCCGTCAGCCCAGAAGCGCGCCAGCCGTCCGGGGTCAGCGCAGTCGATCACCAGCTGAAAAAAGATCATGGAGGCATCCTGCCGGACAGGTCCGACATTTGTCCGTCAGCGGGGCATCTCCAGGACTCGGGCGTGCAGGATCGATCGCTGGTGCAGGGCCGCCCGGAGCGCCCGGTGCAACCCGTCCTCCAGGTAGAGCTCGCCCTCCCACTGAACCACATGCGGGAAGAGGTCGCCGTAGAACGTGGAGTCGGCGGCGAGCAGGGAATGCAGGTCCAGCATGGCCTTCGTGGTGATCAACGAGTCGAGCCGGACCTGCCGTGGGGGGATCTGCGCCCACTCTCTGGGCGTCAGACCATGGTCGGGATAAGGACGGCCGTCACCGACGAGCTTAAAGATCACCCCAACGATTTTAGGAGAGAATCCGATTACTCGTGTTCTACGCCGCCGTTATACAAGATCGGCCTGCGCGCATTTGGCCGGGTCGCCGATCTTGTAACCGCGATTCAGGGCGTTGACGCGTTGCTCGGAGCTACCGTGCGTGAACGACTCCGGGTCGATCCTGCCCTGCGTACGCTGCTGGATCCGGTCGTCGCCGACAGCTGCCGCCGCGTCGAGCGCCTCGGCCATCTCCGCGGTGGTGAACGGCTTTTCGTAGAAGCCGGTCTCGACGGCGTGCTTGGCCCACACACCCGCGTAGCAGTCGGCCTGCAACTCCGTCGCCACCGAGTTGCCTTGGGAGAGCTCGCCTAGGAGGTCCTGGGCGTGATGCCCGTACTCGTGGGCGATTACATATGCCTGTGCGAATGGGCCGCCTTTTGCGCCGAATTGGCTTTGCAACTGGTCGAAGAAGCTCAGGTCCAGGTAAACGCGCTGGTCGCCGGGGCAGTAGAAGGGGCCGACCGCCGAACTGGCCGCGCCGCAGGCGGTGCGCAGGCTGCCGGAGTACAGGACGGTCTTCGCCGGGCGATAGTCGGAAATCTGGGTCTTCCAGTAGTCCTGGATGCTGTTGACCACGCCGACGACCCGGCATTTCTCCGACTGGTCGGCGTCCTTGCCGGTACGGCACTGCTGCGACAGGTTCGAGGACGGCTGCCGCTGCTGCGCCGGCTGGTCGGTTCCGCCGCTCAGGTTGTTCAGGACGAAGACTATGACGAGCACGATCAGGCTGACGATTCCGCCGCCACCGATGACCATGCCGCCCGGGAACCCGCCACCGCCCCCGCCCCCGCCACTACCGCCAACGTCCTCCACCTGTGAGGAATCGAGGTTGGCGTCGTCCCTGAAGTCCATCGCTGAGGTCCCTTCTCGGGTGCTGCTCGGATGACAGCTTCCCGAAAGGGGCGTATAGATGCCACCGGTGAACCTCTCATACCCGTGCGCTTACGCAGAGTATTCACGGGTAGCCGGGCGCAATGTCCGCTAATCTGCCCATATGACGGGTGGTCTGCTGGGAATCGCGTTGGTGTCGCTGGGCATGGTTCTCACCCCCGGGCCGAACATGATCTATCTGGTGTCGCGCTCCATCACCCAGGGCCGCCGGGCCGGCCTGATCTCCCTCATCGGGGTGGCGCTCGGGTTCACCGTCTATCTGACGGCCACCTGCCTGGGCCTGACGGCGATCTTCGCGTACGTACCCGCCGCCTACACCGTGCTCAAGCTCGCCGGCGCCGCCTACCTGCTCTGGCTGGCCTGGAACGCCGTCAAGCCCGGCGGCACCTCCGCCTTCGAGCCGCGCGAGCTGGCGATCGAGCCGCCGCGCAAGCTCTTCGCCATGGGCCTGCTCACCTGCCTGCTGAACCCGAAGATCGCGATCCTGTACCTCTCGCTGCTGCCGCAGTTCATTGACCCGGCCATGGGGCACGTGCTGCTGCAGAGCCTCGCGCTCGGCTCGGTCCAGATCCTCATCGGCACCCTGGTCAACGCCCTGATCGCGGTGTCGGCGGGCACGCTGGCCGCCTTCCTGGCGGGCCGCCCGCTCTGGCTGCGGATCCAGCGGTACCTCATGGGCACCGTGCTCGCCGGCATCGCCGTCCACCTCATCGCCGATCGCTCCAAGGCCCTGGCACCGGCATAGGCGCCCGTCGCCTCAAGCCGTCGGCCTCAGCCGCGCGGCTTGGCTCGGTGGGCGATATTTCGGGAACCGCGTGGCCTCCTGGTGGCAATTTCTCGTGTCATGACAGACACCCGAGAGGCACGAGATGCGACACGAGAGCCGGACGGGCACACCACCCTGGCCCGAGGCCGTGGAGACGGCCGACGATGCCGCGGTGATCGCCCGATCCCGGCATGAGCCCGAACACTTCACCACGCTGTTCACCCGTCACGCCCCGGCGCTGAAGCACTACGTCATCAGGCGGCTGGGCCCGGATCCGGCCGAGGACATCGTGGCGGAGACGTTCGCGCGGGCGTTCCAGCACCGGGAGAAGTACGACCTGACGCGCGCCGACGCGCGGCCATGGCTGTACGGCATCGCCACGAATCTCATCGGGCGCCACCGGCGTCACGAGATCAGCCTGTATCGGGCACTGAGCCGCACGGGGGTGGACTCGGTGACCGAATCGTTCACGGACGAGGTCGATCAGCGGGTGGCCGCCGACGGTGTGCGACGCCGCCTGGCGGGCGCCTTGGCCGGGCTCCCTCGGGGGCACCGCGACACGTTGCTGCTGGTGACGTGGGCGGAGCTCACGTACGAGCAGGCTGCTCAGGCGCTGGGTGTTCCGGTGGGAACGGTGCGTTCGCGGGTGAATCGGGCTCGAAGCAAGCTACGGCGGGTGCTCGGTGGCATCGACCCAACCGACGCGAACGAAGGAATTAACCGATGAACGAGCTCGAACTCCTCAACGGGTTGCGCGATGAGGTTCCGCGACGGCCCGATGCGCGAGCCGAGGAGCAGCGGCTGCTCGCCGTGATCCAGGGCCGCTCCCCGGCGCCTCGCAAGTGGCCGGCGCTCCGCCCGCGCTGGGGCCTTGCCCTGGTCGCCTGTGGTGTGGCCGCCGCCGCGGTGACCGTGACCCAACTCGGCGGCGCCGAGCAGCCGGTCAAGGTGCGGCAGCCCGACCCGATCGGGTTGCTGGAGAACGCGGCCCTTGTCGCCGCGCGTACCAAGGCCGTCGAGATCCGCTCCGACCAGTGGTTCTACGTCAAAGAGTCACAGCACATGGGTGGCGACCTCCCGGACTTCGAGCACTGGAGCCGGATGGACGGGGCGAAGGACGCCGTACGGGTCAAGGGCAAGCTGAAGATCGGAAACGGAGAGAAGGGGCCCTCGAACCCGGGCAAGACCGCACAGGAACTGGAGGCTCTGCCCGCCGACGCCGACGAGCTGCTCGCGCACTTCCGCGGGCTCAAGGAGGAGCGGTATCCGATGTCCATCTGCCAGCCCGCCTGCCCGGAAGGCTCGCTCCCGGACGTCAATGCCTTCGGGGCGATCGGGTGGTATCTGAAGTTCGGGCCGATGATCCCGCCGGAGAAGGCGGCGGCGATGTACCGGGCCCTGGCGAAGATCCCGAACGTCACCGTCCAGGAGAACATCTCGGACGGTGACGGTCGCAAGGGGATAGGCGTCGTCCTGGACCTGGGCGAGGCGGGCAAGGGCACGTACATCCTCGACCCGGAGGACTACCACTACATGGGCATCAAGGTCGAGCAGGCCGGCGAGACCAGCTCCATGTCCGTACTGGGCTCGGGGATCGTCGATCAGCCCGGTCAGACGCCCTGATCAGGTGAGCGCGACGCGGACGGTCGTCGGGTCGGCTCCGGCAAGAGGGATGGAGAAGACGGCCGTCCGCTCGCGCGCCCCGTACACCACGAACCGCAGGCCGTCCTCGTCCCACACGTCCTGAACGTCCGAGGTGAGCTGCGCGGACGCCGAGCAGTACGCGGGGCTGAGGTAGAGCAGGTGCAGCGAGACCTCCAGCGGGATCTCACCCGGTGAGCGTACGGCCAGCGGCCGGCGGAGCCGTACGAGGAGCTGGCGCAGTGGGCTCAGCCAGAGGCGGTCCAGCTCCGCCGAGAGGCCCAGCAGAGCGACGACCTCCACCAGGCCCAGTGCGACGAGCGGGGGATCCAGCGGGTACGGCCCCGCCCAGATCGCCGCGACGCCCGCGACGCACAGCAGCCCGGCGCGGGCGAAGGCGCGCACGTCCACGGGCTGGGAGTGCGCGCCCAGGCAGCCGCACGACGACGTGGGCGCGGCCGCGTACGCATAGGCGAGATAGGCGAGGAACCCCGCCGAGAGCACGGCGGCGGCCGCGCCCTCCTCAGGGGTGGCGGGCGGCAGCAGCAGCGCGGCCGCCACCGCGAGCTCCACCACCCCGACGAGGCGGAGCGTGGGGACCGCGCGCGCCGAGCCGACCAGCCGGGCCAGTGCGGTCCGTCCGGCTTCCGCCCGCATTCGACGGCTGAACAGTTTCATCAGGGCCGCCCAGACGAGGAAGAGGGCGATCACGTACGGCTGAAGCGCGGCGATCCCTTGCATGTGTCGCTCCTAGTGGGGGGAGAAGACGGTGGCGATGTCGACCTCGTTGGTGTCCGGTCGCCACGCGCCGAGGATCTGCACGTGCTGGCTCACCCGCAGCATCGACAGGTCCGCGGACGGCGGTGACTCGGAGTGGACGGCGACCGACTTGCCCGACACGACGTGGCAGAGGACCTCTTGGCCGTTGTGGTCGAGGTGGATCTTGTCGCTGGTGATGTTCTTGATGTGGCCCTTGATGTTGACGATGTTGAGCCACACCGACTCGGCGGCGAGCACCCCGTCGGGCATCCGCACGCCTCGGGCGTACAGGCCGTCACCCGGCTTGGCCTGGTCGAAGGGGACGGGCCCCAGCTTCCAGAGGCTCGTGCCGTCCACGACCCGGATGTTGTGGAAGACCATGTTCGAGCCCAGGACGAGGAGCGTGTTGTCCTTGATGGAGCGGATCCGGCCCTCGGCGAAGTTGGGGTCGACGGTGCCGGGCTCCACTTCGGGCGCCCTGGCCGTGGCGAACGCCGCCTCGGGGCCGAGCGAGCCGAGCGCGGTCGCGGCGACCACGCTGGCCCCGCCCCCGAGCAGGGCGGACTTGAGCATTTGCCGTCTACTGGTCATCGTCAGCTCCCTAGGGGGTCGAGATCTCGCAGGGCCTCAGGCCGGCGGAGAGGCTGGCGATCTTGCTGTAGGCGGCCGGGGTGAGGTCGATCAGGCGGTTGCCGGCGCAGGTCGCGCCGCAGCAGCTCTTCTCACCGCAGAACAGGTCCGTCTGGGGGCCGCAGTCGGCGATGGCGGTGACGACGCTGGTACCGCTGCACAGCGCCGTGATCTTGTGCTGGAACCCGCAGGTCCGCCGGGAGAGGCTGACGCCGCAGGTGTCGGGGTGGGTGATGGCCAAGCAGGCGTCGGAGGTGTTGGGCCAGGCGTGCTGGAGGCTGCCCGAGTTGCAGGTGCCGCAGGCTCCCTTGCCGGTGGTGCTGCACGGTCCCCAGGCTGTGCCGCAGCAGAACCAGGAGACCTCTCCTTGGACGGAGGCGTACAAGTCGATGGGTGGGGGGTCAGTGGGCTGGCGGCGCACCATGCGCGTCCTCCTTGGGGTGGGCTCTGCAGGGGGTCCCCCGATGAGGCGGTGAAACTTTCCGACTTGATCCATCAAAACATGTAAGAATTTTTCGTCAATGCCCAATTTGTCCCGACGCGCCCAGCCCGCCGCGTTCCACCGCGCTTGCGACTCGCCCGGATCTACGGCGCTTACCGGGATCTACGGCGCTCGGCACTCGCTCGGACGCGAGATCAGTTCTTCTCCGGCAGTCGCGCCACATCAGATACCGGTCCGAGGTGTCCGAGCTTGTCGGGATTGGCCACCGAGTGGATCGCCTGGACCACGCCGTCGGCGATGTCGAGTTCGACCACGCTGGCCACGCGCCCTTCGGCGTCGTACATCACAGCGCCGGGCCGGTCGTTGACCCAGGCCGGCCGGAAGGAGACGCCGAGCATCTGGACCCGGCGGAAGCCGCCGACGAGCAGCTGCGCGACGCGCCGGGGCTCGGTCGCGGGCTTGCCGATCGCCTGCGCCTTGCCGCCACCGTCCCCGATGAACACGACGTCGGGCGCGAGCATGCCGAGCAGCGCGTCCATGTCGCCGCCCGCGGCGGCCTCGAAGAACCTGCGGGCGAGCTTCTCGCCTTCCGCCCGCCGCGCCGGGGGCGGCACGCTCTCGCGCGACGCCGGGGGCGGCGCGCTGTCGCGCCCGCGCCTCCCGGCGGCGATGCGCTGCCTGGCGCGGGTGAAGATCTGCCGGCAGTTCACCTCGGTCTTGCCGGTCACCTTGGCCACGTCCGGGTAGCCGTACCCGAACACCTCGCGCAGCATGAACACCGCCCGCTCCACCGGCGAAAGGGACTCCAGTAGCACGAGGAACGCCATTGACAGCGAGTCGGCCAGCTCGACGTGCTCGACCGGCCCCGGCCCATCGGCGGTCACGACGACCGGCTCGGGCAGCCACTCCCCGACGTACGTCTCCCGCCGTACCCGCGCCGACCTCAGGTAGTCGATGCCCAGCCGCGTCACCGTCGTCGTCAGGTACGCCTTCAGGTCGGCGATCGTGGTTCCGGCCTGGTGCGCCCGGGTCAGGCCGAGGAACGCGTCCTGCACGATGTCCTCGGCGTCGCCCACCGACCCGGTCATCCCGTAGGCGATGGAGAACAGCAGCGGCCGGTACGCGACCGCGCCCGTCTCATCCGCTGATCCAGGCACTCGGCTCATTTCCTTGGCCTTCTCCTACGTGGACACCTCCGCACGACGTCCAGCAGGTTATCCGAGGGCCGTCCATCACAGTTGCGCGGCGATCACCAGGCGATGGGGCCGAGGCGATCGACGAAGATCCCGGTCGGCCCGTCGGCGTCGATCGTCGCGAGTCTCACGATCGAGTCGGTGCCCTCGGTGACCGTCAGCTGCCCGGTGTGATGGTTCATGTCGGTGGCGGCGAATGTGCGATTGATGACTTCTCCGGGAGTGGCCATGTTGAACTTGATCTCTGGGAGGGCTTGGGCGTACCGGACGGTGATCATGTTCAGCGCCGCTTTCGACGAGCTGTAGGCGAGCTCGTGGAACTTCGAGGAGGGCTGCTCCGGGTCGGTCTGGACCGCGAAGGAACCGACAGCACTGGAGACCATCACCACCCGCGGATGATCGGCCGCCCGCAGCAAGGGCAGGAACGCCTGCGTGACCCTGATCGGGCCGTACACGTTGGTGTCGTAGACGGAGTGAATCTCGTCGACCGTCGCGTCGGCCGGCGCGATGGCCCTTCCTGGCGCGCCGGCGTTGTTGATCAGCACATCCAGCCGATCGGTGTGCTCCCGGACGAGCCGTACGGCGGCGGTGACCGACTCGTCCGAGGTCACGTCCAGGGGGACCATGACGACGTTCGCGCCACCGCCGATGAGCTTGTCGGCGGCTGCCCGCCCGCGGCCTTCATCACGCGAGCCGAGAAAGATTGTCCAACCCTGCTCGCCGAGCCGCCGGGCCGCCTCGAGGCCGAGTCCCTTGTTGGCACCAGTGATCAATACCGAGGTCTGTTCCGCGTTTGTCATGCCCTCTAAGACGGCATGCCCTGCTTGGCTGTGACACATTGTGAGCGAGCTCACAACGCGGGCTGGTGCCGGCGTCTCTTCGCCGGGACGGAAATCCGGCGGGGCCGCCGGTGCGCGCCCCCGCCGGAGGTCTTCGCTCAGTTGCAGGGGCTCGAGGTCCATTCGCTGTAGCGGCTGATGGTGCCCCAGCTCGAGACCTCACCGTCACAGAATTCCGTCTTGGCTCCGACCACGTTGGTGTGCGCGGCGTCGGAGTAGTACGCCGTGTTGCACTCGTAGCCGGCCGGGCAGCGGAAACCCAGCGTGCCGGCTTGTGCGGTGGTCGGTATGACAGCGAGGGCGGCGGCGGCCAAGGTGGCAATGCCGAGTACGCGACGGATCATGAATCGTCCTTCCTGAATGCGGGAAAGCGGATGGGACCCGGCAGAGTTGCCGGGAAACGGCTCATAGGTCCGCGACGCCCTGGCCTGCACGGGACCGGTCGGGAGGGCGACGAGGGCGGCGGTGGCCAGGCTAGGGCGATGAGGCGCGACAGATCATGAACGATCCTTCGTCAGCACGAAGGCGGAGTCTCGGCGGGATCAATGGAAACGAACTGCCCGGCGTTTCCCGTTCCGCTCAGCAGGGGCCCCGATAGTAGTCCGAGTAGTTGCTGCGCACACCCCAGACGTACAGGGTGCCGTCGCAGAGTTCCTCTCTCAGTCCGATCTGGGTGGAGTGGGTGGCGTCGGAGTAGTAGGTGGTGATGCAGAGGTAGTTTTCCGGGCAGGCTGAGGCCTGCGCGGAGCCGGCGGGGAGGGCGACGAGGGCAGTGGTGGCCAGGGCTGCTGCGACCAGTGCGCGACGGATCATGAATCGTCCTTCCTGAGCACGAAACGGTGTGGGACTCACCCCCCTGGGCGGCGACACAACCCATGATCGAAATGATCCGTCTCGTCCGAAGGAAACGCAACACTTACAGACATGGATGACGATCTGTAGAAGGACAGGTGCATTCGCGTCCCGTGCCATGACGTGTCGTTATTATCGGACCATTGATGGTGCGTATCAGCGTGCTCACCTGGTGTTATGTCCGCTGTTCGCGCCGCCGCAGCTGCGCTGTTCAAATAATTCGGACGCGCCCCAAGTCGGGTTTTGATTTATGGATCGGGTAAGGCTGCCAGCCGGTTGTCGCGTTCAGAAAATTTTCCGTCGGTGATACCGGGTTTACGCATTCGTGGATCGGAAATTTCAGCCGCCCGATGGCCGCGCGTTCGCCCGCTCAAGGTCGCGGACAAGTTCAGGGCCCTGGCGGTGGGGCAGCAGCAGTGGGCCGGCGAGGATGAGCAACCCCGCGATCGTGATGGCCGTACGCGGGCTGGTGGCGTCGGCGAGCAGGCCGCCGAGCGCGCTCAAGATGGCGATGGCGCCGCTGCTGCTGATCGACCAGGCCGACAGGGTGCGGGCGGTGCGGTCTGGGGGAGTGTGTTCGAGCCGGTAGGTGGCGAGTACCGGGTTGTACAGGCTCATGCTGATGATGATGGCGAGCTCGACCGCCATCACGATCGCGAGGCCGGCGACGCCGGGACGGACGAAGGCCAGGCCGATCAGCCAGACCGCGCGCAGCGTGCCGATCGTACGGAGGATCCGGTGTTGGCCGTACCGCGCCACGACGCGGCGGGCAAGGCGTGAGCCGATGAGTCCGCCGACGCAGGGGGCGGCGAAGGCGAGGGCGTACTCCCAGGGGGAGAACCCGAGCTCACGGAGCAGGAGCACGGCCAGTAGCGGCTCGGTGGCCATGATCAGTCCGCTGACGAGCAGGTGGTTGAGATAGAACGCCCGCAGGCCGGGGTGGGTCAGGATGTGCCGAAAGCCGTCGAGCAGCTCGCCGGCCCGGGCCCGGCTCCTGTCCGTGCGTCGCGGGGGTTCTTCTCGGCCGCGAATGGCGCTGATCCCCAGTGCGGACAGCAGGTAGCTGAGCGCATCGGCCACCACGGTGGTCACCGGCCCGAACAGGCCGATCGCCGCCCCGCCCAGCGGCGGCCCGACCGCGATCGAGCTCCACGTCGTCGACTCGAACCGCGCGTTGGCCACGAGCAGATCATCCGGCCGTACGAGGGCTCTGAGGTAGGAACCGCTGGCCGCGTTGAAGGCGATCTTGGCTGCGGCTGTCACCGTCGAAACAACCAGCAGCTGTACGAAACTGAGCCGGTTGAAAGCGTAGGCGACCGGGATCGTCATCATGGCCGCGAACCGGGCCAGGTCCATCGCGATCATGATCGGCCGCTTGCGCCGAAACTCCACCCACGGTCCGAGCGGCAACGCGATCAGCGCACCCACCGCCGGCCCCACAGCCGAGAGCGCGGACACCTGAGCGGGACCGGCATGCAATACCAGCACGGCTATCAGGGGTAATGCCCCGAATCCCAAGCCGGAGCCGTAGGCGCTGACCGCGTACGCCGCCCACAGCCAGCCGAACCGCCGGCCCAAGGATCGTCTGGCCACCAAGCTCCGCATCTCCCCGCTCCGAACAACTTGCCGCTGACCGCTCCGATCAAAGCAAGGCCGAGAAGGCGGATCAAACAACGGGACTGGTGGCAAGTCACAACCATTTGTTGTGGGAGTAGCGTGTCGTGCGTGGATCTCAACGCCGTACGCACCTTCGTCGCCGTCGCGGACGCAGGCCAGTTCCAGGAAGCGGCCGCAGAGCTGTCGATCACCCAGCAGGCCGTCTCCAAGCGCGTCGCCACGCTGGAGAAAGACCTCGGTGTGCGCTTGTTCACCCGTACGGCGCGCGGAGCCCAGCTCACTGTCGATGGCCAGGCATTCCTGCCCCACGCCCGTGAACTCCTCCGGGTGGAGGAGCGGGCCGACGCGTCCGTACGTCCTGGTCGGCGTGCGCTACGCGTCGACGTCGTCAACCGGCGGGTCGCGGCCGGGGTGCTGCTGCAGGACTTCTACCGTACGCATCCCGAGATCGAGCTTGATGTCGTGACCTTGAAGGGCGACGTCGAGGCCGCGATAGCCGCTGTCGAGGCTGGGACGATCGACGCCACGTTCCACGCCGTCACGGTTCCCGCGCGACATCTGCAAGGCCTGATCAAGACCGCCCGAGTGATCGACGAGCCGCACCAACTACTCGTCGGACCCCGCCACGCGCTCGCCAAAGCTCACGCTGTCACGCCCGCGCAACTTGCCGGGCACCGAATCTGGATGCCCGGCATGGCCCCGGAAACCGAATGGGCCGGCTACTACGACGAACTCGCCGCCGCGTTCGGTCTCACGATCGACATGGTCGGGCCCAGCTTCGGAATCGAGGCGCTGCTGGCCGAGATCGCGGACTCCTCCGAACTGGCGACCCTTGTCGGCGAAGGCTCGCGGTATCTGTGGCCGGACAGCTACGACCTGCGGCGCATACCGGTACGTGACCCGGCGCCGCTCTACCCGATGTCACTGATCTGGCGCGACGACAACCCGCATCCCGCGCTCGTCGAACTCCGCGACTACCTCGACTCCAGGCGAGTGGACGTACCCGACACCGAGGTCTGGTTGCCCAAATGGGGACAGTGATCAGCTGGCTCGCGCGGCGAACGCCAGGAGGAGTGCGGCGGTTCGCGGCGGATCCTCGAGCATGGGTGAGTGCCCGAGTCCGGGCAGCAACTCGACCGTCGCGCCCGGAACGGCGCGGTAGTCGGCGGCGGATGAGGATCGCCATCTCCGGTCGTCCTCGCCGAAGATCACCAGCAGCGGCTTGCCGAGGGGCGCCAGCCGCTCCGGGAGCGCCCGCTGCTCCAGGTACTCGCGGATGCCCTGCATCGTCGCGGTGAGCGTGTGGTACGTCATCGCGCGTACCTCGTTCAGGAGCTCTTGGGGGATCTGGTAGCCCGCGCGGCTGAAACCGGTGCTCGCGAACTGGCGGAGTTGCTTGTCGGTCGGCGGCCACTGCGAGGGCGCGATCGCGGCGGACTCCGAGGCGATGAAGGCGCCCAGGCTGGGCCCGGTGTTGATGAGCGCGAGAGCGGTCACCAGGTCGGGCCGCTGTTCGGTGAGGGCGGTGGCGACCGCGCCGCCGCTGGAATGGCCGACGACGGTGGCGTGCTCGACGCCGAGCCGGTCCAGTGCCGCGCCCACCCGGCGTCCCTGCTCCGGGGTCGCGTAGCTGCGGTCGGCCGGTTTGCCTGACCGGCCGTGGCCGAGCAGGTCGATGCGGATGACGCGATGGGACGTGGTCAGCAGCGGAACCAGCGTGTCCCATGAGCGGGTCGAGGACGCGGATCCGTGGATGAGCAGGAGCACGGGGGCGTCGTCGGGCCCGTCCTGGCACACGTAGATATCGTCGTCGTTCAGGGACACTGTCTCGGCGTGGCCCTTCATGCCGTCAGAAATGGTCATAAGGCCACTGTCGCCGCCGGTAACCGCCGGCGGATTGGACAAATGTTCCTCTCCCTGGCGTGCGTAGCATGGGACGGTGCGGACATTCGTCCACGGTGCGGCTGTGTGGGAGGTCGCATCCCCGCGGCGGCCCAGCCGGGTGGCCGGTGTCACCATGGCCGGGTTCCGGGTCCGTGACCTGGACGCGCTTCGGATGGTCCCGCACCCGGCCGTGACGCTGCTGCTGGACTTCGGCGCCGGTTCGCCCATCCTGAACGACGCCGCCGGGCGGCAGCAGCTGGGAAGCGTCGTCGCCGGGCCCGGGATCGGGTCCGGGGGCGCGGTCTGGGCGCGGGGGGAGAACGTCGAGTGCGTACAGGTGCGCCTGTCCCCGGTGATCGCCGGCGCGATCCTGGGCGCTTCCCCCGCCGAACTCGACGGCGTCGTGGTGGCCCTCGACGACCTGTGGGGCCGGGAGGCGTCACGGATCCGGGAGCGACTGGGCGATGTCTCGTCGTGGGAGGATCGCTTCGCGTTGATGGACGCGCTGCTGGCCCGCCGTTACGAGACGGGGTCGCCGCCGGTGGACCCGGAGGTGGCCTGGGCCTGGGACCGGATCGTCGGCGGCCGCGGCCTGGTCCGGGTCGACGGGCTGGCGGCCGAGGTCGGTTGGAGCCGTAAGCGCCTTTGGTCCCGGTTCCGCTCGCAGCTCGGCCTGCCGCCCAAGCGCGCCGTGAAGCTGGTCCGGTTCGACCATGCCGCCCATCGGCTGGTCGCGGGTGAGGGCGCGGCCCGAGTCGCGGCCGACGCCGGCTATACGGACCAGTCCCACCTGCATCGGGATGTTGTGGCGTTCACGGGAGTGACCCCCGCGACCGTGGCGGATGAGCCGTTTCTGGCGGTTGACGACATCGCCTGGCCCAGTCGCCCACAGACCACAGCGAGATCGATCGCGCTCAGCAGCAGTTCGCCGAGGCGGTGACCGGTTCGTCGCCCGATGTGGTGGCTGGGGAGCAGCAGGCTGATTCGGGTTCCTTGGTCAGGGTGTCGGCGTCGCCCTTGACCACGTACACCTCCCATGGCTCGGCCCCCGGGCCGTGCACCCACACCTTGTCCTGGAGGGCGTAGCAGCAGGAAGTGTCGTTCTCCTCGAAGGTGGCCAGTCCGGCGTCCTTGAGCCGCCGGGTGGCGGCGTCGACCTGGGCGGTGTCCTCGACCTCGACGCCGAGGTGGTCCATGCGGGTCGCCTCTCCCGCCTCGCCTTCGATCAGCACCAGCTTGAGCGGCGGCTCGGCGATGGCGAAGTTGGCGTAGCCGGGACGGAGCTTGGCCGGTTCGGTGCCGAACAGCTTGGAGTAGAAGGTGATCGAGCTCTCCAGGTCGGCGACGCGGAGGGCGAGCTGGACGCGAGACATGACGATCTCCGATCGTTGTTTCGACGGATGTCTAAGCAGTCTCGAGTTTGCGCTCCTGATTAGAGATCTGTCAAATTAGAGATATGTCGAAGCAGGAGCTGCCGGTGCTCGCCTCCGAGTGCTGCACACCACTGATCGCCGAGCCGATCACCGAAGACGAGGCCGCCGAGACGGCCCGCGTGTTCAAGGCGCTCGGCGATCCGATCCGGTTGCGGCTGCTGTCCCTGATCGGTGCCCGCGAAAGTGGGCGCCAGGTCGGCGGCGGAGTGTGCGTGTGCGAGCTGACGGAGGCCTTCACGGTCACCGCGCCGACGATCTCGCACCATCTCAAGGTGCTGCGCGAGGCCGGTCTGATCGACAGCGAGCGGCGCGGCACCTGGGTCTACTACTGGATCGTCCCGGCCACGCTCAAGCGTCTGACCGGCGTACTGGCCCTGCCCGAGACGCTTGTCGCGGACGCGCGGTGAACCTGGCGCCGGGCGCTGGCCGAGTTCGCCGGCACCGCCGCCCTGGTGGCGGTGGTGGTCGGCTCCGGCATCATGGCGGCTGATCTGTCGCGTGACGTCGGCGTGCGACTGCTGGCCAACAGTCTGGCCACGGCGGCGGGCCTGGCCGTGCTCATCGTGATCCTCGGACCCGTGTCCGGCGCGCACTTCAATCCGGTCGTCTCTGTGGCGGCCTGGGTCCTCACGCGACGCGACGCTGCCCCGGCAGTACGCGGCCGTGAGGTGACGGCCTACGTTCCCGCCCAAGTCGCCGGCGCCATCGCCGGGGCCGTCCTGGCGAACACCATGTTCGGGCTCCCGGCCGTTCAGATCTCGGCTCATGACCGGTCGGCGCCTCACCTGCTGCTGGGTGAGGTGGTGGCCACCGCCGGGCTCATCGTGGTCATCTTCGCCCTGACCCGGCAAGGCCGCGCCGCGCTGGCACCGGTCGCGGTCGGCGGCTACATCGGCGCCGCCTACTGGTTCACCAGCAGTACGAGCTTCGCCAACCCCGCAGTCACCCTGGGGCGAGCGTTCACCGACACCTTCGCCGGGATCGCCCCCGCTTCCGTACCCGGCTTCATCGCCGCCCAGCTGGCCGGCGCCGCGCTGGGCGGCCTGCTGCTTGTCCTGCTCTACCCGAACAGCCGGCAGCCTGTTTCTGGTTCCACCTACAAGGCCGCTGCCGATCAGCCTCGATAGGAGAGACCCGTGCCCGACGTGTTGCCGCAGGTGTTGTTCGTGTGCGTGCACAACGCCGGCCGCTCCCAGATGGCCGCCGCCTTCCTGACCCACCTGGCCGGCGACCGGGTACGCGTGCGTTCGGCTGGTTCCACGCCCGCCGACGAGGTGAACCCGGCCGTGGTGGCGGCGATGGCAGAGCGTGGCATCGACATCTCCGCCGAGATCCCCAAGGTGCTCACAGTCGATGCCGTCCAGGCCAGTGACGTCGTGATCACCATGGGGTGCGGCGACGCCTGCCCGATCTTTCCCGGCAAACGGTACGAGGACTGGGCGCTGGACGACCCGGCCGGGCGGGGCGTCGAAGCCGTACGTCCGATCCGGGACGCGATCGAGGCCCGCGTACGCGCGCTGATCGCTGACCTCACCTCCGCTCCCGCAGACACAGCGACCAAGTGAGCGTCACCACAAACCTGGACGGGATGGCCCACGGGCCACTCATCGAGTCCATGCATGCTGCCCACACCGATCATGTGCTGGCCGTCTACCAGTTCGGCATCGACGAAGGCCAGGCCACCTTCGAGACCACCGCCCCGACCTGGCCGCAGGGCCTCCATGCGCCGCTATCGCTGCTAAAGCCTCTCCAGAGACTCGTGAGCGCGCCGGACACCAGGAACACTTTCTGCGAGAACTCTCCAGGTGCCAAGCGGAGGGCGTTCTATGCGCCCTTCCTACGGCGCCGTTCCTCCACGACCTGGGCTGCCGTCAGCCCGCACACGTGCTGCACGAACCATCGGCGATCGTCGGCAGCCTTTCGACCGTCCCACTCTTCCGTCTCCTGGCGTGAGCCCCCAAAGGGCGGGGAGACTGTGGCGGGTCTGGGCTTGGCCCGCCAGAGTTGCTGGCCGTAGGTGGGATCCCAGAACGTGTACTCGCCTGCGATCACCGGCTCCGGATCGAGGTCGATGCGGATGCTGCGACCTAGCAGATGGACGCGGATGACCGTTTTGCCGCACTCGCCGCAGTGCTGTGTTCCACTCATGCTCGGCTGCGCTGCATAAGCGCCCTCTGGCCGGACAGGGCCATCGCGAGCGCTGCACCATCTCGCTGGCGAACCACTCTGATCACACCGAGCAGCGCCATCTGCTCCGTGACCGTGCACAGCAGTTCGGCCACCCACCATTCGCCGGTGTAGTCACGGCGACGGTTGATGTCCCATTCGGGGTAGGCGGTGTGGAGTTCGGCGAGTTGCTGGAGGGCTTGTCGTTCTCGCTCCGCAGCCGTGTGTGCGGCGGTCGCGGCGCGGGTGATCGCCGCGCCGATGTCCAGGTCCGCAACCTGGGCCATCGCCTGCTCAGGCGTACCTGATGGATCCATGTGGAAAACGCTATGAGCTGCGGAAACAGGGTTCCATGGACGTGCTGTCCTACCGAACCTACTCTTCTCGGCCTATGAGGACGTCGTGTCCTAGCTCAGATCGAGAGTGCGGGCCAGCGACCGCACGGCAGGTGACGGGCGTGTCTCCTCGTCGCGGATGGTTTCGACCAGGTCCCTTGCGATGGCTTGGTGGCGGAACCACACCTGCGACTGCTCACGGGCCTCAAGCAGCCGTTCAGTGGCCGCTACGCGGTGCCGCGCGTCCAGGTGGGCCTGTGCCACGTCGATCAGGTGACGGCCGTACGCGATGCCCTGCAGGTCGCCCGGCCGAATTCTTCTGGCGGCCTGCAACGCCAGATTGGGCTGGCGGAGCACGGTATGGCCATGCGTCTCCTGCTCAGCGACCATCGCTGGACCGAAGCGGCCGTTGTGGATCGCCACCGTGCCCCGCAACCGTCCGGCCCCGGCAGCGGCCAGAGCCGCGTATTCGGAGATGTCCCGCCCGGCCGCAGCTGCGGGGGCGATGGCGCTGATGAGGAGCCTGCCCCATACGGCCACGTGCTGAGCCGGCGCGGAAAAGGCCGGCTCGATGCGTTCGGCCATGGCGGTGGCAAGGTGCTCGGCCTCGATGAGACGGGCCTGATGGAGGAGAACCCACACGTAAGTGGCGTGCAAACCTGCCCACAGTAGTTCGTCATCGCCGCCGTACGCGGTGGTGATGGCACGTTCGGCGCCAATGGCGGCCAGGTCTTCGCGGCCAAGGTGGATCATCACGGCCGCTGCCAGATCATAGGCCATGGCCAGCGGGTAGACGGCGGCGTTCCCTTGTGCGGCGCGCGTGAGGCGGGCTTCGGCGAGAAGGCCAGGCAGGGTGGCGACCAGAGCGGGGAAGTCTCCGCTCCAGTACGACCGGCACGCATGTCTAGCTGCACGTTCGACGTCGGGCAGAGATGTGGGTTCGCCGTCCAGACCGTCGTCAAGGCCGGGGAGAAGCGACGGCATGAGCAGTGCGTCCCGGAGGGCCAGGACGCCTCCGCCATCGCGGTCAGCGCCAAGTTGGTCGCGTCTGCCGACCAGCTTCGACAACTCGACGTCGAGGGCGTTGGCCAGGAGTATGAGTGAGGTGAGCCGGGCGGAGTGCCGTTGTCCCTGCTCCAGCTTGGCGATCAGATCCCGGGACAGGCCGGCCCGGTCGGCGAGTTCTTCCTGAGTCAGGCCACGGTCGCGTCGTACGGCGCGGAGACGCGCGCCCAGCGTGGTGGTATCAGTCACAGACCCTGCCGCCTCTCCAGAGAGTCTTTCTATCGACAGGCTACGGCGCAGGGCTTTTGTGCGCCGGCTCAACGACGATAAGACGGCTGTCCGGAATCACCGTGGCCCCTCAGCGGTTTGGTCGCACCCCGTGAACACGGCCGGACAAGGTAAATTGAGACCCTTTTGCTAGGTTTTCCTGGGAAGCTTCCAAGGCGCAGTTCGCCCTCATGCTGGGCGGGCCGGAGATCGACGCGCTACGCGCGATGTTGGCGGAACTGCTGGCCGTTGAGCGGGTCAACCGGCGGTTGGCCGAAGAGGTGAGCGGGATCGGGATCAGGTACGACATGGGGCAGTGCGGCCACGCACTTGCCGGGCGGCGGATGCCGTACAGAACGCTGCGGATCTTGTCCGGAGGAGCGCGGAGCGACACACTGCGTCTGCTGCGTCCCCCCAGAGGGGTCTTGCTGATGCTGGTCGACGGCCCGTGGGCGAGCGTGGCGGAGGGCTGGCGGGACAGAATCGACATCGTGCGTGCCGAGACGGAGAACCCACAGGTCACCTGCGCGATGATCCGCTCAGACGGACATGTGGCCTGGGCGACCTCCGGTGATCCCGACGCCGGAGGGCTGCTCGCGGCTCTGACCCGATGCTTCGGCCTGCCCCGGCACCGCAAGCGTCAGTGATCTCATCAGACCAGCAACAAGACTCCCGCTCAGGGCCGCCTTAACCCGGTCACGAGCAGGTGGACTGCCTGCTCTGGGAGCCCGGCGAGAAGGGTGAAGATCCCTCCGAAGAGGCCATCTGAGACTGAAAAGCCATAAGGGGTGTGCCGTGATCATGGCACACCCCTTATGAACCTTATGAACTGGTGGAGGATGAGGGATCTGA
Source organism: Nonomuraea sp. NPDC050022 (assembly GCF_044460705.1). Lineage (NCBI taxonomy): Bacteria > Bacillati > Actinomycetota > Actinomycetes > Streptosporangiales > Streptosporangiaceae > Nonomuraea > Nonomuraea sp. NPDC050022. The sequence goes on from NZ_JBITKE010000004.1 coordinate 636,920, forward strand.
ACCATGAAAAGGTTGCCCGTGCATACTTTCCAAGCCTGTGGACATTTGTACGGCAAGGTCTGTAGGGGTGTCCGAGCAGGTATTAAGACGTCCTGCGAACCTGCTCGAACGCCTCTGCATGGAGGTGTACTGAGACCCGAATCAGGATCGTCGGTAGGCCATGGTTTGCTGCTGCCGTGAGTCTAGATGGTGCATAGTGATCAGGCGTCTTACCTCTTTACTAGGGAGGGTCATCGGGAGCGGCGGCGTATGAACCTAAATATGCGATCCATCACCTTGAACGCGGCCGAGCGGCGTTCGGAATCCCGGGACCAGACCGCAGGCAGGATCACCCCCGCGACAAGCGTGAGCAAGAGAATCCCGACGAACACGAGCGCGGCGGGGCTTCCCAGAAGCTGTGCCGTCGGTTGCGGAGCAGGCGCAGAACCTAGGCGCTGAACCGCGCCCTCCCACCTGCCGACCTGGTCTTCGTGTCTGATTTCGCGTACACTCACGTACACGTGTGGCCTCCTCGAGGGCATACGAACCAGTGGAATGACGGCCCCCCCGGTACCAGCGGGGGGGCTGTTTCCGTTTCCGGACAGCTTCGCCGTCATGTCGCGACCATGAACGGATCGCGATAGAGGTCAGACTACAGCCTCCACGGCCCCCAAATCACGCCTAAGCGGAGAACTTCATGCGAGTGCGTCCAGTAGGCCGGATGAGCCCCATCGGCCCTGAGGCTTGACTACAGAGCCGCACAGGGGTACCTGTGCGTGCGCGCCAGCGGGCATGCCCGCGCGCGCGCCTATATCACACTCGAAGCTCTCGCTGTTGGAGGTGAGAGGGCTGGCGTGGTGTGTTGGATGGACGGGATCACCCGTCGTGGTCGTGCGTCTTGATTCCAGGAAGGTCAGGCTCGACGCTTGTCGACTGTTCGGCATTTGGTCGCCTTTGGCTATACTGTCCGTTTCGGAGTGCTTTGGCGCTATAAGTGAATCTGTTTCACGATCTGAATTTTTTATGCATTCATGCGATTCGCTTTTAGAGCGATGTTCGGCTTGGTCGGTGATCGCAGTGGTCTTCACCTCGACTTCGATGTGATCAATGTTGATAATTCGACCCAACAATGCTCTGCATGACTGTGCATTATCCGTGGTTGTGGAAATGCGATTGGGTGATGGTGTGCGACGCGCCTTGCGTCAATGGCACTAGTCGACGCGTCTTTGCGTCGCACGATTGCTAGAGGGGTTATGGCCTTAATCATCTTGCGGCTGGCTGTGTGTTGGTCTAGCGGAGGGGGTGCAGGGAGGTCGATCCAGCGGTTGGCGCTCCTGGTTCCGGACCACATGCTCCCCGCGCACGCGGGGATGAATCGGCTGGCATCGCTTGCGCCTTGCGGGCTCACCTGGTATTCGCGCGGGCGCGCGTCAGAGATAAGAGGTGTGGCTCGGATGGAGGTGCTCCCGCTGGGTTAGTGATGCGGAGCACTGCGGCTGGTTGTGTCTTCGTCTGGTGGAGGGCGCCCATGGGCGGGTTGGTCCAGTGGTTGGTCCTCCTGGGCCCAGAGCGTATGCTCCCCATGCACGTGAGAGTGGTTCCAAGCCCAAGACTCTGGGGGAGGGGGCAAGGCGAGGTGCCCCCGCCGCACGTGGGGACAGATCCAGCTAAGGGGTGTTCGTCATCTTCATGCCCCTGTGCTCCCCATGCACGCGGGGGTGAATCGGCTGGCATCGCTTGCGGCTTGCGGGCTCACCTGGTATTCGCGCGGGCGCGCGTCAGAGATAAGAGGTGTGGCTCGGACGCCGCCTTACCAGCGGATCGTATGGGCGGCCTCTCGGCGACTTCTTAGGTGATCACCTAGTAGGATGGGCTACACGTAAGTGACTAGCGGCCATGCTCCTGAGCCCGGCTCTCCATGAGCCCCACAGACGCAGAAATTAATTGGCGGCCATCGCTGCGCACTCACCTGGTATCTAAGCGGCGCGTGGCTAAAGAGCAGCCTTAGTATCGCGTTGCCGCTTAGTCAAAATGAGACGTAAGCGGGCCTTCTTTGTTGGCATTGCTATTCCCTATACCGACTCTCAGGGCAAAAGGCCCTGGCCCGGCTTGGGAGAGTGGTGCAGGAACGAGACGCTGTGCTCCCGCCTGACCGAGTTGCGTCCCGACGTCTACACCGGATGGGCCTCCGAACAGCTCTTCGCAGCACTCAAGCCGCACGGCGTGACGGTCGGCTCCATAGGCCGCCGCATCGACGGCAAGCCCGTCACCTGACGCGGCATCCGCCTTGACAACCTAACCGAAGCCACCGCGGAGTGTAATCGCCGAAGCGGCTCCAGTTGACTGCCCGGCGGACAGTCGCCAAGAAGGTGGGCGGCCTCATCTGGGAAGTGCAAGCGCCCAAAGCGGGCTACTGAGACCCAGAGCGAGAGGGCCGTGCCATCGACCTCGGCGTGACTCCTCTGAGCCGGCGGAGGATGGGGGTTTTGCACCCTTTGAAAGGTTGCCTTTACCTGCTTTTCAAGTCTGCAGACCTTCGTTCGCCGCCGTTCACCGGGGGCTCTAGCTGCGGCGCAGGCTCCCGCCCCACCCCTGGTGAACAGTCCTGGACGGGAGTGAACTGAGACAGAAAATGAGGCTGCCCCGACGCAAGATCTGGCTGTAAAGCTGGGCGGTCTCCCGAGTGTTTCAGCTGTTTATCCGCACGTAGCGCGATCGGCGGGGCCGTGTGAAGCTGGCGTGCTCATCTGGCCGAGATGCCGACCAAGAACCGAGCCGAGTCGTCGGCTCGGTTCTTGGTCGAGCACTTTTCCGATTTAGCCCAAGACTTCTTTTCCTGTATTGGCGCGTCCCGCCCGCCGTTACCTGTATCGGTAGAGGATTCGGCCGCGGGTGAGGTCGTAGGGGCTGAGCTCCACGAGCACCCGGTCGTACGGCAAGATCTTGATGTAGTTCTTCCGTATCTTCCCGCTGATGTGCGCCAGCACCTTGTGGCCGTTCTCGAGCTCTACCTTGAAGGTGGCGTTGCGTAGGCACTCGATGACAGTGCCCTCCACTTCGATGCCGCCTGCTTTTCTTGCCATGATTTCTCCGGAGTGGCTGTGAGGTGGGTGCGGAAACGGATTCTGTTGCCGCAACCGTGATCGGGGCGCCTCGGCGGGCGGCGGCCGTGACCCGGCCGTCTCGCCCGGCGATGGGTGGGGCGTCAGCGGAGTACCAGCTCCAGGTTGCTGCTCACACGCCGGGCGCCGATGCCCTCGAAGAGCGCCATGGCCGCCTCGTTGGATTCGTTCACCTCGGCCGATGCCGTTTCGATCCCGCGGCTGTGCAGCGAGCCCAGCACATGGGCGAGCAGCGCCCGGGCTATACCGCGGCGGTGCTGGTCGGACCGGACCGCGATCAGCCCGATCCGTGGCTGCCGGATGACCGGCGCCACGCGGAGCAGCCCCACATATCCATCCGATTGCGCGGCCACCGCGTACTTCGACGGGTCCAGCACGGTAACTCCCTCGGGGAGAGGCAATACCTCAGCCGGCATCTCCTGCCATCCGACGGTGGCTTCGACCTCGTCGCGGATCACGCGGTCCAGCTCGCGCAGAGGGCCCTCCTGCGCCTCGCCGAGGCCCACGATCGTCACGTCCGACGGCGGTGGGGCTGAGCCGAGTCCCGTGACCTGCGGGTCGGTGGGTACGAGGTACTCCCACTCGCGGCGTCCGGTCGTGAAGCCGGCTTGTTCCCAGTGGGACGTCAAGTCGAGGTCGGTTTCGTCGACCAGCGTGTACAGGGGCTTCGGCAGGTCGGCCAGCATGGCTTCGGCGAGTTGGTCGAAGACTGCGCCGTGCCACGCGTCGATGCTGACGAAGATCCGTCCGTCGGGCCTGCGCGAAGTGTCGCCGCGGCCGACCACTCGGTCGTCCGCCACGGCGTGCCATTGCCGCTCCGCGACCCGCGCGACCGCTACGGGATGCTCGCCCGTGTCTGAAGTGAAGCTGTTCATAGGTTGTTGCCTTTCGGGATTGCCTTTTCGCGGCACTCCCGGCGACACCTATGTCAATCGCCCGACCGTGATGACGAGGGGGAGCACCCACATCGATACAGCGTTCATGGGTCTCACCTCCTTGGGGCCTGTCACGGTTCCCGCACGCTATCAACCCGAACGTGATCCCGTACAACCATTTTCCGGCGATCAGCTCGGCGGGCCGCCAATGCGCTCATCAGCCGTGAGTCGCGCGGTTCTCCCAATGTCCAGGTGCCCGCGCTTAGCACTCCTGCTGTCCGGGCGTCGTCCTGTGGTCCCCGGCCGCGTGCGGCGGCGGGCCGGGGGCGGGGCGCCATGGGTGAGGGCGGACACGCGACCGCGGACCTTGCTGAAGGCGGACCCCGTACTCTGCATCTTCAACGATGGCGATCAGATCCTGGGGATTTCCCTGATCGACGCTTCCATGCTGCGCGCCTGCTCCGTCGGCTTCTGCGCAGTGATCAAACTGTCCATCGACGACGTCATCGCCGCGCGCACCGACTGGCCGGCCTACTTCGCTCGACGCAAGGCCGAGTTCGAGCAGAAATCTGGCTCAGAAGCTTGACGAAGCCCCAGCGTTACAGCAGACCTTGCGCGCGTAGCACGCTGGAAAGCGTTTGCGAAGCGCCGCTCCGGTTCTGCATCGAGCTGCCGCTCAACCCCCCAAGGGGTTCCGCGCCGAGGAACCGCAGGCTCCGCAGGTTCGTAGAAAAGGAGAGGCCGGTGATGCTGCTCGCCAAGGCGAACGAACGTTCCATCGGGTGGTCGATCCTCCGTCCATCGATGTCGTGGTTGGGATCCAGCCCGACCTCGTGCATCTTTGTGACGAAGCGGTCTGGGTCACTGCCCGATCGCTCTTCTGGGTACATGGGGTCGAACCGGACGACCGGCGTGCCGTCGACGATGTAGGCGAAGGTGTCCTCGGCGTAGTCGTGGCGGCAGACCGACACGACCTCGGTTCCCCGTGAGACCTGGGCGTAGATCGTGTCGTCGACTGCGATCTTCCATCCCCCCGGTTCGATGACCACAGTCCAGTCGCCGACTCGGGCGGCGCCGATGTAACCGGCCGCGTCGTCCCTCATGCTCTCCACCGAGCGATGGCCCAGTTCATCGAATGCCACCTCTTCCATGGTCTCCTCGTCTACGCCGAACCGGCGGAGGGCTTCCTCTGGGGAGAGATCGCGGACGAAGGACACGCAGTAGATCTCACCTAATGTCTCGTAGCCGGGGAAGCAGGGGTGTCCTTCGGGTGCCTCTGTCATGGTCGCTCCGTCCTTGATTGCGTGAGCGGCATGATCGCAGCAATCGCCGACAAAACGGCGGTCGCCCGTCAGCACATACACCGACTACCACGAGTGGAAAGGACTTCCTGGCATCTGCCGGGCTGAAGGACGGTCGGCTCCACGACGCCCGGCACACCGCCGCGACCGTCCTGCTGATCCTGGGAGTCCCCGAGCGAACCGTGATGGCCATCATGGGGTGGTCCAGTAGCGGCATGGCACGCTGGTACCAGCACGTGACCGACGGCATCCGGAACACGGTGGAAAAGCAGGTTGACGGCCTGCTCTGGGAGGGGGACAAGTCCTCCGCAGAAGCCAACTGAGGCCCGGAACAGCGAAAGGGGCCGACTTGGATGGGGTCGGCCCCTTCGCGTTTACTGCCTCAACCAGACGCGGAGGATAGGGGATTTGAACCCCTGATAGGTTGCCCTATACACGCTTTCCAAGCGTGCGCCCTCGGCCACTAGGCGAATCCTCCGCCGAGTAGCTTACCGGACTCCCGTACGTGACAAGACCATGATTTACGTCCGGCGAGACCACGACTTGGCTGCAGCGAGCACTGCCGGATGTGGCTAGACTGTCCAAGGACCCCTCGCGCGGCGTCATCCTGTGAACCTCCCCAGGGCCGGAAGGCAGCAAGGATAAGCGGGCTCTGGCGGGTGTGCGGGGGGTCTCTTCGTTGAGAGCCCCCTCGCAGGCGGGATGGTCGCATGAGCCTTGCGCTTTATCGCAGGTACCGACCTGGGACCTTCGCCGAGGTCAAGGGTCAGGAGCACGTCACAGATCCGCTCCGACAGGCGCTGCGCACGGGCCGTATCAACCACGCCTACCTCTTCAGCGGGCCGCGCGGCTGCGGCAAGACCTCCAGCGCCCGCATCCTGGCGCGTTCGCTCAACTGTGAGAAGGGCCCCACCCCCGACCCGTGCGGCGTCTGCGAGTCGTGTGTCGCGCTCGCCCCCACCGGTCCGGGTCACCTCGACGTCATCGAGATCGACGCCGCCTCACACGGTGGCGTGGACGACGCGCGTGACCTGCGCGAGCGGGCCTTCTTCGCGCCCGTCTCCGCGCGCTACAAGATCTACATCATCGACGAGGCGCACATGGTGACCCGCGAGGGTTTCAACGCGCTGCTCAAGCTCGTCGAGGAGCCTCCGCCGCACCTGAAGTTCATTTTCGCGACCACCGAGCCGGAAAAGGTCATCGGGACCATCAAGTCGCGGACCCACCACTATCCCTTCCGGCTGATGCCGCCGGCGACGCTGCGCGCGCTGCTCGAAGAGATTCTGGTCGCGGAGAACGTTCCGTTCGAGCCGACCGCCCTGCCGCTCGTCGTACGCGCTGGAGCCGGGTCCGCGCGTGACTCGCTGTCCATCCTCGACCAGTTGCTCGCCGGGGCCGAGGACGACGGCATCACCTACGCCAAGGCCGTCTCGCTGCTCGGCTACACCGATGGTGACCTGCTCGACGAGGTCGTCCAGGCGTTCGCCTCCCGTGACGGGGCGCAGGTCTTCCACACCGTCAACCGGGTCATCGAGGGCGGCCACGATCCGCGCCGATTCGCCTCCGACCTGCTCGAACGCTTCCGCGACCTGGTGATCCTGGCGAACGTCCCCGAGGCCGCCAGCAGCGGCCTGCTCGATCGTCCGGCCGACGAGCTGGAGCGCCTCGTCCAGCAGGCCGGCTCCATGGGGCCGGCCGAGCTCACGCGGGCCGCCGAGATCTTCAACGCCGGCCTCACCGAGATGCGCGGCGCGACCTCGCCGCGGCTTCTGCTTGAGTTGATGTGCGCTCGCGTTCTGCTGCCCGGCGCGTCGCAGGGTGAGGACGCCCTGCTCGCCCGCCTCGAACGCCTCGAACGCGGCGGCGCCGTCGCCCAGATGGCCGCCCGGGCAGCATCTACTGCTGGTGGTGCCGCGCCTGGCGGTGGTGCTGTGCAGGCCAGTGGTCCGGCGCATGCAGGTGGTGCTACTTACGCGAGTGGTCCCGCGCAGGGTGGTGGGCCCGCGCATGCGGGTGGTGCCTCGTACGCGGGTGGTGTTCCGCAGGCTGGGGACGGCGCTCATGTTGATGGGGGCGCGCAGGCCGACCGTCCGGCGGTAGGTGGTGTGTTTGCGGGCCCAGGTTCCCAGGTGGGCAATGCCGACGACTGGCCGGAGCCGGCTCGCCCCGGTCGGCCCGCACAGTCAACTGCCGGATCCCAGGTAGCGTCGGCGCCCGGCGCCAGTGCCCAGGGGCCGTCGTCGCACGCGGCCCCGCCTCAGGGCCCGTCGGCCCAAGGCCAGGCGTCCCACGGGCAAGCGCCTCATGGGCAGGCGTCCCAGGGGCAGGGGGCGGCGTCCCACCAGGGTGCGGCTCCAGTTGGTGGTGGTGCTGGGGCGGTCCAGCAGCAGTGGCCCGCCGTGTTGGCCGCGCTCAAGCGGCGCAGCATCGTCGTCTGGGCCAATGTGAGCACCAATGCCCAGGTGGTGGGCATCGAGGGCAATCTGCTCACGCTCGGCTTCGGTCAGGTCGGCGCGATGAAGAACTTCACAGGTGGCGGCAAGGATGCCGTGGTGGCCGGCGCGCTGGGCGATGTGTTCGGCGGCACCTGGCGGGTTGAGGCGGTCGTGGGCAACTCCCCGGTCCCCCAGGGCTCTGGGGGACCGCGGCCGGGGCCTCAGTCCGGTCCGCACACGGGTCCGCAGCCGGGCTCCCACACAGGACCGCACCAAGGCTCGCACGCGGGTTCGCAAGCGGATCCGTCGCAGTCGGGCGTTTCCCGGTACGACCAGCCGGGGTCTGCGACAGCCCCGCAGAGCGGTGCTCAGTCAGGGCACGGCCGTGCTCATTCGCCTGGCTCGTCGGACGACGGCTCCGGTTCTCAGGAGGCGGGCCAACCACCCGGACCAGCCGACCACGCCTCCCAGAACGGTGGCCGCGCGACGACGGACGAGTCCTGGCCGGACGCACCTGACGATCCGAGTCCCGGCTCTCCACCCACTCCGGACCCCACCGACTCGACTACCGGTGTCCGGCCCCAGGGCGCGGGACAAGCCGCGAGCGTGGGCGCGGGCAATGGCTCGCCCGGGACGGGACTGGCCGCCGCGAGGTCGGCCGCGAAGGCAGCCGCCCAGGCGGGTCCCAGGGCCCCCGCCTCCAGGCAGCAGGCAAGCTCCGCCGCCTGGCCCGAGGCCGTCCCCAACCGCCGGAAGGGCCCGGAGGCCGACGAGGTCGACCCGCTGAACGACGCCGACGCGGACGTGGACGCGCGCTCCGGCATGGCCCTCCTCCAGAGCGAGCTCGGCGCCCAGGTGATCGGCGAACTCTGAGACCTCGCCTCGGGTATGCGGTGAACCGGAGGTCTCAGGCGCGTAGGCGAACTCGGGCGGCGGCGGTTTCAGGCGGGGTCGGGCGGGGTCGGGCGGCGGCGGTTTCAGGCGCGTAGGCGGGCTTGGGCGGCGGCGGCGCGGTGGTCAGTCGCGGGGAGGGTGGTCGCGAGGCGCTGCAGGATCTCGAAGTCCTCCCGTCCGCCGGAGGTCTGCGCGTACGCCCACAAATCATCAGGTGAGCCGCGCAGCAGCAGGCACGTACGTACCTGGACCTCGAATTCGTCCCGTTCGCGGCGGATCTCAGGCGACTCCGAGCGCGGCAGCAGGGGGCCGGCGTAGACGCGGGCCAGTGAGGCGGGGTCCGAGCTCGCCAGCAGGCCCCGGAGTTCCAGGAAGTCGGCCTCTATAGGTGAGGTCAGACGGTACGGCCGGGCGCCGATCGTGTCGCCGAGCTCGGCGCGGAGGCGGTGGATCTCGACCCGGATCGTCACCGGATTGCCGTCGTCGCCGTACAGATGGAAAGAGAGCTGTTCGGCGTTGAGGCCGCCGGGGTGCAGGGCCAGGAGGGCGAGGATCTCGGCGTGCCGGAGGGAGAGTGGCAGGCGGTGCTCGCCCACCAGGGCGGTCGGCGAGCCTTCGCCGAGGAAGCCGTGCAGGCGGAGGCGGGTGGGGACGGGCGCTGGGGCGGACGCAGGGGGTGCGGCGCGCAGGAGGTAGCCCTCGGAGAAGGGTTCGAGGAGGACGAAACGGCCGTCCCGGAGGATCATGCGCTCGCCGGGGGCGGGCAGCGGGAGCCGTTCGCCGAGCGTGCCCAGCGGGTCTCCGGAGAGTACACGTCCGGTCGGGGAGAGCAGGATGCCCGAGTGGCCGCCCAGTGCCTCGTAGCGGCGGCGCAGGCGTTCGTCGCGTTCGTGCATGCGCAGGGCGAGCTGGGTCTCGGCGAGCTTGGCCGTGGCGCAGACCAGCGCGACCGTGGCCGGGTGCGGGGAGCGCGCGGTGCCGCTGATGTCGACGCAGCCGAGCACCCGGTCGGTGTCGGGGTCGATGATCGGGGCGGCGCTGCGTGACCGTACGTGCAGGATGCGCCTAAGGGGTCTGTCGGTGCAGGACTCGGTTCGGTCGGGTTCGGTGGCGACGCGCAGGACGCCAGGGTTGCCGTCACGCAGGACGCCAGGGTTGCCGTCGCGCCACAGAACCCTGCCGTCGGCGTCCGTCACGACCATCATGTGGGCGGATTCGTCGGCTATGTGGGCGAGTGACTGGGCGAGTAAGGGGAGCAGCGGCTGCAACGGGTGCACTTCGCGGAGGTCGTGGGCGTTCCCGATCTCGTGCGCGTTCTCCCGGTCGACGCTCATGACGTCGAGGCTCGTGTCCTGCGGGTCGATGCGCAGCTCTGTGGTGACCATCCCGTAGGGTCCCTCCGACGCCGCCTCCTCCATAACCGCCGCCGCGCGCGCCCCGCGAGAGTGCGCTTCCGGATGAGTGTGACACATGGGCCACTCCAAGTAGTCAACCCCTTACGGTGAGCATCCGCTTCGCGCTTGTCGGCCGCAACCGGTTCGGGGGGATTGCAAGGGGTGATTGAACGATCGCAACGCGTGTGCAACGTTGCCGCGGCTAGCGTGCGGCAACGCGTCGGCGTGGTGCGGCCGCTCCGGCCGACGTGTTGGCCGGGTCTCGGACACTGGAGGGGGGCCGGGATCCGGCCAAGGCGAAACGTTGGGGATGCCGCAGTACATGACGACGCCCAAACACCGTAGGCTCGTGGCAGTCAAGAACGCGGAGCCACGAGGAGCGCACGACGGTGAACCCAGGGGATGTCAACCTGCAGCAGCTGCTGGAGCAGGCACAGCTCATGCAGCAGCAGCTTGTGAGCGCCCAGCAGGAGCTCAACGACGCGCAGATCGAGGGCTCGGCCGGCGGCGGCATGGTCACAGCCGTGGTCAACGGCTCGGGAGAGCTGCTCGAGCTGAAGATCAACCCGAGCGTCATAGACGCCGACGACCCTCAGGACACGGCCGACACGATCGCCGACCTGGTGATCGCCGCCGTACGCGACGCCGTTCGCGCGGCGGCCGACCTGCAGCAGGAGAAACTGGGCCCGCTGGCCCAGGGACTCGGCGGCGGCGGTCTCGGACAGTTGCCAGGGTTCTAGGCCATGTACGAAGGGGTCGTCCAGAACCTGATCGACGAGCTCGGCATGCTGCCCGGCGTCGGTCCCAAGAGCGCGCAACGGATCGCGTTCCACCTGCTGGCGGCCGACCCGGCCGACGTGAAGCGGCTGGCCCACGCCCTGCTGGAGGTCAAGGAGAAGGTCAGGTTCTGCCGGGTCTGCGGCAACGTGGCCGCCGAGGAGGAGTGCCGCATCTGCCGCGACCAGCGGCGCGACACTCATGTGATCTGCGTGGTCGAGGAGTCCAAGGACGTCGTCGCGATCGAGAAGACGCGCGAGTTCCGCGGGACCTATCACGTGCTCGGCGGCGCGATCAGCCCGATCGACGGCGTCGGCCCTGACGATCTGCGTATCCGGGAGCTCATGACGCGCCTGGCCGACGGCCGGGTCACGGAGCTCATCCTCGCCACGGACCCCAATCTCGAGGGGGAGGCGACGGCTACCTACCTTGCCCGTCTGGTCAAGCCGATGGGTCTGAAAGTGACACGACTGGCCAGCGGTCTGCCTGTGGGCGGTGACCTCGAGTACGCCGACGAGGTGACCTTGGGCCGCGCGTTCGAAGGACGGAGGCTGCTGGATGTCTGACCAGTGGAGCGCGCTGGCGGAGGAGATCGCCGCTCACGCGCAGAACTATGTGGACGGCCTGACCAGGGTCGCCGGCGGCGAGGGCGGCGACGCCATCTGGTCGCTACTGCTGGTCGAAGTGGCGCAGGTAAGTCTCGCGGGCGCCAAGCTCGGCGCCAACGAGGATGTGATCCTCTCGGGCAACTACGAGCCGCCGCTGAGTGAGGATCCCGACATCGACGGCGTACGCACCGCGATGTCGGAGTTGCTGGAGGCGGTCGACGACTACGCCGAGGTGTTCGACCCGTACAAGGACACGGGTGTCACCCCATACCGGCTCTCCGACGACCTGACGGCGGTCGCCGCCGACCTCATCCACGGGCTGCGGCATTTTCAGGCCGGGCGGCCGCACGAGGCGCTGTGGTGGTGGCAATACTCCTATTTCAATACGTGGGGCAACCACGCGGGCGCGGCCATGAGGGCACTTCAGGCACTCGCCGCCCATTCGCGGCTCGACGTGGCGGAGGAAGCCACGACGGCGTGATCATCCACATAGTGGTATGAACCATCAGGTCCATGAGAGGCCCCCAGTAGACTGGCAGCTCACAGTCCGAACCGGGAGACTCTCGTGGCGCTCGTTGTGCAAAAGTACGGTGGTTCGTCCGTCGCCGACGCGTCCTGCATCAAGCGGGTCGCGCAGCGGATCGTAGCGACGAAAAAAGCCGGCAACGACGTGGTCGTGATCGTCTCCGCGATGGGTGACACGACGGACGAGCTGCTCGACCTGGCCGAGCAGGTGTCGCCGCTGCCTCCGGGCCGCGAGCTCGACATGCTGCTGACCTCCGGCGAGCGCATCTCGATGGCCCTGTTGGCGATGGCGATCGCCAACCTGGGGCACGAGGCCCGTTCGTTCACCGGCTCGCAGGCGGGTGTGATCACCGACTCCACGCACGGCAAGGCGCGCATCATCGACGTGACGCCGAGCCGCATCCGTGAGGCGCTCGACCGGGGCCACATCGCGATCGTGGCCGGGTTCCAGGGCGTCTCGCAGGACACCAAGGACATCACCACGTTGGGCCGCGGCGGCTCCGACACGACCGCCGTGGCGCTGGCCGCCGCGCTGAGCGCGGATGTCTGCGAGATCTACACCGACGTCGACGGCATCTTCACCGCAGACCCCCGCATCGTGGGCGCGGCACAGCAGATCCCCAAGATCTCCTATGACGAGATGATGGAGATGGCTGCCTGCGGTGCGAAGATCCTGCACCTGCGCTGCGTCGAGTACGCTCGGCGCTTCCATGTGCCGATCCACGTACGCAGTTCGTTCAGCACCAAAGAAGGCACCTGGGTCGTTTCTGATCCTTACAGCGAAGGAACCGAGATGGAGCAGCCGATCATCTCCGGCGTCGCGCACGACCGGAGCGAGGCCAAGATCACCGTTGTCGGGGTTCCCGACAAGGTCGGCGAGGCTGCCGCGATCTTCAAAACTCTGGCGGACGCCGGGATCAACATTGACATGATCGTGCAGAACGTCTCGGCCGCGGCCACGGGCCGCACCGACATCTCCTTCACGCTGCCCACGACCGACAGCTCGACGGCTCTGACGGCGTTGAAGAAGATCCAGGGTGACATCGCCTACGAGTCGCTGCTCTTCGACGACCAGATCGGGAAGGTGTCGCTGATCGGGGCGGGCATGCGCTCGCATCCGGGCGTCACGGCGACGTTCTTCGCGGCTCTCGCCGACGCGGGGGTCAACATCGAGATGATCTCCACCTCGGAGATCCGCATCTCGGTGATCGTCGGGCAGGACGGTGTGGACACGGCCGTGGCGGCCGCGCACCGGGCCTTCGATCTCGACGCGGACCAGGTCTCAGCAGTGGTGTACGGAGGTTCAGGACGATGAGCAGGCCCAATCTGGCGTTGATCGGCGCGACCGGGGCCGTGGGCACCGTCATGCGCGACCTGGTCTCCACCCGCGCCGACATCTGGGGCGAGGTACGCCTCGTCGCCTCAGCGCGTTCGGCCGGCAAGCTGCTCCGGGTGCGCGGCGAGGACGTCGTCGTGCAGGCCCTGGCGCCCGAGGTGTTCGACGGCATCGACATCGCCATCTTCGACGTACCCGACGAGGTGTCGGCCGTGTGGGTGCCGATCGCGGCCGAGCGTGGCGCCATCGCGATCGACAAGTCGGGCACGTTCCGCATGGAGCCCGACGTCCCGCTGGTCGTGCCGGAGGTCAACCCGCTCGACGCCCGGCTGCGGCCGCGCAACATCATCTCGACCCCCAACTGCACCACGCTGTCGATGATGGCGGCCATGGGCGCGCTGCACGCCGAATACGTGCTCAAGGAGCTCGTCGTCGCCTCCTACCAGGCCGTTTCCGGCGCGGGCGTGGCCGGTTCCGCGCGGCTGTACGACGAGGTCGAGGCGCTGGCCGGTGACCGGTCGATCGGCCAGGTGGCGGGCGACGTACGCAAGGTGCTGGGCAACAAGCTGCCCGAGGAGTCGCCGTTCCCGGCGCCGATCGCGTTCAACGTGGTGCCGTGGGCGGGCTCGTACAAGGAGGGTGGCTGGGCCTCCGAGGAGCTCAAGCTGCGCAACGAGTCGCGCAAGATCCTCGGCATCCCCGACCTGAAGGTCTCCGCGACCTGTGTCCGGGTGCCGGTGATCACCACGCATTCGCTGGCGGTGCACGCGCGGTTCGAGCGCGACATCACGGTGGCGGACGCGCACCGGGTGCTGGAGGCGGCGCCGACGGTGGTGCTGATGGACGACCCGGCCAACGGGGTCTACCCGACGCCGATCGACGTCGTGGGCACCGACCCGACCTATGTCGGGCGGATCCGGCAGGCGGTGGACTTCCCCAACACGCTGGATCTGTTCGTGTGTGGTGACAACCTGCGCAAGGGTGCGGCGCTCAACGCCGCTGAGATCGCCGAGCTGGTGGCGAGCGAGCTGTAGTCGCTCGTCCGCGAGTTGTAGTCGCCCCTCGTGAGGTTTGGTCGCTTCTCCGGGGCTCCCGGTAGGCGGCGCGTCGTGCGGGTTCGCACGGCGCGCCGCCGTCTGGGCCGCTGGCCCTGTCATCTGGGCGTATCACGAAGCCGTGTCACCAGGGCCGTGTCACCGGAACAAGATGTCCCAGTGGTCCACCTCGTCGGCGAAGACCGTGCCCGAGGGTGCTCGGTAGAGGGCGGCCCCGTCGCCCCGGATGCCGGACTTATCGTGATTTTTGGTGATGTATCGGTCGATACATGGGTTATGGGTGATGTCCAGCTTGTAGCCGTTTCCGTGGCTGTACGGGCCCGGAGCGTGGCCTGCTTCGGTGCCGCCGGTGACCAGGACGGGGCAGCCGCTCTGGCGCTTGATGCCGATCACCCGCGAGATGGTCGAGGTGCGGACGTCCTCCAGAGATGTGCAGCGGTACACCTGCTTGCTCGTGCAGTGTCCCGACGAATGCGTACGCAGGCCCTCATCACGCAGCCAGTCGGCGGCCAGCGCGTGGGACATGTGTACGGTCGCGTACCTGGGCTTGACGCGGGCCAGGTCCACGTCGGCCTTCTGCGACTTGCCGGCTTTCTGGAGTTTGGCGGCGTTCCGTATGGTGGCGTCGCCCGGCTTCCGCGGGGTGGCGGCGCCGGGTTTTCGCATGGTGTCGGCCTGGAGCTTCCGCATGGTCACGGCGGCCGGGTGAGGCGCGGACGACAGGGGGCGCGTCGCGGTAGTGGACACCTCGGCCGGTGAGGCCGACGAGTCGGGTCGCAGAGCGACTGGTGCGGCATCCTGTGACATCGTCGGCGGGTTGGCCACGTCGCGGTCGCGTACGGCCCTCTCTGGGCCGTTTACGGGCGTCTCTGGCCCGCTCGCGTCCCTCTCCGGGTCCCGCACGAGCACATCCCGGTTCCGCACAAGCGCATCCCTGTCCAGTACGACCGCGTCCGGACGACGTATGACCGCGTCCGGGCGACGTACCATCGCGTCCGGCCGACGTACGACCGCCGCCACCGTCTCCAGGCCGCCGGTCGCCGTTCCCGGGTCCCGCAGGAGCGCGGCCGGGCCGTTCTCGTTCGCGAGCGGGCCGAAGGTGATCGGTTCTGGGACCGACGACTCCGGCACGCCCGCGAGCGTGTCAGGGTCGCGCCCGATCGACTTCTGGCCGTGGGCGGAGGGGCCCCCGCGGTTCGGGGCGGGGTCCCGGCCGAAGTCGGCCGGATCCACCGAAGGGTGCCAGCGGCGCGCCTCGATCGTCCCCCCGATGTGGTAGGACCGAGTGATCGGTGATGGTGTCTGCCGCGGCGCCCTGCCGGGTGCTTGGGAAGCGGCGGAAGCGGCCGACGCCAGCGCGATTATGGAGATCTCAATGTTGAGGAATACGACCGCTACCAGCCGTACTGTTCCACGTATCCACATGTCGATGCCTTTTCGCGGAATAGCCCTTCCGCCAGAAACATCAATCCCATCCTTCGCAGGAGCTAACCCCTATCTCACCGGGATTTTTGCCCTGTGGTGGCGATCACCGTGATCCTTCCTGACCTAACGCACGACTACCACGTAAAGTGACGAACGTGTCCGAAGCCCGAAACCGAGGACCGGAGAGCACCCGGGAAGTCATTGTCGAGACGGCTTTGCGGCTGTTCCGGGAACGCGGCTTCGATGCGACGACGATGCGGGCCATCGCGGCCGAGGCCGGTGTATCCGTCGGTAACGCCTACTACTACTTCGAAAGCAAGGAGGCGTTGATCCAGGCGTACTACGACCGCGCCCAGGCCGAGCACGAGGCGGCCTGCCGTGAGCTGCTGGCCACGGAGTCGTCGTTCGCCGCCCGGCTGAGCGGGGTGCTGCGCGAGTGGGTACGGGTCTCGGAGCCCTATCACGAGTTCGCGGTGAAGTTCTTCAAGCATGCCGCCGAGCCCACGAACCCGCTGAGCCCGTTCAGCGCCCAGTCCTCGCCGGCCCGTGAGGCGTCGATCGACATCTACCGGCAGGTGGTCGAGGGGGCGCGCGACCGGATGAACTCCGAGCTGCGCGAAGAGCTGCCGGAGCTGCTGTGGCTGCTGTCGATGGGCATGGTGCTGTTCTGGGTGCACGACACCTCGCCCGGCTGTGACCGTACGCATCGCCTGATCGACGTGACGGTCCCGCTGGTGGACCGGCTCGTCGGCCTGTCGCACCTGCCGGGGCTGCGGGGGATCACGAAGGACTTCATCGCGGCGGTCCACGAGCTGCGCGCCTGACCCGACAAAAGCCCGCCAAAACGTCCGGCAAGACGACGCCCGCCAAAACGTCCGGCAAGGCGGCTGAGTGCGCGGCGGGTCAGTGTGCTCAGGGCGGCGACTACATACCGGTCGGTTGGTATGGTCGGCCTACCTGACATTGACGCCTGATCCCCCCGCGAGGGGCAAGCTGGAGGCCGCGATGACTCAGAACTGGGGCATGACGATCCCGTTCACCGACCGTTCACTGGCGGACTCACAGGAGCTGATCGCGGAGCTGCCCGCCCTCGGCTACACCGACGCGTGGTCGGCCGAGGTCAACGGCGTCGACGGGTTCGTGCCGCTGGCCATGGCCGCGCAGTGGGCGCCGGGGATCCGGCTCGGCAGCGCGATCGTGCCGGTGTTCACGCGCGGCCCGGCGCTGCTCGCGATGCAGGCCGCCACGCTGGCCGACCTGGCGCCCGGCCGGTTCCTGCTCGGCATCGGCTCCTCCTCCCCGGCGATCGTGGAGCGCTGGAACGCGGTCGAGTTCGCCAAGCCGTACGCGCGGACCCGCGACACCCTGCGCTTTCTCAAGGAGGCGCTGACGGGGGAGAAGGTGTCGCAGCGGTACGAGACGTTCGAGATCAAGGGATTCAAGCTGGACCGGGCGCCGAAGATCCCGCCGAAGGTCGTGCTGGCGGCGTTGCGGCCCCGGATGCTGCGCCTGGCCGCTGAGGAGGCGGACGGCGCGATCACCAACTGGCTCTCGCCCGAGGACGTACGGAAGGTGCGCGCCGAGATCGGTGACACCGAGCTCATCGCCCGCCTGTTCGTCTGCGTGAGCGAGGACACCGACAAGGTACGCGCGCTGGCCCGCTGGATGCTGGCCGCCTACCTCACCGTGCCGGCCTACGCCGCCTTCCACGACTGGCTCGGCCGGGGCGAGGTGCTGCGGCCCATGCACGAGGCGTGGGCGGCCGGCGACCGCCAGGCCGCGCTCAAGGCGATCCCGGACGAGGTGGTCGACTCGCTGGTCGTGCACGGCGACGCCGCGACCTGCCGGGCCAGGATCCAGGAGTACATCGACAACGGCCTCGACACCCCCGTCCTCGCGCCCATCGCGGGTGGCGAGGTGACCATCACGCAGGCCGTCCGCGACCTGGCCCCCACGGCCTGACTGGGAGGAAGCGATGGCCGACGTGCTGAGATGTGACGCGACCGACCCGGCCGGGAGGATGCGACGGCGTGACGCGATCGACCAGTCCGGGAGGATGCGATGGACGACGTGCTGAGGTCTGACGCGATCGAGCAGGCCACGGCCGTCCGCGATGGGCGGGTGTCGCCGCGCGAGCTGGTCGAGGCGGCGATCACCGCGATCGAGGCGCACGACGGCGAGCTGAACGCGGTGATCCACCGCCGGTTCGAGCGGGCGCTGGCCGAGCTCGACGCCATCCCCGCCGACGCCCCCTTCCGCGGTGTGCCGATCCTGCTGAAGGACCTGGGCTGGCCGCAGGCGGGCGAGCCGTACAGCGCGGGTTCGCGGACGCTCGACGGCGTCGTGGTCAAGGAGGACGGATACGGTACGGCCCGGCTGCGGGCCGCGGGGTTCGTCGTGCTGGGCCGTACCAACACTCCCGAGTTCGGCAGCACGATCACCACCGAGCCCGTGGCGTACGGACCCACGTGCAACCCCTACGACCCGGCCTACTCCGCGGGCGGGTCGAGCGGCGGCTCGGCGGCGGCGGTCGCGGCCGGGATGGTGGCGCTGGCCACGGCCAGTGACGGCGGCGGCTCGATCCGCATCCCGGCGGCCCTGTGCGGGCTGGTGGGGCTCAAACCGACCCGTGGGCGCTCCAGCGCGGGCCCGTCGGCCGGCGAGGGGTGGAGCGGCTTCTCGTGCCCGGGATTCGTCAGCAGGAGCGTGCGCGACACCGCCGCGGCGCTCGACCTCGTGTCCGGCTACGTACAGGGCGACCCCTACGACGCCCCGCACCTGCCGCGGCCGCTCGCCGAGGAGGTCGGCGCGGACCCTGGACGGCTGCGCGTCGGCTTCGTCGCCACGCACCCGAGAGACGACGTGCCGGCGGTCGCCGAGCTGACCGAGGCGGTCGAGGGGGCCGCCGCCCTGCTGGCGGCGCTCGGCCACGACGTGGCCCCCGGCTGCCCCGACGCGCTCGGCGACCCGGACTTCCCCGCCCACTTCGGCGCCATCGTGGCGAACAACCTGGCCGCGGAGATCGAGAACGTCGGCGTCTGGCGCGGCAAGCCGGTCGAGCTGGAGGAACTGGAGCCGCGCAACGCCGCCATGGTCGGCGCCGGGCGCGGGCACGGCGCCGCCGCCCACATCCTGGCCACCCAGTGGATCGACGGGTTCCGCAGGCGGATGGCCGGGTGGTGGGCGTCGGGGTACGACCTGCTGCTGATGCCGTCGCTCGGCGTCGCGCCGTTCCCGCTCGGGTGGATCCCGCCGGACGACCTGAGCACCGCGTTCGGCAGGACCGCGCACGCGGTGTCCTACACCGCGCCGGTCAACGCGACAGGCCAGCCCTCGATCTCGCTGCCGCTGCACCGGAACGCGGCGGGCCTGCCCGTGGGCGTCCAGCTGGTGGCCGCGGCCGGGCGGGAGGACCTGCTGGTCAGGATCGCGGCACAGATCGAGGCCGCCCGGCCGTTCGAGCACGCCGCCCTGCGCTGATCGCCGAGAAGACCGAGAAGACCGAGAAGACCGAGAAGACCGAGAAGACCGAGGAGGCCGAACGCCGGGAGTTCGGGAACTCGGTTCCGGCCGTGACGCGTTATGTCGTGAGAGGCCCGGGTATGAGGAGCGACATGATGGCGAAGGCAGGACGGGCTGCGGCGGCCTGGCGTACATACCGCGAAGTGAGCAAGCCCGGCACGCCGGGCTTGATGGCCAGGTTACGAGCGATCCCGCGCATGATCGGCGCCGTGATGCGCGGTGAGTACGACGGCATGGGCAAGAGCAAGCTGGCGCTGATGGGGTTCGGCGTGATCTACATGATCTCGCCGATCGACCTGGTGCCGGACTTCCTCGTGCTCATCGGTGTCGTGGACGACTTCGGGGTCTTCCTCTGGCTGATCGCCTCGCTGCTCGGCGAGAGCGGTCGCTACGTGGACTGGGAGCGCACGGTCATCCAGGGCAGCGTCCAGGGCAAGCTCGACGACGGGCTTGGTCCCAAGCGACCGCGCCGCCGCTAGAACTCCTCCATCCGCAGCCAGGCTCGTGACGGCAGCGGGTGGCCGAACAACCGGGCGGCGTTGCCGTAGGCGACCCTGGCGATGTCGGCGGGCGGAAGCGTGCCGAGGTTCTGGGCCACCGCCTGCTGGGTGTCGGGCCAGGTCGAGTCGGAGTGCGGGTAGCCGCTCTCCTGAAGCACGTGGTCGAGGCCGACCGCCAGGCGCACCCCCGACAGGGAGTGGTCGTCGAGGGTGCCGAAGTAGAAGTTGCGGCGCAGCACCTCGCTGGGCTTGAGGCCGCCGTCCCACTGCGCCTCGCCCGCGACGGGGTGGTCCAGCGCGTAGTCGGCCCGCGCGGCCAGCATCGGCAGCCAGCCCACGCCGCCCTCCACGATGAGGATGCGCAGGTTGGGGTAGCGCAGCGGGAGCCCCGACCAGAGCCAGTCGGCGCAGGCGAACATCGCGCTGGTCGGCATGAGCGTGGTGATCGCCTCGATGGGCGTGTCGGGTGAGGGTACCGGCGACCAGCTGGAGCCACCGGTGTGCAGGCAGACGACGGTGCCGGTCTCCTCGCAGGCGGCGAAGAACGGGTCCCAGTGGCCGCTGTGGATCGACGGCAGCCGCAGCCGGGTCGGGAACTCGGGGAAGACCACGGCCTTGAAGCCGCGCGCCGCGTTGGCCCTGATCTCCTTGGCGGCGAGGTCGGGATCGGGCAGCCAGGGCAGTTGCAGGCCGATGATGCGCTCGGGGTAGGTGCCCGCCCAGACGTCGATGTGCCAGTCGTTCCACGCCTTGACCAGGGCGAGGCCGAGCTCCTGGTCGCGGGTCCTGGCGAACGGCATGCCCGACTGGCCGGCCAGCATGCCGGGGAAGCAGAGCGCCGCCCAGATGCCGGCCAGGTCCATGTCCTCGATGCGGGCCTCGATGTCGTGGCAGCCGGGGCGCATGTGCTCGAACCTGACCGGGTCGAGCGTCCATTGCTCGCGGGGCAGACCGGCGCCCACGTCGAGCCCGGCACACGGGTATGTGGCGCCGCCGTAGCGCCAGACTTGGTGACCGCCCTCCGTCTCCACGACCTTTGGCGCGACCTCGGCGTATTTCTCCGCGAGCCGGCCTTCGAAAAGGTCTGGCGGCTCGATCAGGTGATCGTCGGCGGAGATGATCACATAGTCGCGCCGCCTCGGATCCGGATCGGGGAGCAGCGGCGTAGTCACGCAGGTAACCGTACGACGGCCGCATAACGTCGAACAAGCTGCGACGTCTCCGTTGGGTATCCACTATGCCCGAGGACCCGGGATCGCCGGGAGGGGGATGTGGCGACCCCGGGCCATGAGGTCCGCTTTGCGAGGTTGCTGCTCTGCGAACCCCGGTGCCGCCTACCCACCGGAGATCGAATCAGTCCGGGACAGAAGACTATTCTGCAGCTCCTCGATGATCCCCGCGTCGACCTGCAAGACGTCCGTACAGTACTTCGCGACCGAGCCGTGCCGGGCGGTCAGATCGGTGAGGAACAACCGCATCGCCTCGGCCGGGGCCACCCCGAAACCGGGCCATCGGGTGGCGTTCGGATGCCGGCGCTGCCAGCTCGCGATGAAGCGCTCGGTGGCCAGGCCCGTTAACGCGTAATCGTCGATGATGTCCTCGTCCGCCACGCCGACGAGGCTCAGGATGAGCGCGGTGAGCAGCCCGGTGCGGTCCTTGCCCGCCGCGCAGTGCACGACCACGGGCGCGCTGCCGGACTGGGAGATCGTCTCGATGGCCGACCGGAGATTGTCGATCCCGTCCTCGGTCACCTCGAGGTAGCGGTCGGCGAGGTATCTCCCGACGCCCAGCCGGTCGTCGTAGGTGTTGACGTCCCAGCGGCGGCCCTCGATGGGCAGGTTGCGGTAGTCGAGCCCGTCGGATTCGGGCACCCGCCCGGTCCGCTCCACCTCGAAGGGATGGCGCAGGTCGATGACGGTCCGCACCTTGAGGGCCTGGAACGTGATGAGATCGTCTCCCGCCAGCCAGCCGAGTGAGTCGGCACGATAGAGCCGTTGCCACCGGACGGTTTGCCCGTCCTTTGCGGCATATCCACCTACGTCACGAAAGTTGTAGATACTTGCGAACTCTATGTGGCGGATCACCCTATCCAGCTTAATTGCTGGGCGCCCCGACTTCCTGGGCCGGCGCGTTCTCCGCGGCCTTCCTGTCGGCCACCTCGCGCCGGATGAGCAAGATCCAGCCGCCGATGGCCACGCCGATGAACAGCCACCACTGCACGCCGTAGGCGAGGTTGAGGCCGCCCCCGGCGCCCACGTCGGGCGCGGGCACCGGCGCGGGCGCGGCGGTCGCCGCCGGCTGCTGCTTCGTGAGCTCCACGTAACCGCCCATGAGCTGGTACGGCAGCGCCTTGCCGATCTTCCCGGTGTCGATGAGCAACACCTGACCGGGTGGTAGACCGGCGCGCTCCTTTACTCCGGCCGCCGCCTCGGTCTCGCTGAGACGTAGCCTCCCGGTGACAGTTACCTGACCCGTCGGTGGCGGCGGCACCTCAGGAGGCGCGTCGGCGCTCGCCCCGGCCTTCACCCATCCGCGGTTGACGAGCACGGCCTGACCCGGACCGGTGACCAGCGGGGTCAGCACGTAGAAGCCCAGCTGTCCCTCCTGTGGCCGCCTGCGCACCACCAGCGCGTGGGTGGTGTCGTAGCTCCCCGAGGCCGTGACCGTCCTGAACCGGTCGGCCTCCCGCGCCCCCTTGCCCACCAGGCTCTCCACGGGCACGGGACCGGCCGCCAGGTTCGCGGTGACCTGCGTGCTGTTGGCCGACCGCTCCTCGAAGCGCCCGAACTGCCACCGGCCCAGGAACACGAAGGCCGGGATCACCAGCAGCACCACGATGTGGAGCGAGATCCAGCGGGGCGTGAGAAGGAACCGGTACACCCCTCAAGGGTAGGCACCGGGGCCGGTGCTCCTTCACCTGGCTCGGTCTGCCGGAGCGTGACCTAATCGCAATCTGGTCGAAACACTTACCGAACGGCGCTTCATCGCGTACGGTCGGGATTCGTCCGATCAGCTCCCCCTCCAGAGAGCGCCTCCAAAGCCATATGACCGTGCTTGCCGCGCCGTCCGAGGCGCCCGCGTTCGAGCTGCCCCGGTTCGGCCGTCTGGTGCGCCACGCCGTGCCCCGTGTGTTCGAGGGCATGATCCTGCCCGTCGCCGTCTTCTACGTCGGGATGATCCTCTCCGGGATCACCGGCGGGATCGTGGTGGCCGTGGCCTGGGTGTACGGGGGTGTGGTCTGGCGGCTGGCCAGGCGCAGGGCGGTGCCGGGGGCGGTGCTGCTGGCCGCGGGCACGGTCACCGTCAGGGCGGTGCTGGCGTTGCTGTCCGGCAGCGCGGTGATCTTCTTCCTGCAGCCGACCCTGGGCGTCTTCTGCGCGAGCGCCGGGTTCCTGGCGACCGCCCGGCTGCGCCGGCCGCTGGCGCAGCGGGTGGCGGAGGACCTGGTGCCGCTGCCGGAGCACGTGATCGAGCGGCCGGTGATGCGGCGCTTCTTCGCCAGGCAGTCGCTGGTGTGGGGATGCGCGCAGTTCGGCAACGCCTCGCTCAGCCTCTGGCTGCTGCTCAGCCAGACGATCCAGACGTACCTCATCGTGCGCACCGCGGCCGTCGCGGTGCTGCTGTCGGGGGCGGCGCTGCTGACGCTGATCGACTTTCGCTGGTGCCTGCGCGCCCTCCAGCGCGACACTTCCGCTGGGATTTAGGCGGACTTCAGCTCGGCGCCTGAGCCGGGGAGCGCGGTCACCTCGCGGGGGCCCGCGACCTCGTGACCCTCGGCGCAGCGGAAGTGCTGCTCGATGGGCGCCCCGCAGTCGCGGTGGGTCAGCAGCACGGGTGGCCCCTCGTCGTCGGCCAGGTATTTGTCGCCCCAGTGCATGAGCGCCACGAGCAGGGGATAGAGGTCGCGCCCTTTGTCGGTCAGGCGGTATTCGTCACGCTGGCGCTGGCCGGGCTCGCGATAGGGCTCCTTGCGCAGCAGGCCCTCGTCGACCAGCCGCGCCAGTCGCGCGCTGAGCACCTGCCGGGGCGCGCCGGTGATCGCCTGCATGTCGGCGAACCGCCGGACGCCGCGGAACGCCTCGCGCAGCACCAGGAAGGTCCACTTCTCCCCAACGATGTCCAAGGTGCGCTCGATGGAGCAGTTGTTCACCTGGAATGCCACGTTCATGCGCCATATCATACCTGAGTTCAATTGACAGACCCAGGAGAATCAAGAGAAGCTGAGTTCATGCTCGGAACTCAGATCCGGCCCGCCCGGCCCGACGACGCCGAACGGCTCCGGCGCTTCCTCGCCCGGCTGTCCCTGCACACGCAGACCCTGCGCTTCTTCACCGGCATCGGCACCCCAGCCGCCGGTCTGGTGCGCGTGCTCATGGCGTTGGACGATCACCGGGACGCCCTGGTGGCGATCCTGGACGGCGAGATCATCGGCCACGCCATGAGCTACCGGGGCGGCGCGGCCGACGTCGAGATCGCCGTCGTGGTCGCCGACGAGTGGCAGGGCAAAGGGCTCGGGCCGTACTTGATCGACGTGCTGTTGTTCAGGGCTGCGGTGCGGGGCGCGAAGACGGTCGGCATGGACGTGCTGGGGGAGAACAGGCGAGTGCTCCGGATGATCCGCAGGCTCTGGCCGGACGCTCAGATGAAGGTGACTTCCGGATCGGTCGAGGTGACCGCTAGGATCCAACGGGCGGAGGTATTTGCGGAATAAGGTTCTGTTGCTCCACCATTGACAGTGTGAAGAGTGCCAAGAACGGACGCGACGGACGCACCCGCATCATTGACGGTGCCCTGCGCCGATTCAGCCAGGACGGGGTGTCGGCCACCACGCTGGCCAGCCTCCGCGAGGAGAGCGGCGTAAGCGTCGGCAGCTTCTACCACCACTTCGCCAGCAAGGAACACGTCTTCGGCGTCCTCTACGCGGAGATCCTCACCGCCTATCAGGCGGCCTTCCTCGCCGAGCTGGTCAGCCACGAGGAGGCCCGCGACGGCATCGAGGCCGTCGTGGCGCTGCACATGCGGTGGGCCGGCGAGCACCCGGAGCGCGCGAGGCTCCTGGTCAGCGAGCGCCCGCCGCGCAAGAACGAGCCGGGCGGCGCCGAGGTGGCGGAGGCCAGGCGCGCCTTCTTTCGCCAGGTGTCCGACTGGTGGCGGCCGCACATGAAGAACGGCCGGCTCCAGGTCGTACACCCGACCATGTGCTACGTGCTGTGGCTCGGACCGGCGCAGGAGATGTGCCGGCTGTGGTTCGCCGGCGCCCACACGCCGACGGAGGAGGAGATCAAAGGGCTCGGTGAGGCCGCCTGGCAGAGCCTGCGGCAGCGCTAGAGAGCGGCCTGATCCGCGATGGCACCCGCCAGCAGGCCGTGTCGAGCGAGATGTCCAGCCGCAGATCGCCACGCTGCCTGCGCAACCCCGGCACGCGCACCCGCGCGTGCACGTCGAACCGGCCCCGGCAGGGGTAGCCGAATCCCAGCTCTCCGGGCAGCACCCGCAGGTCGTCGCGGTTGCCGCAGCTGGGGCAGGTCCATGAGACCAGGTCCAGCCCGCGGTTGTAGTCGGAGCAGGCGCGGAAGTAGTCGTCGGGCCAGAAACGGGACTCGCAGGCCAGGCAAGGGATCTGCATTGATCCGCTCCTCTTCTAACACCGAGCGTGGGTCTTCATAGAGATATCGTGGCCCACTTGCAAAACGCTTGGACGTTTCGGTAACAGTATGATTACTGTGGGTATCGGATCATGCGCGGGATTCTGCGGTGAAAGGATGGTCTCGTGGAACGACTGCGCGAGCACCTCCTCGAGACCGGCTACTCGATCGACGGCGTCCGCGATCGGCTGGGCGCCATGGCGGCCACGGCCCTGTCCCGCGAGGAGCTGGTCCCGGCTCTGCGCGCCACGGCCGGCGACGACCCGCTGGCCGCGCTGATCCGGCTCTGGTGGCTCGGCGCCGCCGTTCCGGCCGCGCGGTTCCCGGGCGCCGTTCTCGACGAGGCCCTCGCGTCGGGCCTGGTCGCCGCCGAGGGCGAGCACGTACGCGCCACCGTGCACCTCCAGCCCTGGGAGACTGGCGGCTACGTCGTCTCCGATCGCAAGGTACGGCCCGGTGACCCGGCGCTGCGCCCCGACCACGTCGTGGGCGCGGGCGGCGCCTCGGCCAACCTGGCCCAGCTCGTCACCCGCCGCCCGGTCCACCGGGCCCTCGACCTCGGCACGGGCTGCGGCGTACAGGTGCTGCACCTGGCGGACCGCGTCGACGAGATCGTGGCCACCGACCTCAACCCCCGCGCGCTGGAGCTGGCCCGGCTGAGCTGGCGGCTGTCCGGGATCGACTGGGTGGACGCCCGCGCCGGTTCCCTGTTCGAGCCGGTCGAGGGGGAGCTGTTCGACCTCGTCGTCTCCAACCCGCCGTTCGTCATCTCGCCCGGCGGCGAGCTGACCTATCGCGAGACGGGCGCCGATGGCGACGCGTTCTGCCGCGATCTCGTACGACAGACCCCCCGCTTCCTCAATCCGGGCGGCCAAGCCCATTTCCTGGCCAATTGGCTGCACGTGGCGGACGAGGACTGGCGCGACCGGGTCGGCGGCTGGCTCGGCGAGACCGGCTGCGACGCCTGGGTGGTCCAGCGGGACGTGCAGGACCCGGCCGAATACGTCGAGCTGTGGCTGCGGGACGCCGCCGTACAGGGCACGCCCGGCTACACCGAGCACTACGACCGCTGGCTGGCCTGGTTCGACGAGCACAAGGTGCGGGGCATCGGCTTCGGCTGGATCACCATGCGCAACGCGGGCACGCTCGACCCGGTGGTCCGCGTGGAGCAGCTCACCCACCAGGTCACGCTGCCCGTCGGCGACTACGTCGACGACGTGCTCGACTCGATCGCGACCGCCCACCGGGTGCAATTCCTCGACTCGGCCCACCTGCGGACCGTGGCGGGCCTGCTGGACGAGCGCATCGGCCTGCCAGGCGCGGAAGACCCCATGCGCATCGTGCTGCGCCAGACGGACGGCCTGCGCCGCAGCAGGGAGGTCGGCACCGTCGAGGCGGCCCTGGCGGGCGTCTGCGACGGCGACCTCGCCCTCGGCCCGCTGCTCAACGTCATCGCCGAGCTGGTCGGCGACGGGGAGATCCTGCACCCTGACGCCATCCGGCCGCTCATCGCCGAGGGTTATTTCCTGCTTTGATCGGCCGTTGATCGGATGTTGACCCCCCGGGTGGAGGCTTCTCACCAAGACACGAGCCCGGGGGGTTCGAGGCTCGTGTCGGGTCCGGCCGGCCGTCGATGTGAGGCGGCTAGCCGTTACGCGGAGCATCCGGATAACCGGGCCCCCTAGCGACGCGTGACGGTCAGATGGCCGGCCGGGCTAGCAATCCGCGCCACAGGCACGCATCACGGGGGATCCGTGACTCCCAAAGGGACAGCCTTGATCAACCATGTGTGGATGACACGTCTGGACGACGAGCTGTACTCAGGGCTCGACGGGACCGGCGACTGTATCAACGACAGGACCGGCGACCGTATCGACGACAGGACTGACGACAGGACCGGCGACTGTATCGACGACAGGACTGACGACCGGCTCGACGTCGGAGCCGGCGAGGGGCTTGATGATCAAGGCCTTGTCGAGGCGGACCTTGAGGTCGTCCGCCTCGGGAGCGCCGAGCAGCGAGAAGATCTCGAAGGCCTGCCGTAGGCAGTCGTGACTCCTCGTGGCACTGCCCAGACCTTCGAGCGCCTCGCCGAGCACCATCAGCGAGAGCGCCTCGCCATAGGGATGGCCGATCTCTCTCGACACCACCAGCGCCTCTTCCGCGTGCCGTACGGCATCGGGGTAGCGCTTGGCGGCGATGAACGTCTCGGCGAGCCGGGAGCAGACCCGCTGCTCCCACACGCGCTGCTTGCTGGCCCGGAAGAAGGCCAGGCACTCGGCGTGATGGTGGACGGCCTCGGTGATGCGGCCGACCCGCGACAGGACGATGCCCAGGTGGTAGCGGGCGCGGGCGGTGCCGGCGCCGCTGCCGATCTCGGTGAAGATGGCCAGGCCCTTCTCCGCCGCGGCGATCGCGTCCTCGGGGCGGCCCAGGCCGAGATGGTCGCGGGCCGAGTAGCTGAGCACGAGGGCCTCGCCGGCCGGTACGCCGTTCTCGCGATACCAGCGCATCGCCGACTCGAACCAGGTCAGCGCCTCGGCGTGGCGGCGCTGCCGGCCCACGACGACGGCCAGGGCGTTCATCACCTCGCCGGTGACGACCTTCTCCGCGCGCTCGACCGAGAGATCGTGCACGATCCTGAACTGCTCCTCGGCCTGCGTGAGCTTGTTGCTCGCGAACAGCACCCGGCCGAGCACGTAGCGGGCCCGCAACTCGCTGCCGGCGTCGCCGATGCGCCTGGCGGTGGCCAGCACGGCCCGCGTGCCCTGGTCGAACTCGCGGGTGTGGGTGCCCGACTCCAGCAGCGGCTCCATGGCCACCAGCAGGTCACCGGCGGGCAGCAGCGGCTCGGGAGCGCGGGCGGTGGCGGCGGCCTGGTTGATCGCGGCGAACAGCGAGTCGCCCTCGGCGACCAGCCAGGCGACGGCCTCGTTGACGCTGTTGAAAGAGAGCCCGCTGCCGTCCACCTGGAGGTTGTCGGCGATCATGCTGCCCTCGTAGGCCAGCCGGTGCGCCGACTGGGCGGAGGCCAGGTAGAAGCCGAGCAGCCGCCGCAGCGCCATCGTGCGGGCCTGCGGCCGTTCGGACTTCTCCAGCGTCCGGCGGGCGAACAGCTTGAGCAGGTCGTGGAAGCGGTAACGGCCCGGCGCGGGCGCCTCCAGCAGGCTGGCGTCGACCAGCGACTCCAGCAGGTCCTCGCTGGCGAACGCGCTCATCGACAGTACGGCGGCCGCCGCTCCGACCGAGAAGTCGGGCCCGTTGGGCAGCGACAGCAGCCGGAACGCGCGGGCCTGGGCGGTGTCCAGCTGCCCGTAGCCGAGCGCGAACGTCGCCTCGACCGCCAGGTTGCCCACCCGCATCTCGTCCAGGCGACGCTGCTCGTCGGCCAGCCTGGGCACCAGCGAGGCGACCGTCCACGAGGGACGCGCGGCCAGCCGGGCCGCCACGATCCGTACGGCCAGCGGCAGGAACCCGCAGGCGGCGACCACGTCCATGGCGGCGCCGTGCTCGGCCGCCACCCGCTCGGGCCCGGCCACCGAGGCGAACAGCGTCAGGGCTTCGTCCGGATCCATCACATCCAGGTCGAACAGCCGGGCCGAGGGCAGATCGGCCAGCTTGTGGCGGCTGGTGACGATGGCCGCGCAGCCCGAGGAGCCGGGCAGCAGCGGGACGACCTGCTCGGCGTTGTGGGCGTTGTCGAGCAGCACGAGGATGCGTCGTTCGGCGAGCAGCGACCGATAGAGCGCGGACCGCTCGGCCAGCCGCTCCGGGATGACGTCGGACGGCACGCCCAGCGCGCGCAGGAACGCGCCCAGCGCCGATTCGGGCCCGGTCGCCTCGTCGGTGTAGCCGCGCAGGTCGGCGTACAGCTGGCCGTCGGGGAACAGGTCGTCGGCCGCGTGCGCCACGTGCACGGCCAGGGCGGTCTTGCCCACCCCGCCGATCCCGCAGATCGCGGCCACCGGCACGCCCTCGGCCGGCTTCGACGACAGCAGCGTGCGCAGCCGTCCGGCGATGTCCGCGCGCCCGGTGAAGTCGCTCACGGCGGCGGGCAGCTGGGCGGGGCGGGGCAGGTCGAGCGCCGGCGCCCGTTCCTCCGGCGCCTCCTCCTCGGCCACCTCGGCCACGGCCAGCGTGGGGTCGGCGCTCAGGATGCGCTGATGCAGCGCGGTCAGCTCGTGGCCGGGCTCGATGCCCAGCTCCTCGATCAGCGCGTCGCGCGTCTCGGTGAAGACGGCCAGCGCGTCGCCCTGCCGGCCGCACCGGTAGTAGGCCAGCATCAGCTGGGCGCGCAGCCGCTCACGCAGCGGATGCTCGGCCGTCAGCGCGATCAGCTCGGAGACGACCGCGGCGTGCTCACCCAGCTCCAGGTCCAGGTCCATGAGCGTCTCGACCACACTGATCCGGCGCTCGACCAGCCGGTCACGCTGATGCTCGGTGTACGGCCCGACGGCGCCGGCCAGCGGCTCGCCCTCGAACAGCGACAGCGCGCCCCGCAGACCATCGGCGGCCTCCCGCGGCCGGCCGGCCCGGCGCGCGGCCTCGGCCTCATGGATGCCGCGCTCGAACCGGGTCAGGTCCAGCGAATCGTCGGGCAGCCGCAGCGCGTACCCCCGGCCGACGGAGGTCAGCAGCTCGGGCCGCGAACGGGCCGCCCGGCCGGGCTCCAGGACCGTGCGCAACCTGGAGACGTACGTGCGCAGCGCACCGAGGGCTCGCGGCGGCGCGTCCTCGCCCCACACCGCGTCGATCATCTCGGTCGGCGTAACCGCACGGCCTTCCCGCAGGAGCAGCATGGCGAGAATGGAGCGCTGCAGCGGGGTGCCCAGGTCGAGTTCCTGGCCATCGCGCCACGCGCGGACGGGGCCGAGCACGGCGAACCTCAGCCCGCCTTCGCCGCTCTGACCAGTCATGTCGCCTGTCTCCAACGCAATGGAAAGATTTGTTACCAAATGATAGGTCCATCCTTGCGCAACAGATAGGCATCCGCCCATTCGTTAACCGAAGCGTTGATCGGCCTTTAATCGGGTGTTGAGCCACGCGGCGGATGCTGAGGGTCAACAGCGGCATGGCCCCGATAACGCGGGGGCGGCCATGACGCAGGCATATATGGGGCAAACAAGACACAGGCCCCGCCATACGGCGGGGCCTTCACGGATGCTTCCTTATGCTGCCTCGGCCGCGAGGACAAGCCTCTGGGCCAGGCGTTCTCGAATCGCGGGCCATTCCGAGTTCAGGATCGAGTAGTACGCCGTATCTCGGACGGTGTCATCCGCGCCCCTGCATTCCGCCCGGCGTATCCCGTCGAAATGCGCGCCCAAGGCGGCTATCGCGGCCAGGGACCTGTTGTTGCGTACGTCTGACTTGAGCGTGATGCGGTGGACGTTCCACGTCTCGAAGGCGTGCGAGAGCATCAGGTACTTGCTCTCCCGGTTCGCACCCGTGCCCTGGGCGGAGGCGCCCAGCCAGGTGTAACCGATGTCGGCCACGGACGGGACCTCGCCCACCGCGCCCCGCGTACCCGGCGGCCAGGGCATGGGGCCCTGCCAGTACTCCAGGTGCATGAGACGGGTGGCACCGACCACACGGTCGGTGTTCAGCCACCGGACGGCGAAGGGCAGCGTGCGGCCCTCCGCCTGCTCAGCCAGTGCGGCCTCCACATAGGAGACCATCTCGTCCCGGCCGGCCGGGACACGGGTGAAGGCATACGTGGAGCGGTCTTCACTCGCCGCGGCGACGAGGTCGTCGATCACCGCGAGGCTGAGAGGTTCCAGGCGCACGAGGCGCCCGGACAAGGTGACAAGAGCGGGCATGAGCACATGATGGAGGCTGCTCGGTATGGGAGAGAACAGCACTCGCCCACCATTCTTTGCAGCTTGTTGCAACCTGGGTATTCATGCAGGTCAACGGGCCGATTGCGGGGTCTCCGCACCGGCCCGTGGACAAAGTTTCGCCTAACTGTGACATGGCGTCGGCACGAGCGCCGGATGCCGTTCACGCACCGGGCTCCGCCGCGCCAGCGAGAGCTCTGTCAAGCCCATCGACAGCTGGTCCAGATTGGCCGCGATCCACGGCAGCTGGAGCGGATCCGGGCTGGTCAGCGCGGCCAGTCGCTCCTCCGTGGTGTCCCCGTAGAGCAGGCTCACCGCGACCCGTACCCGCGCGGCGGTGGGATCGTCGCCGAACGCGTGGCCGGGCAGCACGCCGATGCCGTGCTCTTCGAGCAGGAGCCGGGTGATCTCGGCCGAGCCGCCGAGCCGCAGATGGCTCAGGTCCGGGTAGAGATAGAAGCCGCCCTGGGGAATGGGCACCGACGCGCCGATCTCCGTGAACCTGTCGCGCACCGCGCGGGCGAGAGTCCCGTGCAGCCGCTGGCTGCGCAGGATGCGCTCGACCAGCTCGGGCGGGTCGGTGAAGGCGTAGGCGGCGGCTTCCTGCACGGGGGCGGCCGGGGCGGACCAGATCTCGCTCGCCACCGCGAGCAGTCTGGCGCGCAGGTCGTACGCCTCGTCGGGCAGCCTGGCCACGCCGATCCGCCAGCCGCCCAGCGCCAGGCTCTTGCTGAGGCCGGTGGTGACGACCGTGCGCTCGGGCGCCAGGTCCGCGGGCGAGGTGAACGGAAGCAGGGGGTCGTGCAGCAGGTCCCGGTAGATCTCGTCCGAGATGATGTACAGGTCGAGCTCGCGGGCGACCTCCACCAGGCGTTGGATGGTCTGCGGCGGCGCGAGGCGTCCGGTGGGGTTGTCGGGCAGCGTAACGAGCACCGAGCGGACGGTCCTGCCCTGGGCGCGAGCGTGCAGCACGGCCGAGCTCACCCGTTCCGGATCCGGTACGCCGCCCTGTCCCTGTGGGGGCGCGACCATGATCGGACGGGCGCCGACGAGGTCGGCCTGCGCCGCGTAGCTGACCCAGCTGGGCATGGGCAGGACGATGTCGCCGCCGATGGCCAGCAGCACGCCGTACAGCAGTGACTTGCTGCCGGGGCCGCAGACGACCAGCTCGGGGTCGGTGGGGAGTCCCCGTCGTGTCCAGTAGCCCGCCGCCGCGTCCCGCAGGTCGGCCGCCCCCGCGACCGGCCCGTAGCCGTTGCGC
Organism: Nonomuraea sp. NPDC050022; assembly: GCF_044460705.1. Lineage (NCBI taxonomy): Bacteria > Bacillati > Actinomycetota > Actinomycetes > Streptosporangiales > Streptosporangiaceae > Nonomuraea > Nonomuraea sp. NPDC050022. The sequence continues at coordinate 669,408 of NZ_JBITKE010000004.1, forward strand.
TCGGATGCGGCGACCAGCTTGTCGCGCAGCGCCGGGTGGACGGGCAGGCCGGCCTCGCCGAACGCGAGGTGCAGCACCCGTTCCCCGGCGCGCCGTCTTCGCTCGATGTCTTCGTTGGTCGCCAGAGTGGCGGAGAGGGTAACCGTCATGTTTGTCACGTTCCCAGCGTGGTTGGATGAAGGCATCACCACAAGCGAGGCTTTTTGTGGGTGGGCGGAAGGAAGTCCGATGCTCGAATTGCGGCGCTTGGTGCTGATCTGCGAGTTTGCCCGTCGGGGCAGCATCTCGGCGACCGCCGAGTCGTTGGGGTACAGTCCCTCCGCCGTGTCCCAGCAGCTGGCCGCCCTCGAACGCGAGACCGGAACCGCGCTGATCGACCGGACCGCGCGCAGCGCCGAGCTGACCGACGCGGGCCGCCGCCTGGTGATCCACGGCGAACGCATTCTGTCCATGGTCGAAGAGGCCGAATCCGACCTTTCGGCCCACGCGGGCACGCCGTCCGGCCGGGTGGTGGTGACCGCCTTTCCCACGGCGGCGGTCGCGTTCGCGCCCGCGCTGGCCCGCTCGCTGCGCCGCTACACCGAGCTGACGCTCAGGCTCGGGCAGAGCCGGTCGGGTCGGGGCATGCGCGAGGTGCAGGCGGGCGAGGTGGACATCGCGCTCGTCGACGACTGGTACGGGCGGGTCGGCGACAGCGACAGCCTGCGGACGTTCCCGCTGCTGAACGACCCGCTGGTGCTGGTGGTGCCGCGCAAGCACCGGCTGGCCGACCCCGAGGTGCCCCTGGACCTGCGCGAGCTGCGTGACGAGCCGTGGATGGCCACGCCGGACGGGGAGCCGTCGCGCCTCGCGGTCGACCGGCTCTTCGTGGACGTGGGCGGCACCCGGCCGACGCCGTGGGAGTTCGAGGGGCTGGGCACGATCCTGTCGCTGGTCGCCAAGGGCATCGGGATCGCCGCCGTCCCCGCGCTCGCGCTGGCCGCCGGCGTGCGCGGCATCGCCGTACGCGAGTTCCCCGGCAATCCGGTGGGCCGCGAGATACGGGCCGTCGCGCGCGGCTCCAGCGTCCACCGGCCGTCGGTGTCGGTGACGCTGCGGGCCATCCACGTTGCCGCGCGCTATCTCGCCGCCGATCTGGATCCGGTATCGCTCGCGGAGCGATAACGTCTGGTGCCCATGGCGCCCACCTATGACATCGAGCACCTGCTGCTCTCCCAGCGCAGCACGACCACGGTCGCGGGCCTCGACGAGGTGGGCCGGGGCGCGTGGGCCGGTCCCGTGACGGTGTGCGCCGTCATCACCGACCTGTCCGACCCGCCCGCCGGGCTGACGGACTCCAAGCAGCTGTCCGCCGCCAAGCGCGGGACGGTGGCCGCCTCCCTGGAGTCCTGGGCAGTCGGCATCGGCTTCGGCGACGCCTCCCACACCGAGGTCGACGAGCTCGGCATGACGGAGGCCCTGCGCCGCGCCGCCCGCCGCGCCCTGGCCGCCCTCCCCATGCGGCCCGACGCGCTGATCCTCGACGGCTCGCACGACTACATCGGGGCTCCGTGGCCGGTACGCCTGGAGGTCAAGGGCGACTCGGCCAGCATCTCGGTGGCGGCCGCCTCGGTCCTGGCCAAGGTACGGCGGGACGCGTACATGGGGACGATCGGGTGCGAGGAGTACGGGTTCGCGGACAACGCCGGCTATCCGTCACCGGTCCACCAGGAGGCGCTGGCCCGGCTGGGGCCTACGGAGCATCATCGGCTGTCGTGGTCGTACCTGGACGATCTGCCTCGCTGGCGGCACCTCAAGCGGCACCGGGATCCGGCGGTGGGTGAGGGGCAGGCGAGCCTCTTCGGTTAGCTTCTTCGGTTGGCCGGGTCGATTGGCTTGGCGCCGGGATCGACCATTATCGATGGAATGCGAATCGGGATTTTTCTCATCGTGGCCCGGTTTCCGGACCAGAAGTCGGAGCAGGTGCTGGCGAGCGCTCTCGACCTGATCGTGGCGGCCGAGGAGGCCGGGTTCGCCGATGCCTGGATCGCCGAGCACCATTTCATGTCGTACGGCGTCTGCCCCTCCGCCACCACGCTGGCGGCCGTGGCGATCGGCAGGACCAGTCGCATCGGCCTCGGCACCGCCGTGAGCGTCCTGTCCACCCAGCACCCGATCGCCCTGGCCGAACAGGCGGCCATGCTGCACCACCTGTCGGATGGCCGCTTCACGCTGGGCGTCGGGAGGGGCGGCCCATGGGTGGACCTGGAGGTGTTCGGCACCGGGCTGGAGCGCTTCGAGCACGGCTTCGAGGAGTCGCTGGACGTACTGCTCGCCGCGCTCTCCGGGGAGCGGGTGTCGGCGGCGGGGGAGTTCTTCAGCTTCCGTGAAGTGCCGCTGGTCCCGCCGGCCAGGCTGCGCCCGGTCCTGGCCTGCACCTCACCGCCGACCGTGGCACTGGCCGCGAAGCGGGGTCTCCCGATGCTGCTCGGCATGCACATCGACGACCGGCAGAAGAGCTCGATGATCGCCATGTACGCGTCTCACGGGGGAACGCCCCAAGCCCACATGGCAGCGGCCGTCGCCCATGTGGCGAACTCCACCGCCGAAGCGCGAAACGAGCTGAAGGAGTCCCTGCCGCGCTGGCTGACGCCCGGCCTGTCCGGCTACGTGCCGGTGGACCACAGAGAACCACCATCCCGGGATATTTCGGCGTACGCAGACTTCCTGACCCGCGTCCACCCGGTCGGCTCACCGGCCCACTGCGTGGAGTCCATCCTGCGCACCTCGGAAGCCACCGGCATCCAGCACCTCATCCTCATGGTCGAGGGAATGGGCGACCATCAGCGCACTCTGGAGAACATCCGCCGCCTTGGGGAAGAGGTGCTACCTCAGGTCACCGGCTGAGGGCCGAAAGGAGGCGAATGATCGTCACTTTGTGTGCTCGTGATGCAACAATGAGTGTCATGCCGTCCCCCCCACATGACACTCTCGTCAAGCTGTTCACCGACCGCCCTCAACTGGCGGTGGAGATCCTGCGCGATTTCCTGGGAGTGGACCTGCCCGCCACTCCGCTGGTCCGGCTGGAGAAGACCACCTTCAACACCCGTCCTTCCGACGACATCGAGTCCGACGTGGTCCTCGTGATGGGGCCACCGCAAACAGCCGCGCACGCCATCATCGTGGAGATCCAGCAGGACAAGTCCAAGAATCGCGAGCAGATCGCCCGCTACGCAGCCGCGCTGTGGCTGATGCTGCGCTGCGACGTCTCAGTCCTGATGATCTGTCCCGACCGCAATGTCGCCACCCACTACGCACAGCCGATCGAGTCGGGGCTGACCGGCTACTGCCTGCAGCCCTGGGTACTGGGGCCGGATGATGTCCCGGTCATCACCGACCCCCAGGAGGCCGCCGCCCACCCGGACCTTGCGGCCATGTCGGTCATGATTCACGGCCTCAACCGCAAGGTCGTCGAGGCGTTCGCCGCCGCGCTAACAGACGTGACCGACGAACACGCTCCGAAGTATTATGAATACGCATACAGCATGTCCACGCCCGCGATCCGCCGCCTCATGGAGGAGATCATGAAGTCCGCGTCTACCGAATGGCCGGTCTACAGCCCCTTCGCTCGCGAACACTTCGGCCGTGGCAAGGCCGAAGGCAAGGCGGAGGGCAAGGCGGAGGGCAAGGCGGAGGGCAGGACGGAGGGTAAGGCGGAAGAGGCTGGTAGGTCGGTGCTGCTCGTGTTGGCTGCCCGTGGCTTCGATGTTCCCGCCGACATTCACGCCCGGATCATCACCTGTACGGACCTTGCCCAACTCGAGACCTGGCTCGCCCGAGCGGCCACCGCCCAGACCCTCCAAGGGCTGTTCGACGAAGTGGGCTGAGTGCCGGGCCGCCTGGTCGGCGCCGGCTCTACCACCTGCTCCGTACGATGACCTTGACCGGATCCCGGGCTCTGGGCCGGAGTACTAGCGGGTGTCGGTAGCCCTACTCGATGCGGGCCAGGAAGAAGTCCCGGACGTCCTCGGCGAGCAGTTCCGGCACCTCCATCGCGGCGAAGTGGCCGCCACGCTCGAACTCCGACCAGTGCCTGATGTCGTACAGCCGCTCGGCCAGCGGCCGCACCGACTGCGTGATGTCGTGCGCGAACACCGCCACGCCGACCGGCACCTGGCACGGCAGGGTCTGCCCCCGCGGGGCGTCGTGGTGCAGCCGCGCCGAGGAGGCCGCGGTGGTGGTCAGCCAGTACAGCGAGATGTCGGTGAGCATCCGATCGTCGCTGATCTGCGAGCGGGGGTCCGTCCACTGCGCGAAGCGCTCGGCGATCCAGACCAGCTGGCCGACCGGTGAGTCGGTCAGCGCGTAGCCGATGGTCTGGGGGGTGAGAGCCTGCAGAGCCTGGTACGGCGGCCGGTTCGCGATCAGCTGCCTGACCTTGTCCAGCCGGGCTTCATCCGTTGCGGACAGTTCGATGCCGGCATCCGGGTCCGGCCGGGTCGGCAGGTAGTTGACGTGCGCCCCGACGACCTGCTCGGGTGCCACCGCGCCGAGCGCCAGGGAGATGCCCGCGCCGAAGTCGCCGCCCTGCGCGCCGTAGCGCTCGTACCCGAGACGGCGCATCAGCTCGGCCCAGGCCCGCGCGATCCGGAAGGCATCCCAGCCGCCCTCGTGGGTCGGCCCGGAGAAGCCGTACCCCGGGATGGACGGAATCACCAGGTGGAAGTCGCGCGACAGCGGCTCGATCATGTCGAGGAACTCCAGGAACGAGCCGGGCCAGCCGTGGGTGAGGATCAGCGCGAGCGCGTCCGGCTTCGCGGACCGGACGTGAACGAAGTGGATGTTCTGGCCCTCGATCTCGGTGGTGAAGTGCGGGAGCTTGTTGAGCTCGGCTTCGTGCTCGCGCCAGTCGTACTTGATCCGCCAGTGCTCGGCGAGCTCCTTGAGCCGCGCCAGCGGGAAGCCATAGTCCCACCCGGCGTCGGCGACCTCGTTGGGCCAGCGGGTACGGGCGAGCCGGTCGGTCAGGTCGTCGAGGTCGGCTTGGGGGATGTCGATGCGGAACGGCTTGATCAGGCTGGCAGCCTCGGAGAGATCCATTCGATTGCCTAACGTTCGTACGACTAACGTTTACGTCACGAACGATAGCACAATCATTAGTGCTCCGAACGATTCGTTAGACTTGTCACATGGAGAACCCATCCGAGGACACGCCCGCCCGATGGCAGGGCCTGCCCAGTTGGCTGCTCAGCCAGACCGCCAACCACGCGCACCGCCTGGTGGGCGACGGGTTCTCAGCCGTCGGCGCCCGCGGATACCACTACCGCCTGCTGGCGACGCTGGAGGAGTCCGGCCCGGCCAGCCAGGCCGCCCTGGGCCGCCGCAGTGGCATCCACCTCAGCGACATGGTCGCGACCATCAACGAACTCGCCGACAGCGGACTGGTCGAGCGCGCCCCGGACCCCTCCGATCGGCGGCGCAACATCATCTCGCTTACCGCGGCGGGCAAGCGGCAACTGCGGCGACTGGAGAAGCGGCTGGCCGAAACCCAGGAAGAGCTACTGGCTCCGCTGTCACGCGAGGAGCGGGGGCGGTTGACCGAGCTGCTGTCCAGGCTGGTGGCTCACCACGACCAGCGAACCGGCACCCCTGAAGAGCCGTGGCGCTGATTGGGGCCGCGCGCAAGAATTCCTCGCGGGCCCGCCGGCAGCGCCCTTGCATCACAGAGCCAGCGCCACCAGGGCGTCCACTCCGCCCGGCATCACCGGGTAGATCGCCTCGCTGACCATCTCGCCCGGTGCCTCCAGCAGGGTCTAGGTCATCTTGACCGGGAGTTCTCTTTGCCGGAGACGCGCTTCAGCTCGGTGATGAACTCCTCGATGACTTAGGTGTCGGTTCGGGCGTTGATGCGGTGCACGGTGGTGATCAGCGGGTCCACGAATGCGTCGGTGATCTCGCGCCGCCGCCAGCAGGGTCACCCTTAGCCCGTGGCGGCCAGCCGACGCTTTGATCAAGTAATTGAAACGGCAATAACCCCTATGCGGTGCTGACAAGAGTTGCGCTGCCGGGGGCGGTCAGCCTGGTTGGTCGAACTCGCCGTCCTTGATGCCGCCTAGGAAGGCTCTCCACTCGCCGGGCGTGAAGATAAGTGCAGGGCCGCCACGGTTCTTGCTGTCGCGGACGGCGACGATTCCGGGGATGTTACTTGCGACTTCTACGCACTGGCCGCCGTTTGAGCCGGACCGGGAACTCTTCCGCCAGATGGCCCCGGACAGGTCGATGTTGCTCAGGTCTGCTGCTCCCATTGGTCGCGCGCTCCCTTGATCATCTGTAGAGACGGACCGGGGCGGAGCGCGAGCTCAGCGGGCCAACGGCACGCAGTGCGGTGACCAGCCCGAGGGGGTTCCCCAAAAGGCTTTTAAGTCAACCTCGACCGAGGAAACGCGATCGCGAGCCAACGGGGGCGGAGTCGCCGTGGACTCAGTCGATGTACGGTTCCACGCGCTCTAGACGCAGCGAGAATGCCGTACACCTCGACGTTGGCCAGCATCTCAGCGGCGGGCCGGGGGGACCGGCCCGCCACGGATGGAGCTAGCAGTCCACCAGCTCCGGCTTCTGGTTGAGGATCTGTGCGCGCGGCGTGACGAACTCCCGCCATGCGTCCGCGGCCGACGGAGCGAACACCGCCACCCGGTGGCAGTTCTGGAAGGCCAGGCGGACGCCGAAGTGGCGCTCCAGCGCCCCCCGCATCGCGTCACTGGCCAGGCAGCGCAGGAGTTGGCCGCGGGCCTCCTCGGACGGCGGCGGCACCTGGTTGTCGGCGAAGTCGGCGCCGGTCCTGTCGCGGTGCTGGACCAGCTCGCTGATCACCGACCAGGCGTACGGCAGGGATTCGCGGACGCAGGCGATGAACGCCGCGTCGTCGACCTCGCCGGCTCTGGCCTGATCGAGTAGATCGTTCGGAACGGTCAGCGACATGATGTCTCCTCTCAACGGGGATTGATGCGAACGCTAGGCGGGGCCGGTGAGGGCTTCCAGATGACCGGAGGGGACAGTCATGTGGTGGCTCGGCTGCCGTAGACGAACTCCGGGTCGATCTGGTCGGCCAGGTCGAGGCCGGTCTTGGCGTTGGCCCAGGAGCGGGCGTTGCGCAGGTGGAACTCCTCGGTCTGGCGGCCGAAGCGGGCCCAGTCCTTGTCCTGCGCGTCGAGGTGTTTGCGCAGGATGGCCAGCGCGTCGGCGTTGGCGGGCTCGAGGTCGTCGAGGGAGAAGCGGCGGCCCTGCTCCATCGCGCGTACGGCGGAGGAGTGCTCCATCCACGTGAGCAGGCCGTCGCCCACCTGGCTGTGCAGGAAGTCGACGTCGGACGGGCTGTGCACCTTGTTGCCGATCACGGCCAGCGGCACGTCGTAGTCGGCGGCGTAGTCGCGGTATTGCCGGTAGACGCTGACGCCCTGCCTGGTCGGCTCCGCGACGAGGAACGTCAGGTCGAAGCGGGTGAACAGGCCGGAGGCGAAGGAGTCGGACCCGGCGGTCATGTCGACCACCACGTATTCGCCCGCGCCGTCGACCAGGTGGTTGAGCAGCAGCTCGACGGCTCCGACCTTGGAGTGGTAGCAGGCCACGCCCAGGTCGTCCTCGCTGAAGGGGCCGGTGGCCATCAGCCGCATGCCCTCGGGCGTGGTGACCGCGAACTCGCTGGTCGCCAGGTCCTTGAAGCTCAGCAACCGGGAGCCGCGGCCCGGCGGGGTCGTCTTGACCATGGCCTGGGCCGAGGGGATGCGCGGGTTGTCTCCCCGCAGCAGGTCCTTGATCTCGGTGAGCCGGGAGCCCAGTGGCTCCGGCGGGTCCTCGACGCCGAGCACCAGCGCCAGGTGCTGGTTGATGTCGGCGTCCACGATCACCACCGGGCCGCCCTGGCTCGCCAGATATCTGGCGAACAGCGCCGACATCGTCGTCTTGCCGCTGCCGCCCTTGCCGACGAACGCCACTTTCATAAGCACCCTCCGATTATGACTATGAAAACCGTTACCGTTTCATCTCGCACTCATCATGGCACACTGAGTGCGTGAGTGACGACGAATCGGCGCAGGCGGCGGGGCTACGCACGGCGGCCGTCGAGGCGACCACGATCGCGACGGCGGGCGAGCGAGACGACGAGCTGGCGCGGGCTGTGGAGTTGCGTGCGGGGGGCAAGCGGGAGGAGGCTCGCGAGCTGCTGGTGGCGCTGGCCGCGCGGTATCCCGATGACGCGGAGGTGGCCTACCAGACCGCGTGGGTGCACGACGCGCTCGGGCTGGAGGCCGAAGCGGTTCCGTTCTACGTGCGCGCGCTGGCGGATGACGGGCTGAGCGCCGAGGACCGGCTGGGCGCCTTCCTCGGGCTGGGCAGCACCTACCGAGTGCTGGGTCGGGTGGCGGAGTCGCTGGAGACGTTCGAGCGCGGGCTGGCGGAGTTTCCCGGCGACGCGGGGTTGCGGACGTTCAACGCCATGGCGCTCTACAACTCCGGCCGGGCTCGCGAGGCCGTCAGTACGCTGCTCTCGGTCGTCGCCGAGTCAGACCGGGCGGGCGGCTACGCCAGGGCCATCTCCTATTATGCCGAGAACCTGGACGAGACGATCTGAGGATCGCGCCCAGCTTTTCGCCGGTGTCGCAGGGCGTGGAAACGGCCGGGAAACAGGCCGCCGAGTTCGATCACCTTCATGACCGCGAACCAACCGTCACGACGTACCGCGATCGGCCTGCTGGGGGCGGTTCCCCTCGCCACGGGAGCCGCTCGGGCGCAAACGCCCCGTATCCCCGACGCCGTCCGGCCCGGAGGATCCTTCGACAAGCACATCGCCCAGCTCGCCGCCGACGACAAGTTCTCCGGAACCGTGCTGATCAGCTATCGCGGCAAGCCCGTGCTGTCGCGCGCCTACGGAATGGCTGACAAGGAAAAATCCATCCCCAACCGGGTGGACACCATCTACCCGCTGGCCTCGGCATCCAAGCCGTTCACCGGCCTGGCCATCGTGCAGCTCGCGCAACAGGGCAAGCTGAAGTTCCACGAGAAGCTGGGCACTTATCTCGACGGCTACCCGGCCGAGACGGCGAACACCGTCACCGTCCACAACCTGCTCACCCACACCTGCGGTCTGGGCGATCCCACCCGCGACGACGACATTTCCACGACGATTCACTACAGCATCGCCGAGCAACTCGCCGCCATGAGAAAACGCCTCCAGTCACAGGAACCCGCCTTCCCTCCCGGCGTCAAACACCAGTACAGCAGCGCCGGTTACGAGGTCCTCGGTGAGATCGTCGCCCGAGTGTCGGGGCAGACCTTCTGGGACTATGTCCGTGACCACATCTTCCGCCCGGCCGGCATGACGGATTCCCTTTACTACATCCGCCCCCAATGGCTGGGCAGCGAACGTTTCGCGCACCCGTACATGTACCAGAGCGACGGCTCCCGCATCGACGGCCTCCGCAACCTCGACAAGGGCGGCTCACGAGGCGTCGCGGGAACCAATTCGGCGCGCAGCTACATCGGCACAGGAGGCGGGAATGGCTTCTCCACGGCACCTGACCTGGTCCGCTTCGCGCATGCCCTGCTGAGCAACAAGCTGCTCAACCCGGCCTACACCGCCCTCTACGTGAACGCGAAATTCCCACCCGCTCCTCTCGCAGGCAGCCCGCCCCGCCCCGGCGGATACGAGTCCCTCATGGCGTACGGCCCCATCTCCGGCATTTTCCACAACCAGCGGGTGATAAGCCACGGTGGCGGAATAGCGGGCGGCAACACCAACTGGTCCGTCTACCTCGACATGAACTGGACCTCGGCCATTCTCTGCAATTACGATCTGAACCCCGCCGACTTCGCCGCGCTCATCGACCTGGAAAGGCGGGCCATCACCGGTGTGACGTGATGGATCACGACGGCTAAAGGGCATGGCCGCCAGGACAGTCGCGCATCACCGTCGTTTCAGCGGGGGCGGAGGCCGTCGAGGGCGACCTCGATGTACCGCCGCCAATCGCCCGCGGCGTTGCGGATGACCGCCGCCAAGCCGCAGATGACCATGTTGACGTCCCCGGTCGTCACATCCTGGCCGACCGTGCCGCGCGCCCGCGCCCGGTCGATCAGCTCCGCGACGATGGCGAGCAGCGCCTCCCGAGTCTCGTCCCGTGGCTCGGTCGAGCCCATGGCCTTCTCGATGACCTCGGACATGCCGCGATCGTCGGCCAGTACCTCACCCACATGGCGCAGAAATCCGGCCAAGCCGTGAGCCGGATCGTCCGCGTCGGCGAGTCGGCGTGCGGCGGCGATGAGGTCGGCGGCCCGGTGCTCGGCGATGGCCTCGATCAGGGCCTCCCGCGTCGGGAACTTGCGGTAGAGGGTCCCGATGCCGACGCCCGCCGCCCGTGCGATCTCCGACATCTGCACGTCGTAGCCGGACTCGGCGAACAACGCGCGAGCCGCCTCCAGGACGCGATCTCGATTGCGCTCGGCGTCGGTACGCGTCTTGCGGCGGGTCTGCGGAGTTGACATCCCAAACGATCCTCTGCCTAGACTTCATGCGGAATCCGGATTCCTTATTCCGTATTATGCATGAGAGGTCAACACCATGGCGGCGTTCTCATCAGGTTCAAAGCGGCAAGCCCTGCTGGTGTGGGGGTTGCTGGTGGTGGCGGCGAACCTACGGCCGAGCTTGACCGGTGTCGGGCCGTTGCTGGATCGCGTACAAGCCGATCTGGAGTTGGCTCCGGCTGCGGCGGGTCTGCTGAGCACGCTGCCGTTGCTGGCGTTCGCCGCGATATCGCCGATGGTTCCGCGACTGGCGGCGCGATGGGGACCCGAGCGGCTCCTCTGGGGTGCGCTCGTGGTGCTGACGCTCGGGATCGCGGTCCGATGGATACCGACGGCAATCGGGCTGTTCGCGGGAACCGTGCTGACCGGGGCGGGAATCGCTGTCGGCAATGTGTTGCTGCCGAGCCTGATCAAGCGCGACTTTCCTGCCAGAGTGGGACTGCTGACCAGCGCGTACGCCACTGTGATGGGGGCCGTCGCCGCGGTGGCCTCCGGGGTGGCGGTGCCGATCAGCCAGGTCGCCCCCGGCGGTTGGTACACCGCGTTGGGTTGCTGGATCGTGCTCGCGCTGGTGGCCGTCGTGCTGTGGTTTCCACAGGTGCGAACTCCGCGGCCGGCCTCGGAGGCGATTCGCCGACCCCGGTTGCCGTGGAGGTCGGCGCTGGCGTGGGCGGTCACGGCGTTCATGGGATTGCAGTCGCTGGGCTTCTATGTCGTCGTGACGTGGTTGCCTCAGGTGTTCCAGGACAGTGGAGTGAGTGCGGCCACGGCGGGCTGGCTGCTGTTCGTGTTCCAGATGGTCGCGGTGTTGACCAGCCTGGCGGTGCCCGCCGCGCTGCGGTGGGCACGTGATCAACGCGCGGTGGCGACGGTGAGCTCGGTCGTTGTGCTCGTCGGCTACCTGGGACTTTTGGTGGCGCCGGGATGGGCGTTGCTGTGGAGCGTCGTTCTCGGGCTGGGTGGCGGAGCCTGTCTGGTGCTCGCATTGGCCTTCCTCAGCCTGCGAGCCAAGGACGCGACCATGGCGGGCGCGTTGTCCGCGATGGCGCAGTCGATCGGGTACCTGCTGGCCGCCGCGGGACCGGTGATTTTCGGGCTGCTCCACACCGTCAGTTCCGGCTGGCAGGTACCGATCATCCTGATGTGCGGCGCTGCGGCCGGCCAGGTGATCGTCGCAATGATGGCTGGCCGAGGCACGGTGCCGCCGGCCGACGGTCAGGCACCTCACAGGAGTACCGGTTGACGGTGGCCGCCGACGGCACCGTACTGAGACAAGATCATGCAGTTGTGGGAGTGGAAACTGGCCCTCCGCAGCGGGCGAGGAGTGACACCCATTGGGTCGCCGGTCTGGATGGACATGGCATGGAGTAGCCCAAAACCTATGCACTCATGCGTAGCGCTGAGCCGGGGTGGTTAGGTTCACGGCGATCGCAGTCGACCGTCCCGACATCGTCAAGGAGTACCGGTGCCCAACGGAAACGAGATGCCACTCAAGGTTCCTCCCGGCTATGACCTGGACATCGCCCGAACCTGTTCTTTCGTCGTCAACGTAGCCTGCGAGATGTGTGAACAATGGAAGGCTGCGGGCAAGCCGAGTGCCCCCACGTTCTCCTGGACGCCCTCGGATAGCTGCCCTATCACCGGCCCGGCGTTCCCGCTTGACCAGTGGAGGTTCCGCGGCCCGTTCTGGAGCAGTTTCACCCCGGTCGTCAAGAAGATCGCGGAACCCTTCGCGATATTCGCCTACGGGCCTGACAGCAGCACCGTGTTCCTGGCCTTTCGCGGGTCCCAGACGGACGACGACTTCATCATGGACGGCAAGACCGATCTGGTGCCCTATGACCCGCCGACAAGCACGCCCATCAGGAACACCCAGGTGGAGAAAGGGTTCAATGACGTCTTCAACGGCTTCGACCAGGGCGCCTTCGCGGCCGAGTTGTCGCAGATCGCCGAGAGCGGCGCAAGACTCATCGTGACCGGGCACAGCCTCGGTTCGACCCTGGCGACCCTGATCGTTCCGCTGGCCTGCTTCGCGGGAATACCCGTCGCGAAGATCCTGCATTGCAACCAGGCCAGTCCCAAGGTCGGGGAGTCGAATTTCAAGGACTACTACAACGGCCTGCGCGTGCAGACGTTCCGGCTGGTGAACTTCTACGACGAGGTGCCGAAGCTGCCGTCGGGGCCGTATGAGGCGGTCGGCGTCGAGGCCCTGTTCGGTGCCGACTACCCGACCGAGGCGGAATGCCACAATCCCTGCTGTTCGTACTCCTACGCCCTGTTCAACCCAGACACGCCCTACAACCAGGGCATTGATACGTGCATGTCGCAGTCGAATCCTGACATGCGCATTCCCTGAAACGCCTGGCACCAGCGGCACCGCATCCCCGACAGGGAATCAGATGCCGGCTTCGATGACGAAGATGTTGCCGTCCGAATCCTGGAACCATGCGATACGCCCGCCGCCGCCCGAGCGGTGATCTCGGCCATGCCTTCTCGGGGGCTCGATACGGCTGGGCATCCGAGGGGCGGCGGCGATGGCGGGGCACCGGCCCGACGTGGTGCGTGTCCAGTACCGCATAAGACCTGCTTGGGCATCGCATCTTCAACGCCGCGGCAGTGGAAGCCTGATTGCCTAGCGGGTGGTGGAGACGATCTGCGCGAAGGTGACCTCCGTGAGCAGGCGTTCCTCGTGTTCGCGCAGCGCGCTCCAGACGTCGGCCAGCGGGCCCGCGACACCCGGGTAGCCGCCGTGCGCCGGATACTCGGGCTTGCCCTCGATGACCGCGATCACGTCGGCGAGCGTGATGTCGTCCGCCGGGCGGGCCAGCCAGTAGCCGCCCTCAGGGCCGCGCAGGCTGTGGATGAGTCCGGCCCGCCTGAGCTGCAGCAGGATGTTGTCGAGGAAGCGGCGCGGGATGTTCTGGGCCGAGGCGATGCGCTCGGCCGGCACCGGCCCCGGCGGTGCCGCCGCTAATTCGGTGACCGCCCGCAGCGCGTAATCGGTTCGCGCGGAGACCCGCATCACACCGGATTGAGGCCCCAGCGCCGACGTAGGGCGCTGTCGGCGGCCTCGAACAGCATGTCGATCACGATGCCGATCACCAGGATCACGATCATCGTGCCGATCAGGCCCGGCGAGTCGGACAGTTCCCGTGAGATCGCCAGTTGCTCGCCGAGCGACGACTGGTACGCGATGATGACGAGCAACTCGCCGGCCATCAGTGAGCGCCAGGCGAACGCCCATCCCTGCTTCAGCCCTGCCAGGAACGACGGCAGCGACGCGGGCAGGATCACGTGCCGGTAGAGCTGCAATCGCCGGAACCCGAGCACATGCCCGGCCCGCAGCAACAGCGGAGGCGTGTAGTCGACACCGGTGATCAGGCCGTTGGCGATCGACGGGGCGGCACCCAGGATCACCACAAAAGTGATGGCGCTCTCGGTCAGCCCGAACAGCAGGATCGCGAACGGGAACCAGGCGATCGACGGCATGGTCTGCAGGCCGGTGATCAGCGCGCCGAAGGCGGCCCGCAGCACCTTCACCCGCGACACGGCCGCGCCGACGACCAGGCCCACGAGCATGGCCAGCGCGAAGCCGGTGACGGCCCGGCGCATCGTGGTCGCCACGGCCTGGTAGAACTCGGGGTCGCCGAGGCGGTGCCCGAGGTCCTGGAACGTGGTGATCGGCCCGGCGAAGACGTACTCGGGCCAGCGGCCGCTCAGCACGACCAGCTCCCAGGCGACCAGCACCAGCGCGACCGCGGTCAGCATCGGCCAGAGCCTCGCCCAGACCCGGGACGCCACTCCGGCGCGCTGCTCACCGGCCAACTCCAGCGCGTCGAGCCCGGCCATCTGGCGCGCGTGCGTGTCAACGGCCATCGCTCGCCCCCGATCCGTACGCGGCCAAGGTCGGCTCGCGCACTGCTGTTCCATCAGTGGCCATGGCGCAGCACCTCTTCCTTCAGCCGGTCGGTGATCCTCGCGGCGAGCCCGGCGACCTCCGCGGAGTCGGTGCGGCGGGGCCGGGCGAGCTCGACCGGGAACTCCTCGACCACGCTGCCGGGACGGCTGCTGAGCAGCACGACCCGGTCGCCGAGCCGGACCGCCTCGCGGACGTTGTGCGTGACGAACAAGACCGACAGCGCCTGTTCCCGCCAGATCCGCTCGAGCTCGTCGTGCAGCAGGTCGCGGGTCATCGCGTCGAGCGCTCCGAACGGCTCGTCCATCAGCAGCACCGCGCCGTCCTCCAACGAGGACGAGGACGAGGACGAGGACGATGTTGAGGATGAGGAGGACTGGGCGAGCGCGCGGGCCAGGGCGACGCGCTGGCGCATGCCGCCGGACAGCTCATGCGGGCGCTTCTTCCCGAACCCACCTAGATGGACCATCTCAAGGAACTCGCCCGCCCTGGTACGACGCTCGCGCTTGGCGAGGTTGTCGGCGCGGAAGGCCATCTCGACGTTGGCCGACACCGTCAGCCACGGGAACAGCGCCGGTTCCTGGAACATCATCGCGACCTGTCGCCCCGCCGTGGAGATCTCCCCCTGCGTCGGCCGGTCGAGCCCGGCGACCAGCGAGAGCAGCGTGCTCTTGCCACAGCCGGAGGCGCCCAGGAGGCAGACGAACTCGCCGGGCCGTACCGACAGTGAGACCTTGTCGAGGGCGAGCAGCCCGTTGCCGCCGTGACCGTAGACCTTGGAGACGGCCTCCAGCCGGACCGCGGCCGTACGATCGACCACCTGCGTCGTCATGTGCGTCACCTGTCCGAAATCGACTGCTGACCCTGCGCGGCCAGCACCTCGTTGAGTGGCTTCAAGAGGTAGATGCCGTTCAGGTCCACCGGCTTGAGCAGCCCGACCTTGACGGCGTGGTCCGCGCTGCCGGTGAGGGAGGAGGCGATGGGGTCGTTCGTGAACGTGATGTTCTTGAACGCGCTCTGCAGCACCTCGGGCTTGAGCGGCTTCTGGGTGAGCTTCTCGATCGCGGCGTTGACGGTCTGCGCGGCCGCGGCGGGGTCGTCGTTGAGGTACTTGGTGGCCTCGACGTGCGCCTCGAGCAGCTTCTTGAGCAGGTCGGGGTTGGCCTTGGCCCAGTCCTGCCGGACGATGAGGTGGGTGATCACGAACTGCTTGTTCGGCCAGAGGTCGCGCTCGTCCTGAAGGATCTTGCCCTTGCTCTCGATGACCAGGCGGCTGGCGAACGGCTCGGGCACCCAGGCGCCGTCGATGTCACCGGTCGCGAAGGTCTGCAGCGTCTGCGCGTTCTCCTGGGGCACGATGTGGACGTCGCCGCCGCCCTTGGTGTCGGTTTTGAGCCCCTTGCTGGCCAGCCAGTAGCGCAGCGCGACGTCCTGGGTGTTGCCGAGCTGCGGTGTGGCGATCTTCTTGCCCTTGAGGTCCGCGGCCGAGTTGATGCCGGGCTTGACGACCAGGTACACACCGCCGGACGCGGCGCCCGCGACGATGTTGATGGCCTTGCCCTTGGACTTCTCCCAGGCGTTGATCGCCGGGTTCGGGCCGATGTAGGTGGCGTCGACGGCGCCGGAGAAGACCGCCTCGATCGCGGCCGGGCCGGCGTTGAACGTACTGGTCTTCACCGGTACGCCGAGGTGCTTGGCGTAGAAGCCCTTCTCGACGCCGACCAGGGCGGTGGCGTGGGTGATGTTCGGGAAGTAGCCGAGGTGCAGCTCCTTCGCCGCGCCACTGGGAGAGGCGCTGCTCCCGCAGGCCACCACGAGCGCGGTGAGTGCGGTTGCGGCCAGAGCGGCTAGCACCCTGCGAGCGTTCATGCCCTACTCCCTATTTCCTACTTAATAAGTCGGCTATGTGCATATGAAACTCTCCAAATCCCGACACGTCAAGTTGGTATAGGGGGATAACTAGGATCTGTCCGTATGGAGAGACAGATGATCAGCCATATCGCGCACGCCGACCACCCGATCGCCTCCCCGATCAGCGAGGCGAACCTGACCCGGTTGCTGCGCCGGGCCGAGCTGCCGAGCGGCGCGCGGATCCTGGACCTGGGGTGCGGCTCAGGGGTCTGGAGTGTTCGGCTTCTTGAGTTGTACGGCGACGCCACCGCCGACGGTGTGGACCTGTCCGACGCGGGCTTCGCCGACGCCCGCCGGATGGCGGCCGAGGCCGGGGTGGCGGACCGGCTGACCCTGCATCATGGCTCCGCGACCGCCTTTGCCGCAGCCGGGCCGTACGACCTGGTGCTATGCGTCGGTGCCACGCACGCGTTCGGCGGGCTGACGCCGTCGATGGAGGCGATCGGCGGCCTGCTCGCTCCCGGGGGGCTGGCGCTGGTGGGTGAGGGGTTCTGGGAGCGGCCGCCGGGCCGGGAGATCGAGGCGGAGATCGGCGAATACGCGGACCTGCCGGGCACCGTGGCACAGGCCGAGTCGTCCGGGTATCACACCGTGTACGCCCACGTCAGCGAGCGGGGCGAGTGGTACGACTACGAGTGGTCGTGGACCGGGACGCTCATCGACTGGGCGCTGCGGCATCCCGGCGACGACGGTGACGCCGCGATGGCCGCGGCGCTGAAGCACCGGAAGATGTGGCTCGACGGGTACCGTGACCTGCTCGGGTTCGTGACGCTGCTGCTCAGACGCGCCTGACGGCAGGCGCCTGCCGTCAGGCGGGCTAACGGCAGGCCGAGTCGAGGGTGATCGGGTTCTCCGGGCTTCCCGTCTGCGTGCCGGCCTGCGGGTGCTGGGTGGGCGAGCTCTGCTCGGCCAGGGCCTGGGAGACCTTGTGCCTGATCAGGGTCCAGTCGGGGTAGACGGTGTCGATCAGCGGCGGTACGAAGTTCAGGCTTCTGATCTTGTGGTCCTTCACCTTCTGCGCCAGATCCACCAGGTCGGGCAGTACGTTCTGCGGGATGTCAGTGGAGATCGCACGCTTCGTCGCCACGGCCAGCTTCTCGAAGCTGTTCAGCACGGTCACCGGATCGGCCTGCTTGGCGACAGCGTTGAGCAGGCATTTCTGGCGGCCCATGCGCACGTAATCGTCGCTGTCCGTGCGCGAGCGGCCGAACCAGAGCGCTTCCTGGCCCGAGAGCTTGCGGGTGCCGGGGCTCAACAGGCCCTCGCGGTACTTGCCGTAGACGATCGGGTCCTTGATGGTGACCGTCACGCCGCCCATCGCATCGATGATCTGCGCGAAACCCCTCATGTCGACCAGGGCGTAGTAAGTGACAGGGATGCCGAGGATTTCGCTGATCGTCTTCTTGAGGAGGGCCGGGCCGCGCTGCCCCTTGTGTACGCCCGGCTCCATCTCGGGATAGTCCTCGGCGTACTGGAAGATCTCGTTGAGCAGGCCGGGAGTATCGGGGCCCGCGCCGGTGAAGCCGTCAGGGAAGCGGTCCCTGGGCGGGCCTTCCGGAAGTCGTACCCGCTGCAGGTTGCGCGGCAGGCCGAGCAGGGTCGTCGCTCCGGTGGCGACGTCGACGCTGGCCACGGTGATGCTGTCGGTACGCACACCGGGACGGCCGGGAGCCGCGTCGCCGCCGAGAAGAAGGAGGTTGATCCGCCTCGCGCCGTTCCACGGGTCCTGCGACACGATGGGGGAGACGTTGGCGGTGAACAGGGTGTTGACCACGTCCCGCGACACGTAGGCCACGCGGGCCGCATACACGGCCGGGGCCAGGATGAGCCCGCACAGGGCGATGGTCAGGACGGTGGTCACCGCGCGGCCCACGCGGTTCGCGGGCGCCGGCCGTACGAGCATGTACGACCAGATGATCACGCCCGTCCAGACGACCCCGAGCGTGGCCACCATGATGGTGAGAGCGGTGAGCCAGGCGGGCTGGACGGCCAGCGAGAGCAGCCTGCTGCTGAACACGGTGAGCACGGTGAGGATCGAGGCGAGCATCACCACGTACGTCACCATGAGGGCGAAGCCGGTCTTCCGGCGGTCGGCGGCCAGGTGGGCCACCCCCCACAGCAGGGCTGAGGCCAGGGTGAGCGCGATGCTGAAGCCGAGGCCGAACCCGCGTGTTCTGACTGTCATCCCTGGTCAACCCCTCGTTCTACGAACTATGGCCAAGGTTAGTAACGGTTTGGAGGCGGGCGATTTGGTGAAAAGGCAGTGTCGCGGCAAGTTTCGGTGAAGTCCATCTTGAGATATAACGTGTGTGTGAGACGCGGAAGCTATGGATTCGACGCACCATGGGCCCTCGCCGGACTCTTCTTCGGCGCGGTGGTGCAGCTGGCGTTGGTAGCGGTCTCGTTCGCCTTCGACGTACCGGCGGCTGGGATCGCGTTCCTGCTCGGCGCGCTCTACACACTGGCCAGCGCGGGCAGTTACCTCTACACGACCCGGCGGGGGAAGTTCGTCGTGTGGGGCGAGGAGCTCGGCCGGATCGAGGGCGACGAGCAGGTGCTCGACCTCGGCTGCGGGCGTGGGATGGTGCTGCTGCTCGCGGCCCAGCGGCTGCGCGGCGGCCGGGCCACCGGCATCGACCTGTGGAGCGGCAAGGACCAGTCGGGCAACGCCGAGAGCGTCACCAGGGCCAACGCCGAGGCCGAAGGGGTGTCGGACCGGGTCGATCTGGTCACGGGGGATATGCGCGAGTTGCCGTTCGACGACGGGCGGTTCGACGTGATCGTGTCCAGCCTGGCCATTCACAACATCCCGACCGCCGAAGGCCGCGACCAGGCCGTCAAGGAGGCGCATCGGGTGCTGCGTCCGGGCGGGCTGATGCTGATCGCCGATTTCCAGCACACGTCGCGCTATGAGGACGTGCTGCGTGAGCTCGGTGTGGTCGATGTGCGCAGACGTGACCTGGGGTGGCGGTTCTGGTACGGCGGGCCGTGGTTCAAGTCGGAGATGCTGGAGGCTCGCAAACCAGGTCCAAACGGTGGCGAGGCGCGCTCGGCTGACGGTGAGCTGCGCTCAGCCGACGGTGAAGGCGCGGCGGCGTCGGCGGTGCCGGAGGTGGGGCGGGTTCACCAGGACGCGGCGCCCGTGAAGGACGTCGGCGACGGCGCGTAGCCGAGTCGCGCGCGGGCCGCGGTGATGTCCAGCGTGCGCTCGACGGCCAGGTGGCCGACGGCGTAGCGGGTCAGGCGCGGCTCTCGGGAGAACTGCCCACCGTTGGCGAGCGTCTCGGAGATCGCCGCCAGGCAGTGGGCGAGATGCCGGGGCAGGTAGAGCGGGGTCGCGTCGATGCCCTTTTCCCTCAGTACGGCGCGGAGCGCGTCGTCCAGGACGACCGGCTCGGCGTCGGTCACGTTGTACGTCCCGAGCGGACCCGTGACGGCCAGCAGGCAGGCATGGGCGAGGTTGAACACCGACGTCAGGCTGACACGCTGCCGCCCGTCGCCGACCGCGACCAGTCTGCGGCCTCTGACCGCCCGCAGCACCCGGGGGAGCAGCGTGGTGTCGCCCGGACCGTAGACGGCGTGCGGGCGCAGGATCACCGCCCGCCCCTCGACCAGGCGTTCGGCCGCCGCCTTGGACGCGCCGTAGGCGTTGACGTACCGGCTCACCGGGGCCTCGTGCTCGCGGGCCATGACCGTCGGCCGTCGCGGGTCGTACACGCTGGCCGTGCTGAGGTGCACGAACCGGGCGTGCGGGAAGGCGGCCATGGCGTTCGCGGTTCCGGTGTGGTTGGCCCGCCAGATCCCGGCCGGCGGGCCCCAGTCGGTGACGCTCCCCGCGCAGTGGATCAGCGCGTCGAGGTCCAGCTCCGGGCGCTCGTCGCCAGTCAGGTCCCACGCCTGGTACGTCACTCCGGGGATCTCCGCAAGCCGGCGCCCGAAGCCGTACACCTGCCAGCCCCTGGCCACGGCCGCCCGGCAGACCGCGCCACCCACGAAACCGGACGCCCCGGTGACCCCGACCCTCATGCGGCCCTGATCAGCAGGTGCCTGTAGGTCGGGAGGAGCACACCCCTGGCGGCCCGCCGCGCCACCACCTTGACCGGGCGGGCGAGCACGACCCCGGCCACCGCGCGGATCTCGGCCAGCGCCAGCGGGTAGCCGATGCAGAAGTGCGGCCCGGCGCCGAACCACAGGCGGCGCAGCTCGGGCGGGTGCGGGCGAGACGGGTCGAACGGTCCGTACGCGCGGGCGCAGTTGTGCGTCACGATCACCACGCGGTCGCCGGGCCGGGCCAGGACCTTGCCCAGGCGTACGGGCTCGGCGACGGAACGCAGCATCACCGGCGTCGGCGTGGTGACCCGCATCGCCTCCTCGATCGCCAGATCCAGGTCGGCGCCGAAGGCGTCGTGGTCGTGCAGCAACGCGACCAGCCTGGGTACGAACGTGGCGACCGTCTCCGTCCCGGTGAGGAAGAACGCCCCGGCCGCCCCGCGGGCCTCCGCCGCCGACAGCCCGAGCTCGCGCATCCGGCCCATCACCGTGGCGGGATCCCCCGCGTCGTAGGCCGCCTGCGCTATGTCGCCGATCCCGTCGAGCACCTCGCGGGCCACGGTGAGCTGGCGGGCGTTCAGTCCCCTGGTACGCAGCGAGACCATCGACACCACCCGCTCCCCATCGGCGAACAGCCGCCTGGCCCTGGCCGCCGGCACCTCGCCGAGTCCGATCACCCGGCAGATCACCGCCCCGGCCAGCAGCCGCATCTCGTCCACCAGGTCGACCGTGTCGCCTTTCGCCAGGCGTACACGGAGATCGTCCAGCGGGCCGGCCAGCACGTCGGCGACCAGCGTGGCGACGGACGACGGCGTGAACAGCGGCGCCAGCTTGGCGCGTAGCGCGGCGTGCGGGTCGCCCTCCATGTTGAGCAGCACCGACGGGCCGAGTACGGGCGTCCACAGGTCGCCGGGCGAGCCGGGGCCGTCCTTACGGAAACGACCGTCCATGAGCACGCGCCGGGCCAGGGCCGCGTCGTTCACCACCACCCCCAGACCCGGCACCCGCACCACCGGACCCAGCCGGGCCAGCAGGCGCATCAGCGGGTAGGCGAAGGGGTGGGCGGCGAGGTAGAGCCGCGTCTCGTGCCACCGCCCACGCCGGACGTGCCGCTCGCGTAGCTCGTGCCGCTCGTGCCGCTCGTGGGGCTCACGCGGATCGTGGCGCTCGTGATGTTCGGGCGGATTGTCGCGGCTGTTCACAGGTCCGCCAGCATGATGCCCAGGCTGATGCCGCCGCCGAGGCCGAGCAGCGCCACGCGGTCGCCCCTGCGGGCGCGGGCGTGGGTGAGTTGGAGCGGGAGCGTGACCGACGCACAGTTTCCGTGCTCGGGCAGTGTGATCACCAGCCGGTCCTCGGGGAGGACGAGCGCCCGCGACAGTACGTTCAGGTACGGCAACGCCACCTGATGCACCGCGATCACCGCGAAATCATCCCAGGTCAGGCCGGTGCGTTTGAGCGCGTTGAGGAAGAGGTCGGGGCCGACGAGCTGGAACGCCTCCTTCAGCCGACGGCCGTCGCCGCGGAAGTAGGAGAACTCCGGGTCGCGCGGATGCATGGACCCACCACCCGGAAGGGTGCCGATACCCCACGCCGTACTATCCGCCGAAAAATCGCGATAGAAGATGCCGCGGAGCGGGTCGGCCTCCACAAGCACTGCCGCGCCCGCGTCAGACAGCGTGTATCCCGCGAACGCGTCCACGAACTGCGCCCGATCCCGCACCCGCCAGCGGATCGCCCGCGACGGCGTCTCGCCCGAGCACACCAGCACCCTGCGGTACGACCCGGAGACGATCAGCCCCTCGGCCACCTGGATCCCGTTGAGCAGGCTGTTGCAGGCGTTCTTGACGTCGAACACCGGGCACGACAGGCCGAGCTTGGCGGCCACGATGTGCGCGGTCGCGGGCTCGACCAGGTCCTGCGAGGCCGAGGCGAAGATCAGCAGATCGACGTCGGCCGCCAGCCCCTTGGCGGCCTCGACGGCCAGGTCCGAGGCCTGCTGATCGTCGGCGGCCACGTGGCGGCGCTCGATGCCGGTCATCCGCTCGATGATCCCGGTCGGTGGCCGGTAGCCCTCGATGCGTCGCTCGACCTCGTCGCTGGTCAGCGTGGCTGCGGGAAGGTACGTGGAGATCTGGGTGATGCGGGCCTTCATCTGCCGAAACCTAGCGGGTCGGCCTTGCAGAACGTTTGCCGCCCGTTCACCGGGCCTGTCAGCCGCGCTCGTCCACCGGGCCCGCTTGCCGGGCGTCGCGGCGTACCGGTGGACGACCACCAATCATTTCAATGAATCTCAATTAACGGTGGCCAGGAGAGTTATTTGCGAAACCTGCTCTATGTATGCCGTGGGCAAGGCGTACAGGATGCCGGCTGTTTCGGAATCGTTAATCACCGGCAGGGCGGCGAGCGCGTCGGCGGCCAGGCCGCGGCAGTACTCCAGAGTTTTGGGCACCATGTCGCCGGCGCGCAGCCGACGTAGGACTTCCGCCACCTGGTCGTCGGTCATATTCCTGCCCAGCAATTCCGACACGTCCTCGCCGGCCATCAGCAAAGGCAGGCTGTAGACGCCCTGGCGCAGGTCGTTGCCCGCGGGTTTGCCGAGCTGCCGGCTGGAGGCGGTCAGGTCGAGCAGGTCGTCGAGCACCTGGAAGATCAGCCCGAACCGCTCGCCGTACGCCGCCATCCTGGCCCGATCCTCCGGCGAGGCGCCCGCGCACACGGCGGCCACCAGGCACCCGGCCCGGAACAGCGCGGCGGTCTTACCGGTGACGGATCGCAGCGCGTTCTCCACGGTCCGGTGCGGGTCGAACAAGTCGGTGGTCTCCAGGTACTGGCCCTCCGCCAGCTCGACGACGGTCGCGGCCAGCACCTCGGCCACCGGTCTCGACACGGCCGTGATGGCCGCCAAACCCGCCCTGGCCAGCATGAAGTCGCCGATCACCAGGGCCTTGCCGTCGCCTAGTTCGGCGTTCAGCGTTCTAGTGCCGCGACGCTCGGTGGCGTTGTCCATCAGATCGTCATGTACGAGGGAACCGGCGTGAATCAACTCCACACACGCCGCGGCCGTGATCACCCGGCGGTCGGGCTGCTTACCCAGGGCGATCGCCGTGGCCAGGGTCATGGCGGGGCGCAGCCGCTTCCCGCCGGCGCTGATGATCCGCCCGGCGCCCGCGTTGATGCCCGGCAGCGTGGACGATCCGCTGAGACGGCGGATCCTGGCTTCGACCTTGCGCAGTCCTTGGGCGATGGCGGGGGTGTTCAGCAGTCGGTCCATGGTCACCAGCCTGCTCCGCGGCGGCTGAGCCATCCCTGAGAAACGCTGAGGAAATTCTCAGCCGACTGCCCGAATTGCCGTCGATTACTCGTAAGTACGGTGACTTGAAGAAAGATCTGGGATCTAAAAGTAATTGCGGGAAATGGCAGATCGTCCGACTGGTTAAAATCCTCGAGTGTAAAGAAATCCAGATCGTTCTGGGAGATAGATGCTCCATTGTTGGGGGGTAAGCTCCAGCGGGCCGAAACAACAGCGCATCCATTTCTGGGGGACAGACCTTGTACAAGCACGCGATCACCGCTCTAGCTCTAACCGCCTCCGGCCTTCTGCTGGTGGCGGGGCCAGCGGTCGCCGACGACGAGTTCGACAGCGGCTTCACCAGCTCCCCGAGCAGTGCGATCGGGGCGCGGAACGACAAGGCAGAAGGCCACTTCTTCGCCACCGACTACTGGCATGGTGTCCAGGCCGGCACGTTCGACCTCAGCCGCTCCAGCGTGACCGGTGTCCGCACCGCCCCCACGACCGCCTCCACCGCGAACGCGGCCTGCCCCGCCAAGGTGAGCGTGGCCTGCCCCGACTCGGTGACCACGGTCCGGCCGTCCGCCACGAGCAGCACGCCCTGCTCCGCCGCGGTGACCACGGTCCGGCCCATCGCCACGACCGGCACGGCCTGCCCCGGCGCGGTGAGCAGCGTGACCACGGTCCGCCCGATCCAGGTGACCACGGTCCGGCCCTCCGCTACGACCAACTCGCCCTGCTCCGCCGCGGTGGCCACGGTCCGGCCGACCGCCACGAGCAGCACGCCCTGCCCTGCCGCGGTGACCACGGTCCAGCAGGCCCCGGTCCAGCAGGCCCCGATCCAGCAGGCCCCGATCCAGCAGGCTCCGGTTCAGCAGGCTCCGATCCAGCAGGCCCCGGTCCAGTCGGCTCCGGTTCTGCAGGCTCCGGTTCGGCCGGCCGCCGTGAGCTCGGCGTGCCCCGCCGTGGTGACCATGGCCTGCCCCTCCAGCACGACCACCGTCCGGCCCGCGAACGTGAGCACCACCTGGGCCGCCAACGCGACGACCACCGTCCGCCCCGTCATCGTGGGCACGCTCTGGGCCGCTAACACGACCACCGTCCGTCCGGTGAACGTGAGCACCACCTGGGCCGCCAACACGACGGCCACGGTCCGTCCCGCCGTCGTGGGTACGGCCTGGACCGCCAACGCGATCACGGTCCGCCCCTCCATCGTGGGTACGGCCTGGGCCTCCGTGTCGACCGCGGTCCGGCCCACCGTCGCCATCGCCGTGAACACCGGCCGCGCCGAGGACTGCAAGCCGGCCCAGTCCGCCTCTCAGTCCACCGCCTGGAACGGCATCCGTACCGCAGGCTGGAGCGGCTGGATGGCATCGTCGGAGCGCGACTCGGCGCGCGGATCCGAGCGCGCATGGGCGATCGCCACGAGGTAACTCCGCTGTGAGACGAGCACGGGCGCGGGCCCATCGTCCCTGGTGACGGTCCGACCCGCGACCAAACGGAACCGCTCCGGGCCTGACCTGACGCCTGGCGCGGTTCCGGCTCCCACTCTCTCGAGCCGTCTGCTCGCCGCTGAAGCGAGCAGACGGCTCGACTACGTTCGAAGGTGCCTGGCAGCCCGGAACGATCACAGAGCGCAAACTATGATCCGATCAAACTATGACGCGATCGTAGTTTCCGAGCCGCGAGCGGGACGGCTCGTTGGGAGTGAGGTACTGGACGGTCTGGCACCATGAGCGCGGTTGACTCTCACACGGTGTCAGGTCATAGACCGGGAAGTCCCAGCGAAGAGGAGGTCGTCATGGCATTGGCGGATCGAGTGGACGCCGTCCTACGGGAGGGTAAGGCGCCGAATCTGCACGGGCTCGTGGTCGTCGAGAACGGGCAGGTCATCCTCGAACGCTACGGCGCGGGCCAGGACGTCAAGCTCAACGAACCCCTCGGGCACGTCACGTTCGAGCCGGACACGCTGCACGACGTCCGATCCGTCACCAAGAGTGTGGTCTCGCTCCTGTACGGCATCGCGTTGGCCGAGAAGCTGGTGGCGCCCCCGGAGGAGGGATTACTCGCGCAATTCCCGGAATATCAGGATCTGGCGGCTGATCCCCAGCGGGCCCGCCTCACCATCGAGCACGCCCTGACGATGACGCTCGGGATGGAGTGGGACGAGAGCGTTCCGTACACCAGCACCGCCAACAGTGAGCTGGCGATGGAGTACGCGCCCGACCGCTACCGCTTCGTGCTGGAGCGGCCCATCGTGGAGGAGCCGGGGCAGCGGCGGGTTTACTCCGGCGGAGCTACGGCGCTGATCGGGCGGATCATCGTCAAGGGGACCGGCCGGTCGCTGGCCGAGTTCGCCAGGAGCGCGCTGTTCGAGCCGCTGGGCATCGGCGCGTTCGAGTGGTCGCAGGGTGACGACGGGGACGAGATGGCGGCGTCGGGCCTGCGGCTGACGCCGCGCGACCTGGCCGCCATCGGTACGGTCGTGCTCGACGGCGGGCGTGGGATCGTGCCGCGGAGCTGGATCGAGGAGCTGTGGCGACCCCGGGTGAAGATCGACGACAGGTCCTACTACAGCTACCAGTGGTACGTCGGCACCGGTGAGCGCCCCTCGATCGCCGCACATGGCAACGGCGGCCAGGTGATCCACGTGGCACCCGAGCGCGGGCTGGTCGTGGCCGTGACGGCGGGCGAGTACAACCTCGAACAGCTCAGCGCCGCCGCCGTGCTCGACGCGGTCCTCGAAGGGGCCTGACCGCCGGTGGTCCTCGAAGGGCCTGGCCGTGCCGTCAGTGGTCCTCCGAGGGCGCGACCCGCCTGACCGTCAGGGCGTAAGGATCAGCCTGCCCAGTGCCGTGCGGCTTTCCAGGCGGCGGTGGGCCTCGGCGGCCGACTCCAGCGGCAGGGTGGCTTCGACGTACGCGTGGCTGCGTCCGTCGGCCACCCTGGCCAGCATCTCCGGGTAGCTGACGCCGAACACCCCGGCGCCCCACGCGGGCCCGCCGCACCCGATGACCGTCACACCGCTGGCGAGCAGATCGGCGGCGCCCACCGCGGCGGGTTCGCCGCTCAGCAGGCCGTAGCAGAGCATGCGCCCGGAGCCCGGCGTGAGGTGATCGAGCACCTGCCTGGCCGACGGCCCACCGATCGAGTCGAAGACCACGTCCACATCGGGCAACTGGTCGGGCCAGCCCGGCTCCCGGTGGTCGATGACCTCGTCGGCCCCCATCTGCCGGGCCCGCTCCCGCTTCGGCTCGGCGCCCGCGGTGGCGATCACCCGTTCCGCGCCGAACTCCTTGGCATGCCGCAGCAAGTACGTCCCGACGGAGCTCGCCCCGGCCTCCACCAGCACGGTCTCCCCACCCTTGAGCCCGGCCCGGTGCAGCAGCCCCAGCGCGATGGCGCCCGGCGCGGCGGCGGCGACGGCGTCGACCGGCGACACGCCGTCGGGCACCGGGCAGATCAGTGACGCGGACACCGCCGCGTACTCGGCGTAGGAGCCGACTCCGCCGGTCACGCCGGCGACGGTGGTGCCCAGCAGGGTCTCGTCGACTCCGGCCCCGACCTCGGTGACCACGCCGGCCACCTCGGCGCCGAACACCGCGGGCAGCGGCACCGGCATCGGGAACGGCATCGTGCCCGCCCGCAGCTGGGTCTCCGCGTAGCTGACGCCGATGGCCTGCGTACGGATGACCAGCTGTCCTTCTCCCGCCTTCGGCTCCGGCCAGTCCTCGGCCTTGAGCACCTCGGGACCGCCCAGTTCATGGACAACGATCGCGCGCATGGGACACACTCCTCGTAAGTGAACCTCTGGTCCAGTTAATATATGGACCGGCGGTCAAGTTTGTCTATGGGGGACAATGATCCGATGGAACGGCGGGAGCGGGCCGACGCGGCACGCAACAGGCGGGCGATCCTGGCGGCCGCCGAGGAGTTGCTGCGGGAGCATCCGCCGGAGGAGGTCTCCGTCGAGCGGGTCGCCGTCGCGGCGGGGGTGGGCAAGGGGACGGTGTTCCACCGGTTCGGCAGCCGCGTCGGGCTCATGCAGGAGCTGATGTCGGAGCGGGCGCACGGGTTGGAGCAGGCCGTCGTGGACGGGCCGCCGCCGCTGGGGCCGGGCGCGCCGGCCGGGGAACGGCTGGTGGCCTTCCTCGACGCGGTGGTCGCGATGGCCACCCGGAACGCCGGACTGATCGCCGCGCACGAGCACGCCCGGCTGACCCAGAAGGCCGGGGGCGGGACGCGGCTGGCCAACCCGATCTACGTGGCGTGGCACCGGCACGTCTCGGCCCTGATCACCGAGGCGCGGCCGGATGTCGACGCCGACCTGGCCGGGCACGTCCTGCTCGGCACGCTGCACACGGAGCCGATCGGCAGCCTGCTGCTCGCCGGGGAATCGGCCAGGGTCGCCGCCACTCTGGGCGACCTGGCCAGGGGCCTACTCGGCGACGCAGGGGGTTCGCTCAGAAGAGGGGGCGGGTGACGGCCGCTCAGCTAACGTTTAACCTGCGATCTACACATATGCCGTGATGTGTCGCATGGGTGGCGTCTGCTGGTGTAACGGATTGTGGCGATCTGAGTACGGTCAGGCGCTATGCGTAGGGCGGCCATCGCCTCATCGTCGAGTTGAGAAGACCACGAGGAGAGGCGGTGCGGAGCAGGCGTTGCACCGCTTGCGGGCCGGCCAGTCCCGCGTGTTCGGCCGGCCACCAGCAGTCCTTGCGCTCGATCCCGGACAGCAGCCCGGACAGATAGGCGCGGGCGGTACGGCGCGGTTCCACCCGGCAGAACCGGTCCGCGATCCGGCCCATCAGTTCCTCGAAGGTGACCGGTCAGTCTTCAGGCCCTACGCTGTCGCCCGCGGCCACGTCACGAGCGTCTGGCGTTCGAGCAGGCGCTCGAACTCACTGATGATCACGCGGTGGCCGTACTCATGTGGCCTCAACAGCAAGATCGCGAAGTGTCGCTGGGGCCCTCCCCTGGAGTGCTAGGAGACACCGCATGCCCACGAAGCCGTCCCTGCCCGAGGTGGTCGCAGCGCTGCTACGCCGGGACCCGGTCGTGCTGTGTACCCGGCTGGCGCTCACACACGAAGGAGTTGCCCGGCTGCCGATCCCGGGGCGCCGGAAGTTCTGGGTAGTGAGCGATCCCGAGTGTCTTCATCGAATCCTGGTCACCGACGCGACACAGTTCGACAAGGGCGGGCCCATCTATCGGATCATCGCCGATGCCCTGGGCGAGGATGGACTATTCACGGTGAACGATGAGGCGACCTGGCGCCTGCTGCGCCAGATCATGAATCCCGCCTTTCGCCGAGCCGAACTGCGCACCGTAATGGAGTTGACGGCCGATGCTTGGCGGAGCCGAATGGACACATGGGATCTGCGCGGTCCGATAGAGCTCTTCAGCGAGCTGAAGCTGCTGAGTGTCGAGGTGTTGATGCGGCATGCGCTGGGGAACGCAGTCGATACGGCCGAGCTCACGCAGCTCGCCCTGCCGGTCTTCGACGGCATGGCGGGGCGAATCTTTCTCCCGCACTGGGCACCTGGGGCGAGCGGCTATCGAAAGGCCATCGCGGCGCTGGATGGCAGAGTCAGGTCAATCATCTCCTCGCGCCGGGATCAGGGCACCGAGGCCGGAGACCTGCTCGGGCAGCTGATGACCGCCACCGATCCGCAGACCGGTCACCGCCTAACCGACCGGCAGGTACGAGACCAGGTCTTCACGCTGTTGATGGCGGGATTCGACTCCACGGCAACCGTGCTGTCGTGGGCGTGCGTCCTGATGGCCGAGCGAGGGGATCAGTTGGACCGGCTACGGACCGAGGTGGTCAATGTCTGCGCGGACCGCACCCCTACACTGGAGGACCTTCCGCGGCTCGTCACCGTGCAGGCTCTGCTGCAGGAGTCGCTGCGCCTGCATCCCGCGTTCCCCATGTTCTTCCGCAACGTCAAGGCGGAGACTCAACTTGGTAAGCACCGGCTCGCCGTGGGCGATCAGATCATCATCGCCCCCTATGCGACGCACCGCGATCCGGCCCGATGGCCCGGCCCGGCGGGCTTCGACTCCGGCCGATTCGCTGGCAGGCTCGACCACGGGCAACGGGCGGCTTATCTGCCGTTCGGCGAGGGAAAGCGGAAATGTATCGGTGAGGACATGGCCACCATGACCGGGCTCCTCATCCTGGCTATGTTGGCGCAGCGGTTTACCGCTTTTCGCCGCCCGGATGGCCATAGCGGCCAGGCGGCCCGATACGCGATGACCCGTCCATCGAGGGACAACGCCCGCTTGATCCTCACGCCGATCGGTGAGTAGGCCGACCTGGTGCGGCAGCCTCCATTTGTTTAGCTGAGCTGCTTGTATGCGGTGGCCAGGCAGATTTGTTGGTGGAACCAGCGGGCGCGGGCTTGGTGCTGGCCGTCACACGTCGAGCGGCCACTTATGGCATTAATAGAAAAAGTACACCCAACACTAATGCCGCTTGCTGGACCCTGATCAGCCTTCCCATTGTTCGATGATTGAGCGGGGAGTGAGGGGCGTTCGCCTGCTCGGCACCTCCCACTTCCCGTATCACCGGGCTGCGCGGCCCTCTTAGCTTGACGTTCCAACCCCTACCCTCCCAGCGTCGCTATGGCGGACACCAGTCATTCAGACGGCCCTTGGCCGATCTTCCTCCTTCGACGAGAAGGTCCACGGCCAAGGGTTGCCCCGTCGATCACACGGGGTTACTCCACAAACCGCAACTTGACGATCGAGCTAGCAGAACATCGGCTTGCCGGTGTCCTTGGGAACCTCCGGCATGGAGTCGACGACCTTCACTGTCATCACCGCCATACTGGCGCTCGGAGTCTCCTTGGCCTGTCCGCCCTCTGTCCGTCCGATCCAGCTCTGGTAGCCGAGGAACCGGTAGGTTGCCGGCTCGAAGATGAGTTCCCCGCGTTCCCATCCGCCGTCGGGGGTCTCGAACTTGAGCGAAGCGCCCACGCCGTGCCGTCCGGCAGGGTCGGTGAGGTCCGCGACGATGGTCGCGATCGGCATCTTGGACAGTGAGCCGAAGACTGTCGCCCTGGTCTGGGAGGGGGTGAGCGGGTCCTGCGCCAGTCTGAGCAACGAGCTCGCGACGACCTTCTCGACCCGCATGTTGATCTCGTTCTGGCTCAGGTTCGTCTCTCCTCGTCTGCCCTGGTCCGACTGGACGAACGCAGCCGCGGCGCGGCGGATCTTCGCTAGAACCTGGTCAGGATCGGCGGGAAGATCGGTGGCCTGGGTGGGCAGGCCCAGGCGGTTGTCGTGGCATTGCCCCGCACGCTGGTACTCCACCGTTCCGGGGGATTGCATGGGCTCAGGGCGCCCGCTGGTGGCGTGTGTCTGCCCGTATGTCGAGCGTGTCAGGGCCTTGCCAGGATCCCCGGTGGGCATCCATACCTCGCGGCGCACGTCCTGGGTGTACTCGCCCTCGGAGCCGCTGGCGAATGTGACGTTCTTCTGGTCGACGTAGACGAAGTGCCCCGGCCCAGGCCGTAGGTCCTCCCGCGCCGCGGCGGAGGCCGCATGCCGGAGCAACTCGGCGGCGCTGGCCGGCCGCGTCCCGAATGGAGCGGAGTCGTGACCGCCACGTACCAGGACCAGTCCCGCGGTCACCGCGGCCGCGAGGCCCACCGCCACGCCTGCCCTCATCCCCCACCGGCCGCCGGGGAAAGCGCGAAGAGGCAGCCGACGTGACCGCGTCGGCCGGGGATGGCCGCTCCCGGCCCGCTCGGCCTCGACCTCTTCGACCAGCAGCACCCATGCACGCGCGCTCACCTCGGGCGCGGGTCCGGGCAGGCTGTCGTGGTAGCCCTTGATCGCGTCGAGCTCGTTCATCACAGTCCCTCCTCGGCGGGGCCGATGGTCTTGCGGAGCTTCTTGCGGGCGCGGTTGAGACGCGATCCCACCGTTCCCCGAGGTATGCCGAGGGCCTCGGCCACCTCCTCGTAGCTGAGCTGGGCACAGGCGACCAGCAGCAGGACTTCCCTGTCCCCGGCCGAAAGTCGGACGAGGCCGGCGGCCAACCGCGGCTGCATGACCGCCGCCGAGACCCGTTGCACCACACGCTCGTCGTGACTGGCGATCTCCGCGGCATCGGCGCTTCTGGCCAGCGCCCTATACCTGCGCGCCTCGCTGCGACGATGCTCGGCGACCAGGTTGGAGGCGATGCCGTACAGCCAGGGGCGGGCGCTGGGACAGGCGGAGTCAAAGCGGTCCCGGTCGCGGAAGGCGCGGAGAAAGGTCTCCGCGGCGAGGTCATCCGCGGCCGTCTCACCCAAGCGCAGGTGAACATAGCGGTGGATGGACGCGAAATAGCGATCGTAGACGGCGCCGAAGCGATCAGGATGACGCCGCGACGCCTCTATCACCTGCGCGTCGGTATCCTCGCTGGGCGGTGCCGAATCTTTGGGGGGCGCTGCCATGTATGTCGGCCTTTCAGTCGGTTGCGACCCAACACCCATAGTTCGGCGAACCCCTGATTCTTATTCACGGTCCACCACGGCTGCCACGGCCGCCGGTTCATCGCGTTGCGCATCCCAGAGGGGTTGCCTGTGACCCGAAGATGACCGCGTACCCGCGATCTCCGAACCCTGCCTCCACACCAAAGACCCTTGCCAGCAGGCTCTCAGAGCGGGAGGTGGGTGATCGCTGTGTGGAAGGCCGCGACGGCCGCCTTGATCGCGGGATGCTCCCCGTACCCCCTGCGAAAGGCGGCCAAAGTGCGGCGGCTGAGCGGCAGGCCGGTCAGCGTCACTCCGTGCGGTGGCGCCAGCGCGGCCAGGCGTGGGACGAGCGCCACGCCCTGACCAGCGGCGACGAAGGCAAGTACGGTGTCGAAGTCGTCGATCCGGTGACGGACCCGCGGCTCGAAACCGGCCGCCTGGCAGGCCCGGATCGCCATCGCGTGGCACAGGGTCCCCGGCTTGCCGACGATCCAGGCGTCATCGCGCGCGTCGGCGATCGTGGCCCGGTCCGTGAGGTACATCTGCTCCCCGAACAGCGGCTCCGTCTCCAGCGACGCGTCGGTGACGGGCGGCACGAAGTCGTACTCGTGCACGAGCGCGACGTCCAGCTCGCCCGCACGCAGCGCGGCGGAGACGTCGGCGGGGTCGATCTCGGAGACCATCGGCCGCAGCCCCGGATGCGCGTGGGACAGCTCGGCGAGCGCGGGCGGCAGCAGCACGCGGGCCGCCGTGGGGAACGCGCCGATCCGCAGCGGCCCCGACGGGCCGCTCCGCACCGCGGCGAGCGCCGCGGACGCCCTTTCCAGCTGTTCGAGTACGTCCTGCGCGTGCTCGACGAGCAGATGGCCGGCGGGCGTCAGGGCGACCGTCCGGCCCGTACGCTCCAGCAGTGGTACGCCCGCCTCCCGTTCCAGGGCGCTGAGCTGCTGGGAGACCGCCGACGGAGTGAAGCTGAGCGCCTCGGCGACGGCGGCGATGGTGCCGCGCTGGGCGAGTTCGCGCAGGAGGTGGAGCTTGCGAGGGTCGAGCATCAGGCAAGCTTAAGCTCGTCAGCAGAAATCCGCGCTGGACCTAACGTATTGTCCGGCATCAGGCTGAGAGCATGCTGACAGGAATCCATGTGCCGCTGGTCACGCCGTTCACCCAGGAGGGTGAGGTGGCCGTCGAGGCGATCGACAAGCTCGCCCGCCACGTTCTCGACCAGGGCGCCGCCGGGCTGGTCGCGCTGGGCACCACCGGAGAGGTCGCGGCGCTGACGCCCGCCGAGCGGGCTCGGGTGATCGAGGTCTGCGTCGCGGTCTGCGCGGAACGCGAGGTGCCGCTGACCGTCGGCATCACCGGCAACGACACGCGCTCAACAGCCGCGGCGCTGAAGGAGCTGCCTTCGGGGGTCTCCGCCGCACTGCTGACCGTGCCGTACTTCCTGCGGCCTTCGGAGCGCGGTGTCATCGCGCACTTCGAGGCGTTGGCGGAGGAGACGCCGGTGTCGCTGGTGATGTACCACATTCCCTACCGGACCGGGCAGGCCGTCAGTGCCGCGACCCTGCGTCACCTGGGCGGGCACCCGATGATCGCCGCAGTGAAGTACGCGACGGGCGGGATCGATCAGGATGCCCTGGACCTGCTCGGGGACCTGCCCGAGGGGTTCGAGGTGCTCGGGGGCGACGACCTGTTCATCTCGCCGCTGCTGGCGCTGGGCGCCTCGGGCGGCATCCTGGCCTCGGCGCACCTGGCCACCGACCGGTTCGTCGAGCTGGCCGCGGCGTGGCGCGCGGGTGACGTGGCCAGGGCTCGGGCGCTGGGTCATCGGCTCGCCCGGCTGTCGGCCGCGCTGTTCGCCGAACCGAACCCGACCGTCATCAAGGGCGTCCTGCACGCCAGGGGCCTGATCCCGACCCCCGACGTGCGCCTGCCGCTGCTGCCCGCCAGAGCGGAGGCGGTGTCACAGGCTGACCTGGTGGCTGGCGTCACGGGCTGACCTGGTGACCGGTGTCACAGGCTGACCTGGTGGCGGTACATCCAGGACAGTGACTCCTGGCTGGCCAGCTTCTTCAGGAAGATCGGCATCATCAGGTCGCGGAACACCCGGGCGATCGGGCCCGCGGCCTTGTTGTTGCTGATCGTCCGCGAATAGGCGACGACCTTCTCCACCCGCCCGCGTCGCTCGCTCTCGAACCGCTCGAACGCCGCCCGGTGGTCCTTCGCCTCACGCAGGCACCTGGCCAGCACGACGGCGTCCTCGATGGCCAGCGAGGCGCCCTGCCCGGCGCTCGGCGAGGTGGCGTGCGCGGCGTCGCCGGTGAGCACCACCCGTCCCTTGTGCCAGGTCGGCAGGGGCGGCAGGTCGTGGATCGGCAGCGCCGACGCCACCTCGCTCCGCCTGATCACCTCGGCGGAGAAGTTCGCGTCGTCCCGGAACGCCTCCACCAGGACCGGCTTCCAGTCCGCGGGAACGTCGCCCAGCTCGCGGGGCAGGTTGGCGAACCACCAGGTCTCGCCGGAGGTGGCCACGGTATAGCCGAAGAAGGCGCGCTTGCCGAAGACCATGTTGTAGACACCCGGCTCGCCGGTGAACTTCGGGTCGTGCACGAGTCCGCCGAAGCTGTAGAGGCCGCTGTAGCGTGGCTTCGGGGCGCTCGGGTCGAGCTGGGCGCGGGTCCGCGAGTGGACGCCGTCGGCGGCGATCAGTATGTCGCCCGTCTCCTGCGTGCCGTCCTCGAAATGGGCCGTCACCTGGTCGCCCGTGTCGTCGAAGGAGACCAGGCGCTTGCCGTACGAGATCTTGATGCCATGGGAGAGGGCCTCGTCGCGGACGATGCGGTAGAGGTCGGCGCGCAGGATCGTGTGGCTCACCGTGCCGTCGTCCAGGGCCAGGCCGTTGGCCACTTCACCGAGGCGCTTGCCGGAGCCGCTCCACATGACCATCCGCGGGGTGGGGATGCCGGCGGACAGCACCCGGCGGTGCGCGCCCAGCACGCGCAGGGCGTCCAAGCCGTTCGAGGCGACGTTGAGAAACGAGCCGACACTCTCGGCCGTGTCCGGGTAGGCCTCGAAGATCTCGGCGTCGAAGCCGGTCTTGCGCAGAGCCATTGCGGTGGCGGGGCCGCCGATGCCGCATCCTATGATCAGAGCTTTCATGGTGATAACCTTTCGTTCGGTCGAACGAAATATATGCCGGGAAGGAGGACCGTGTCCAGAGATATTTCGGAACGCCGAAAGAATTTGCTCGAAGCCCTGTTCATGGCCGGGCGGGACAACAGCAATGCCGCCGTGATGTTCCACAGCGCCGTCGGCGAGCTGCTGGGGGTGGGGATGACTGAGGAGAAGGCGCTCGACCTGCTGCAACGGCTGGGCCCGCTGACCGCGGGGGAGCTGGCGCAGCACACCGGCCTCGCGCCCGCCTCGGTGAGCGGGCTGATCGACCGGTTGGAGGGCAAGTGGCTGGTGCGCCGCACCCGCGACACCAAGGACCGACGGCGGGTGATCGTCGAGGTCAACCACGAGGCGCTGGCCGGCGGCGAGGAGGTCTTCGAGCCGTTGGTGACCGGGCTGTCCGAGCTCTACGCGGGCTACTCGGACGAGCAGCTGGAGCTGATCCTCGACTTCCTCACCCGGGCCACGGCCATCCAGCGAGCGTGCACGACGCAGCTGACCTCGCCACGGTGACGCGTCGGTCCGCGACGTCTGGCCCTCGTCGCGGTGACGCGCGCCAGTCCGGCGCGCGCCCCTGGTGGCCCGTCAGTCCGTCGTGTTCTCCCTGATGGCCGAGCCGACCTCGCTCACCCGGTCCGCGAGCAGGCCGATTGCGCCCACGGCCCTGGTCATCGGGTCGTCCTCGGCGCCGCCGAGCGCCTTGGCGCGCAGGTAGGCCGCCTTGAGGTCGCTCCAGCGAGCGGCCTGGGCGGGGGTCAGCCGGCCGCGCAGCTCGGCGAGCTTGAGCAGATTGGCCTCCGCGTCGCTCGTCAGGGTCTGCGCCTCGCCGAGGTAGTGGTCGTCGATGACCGCCTCCAGCTCGGCCTCGTTCATGGCGGGCACGATCCGCTCGGCCAGCTTGTTCATGTTCCGGTACGAGCCCTGCAGCCGGAACGGCGGCTCGGTACGGGCGGCGTCCGACTGCCCGGCCGAGGCGATGTACGCCTGGTTGTTGGCCAGCACGACCTCCTGCACCCGCACCAGCTTGCGCAGCACGCTGAGGATCTGGTCCAGCTCGGTCTTGGCGTACGGATGCCGGAGCTGGTCCGGCCGGGCGCTCTGGTCGCCGCGCGCCAGCCGTACCAGGAGCTCGACGTCGGCCCGGTCACGGGCGGAGAGCGGCGCCAGCACCGGGTTGGAGGTGAGCGCGTTGTCGATGTAACTCAGCGCGAACAGCTCGTCCTTGCCCGACAGCACGTCGCCGAGGTTCCAGACGTCGGCGCGGTTGGCGAGCATGTCGGGGATGCGGAAGCGCCGGCCCGACTCGGTGTACGGATTGCCCGCCATGCACACCGCGAACCGCTTGCCGCGCAGGTCGTAGGTGCGGGTGCGGCCGTTCCAGACGCCCTCGATCCGGCGCTGGGCGTCGCACAGCGAGATGAACTTCTGCAGCAGCTCGGCCGAGGTGTGCTGGATGTCGTCCAGGTACAGCAGTGTGTTGTTGCCGGTCTCCAGGGCGAAGGAGATCTTCTCGACCTCCTGCCTGGCCGTCGCGTCGGGCGCCTCCGCCGGGTCGAGCGAGGTGACGGCGTGGCCGAGCGCCGGGCCGTTCACCTTGACGAAGACCAGGCCGAGCCGGCTGGCGACGTACTCCATCAGCGTCGTCTTGCCATAACCCGGCGGCGAGATGAGCAGCAGCAGGCCCATCTGGTCGGTCCGCTTGTCCCCTCCGGCGGCGCCCAGCTGCTTGGCCAGGTTGTCGCCGATCAGTGGCAGGTACACCTCGTCGAGCAGCCGATTGCGGACGAACGCGCTCATGACCTTGGGGCGGTATTCGTCCAGCCGCAGCCGGGCCCGCTCGGCGGTCACCAGCTCGGTGCGCCGCTTCTGGTAGGCCCGGTAGGCGGGCACGCGTTCGGTACGGAAGCGGCGGGTCCTGGCCAGCGTTTCGTCCAGGCGCAGCTCCAGCTTGCGGTCGGCGACGCGCGGGTGGGTGCCCAGCAGGCCCTCCACCGTGGCGGTCAGTGTGGCGCTGGAGTCGTGGCGGGGCAGGTCGCAGAGCTGTACGGCGATGGACTCGGGCACCTCGGGGCCCTTGCCGAAGGCGCCGATCCAGGCTCGGGCCAGCTCCAGCCGTTCGGGCAGCGCCACTGCCTTGAGATCCTCCTCGAACTCGCGTGACCTGGCTGGGCCGAGCGTCTGGTGGAAGCCCTGGAGGAGGGTGCGGGCCGCCGCGCTGGTCACGAAGCCGGTGGGCTGGGTGGCGAGCTCCTCGACGAGATACTCCCCGGCGAGCGCGACCGTCTCGCCGGGCCCTGAACCGGGCCCTGAACCGGGCCTTGAACCGGCTTCTGAGTGGAATGCGGCGATTTGCGAGCCCAGTTCCGTTGCCAGAGCGGCAATCTCCGGAGTGGGGCCGAAAACGGTGCGGGCGCGCACCAGCGACACGGCCCGTGTGGCCAATGTTTTACGTGAAACCTCGTCCACCCCGAACGCCCAGTACAGCTGCGCCGCCGCCCGAGCCTCCGGCGGATACCGCAGCAGCCCCGCTCCCTCCCGGAGTCGCAGCAGCGTGTCGAGGATGGCGGTGGCGTCGTGGTCGTGGACGCCGCGTTCGTACCCCTCGTCGTAGCGCTGTTCGGCCGCCTGACGTACGAGATCCTGGAGCGGCCCGCCCGGCACGGCCACGTCGAGCAGCGAGGCGGCCAGGTGCTCGGCGCGGTAGACCTCCGGGGTCTCCGAGGCGAGCAGCTGGTCCCAGAAGGGGCGGGTGTCGGCGAACGCGGCGGGGGCGGGGGAGCGGTAGTCGGTCCCGGTGATGGCGAAGTGCATGTCACCGTCGTGCGGCACCAGCGTGAGGTCGATCGGCTGGGTGTTGACCGCGAACCGGTGCCGGCCCAGGCGCAGCGTCTCGCCGCCGTCGGAGAACAGGTCGAGGCGGTCGCGCAGGGCCCGGCCCGCCTCCTGCTGGGCGGCCTTGACCCTGCCGTCCAGCTCCTCGGCGCGTACCGCGTCGCCGAGCCCGCGCAGCTCGGTGGCGACCGAGCGGAGCTTGGCCACCATCGGGTCGGTGGCGAAGAAGGTGTTGACCTCGTCGAGCGAGCCCAGCGACGGCAGCCGCCTGGTGATGCTGCCCAGGATGCGCTCGGCCGAGGCGAAGATCCGGTCGGCCCGGCGGGCCAGCTCGTCCAGCTGCGTCTGCTTGCGGGCCGAGAACGCCTCGTAGACGTCGTCCCGCTTGGCCGCGAGCCGGGTGGCGAAGTCGTCGAACTCGCCGAAGCGCGTCTCCAGCGCCTCCAGCCGCAGCATCAGCCTGCCGAGCTGCTCATCGCACCGCTCAGGCGTGTCCGCCACCGCAAGCGCGCCGGTGATGGCCTGCCCGAGCAGCGCGAACTCGGCCGCGAACGCCGCCCGCCCCTCCGCCCCGAGCAGCTCCCGCCGGCGGCCGTCCAGGAGGGCCCGCGCCCGGTTCACGCCGCCGAGCACCTCGGCGATGCGCTCCAGGATGGAGGTCCGTACGGTGGCGTCGGCGATCTCCAGCGAGCCCACGACCTCGGTGACGACCTCCAGCCCCTCGGACTGGGTGGCCAGGCGTTCCGTGACGGGCTCGGCCTCGGCGACCGTGGTGATCGCGGCGGCCTCGGCGGCCAGCCGCTCGACCGCCTCGTGGTAGCCGGTGAACGCCTCGGCCCCCTGGAGGAACCCGACGGCCCGCTCCCCCACCGAGACCAGCTCGTCGGCCAGCGATGCGGTCAGCGTGTCCAGCTGGGCGAGGTCGAGGTAGCGGACCTCGCGCAGCGTCACCAGGCGGCCCTGGGCCCGGCGCAACGTGGCCAGCAGCGTCACCCAGGCGTCGGCGGTGGCGGGGGTGTCGCCTCGGGCCTGCCGGACGAGCCGGGTGGTCTCCTCCGTCGCCTCGGCGAGGGTGCGGGCGGCCTGGCGGGTGAGCGCCTCCACGTGCTCGTACTCGTCGAGCACCTGCTCGGCGGTGGCCCGTACCTCGGAGAGCGGGGCGCGCAGGCCCTGCTCTCCGAGCCAGTGGTAGTGGTCGAAAGCCCGCGTACAGGCGGCGATCAGCGCCTCGAACGTGGCGGCCGACGGCGCCATCTCACCGATCATGCGGGCCACCGACAGGCAGTCGGAGATGCCGCGCACCAGCTCGGCGTTGCCGATGCGCTCCAGCGGGCCGCTGCCGGTGGGCTGGGCGGCGGCGTAGGTGTCGGAGACGTACGGCGTCTGCCAGACCTGCATGGGGTGGACCCGCGTCGGCTCCTCGGAGGTGGCGCGGAAGACCACCATCGTGCCGTCGTCGAACAGCGAGTAGCCGTGGCAGACGATGGGGTTGGCCACCTCCTTCCTGATGACGTTGTACGGCAGGAGCAGCGAGCGGCCGTCACCTCTGGCGTGGAAGACGTACAGGACGTCCTCGCCGTTGGGGGAGCGGACCACGCGGTCGAACTCCAGGTCCGTGACGTCCGTGTCGAACGTCTTGCTGACCCCGGTGGCCAGGTAGTAGCCGCCGGGAAAGATCAGCCCCTGGTCCTCGGGGAGGCGCTGACAGGCCTGGCCGATGCCGTCGAGCCTGGTCACGGCCTTGGTACGGGTGTTGAAGACCAGGTGGCGCCAGTCGGGCTCCTTGTACGGCCGGATCCTGATCAGGATGAGCGGGCCGATGACGGCGTGCTCGACGTCGGCGTCGGCCAGGCTCTGGAGGGGTTCGGCCACGGGCTCGGCGTAGATGCCCTCGCCGGTCTCGGTGTTGTTCTCGATCTTGATGGTGAGGTCGCCGCCGACCGTTTCGACGAACACCTCGTCGCGGATGGAGATGTGCGGGTGGCGGCCGAGCACGTGATCGTCGCGGGTGGCCGGGGTCCACACGAAGTCGTGCGAGGGCGGGAAGGCATGGTCCCGCTCACCCCTGTTGTCCTGATATTTCGTGACTCCTTGGGAGTCGACCGTCCATCTGAAGACCCGGGTGTCGGCCGGGCCGGTCTGGAAGACGGCCAGCAGCTTGCCCTCGACGCGTCTCAGGTGGTGGAGCCTGGACTCCTTGTAGTAGCGGTACAGCTCGGCGAAGTCCTTCTGGAACGCCGGCTCCTCCAGGGCGGGCAGACGGTCGGGGTCGAACCTGAAGGCGTCGCCGTCCCTGGTGAAGCGGTGCACGGAGAAGACGTCGGCGACCGTGGTCTCCGGCTTCAGCCCGATGAAGACGTTGTAGCCGAACAGCATGACGCCGCCCAGCGAGACGATGTCCCGGGGGACGCAGTTGTTGTCCGTACGGATGCGCTCGGTGCCGAGCAGGCGCAGCTCCGTGCCGCCGAAGACGGTCAGGCGCTGGGCGTTGACCCCTTCGGTGGCCGCGGCGAGGGCCTTGGCCTGGGCTTCCAGCCGGGACTTGAGCACCTCGTAGGTCCCGGCCTCCAGGCCGACCTGGGCGACCTGGCCGGCTGGAGCGGTCGCGCCGGGCTCCGCCGTACGGGAGCCCTGGCGCTGTACGTCGTCGGTCACGCGCGATCAGACCTTCGCGGCGGTGAGCGCGGCCACCGGGGAGTCGGCCACGCCCAGGCGGCGGGCCGTCTCCAGGAGCTCGCCCAGCGGGCCCGAGTCGGGTCCGCCGTTCTGGATGAGCCGCAGCAGCAGCGCCGACACGGTCAAGTTCTTCAGGTCCTCGGTGCTCACCCCGTTGACCAGGGCGCTGAGGTCACCCGCGAGGCTGGCCGATCCGTTGAGGTACGGCGCCGCCAGCGTGCCCGCGACCTGCGAGTGCTCCACGAACCCGTCCACCACCTTGCCCGCGGTGATCGAGCCCACGACCTTGTCGAAGAACATCGTGTCGCCGCCGACGATGTCGATGTTCGCCTTGGCCAGACCGGCGGCCAGCACACTGGCCTGCGACTCCGCCACCTGCCGCGTGACGTCGATCTGCTTGAGCCGTACGTCCTTGTCGGCCTCCAGTCGCAGGCGGAACTCCTCGTGCCCCCGGCTCGCGTCGTCGAGCGCGGCCATCGCGGCGGCCTTCTCGGTCAGACCCTCGGCCTCGGCCTTGAGCTTCTCGCCCACCGCCGTCGCGGCGGCCAGGGCCATCGCCTGCTCGCCCTCGGCCTGCGCCTTGAGCCGGTCGCCCTCGACCATGGCCATGGACCTGGCGCCCTCCGCCTCGGCCCGCAGCCTCTCGGCCAGGACCGCCGCCTCCGCGCGGCCGACCTTCTCGATCGCCTCCGCGTCCCGCTCCTTGACCTGGACCTCGGCCAGCCCGGTAGCGGCCGACTCGGCCTGGATGCCCTCGGCCAGCCTGATCTTGGCTCGGGTGTCGAGCTCGGCGGCCTGCTGCCTGGCCTCGGCCAGCGTCAGCTCCTCGCGGGCCTTGAACTTCGACGCCGCCTCCGCGGCCTCGGCCGCCTTGATGCCCTTGACCAGGTTCTCCTGCGCCTCGGCCTCGGCGGCGATGATCACGCTCTGGCGGGTACGCTCGGCCTCCTCGACCACGCGCAGCCGCTTGATGCTCTCCTCCTGCTCGGCCACCGTCTTGTCGACGGCGATCCGCTCGCGCACCACCTCGGCGATCGACCGCTTCTCGGTCTCGACCTCTTTGTCCTTGGCGATGCGCGACAGCTCGGTCTCCCGCTCGCGGGCGATGACCTCCAGCATGCGGTCCTTCTCGATCCGCTCGGTCTCGATCGCGATCACCCGCTCGCGGTTCTTCTCCGCGACGGCGACCTCACGGGCCCGGTTCTCGTGCTGTACGCCGAGCTGCTCGTCGGTCTTGATGTTGGCCGACTGCGATTTCAGCCGCTCCTCGGCCGCCACGCGGGCGATCTCCGCCTCCTCGCGGGCCTTCATCGTCTCGATCTCGCGCCGCTGCTTGACCTCGGCGTCGGCCTGCCGGCGCTGCAGCTCCAGGATCGCCTCGCGGGCGTCCACGTTCTGGCGGGTGATCTCCTTCTCCTCGCGGCGCTGGAACTCGTTGGTCCGTACGTGCTCGATCGCCGTCAGCTCGGTGATCTTGCGGATGCCCTGCGCGTCGAGGATGTTGCTCTTGTCCAGCGCGGCCAGCGAGGTCTGCTCCAGGTAGTCGATGGCCGCGTCCTCCAGGCTGTAGCCGTTGAGGTCGGTGCCGATGAGCCGGACGATCTGGTCGCGGAACTCGTCACGCTTGGTGTAGAGATCAACGAAGTCGAGCTGCTTGCCG
The DNA here is from genome assembly GCF_044460705.1 of Nonomuraea sp. NPDC050022. Lineage (NCBI taxonomy): Bacteria > Bacillati > Actinomycetota > Actinomycetes > Streptosporangiales > Streptosporangiaceae > Nonomuraea > Nonomuraea sp. NPDC050022. Next base: position 711,941 of record NZ_JBITKE010000004.1, read on the forward strand.
GCGGTCTTGAGCGCTTCGGAGAACTTCGCGTTGAACAGCGCCTGCAGGGTCGACTCGTCGCTGGCCCGGACGGTGCCGATGGCCTGGGCGACCTTGATGACGTCCTCGGCGGTCTTGTTGACACGTACGAAGAAGGTGATCTTGATGTCGGCCCGGATGTTGTCCCGGCAGATCAGCCCCTCGCGGCCGGTCCGTTCGATCTCGATGGTCTTCACCGAGATGTCCATGATCTCGGCCTTGTGAAAGACGGGGAGCACAGTGGCCCCGGTGAACGTCACGTCGACCTTGTTGACCTTCGAGATGATCAGGGCTTTGCCCTGCTCGACCTTCCGGAAAAGGCGGCTGATGACGGCAAGTAAGCCGATCACGATGACCAGCACGACGGCGAGGAATACGCCGAATCCGGTGGAGATGACGTCCATCAGTGCTCGCTTTCGTAAGGCATGACCCAGAAGAATTCGCCGTTGGTGTCGTATTCGAAGATGAGCGCGTTGTCGCCGCGCGCGAGCCGGTCCTGGCCCGTCGTCCTGACCTGGACGACGGCCGAGGAGCCGTCGGGCGCGGTGACCTCCGCCTGGCCGAAGTCGGCGGTCGCCTGGCCCGTGCGGATCACGCACATCTGCCCGACGAAGTCACCGCGCGATGGGCGCCGCGCGTCGGGGAAGAGCCGTCGCAACGGCCTGAGCAGCGCCCGCGTACCCAACCAGGCCCCGATCAGGGCGAGGATGGGTACGACCGGCAGCGCGATCCCCGGCACCACCTGACTGCCGATCAAGGCGAGCAGCCACGCGAACGCGATCAGTAGTGACAGTGCGATCCCGGCGGGCACTCCGCCCAGGCCCAGCCAGGGCGCCTCGCCGTCTTCGAAGTCGAAGAGGCCGGTTATGACAATGAACCAGTAGCCGGCGACCACGACGAGAAGGAAGGTGAATACCACCGTCGGGAAGCTCAGCACGACATGTAAGAACTCGGTCATCGAACCCCGGATACCCCGTCCCCCTGTGATGTCCGTCGGACTCTATACAGATAAAGCGGGACTAAAGCCGAAAGTTCCCGAAATGCGATCTGACTTGACCTCAAGTGCAGTTGAGGATGCACAGTCGTCCCCATGAGTGGAAATTTCATGAAAGCGGCGGCGTTTGCTGAGTTCGGGGGACCTGAGGTGCTCACCGTGATGTCCCGGCCCATGCCGGAGGCCGGGCCGGGCCAGGTCCGGGTACGGATCAAGGCCGCCGGGATGCAGCCCTTCGACACGGCGGTGCGGGCCGGTTGGACGCCTCCCGGCGTGACCGACCCGCTGCCACGGATCCCGGGTAACGAGTTCGCGGGCGTGATCGACCAGGTGGGGCCGGGCGTGGTCGATCAAGGAAGTCCGGGCGTGGTCGGCCTAGGGGAGCCGGGTGCGCGCCTCGACGTGGGCGCCGAGGTGCTCGGCTTCTCGCTGCTGAACAGCTACGCCGAGTACATCGTGGTCCCCGCCACCGACGTGACCCCCAAGCCACCTGAGCTTCCCTGGGAGGTGGCCGGCGCGCTGACCGCCGCGGTGCAGACCGCCGACATCGCCATCGGCCAGCTGAACCCGGTCGCGGGTGAGACGTTCCTCGTCCACGCCGCCGCCGGAGCGGTCGGCTCGGTCGCCGTACAGCTCGCCGTCCATAGGGGTGCCACCGTGATCGGCACCGCTCGCGAGGAGAACCACGCCTACCTACGCGACCTCGGCGCCATCCCCGTCGCCTACGGGGACGGCCTCGCCTCCCGGGTACGCGCGCTCGCGCCCGGCGGGGTGGACGCGGCCCTGGACGGGGCGGGTGGCGCGGCGCTGGACGTCTCCCTGGAGGTGGTCCCGGACCGTGGCCGCATCCTGACCATGGTCGACCACGCCAAGGCGGACGAGCTGGGCATCATGGTCACGAAGGGCGTCCGCACGGCTGAGCGTCTTGCTCGGTATGCCGCGCTTGTCGCGAAGGGGGAGCTGAAGTTCCTGATCCGCCGGACGTACCGGCTGGAGGAGGCGGCGGACGCGCACCGCGAGATCGAGACCCGCCACGGCCGCGGCAAGCTCGCCCTCCTCATCTGACCTTCGGGCCGGTCAGCCCTTCGCGCGCCGCGGATCGGCCGGAGGCTGGTGGGCCGGTCAGCCCGCGGTGCGCTGGCGTTGGTGGAACCGGCCCACTTTCGCCCGGTTGCCGCACGCCTCCATCGAGCACCAGCGGCGGCTGCCGTTCTTGCTCGTGTCGAGGAACCACAGCACACACTCCGGGTTCGCGCACTTGCGCACCCGCTCGGGCCGCTCGCGGAGGATTCGCACCAGGTCCGCCGCCGCCACCCACGCCGCATGCCACGCCGCCTCGTCCACGACGACCAGCTCGTACGGCTCATGCGGGTCGGCGGTGCGGATCAGTGGGCGGCGGCTGCCGTGGCCGAGCACGGCGTTGAGCCGCTCGGGCCCGCGCCCGTCCAGCGCGGCCCGCAGGGCGGCACGCGCCTCCACCAGCCGGTCCCGTACGCGCTCCAGCTCGTCGCCACCCGGCAGCTCGTGATCGTCGAGCCAGGCCCGCACGCCATCGAGGTCGTCGAACTGATCGAGCGGCACCCCATGCTCCGACCACATGGTGTTCACCAGGTCGAACGCCACAGACTCCCCACGAAGCGGCCGCACTCTCACAGGACCTAACCTCTCAAATCAGTTTGACCGGTTAATCAGTCCCATGCTATCACTTAACCATCAAAGCCGATTTAGAAGGTTAAGAGGAGTTGCTATGACCACCCGCTACCGCACCACTGTCATCGACGGCCTGGACGTCTTCTACCGCGAGGCAGGCGACCCGTCGGCCCCCACGCTCGTACTGCTCCACGGCTTCCCCACCTCCTCGATCGCCTACCAGGAGCTGATCGCCGACCTCGCGGATGAGTTCCACCTGATCGCCCCCGACTACCCCGGTTTCGGGCACAGCTCGGCCCCGGCCGCCTCGGAGTGGGAGTACACCTTCGACCATCTCGCCGACGTCGTCGACCGGCTGCTCGACTCGCTCGGCCTGACCAGGTACGCCATTTACGTACACGACTACGGCGCCCCCGTCGGCTTCCGACTCGCCCTGCGCCACCCCGAGCGGATCACCGGCATCATCAGCCAGAACGGCAACGCCTACGAGGACGGACTGGCCCCCTTCTGGAAGGACCTCCGCGAGATCTGGGCGAACCCCACCGAAGCCGACCTCGCACCACTGCGCGCCAACTACACCCGTGAGGCCACGCACTGGCAGTACACGCACGGTGTCCCCGACGTCTCCCTGGTCAACCCCGACAAGGAGGCTCTCGACCAGGCCCTGCTCGACCGTCCGGGCAGCCACGAGATCCAGCTCGCGCTCTTCTTGAACTACGCCACCAACGTGGCCGCGTACCCGCAATGGCAGGACTACCTGCGCACCCACCAGCCCCCTGTGCTCGCCGTCTGGGGTCGCAACGACGAGATCTTCGCCCCGGAAGGCGCCAAGGCGTTCGCCCGCGACGTGAAGGACGCCCGCGTCCACCTCCTGGACGCCGGCCACTTCGCCCTGGAAACCCGCCGTCCCCAGATCGCCGCTCTCGTACGAGCCTTCCTCCACAGCCTGTCGGATTGACCCCGGCGGCTGTCCTACAGGCGGTGACGGACCGCCTCGGCCACGGCGAGCTGGATCTCGTTGAGCTCCGGCTCGCCCCGGGCCACGTCCCAGAGCGAGTTCTGCAGCACCCGGCCGAGCGTCCAGCCCGCGGCCCGCCGCCGATCCAGCCCGAGCCCGTCAACCATGAAGTCGAATCGCCGCAACACCGCCCGACGCACATCCCCGGTCGCCACGGCCTCCTCCCACCGGTTGTGCAGCGCGGGCATCAGGTCGAACCCGGGGTCCCCGGCGAGCGGCTTGGGATCGATGGCCAGCCACGGTTCCCGTACCCCGGCCAGCACGTTGTCGTAGTGCAGATCCCAGTGCAGCAACCGATCGCCCGGCTCACCCACCAGCTCGCGTACCGCCCCCGCGCAGACCTCCAACCAGTGCCGATCCCGCTCTCTGGGCAGCACCGCCACCGCGTCGGAAACGCGGTCGAGCATGCCATTCGCGATGTCCCCCAGCTGGCGCATCCCCTGGGGAGCGGGCAGCACCACCAGCCGCCGAAGCAGCTCGGTGAGGATCTCCAGCGCCTTCATGACATCGGGTACGGACGACAGCGGCCGCCCGGCATCGAGCCGTTCGAGCAGCAGGGTGCCGGTGGCAGGATCTTCGTCGACCACCAACACCGACCCGTCACCCGCCCAGGCCCGCAGCCCCAGCCCCTCGCCGGCGGTCTCGTCGGTCACGGGCTGCAGCTTGAGCACCGCCCGCGTCCCATCGGCCCGCACCACGGGCAGCACCAGGGCCACGAACCCGTGCGCGGGCGCACCATCGAGCCGCAGGTCCCACTGCTTGAGATACCGCTCGGCCAGCGCGGGCAACCCCGCCGACCAGGCCCGCCCGGCCTCTCCCTCGTACGTCACGTGAAACTCGGTCAAAGCGGCAGGCACCACGATCTCCACCCACCCAGTCTGCCGCAAGCACCGGCAGGTCATACCCACGAACGTATGCAGTTGCTACCCTCAATCGTATGCAGACGAAGGACAAGCGGACCAGCTTCTCCCACACCGAGGACGTCGGCAGGCAACTCAAGCAAGCCGCAGCCGCCCACGGAGTCACCGTCTCCACCTACATAGACGAAGCCGTCGCCGAGAAACTCGATCGAGATCGCAGAATGGCCGTCTGGCGCGAGCTCGTCGGCTACAACCTCAATGACGCCCCCGCCGACACGCTCGCGCGCGTCCGCGCCATGTTCGACCGTATCGAGGAGAGCCGCCGATAGCCGTGCGCTTTCTGGACACCGGCCTGGTCCTCGACCACGCCGCCCTCACCGACTGGCTCGCCAAGGACATCGAGATCGAAGTGATCATCGGTGAAGCCGTCCGCCGCGGCTACCCCATCGTCATCCCCACGATCGTCGCCGCCGAGGCCGCCCGTCAGGTCCGTACCGAACCCGCCCGCGAACGCCTGCAGGGCCTGCTGTACATGATCGCCCACCACGTCGACCCGCTCGACAGGGATGACGCCGTCACGGTCGGCTCACTGGCGGCGGAGCACGACGTCGCCTCGCTGCCCGCCGCCCACACCGCACTCGCCGCATCACACCGCCGCACCGACGTCGGCAACGCCACCGACTGGCGCATCATCACCCGCGACGCCGGCCCTTACCAGCGACTCTGCCCGGACGTCCCGGTCAACTGGCTCTGACCCCGAATGGAACATGACAGCGCACGCGCGACAAACGTGGCGTTGCCCGGCGCCCGGTCGTCTCTCAGCAGCAGACGTTGGTCGATCGTCCGGGTGAGGCGCTCGCGGCGGCGGAAGACGTGCCGGCGCTCGCCTCCTGGTCTTGGACGATGCGGCCGCGCAGCATGATCTCCATGACCTTCATGAAGCGCTGCGTCCTGGAACGGCCGATGACGAACGGATTCGCCGCTCCCGTGGACCCGGCCCGCAACTCCTCGATGCGCGCCAGGCTGTTGTCGCAGCCTCCATGATTGTTCAGCTCGACGTCCACCCCTGCCTGCCTCATCTTGGAGGCGAAGGCGAGCACGGAGGAGAGATTGATGCGCTTGTCCGCGGTCGCGGCGGGTGGCGCGGTCCCGCCCCACAACATCGCGGTGTGTCGTAGCCCCTTCCAGCGCACCGGGAAGATCGGCGAGACGGTGCCCGGCGTGTGCCCGGGCGTGTGGTGGAACGTGACTGTGGTGTCGCCGAGGGTGAGCCTCTGTCCGTCGGATAGCTCCATGTCTCGCTTGGGCGCATTGGCCGGACGTTCGGCGGCGATGACGTTCCAGTCGGCTCGGCTCATCATGACTCGGGCGCCGTACTGGTCGGCGAGGAACTGGGCGCCGCCGAAATGATCGCTATGGCCGTGGGCGACCACCACGTACTTGATCTTCGCTGGATCCACTCCCACAGAGCGCAGCCCGGGAACGATGATCTTTTCGGCGTCGTCCGGTGATCCCATCGCGTCGATGAGGATGACGCCCTGGGAGGTGAGCAGGGCCGTGGCCTGGACGAAGCTGGTGCCCACCACCGCGACATCGTCGAAGATCCTCAGCGGCGCGAGCGGCTTCGCCGACGGCATCGGGAGTCCCGGCGTGAGCACTTTGACGAGGGCCCGCAGCACCGGGTCGTCGCCGGCCAGCTTGGCCGCGCGGTCGTAGTAGTGCTGTGCGCTCTTGGGAGCGGCGGCCGATGCCGCCGATGCCTCGGCCTCGCGTCCCGCCAGCGGCAGGAGGGCCGCGGCGGCCAGCAACGCGCGGCGGGACGGGCTGGACTGCCCGAAGGACATGGGCGAACACCTGCTTTCACGGGCCAGAGACCTGGAGGCGATCACGACCCCGATGGACGTCAATGCCCGCTCAGCAGACCAGAACCGATCTCCATGCGTCCAATATTGCTATCTATCGTCCATCGATAAGGAAGTAGATATTAAAGCTGATCAGGCACCAATGTCGCCCCCAGCCCAGGCGCGTCGAACGAGGTAGATCCGTACAGCCTGCGCGACGAACGGGCCGACCGTCGGTTGACATCACCGCCGTGTGCTCGCCGACCTCCAGCCGTGGTCCCTGTCAGAGGTGGATCTGGCGGGTGATTGACGGGTCGGTGATGGTGGTGTCGGCAGCCAGGAGGAAGGCCTTGGACAGGATGAGCGGCGGCACCTCGGACAGCAGGACTGTCTCGCCCTCGGAGGTGAAGCGGAGATGCGCGGAGGCCTTACGGAGCAGGGGATGGTCCAGCTCGTCCAATGCCACTCGAGCAGGCGGGAGCTCGGCGAAGCCGAGATCATCGCGCAGGCAGCGGATTGTCGGACGAGTCGGATTCATTCTTGGGATACCCCTCCTAGCTCCTCGATCTGCTCCTGGGTCAGCCCGGTGACGAGTGCGACCCGCGCCGTGTGTGTCCCGTCCAGTTGAGCCATCGCCTCCTGCATGGCCGCGTGCAACTCCGCCTGCCGGACCTGGAGGTAAACACGTACGGCCTGCGCGACGAACTCTTTCTTGGTTACGTGCAGGAAATGCGCTCCATGCGAGATCAGTCGGTCGGTCTCCGAATCGACTTTGAGCGGTGCGACGTTCGATGCTGCCATGACATCCCTCCGGTACCCAATGGTACTTATACCCGACCGAGAAGAGCAGATGTTTCGACAGCCGCACACGCCGTGTGGAGCGGCCTCAGCTCGTGCGTGACCGGTCGGCGTTACGAGTCGTCGTCAGGGCCTTGTGGCGGAGCGGCGGCGCATGAGGAGGCCGCCCGCACCGGCGGCTGCGATCAGGGCGGAGCCCGTCAGTACGAACAGGCGGCCGTCCGGACCGGCGTCGCCGCCCGCGCCCGTGTCGGCTCCCGCCTTCGGGGTGGCGGAAGACTCAGACTTGTAGGAGGTCTTGGTCGACGACTTGGGGGTCGGGGACTTGGACTTCGTGGGGGTCGGCGATGGGCTGCTGCCGCTGCCTGCCCCGATGGTGAGGGGGTACGTCTTGAGGCTGGTGTCGCTCTGAACCTCGCACTCGATGACCGGGGCGGTCGGTGAGGTGCCGATGTTGATGGCGGCCGGCTTCACCGTCGCCGAGCCCGAGTTCTTCGAGGTGGTCTTCATCTCGACGCTGGTGGGCAGCGTGATGGGCTCGCTCGCGGTGGCCGCGGCCAGCTCGCCCACTCCGGTCGCGGAGGTCAGCTGGGTGATGCCGGAGATCGCGGCGTAGGCGTATAGCTTGCTGCCGGTGGCCAGCCCGGTCGACGGGGCCTCGAGTTCGTAACCTGTCTCATAGGTGCCCGCCCAGCCGATCGAGAACTGTTCGCCGGTCTTGGGGGTAGTCGTCGGCATCGTCAGCGTGACCTTGATCTTGACGGTCTGCGGGGTGGCCTCCGTGCCGGTCTTGCAGGAGTAGGTCACCACGTCGCCGGTCCCGTTGCCGGTGCCGCCCTGGCCGACTGTGATCACCACGCTGGTCGTGCTGGTGGTCGTGCACGAGGTCACGTCCGACGGCGCGCTGGCCAGGCTGAGCTTCAGGCTGCCCTGCTCGGTGGAGCCCTGGACCGTCACCTCGCCACCCGTCGTGGCGGTCACCGACACCGTGCTCGCCACCTGTGCGGCCAGCACGGAGGTGGATCCGGAGGTGACGCTCGCGCCGGTCTTGCTGAGATCCGTGTGCGTTCCGCCGATCACCATGAGCTTTCCGGCGACGTGGACCTGCGTGGTGGTGGTCGGTGCCGTGCGCAGCGTCAGGGCGGGAATGCGCCACTTGACGTCAAATGTGCCAGTCGCCGTGTCGGGCATGGTGAGCGGCACGCTGAGCGAGGTGTCGCTGAACGGGCCGCCTGTACAGGTGTAGGCCAGGGTGAGGGTCTTGTCGGCCATGGCTCGCGCTTGCGCGGGAGACGGCAGGCATAACGCGATCACCGCGCCGACGAGCCACAGAGCGGACGCGTGCCTGACGAAGCGGCGCCACACCCCGGATGCCGGCAACTGTCTCATCCCCATCCCACGACTAAGTCAAAGGACGTATCAGAATTCCAGCTCTTGGTCACGATTGGGTAGAGAAGGGGAATGAGAGAGCGGATCAGTAGTGCCAGGGGAAGGGGGACCAGTCGGGTGCGCGCTTCTCCAGGAACGAGTCGCGGCCCTCGGCGGCCTCGTCCGTCATGTACGCCAACCGCGTCGCCTCGCCGGCGAACACCTGCTGCCCGACCAACCCGTCATCGACCATGTTGAAGGCATATTTCAACATCCGCTGGGCCGTGGGCGACTTGCCATTGATCTTGCGGCCCCACTCCAACGCCCGCTCCTCCAGCTCGGCATGGGGGACGACGGCGTTCACCATCCCCATCCGGTGCGCGTCGGCGGCGGAGTAGGTGTCGCCGAGGAAGAAGATCTCGCGGGCGAACTTCTGCCCCACCTGCCGGGCCAGGTACGCCGACCCGAAGCCGCCGTCGAAGCTGGCCACGTCGGCGTCCGTCTGCTTGAAGCGGGCGTGCTCCTCGCTGGCCAGCGTGAGGTCCGACACGACGTGCAGGCTGTGCCCGCCGCCAGCGGCCCAGCCGGGCACCACGCAGATGACGATCTTGGGCATGAAGCGGATCAGCCGCTGCACCTCCAGGATGTGCAGCCGGCCGGTGGACGCCGAGCCGTCGGCGTACTGGTAGCCGTCCTTGCCCCTGATCCGCTGGTCGCCGCCCGAGCAGAAGGCCCAGCCGCCGTCCTTGGGCGAGGGGCCGTTGCCGGTGAGCAGCACGCAGCCCACGTCCGTGGTCTGCCGGGCGTGGTCGAGCGCTCGGTAGAGCTCATCGACCGTCTGCGGCCGGAACGCGTTGCGTACCTCGGGGCGGTTGAAGGCGATCCGTACGGTGCCCTGGTCGACCGCCCGGTGATAGGTGATGTCGGTGAAGTCGAATCCCTCGACCACCTGCCATGCCTTCGGATCGAACAGTTCGGAGACCATGGGGCGAGCCTAACGGATCTGCCCTTCGGCCCATTCGGCCCAGTCCCGCGCCGTGGTGCTGAGGTGGTGGCCGTACTCCAGCACGAGCCTCCCGTACACCGACAGATTGTCCTGCCCGGACTCCACGAAGTCCCTGATGCTCTCTATGTGCGCCAGACGTTCGGCCGCCATCTCCGCCTGCCGCCGCAGGTAGTCCTTGGCCTGTGACGGATCCACCTGGGCCAGGAAGAACACGCGCAACAGCATGTCGCTGCGTACGTTCCGGACCGGCTCCACCTCGATGAGCCAGTGGCGCAGCTCGGCCAGGCCCTCTTCGGTGATGGCATACTCCTTGCGGCCGCGCGGCCCCTCGGCCGCCACGCTCACCAACCCGGCGTCGGCCAGCTTGCCGAGCTCGGCGTAGAGCTGGCTCTGCGTGGCCGGCCAGACGTTCGCGAGGGAGACGTCGAACATCTTCATCAGGTCATAGCCGCTCGCCGGTCCCTCGGAAAGCAGGCCGAGCGCGGCATGTCGAAGACTCATATTCCTATATTGACATATCGAGCTCGCAGGTTCTACCTTCGACATGTCTACATAGGAATGTCGTAGGGAGATTGACATGCGCGGCCTGCTGGGATTCGCCCCCTGGATCCTCTACGCGATCATCGCCACCGGAGACGAGTGGCGCTGGGGCGCCATCACCGGCCTCGTCATCGCGCTGATCCTCGTCGTCGTGGACCGCCGAGCGGGGCGGGCCTGGGACGAGATGGTGATCGAGTCGAGCGCCGCGGTGTTCTTCGCCTGCCTCACCGTCCTCTCGCTGATCGATCCGCATTCGTTCCTCACGCCGTACGGCCCGGCGCTGGTCAACGTCTGGCTGGCGGGCACCGCCTGGGGCTCGCTGGCCATCCGCAGACCGTTCACGCTCGGCATCGCGCGCACCATGGCGCCCAAGGAGGCCTGGAACACCCCGGCCTTCTACCGGGTCAACGCGGTCATCACCACGGTCTGGGCGAGCGCGTTCACCATCGCCGCCGTATCGCTGACGTTCGTGCTGGCCGCCGCGCCGCACGCGACGGCCGTGGTCATCGCCATCAAGGTGATCACGTTCGCCGCCCCGGCCGTCTTCACCGCCCGCTACCCCAAGGTCGTCCAGGCCCGTGCCCGCCGCGCGGCCGCCGCCGGCACCCCTGCCGACGAGTAGGAACAAGCAGGAGCGTCCTCAACGCGGTCTCTAGGGGTTCTGGAAAAAGACCTCGGGGTTGGCGGTGGACGGGCCGTCCAGCAACTCCTGGTGTTCGCCACGTAGGTGCTGGTCGAAGAAGGCGCCCACGTACGCTGTGGTGATCTGGCCCGACCGCGTTCCGGAGAGCGGCGCCTTGGGGTCGGTGATCCCCGCCTGCCCGCCCAGGATGGGCAGGTCGATGAAGGTGAAGTGGCCGGCGTCGGCCACTGTCAGCCAACGCTTCCAGCCGTCCAGGCGTCGCCAGTCTCGCGCCCAGCTCGTGTCCGTGGAGTCGGGCGAGTGCTGGGCCTTGGTGCCGAGCATGAGGAACGGCCGTTTGCCGAGACCGGCAATCGGAACCGGCTCGAAGAACGTGCCGTCCATGTTCACCCCGGCGCGTACACGGCGGTCCGCGGCCATGACGCTCGCCGCGGCATTGCCGCCGAGCGAGTGACCGGCGGCGCCGATTCGCCGCGGATCGATCAACTTCCAGCGCTTCCAGACAGGCGCGTGTCCATCGGCGCGGGTCAGTTGGCCGATGACGAAGGAGATATCGGCCGCCCGGCCGGCGGCGGCCTTGCCCAGCAGCTTCTTCTCCTCCTCATCGGAGGGAGCCTTCTCCACCGTCTCGCATGCGACGCAGGTCAGCGTGCGGCCGCCTGGGAAAGTGGTGCCGTACGACTCGTAGGCGTGATCGACGAGTGCGACGACGTAGCCCTTGGAGGCGAGCTCCTCGGCGAGCGTGGTCAGGGTGGCGCGGTTGAGGGTGAAGCCCGGGGAGAGCACCACCAAGGGGTGCCTGCCGCCGACCGGGCGGGCGCCGACGCGTGCGTTCGTGCGCGTGCCGGCCAGCAGCTCGGCTTTGAAGAGGGTGTCGAGCTTCTGCCCCTTGAGAAGGAGCCGGGCCTCGTCCACGGTCATGTACGGAGCGGCGCTCCCGCCGGTGCCGGCCGGGTAGTACATGGACACCATCAGCTCACGCGCGCCCGCACCTGGCACCCACGGGTCGCGGCGCTTGCCGTCGACGAGATGCAGGGTGTCGCGCCCGACGTCGTACTGACCGGTGGGGTGCGGGATCGCCAGGCGCGTGTCGGAACGGTCCGCGGATGAGGCCGCGGCGGCCGGGGCCGACATCGAGGGGGCCGTCGCGACCGACAGGGGCAGCGTCAGACTGAGGAGGACGGCCGCGGCGTCGCGGCGAGTTCTGATCATGGGCAGCAGCGTAGGAAGGTCCCGAAGCGCCCGACACTGCGGAAAGACCAGCTCCTACCCCGACTTTCGGCCAATTGACAGTGTGCTCAACGTCATAGACGGTGACGCTCCACGGTCAGGGAACCTCGGCTCGTAGCTCCGCGAGCAGCTCGCCCTGGTCGGCGAGCATGTCGGTGAGGATGCGGCGGGCGGCCCCGAGCAGATCGGCCAGCTCAGGGGTGGCCAGCGTGTAGACGACGGTGCTGCCCTCGCGGATGGCGCTCACGATCCCGGCTCTTCGCAGCACGGCCAGTTGCTGGGAGAGGCTCGACGGCTCGATGTCGATCTGGGCCAGGAGTTCCCGGACGGGGAGCGGGCCTTCCTGGAGTAGCTCCAGCACTTTGATGCGAGCGGGGTGGCCGAGAGTTCGGAAGAAATCGGCCTTGGCCTGGTAGACCTCCACGTGCATAGTGTCAGACTAATCCAGCGCACTTGCATAGTTCTTCAAGTCGTAACGTTGTTGGCTAAGATGACAGCGGGGACTAGGGAGTAGCCATGGGCCGAGGAAGAGCCAAGGCGAAGCAGACGAAGGTCGCTCGCCAGCTTAAGTACACTGATCACAACATCGACTACGACCGGCTCCGCAAGGAGCTGGGCGCCGACTCGCCGCATGACGAGATGCACCCGACTACGGCGTCCGAGCAGGAGTCCGAGCACGCGCGCTGACGCGTGTCAGCTTCGCAGGGGCAAGGGTGACGAGCTTGAGCCGCCTGGCCTCCGGCGCCGGATCCGGCGCGGAGAGCTCCAGGCGGCCCAGCACCTCTCGGAGGATGACGCGCATCTCCAGGAGGGCGAGTTGGGCGCCGACGCAGAAGCGCCGGCCGCCGCCGAAGGGCATCCACGCCTTGCCGTGGGCGTCCGCGCCGTCCAGGAAGCGTTCGGGCCTGAATTCCTCAGGTGACGGCCAGATCGACGGGTCCTGGTGGATGAGTGCGATGAGCGGTGCCGCGTACCATCCCGCGGGCACCTCATAGTCGCCCAGCCGCAGCGGGGCGTCGACCAGCCGGGGCGCCTCGAAGACGACCGGCCTGACGCGCAGTGCCTCCTTGACCACGGCATCGAGATACTCCTCGTCATGCGGCAGCCGGTCGAGCACGTCAGGGGTGCGCAGCAGCCGCTCGAACGCCCACGCCAGCCCCGTGGCCGTCGTCTCGTGACCGGCGATGAGCAGGGTGATCAGCTCGTCGCGCACTTCCTGGTCCCCGAGCTCGGTCTCGAGCAGCCTGCCCAGCACGTCGGTGCCGCCCGGCTCGGCGCGCCGCCGGCCGATCTCGTCGAACAGGATCTCGTCGACGGCCGCGCGCAGCCGCAGGAACCGCGCGTACGGCGTGAACGGCAGCCGCCGCGAGGCCTCGCGCAGCCGGGGCGGCAGCACCATCATCGCCGGCGAGCCGCCGACCTCGATCAGCTTCGGCAACAGCCCGCGTAGCCGGTCGAGCCGCCGGCCGTCGCGGATGCCGAAGACCAGCCGGAGTATGACCTCCAGGGTGATCTCCTGCATGCGGTCGCGCAGCGCGAACGGGGTGCCGAGCGGCCAGGTCGCGATCTTCTCGGCGGCGATGGCGGCGATCTCGCCCTCGTACCCGGCGATCTGCTTGGCACGGAGCGGCGGGGTGAGCAGCCGCCGGTGCCGCCACCACGGCTCGTCGTCCAGGGTGAGCAGGGAGTGCGCGCCGACCATCGGCTCAAGGAAGTCGCGCCGGACGCGACCGGCCCGTCCGCCGCCCTGGTCGAGCCGGTAGACCTGCTCGGCCAGCTCGGGGGTGGCGACGTAGACCTCGGGCGGGAAGCCGAAGAGGCGGACGGTGAAGATCGGACCGTATTTGCGGCGGCACTTCTCGAGCGCGCCTATCGGGTCGCTCAGCAGCCAGGCGGTCTGGAGCAGCGCGGGGAGTCTCGGTCCAGGGGGAAGCATCGTTCGACCTCTCTGTCGTATATATACGTACGTCATAGACGATCGTATATATCGCTAGCATAGAACGCGTGTCGAGAACAGAGCTCGGTGGATACCGGGAGAGACTTCTGGCGGCGGCGGTCAGCTGCCTGCAGGAGAAGGGCTACGCCCGTACGACTGCCCGCGACCTGGTCGCCGCGTCGGGCACCAACCTGGCCTCCATCGGCTACCACTTCGGCGGCAAGGACGCCCTGCTCAACGAGGCGATCGTGGCCGCCTATGACGCCTGGATCGAGCACGTGGAGGAGTCGGTCTTCGGGGGCCCGCTGGCCGGCCCGAAGGAGATGCTCGAACGCGCCATGGTGGCCCTGGTCGACGTCTTCGCGGAGATGCGGCCGCAGTTGGTCCTGGCCGTGGAGGCATACCCGGCCGCCCTGCGTGAGGACGTGCTGAGGGAGAAGCTGGCCGCCGTCTACGCCAGGGCCAGGAAGGCGGGCGTCGACATGATCAACAGGGCGGCGGGGGAGCTGGGGGTGGAGCTGGGGTTCGCGCCGGACGCCCTGATCGCGGTCCTGATCGCGATCTCGGACGGCCTGATGATCCAATGGCTCCTGGACCCGGAGAGCACCCCGGACGCCCACCAGGTGGTGGAGGCGCTGGCGGCACTGTCGGCCTTCATCGCCTGACCCCTGATCTCCTGACCCCTGATCTGGACGTGCGGGTGTCGTGGGTCGCGAGTCGCGTGGTCAGGATGCCGCGCAGGTGTCGTGGGTCGCGTCGAAGCCCTTCAGTGCCTCGGTGTCGTCGGTGCGGATGGGCTTGGTGCCCTTCCAGTCGTCGCCGATCACCAGCACCAACCGGCTCGTCTGCGCCCCCGCCACCAACCGCGTCGTGGATGTGAGCAGGTCCTTGGTCAGGGTCGGGACGCCCGTCTCGCCCTTGGGTCCGTAGAAGATCGTCGTCTTGGCGTTCGGCTTGCGGGCCGTGTCGCCGATCTTGGTGATGTGGTAGCCCCGCTGCTCCAACGAGGCGGCCACCTGCGTGCCGAGACCGGTGCGGTAGGTGCCGTTGCGCAGCTCGATCTGCATCTTGGACCTGGACACCTTGGTCTGCCCGCCCTTGACGCCCTGCACGCTCTCGTCCTTGGACACGATCTGGAACAACTTCCCGGCCTGCGGCTGGACCCATTCCACCCGGCCCGGCTGGGTGAGTGAGTAGTGCCACGGCGTGGTGATGAAGCGGATCTGCCCCGCGTTGAGGCCCTGCAAGCTGGTCGCCAGGTCCTTCATCACACCGGGGGTGAGGTCGGGGTCGGTGGTGACGGCCTTGGTGCCGGCGTCGAGGAAGTTGAAGAGTTTGGCCGGGTCGGTGAGCGTCTGCCCGCTCATGACCTTCTTCACCATCGACGCGATGAACATCTGCTGGCGCTGGATCCGCCCGATGTCGGAGCCGTCGCCCATGCTGTAGCGGGCACGGACGTAGCCGAGCGCCTGCTCGCCGTTGACCGTCTGCCGCCCGGCGGCCAGGTGGAGCAGCGCCTTCTTGTCGTTGACCGCCTCGGGCAGGCAGATCTCCACGCCGCCCACGGCGTCGACCATGCTCTTGAAGCCGGTGAAGTCGACCTTGACGAAGTGGTCGATGTGGATGCCGGTGAGCGACTCGATCGTCTTCCAGGTGCAGGCGATGCCGCCGGAGTTGAACGACTCGTTGATCATGCCCAGGTGCGGCTGCTGCCCGGTCAGTCCGGCCTTGGCGCGGCAGGCGGGCAGCTGCACGAGCGAGTCGCGCGGGAAGCTGACGACCATGGCGTTGTCCCGCTTCGACGAGACGTGGGCCAGCATGATCGTGTCGGTACGCTCACCTGCGACGCGGCGGCCGTACTTGGCGTTCTTGCCGTCGCGCTGGTCGGAGCCGACGATCAGCACGTTCATCGCGGTGTCCGCCACCTTGGGCGGACGGGACGCGCCGAGGTCCTCGGCCGAGACGGCGTCGTGCTTCACGTTGCCGTACAGCTTGAGGTAGACGCCGACCGCGACGCCCGCGATCACCAGCACGATCGTCATCACGATCGCGACCGTCCACCTCAGCCAGCGTTTGCGGCCGCGGGCCGGCGCTTGTGGGGATGGTGGCGCGTCCAGCAGCCCGCGGTTCACGTGACTCCCATGGGACAGGGCCAACGGGCCGCCGCCCATGGCCAAGACCTCCGCCGTACAGATCTCGGCCGGTTGGACCTGCCGAGTGTACTAAGCCGGATCGAGTGAGATCCGCTATTCGGGCAGTCGCACGCGCAACGACACCGCGCCGCGCAGGTCGAGCCACGCCGCGCCCGGCCCGCGTACCAGACGCAGTACGACCTCGTCGCAGCCGGGGCAGCGGGCGACCAGCCCCGGTTCGGGACCATACACGCGGAGTTCGGCTACGGGGCCGGTCAGCCCGCAGCTCGCGCAGCGGCCGACGGCCGCGGTGACATCCACGGCGAAGATCTCGCTCAGCGGGCCGGCGAGGGCGTTGCCATCCAGGTGTTCAGCGGTCATGTCAGCCTCCGGTCGGGCCGAAGCGTTCGGTTCTGATGCGCTCGGGCGCGTGCCCGAGCGCGAGCAGCAGGTCGGCGGTCGCCTCGACGAACCCCGTCGGCCCGCAGACGTAGCACTCCGGCTCGAAGCCGGCGGGCCAGCCGCCTTCCGCCAGGTCGTCCAGCAGGAGGCGCCCGGCCGGGCGGGGCCAGCCGTCCGGCACGGCTCGCGTGTAGATGTAGCCGACGTCGAGCCCGGCGTCGGGACGGCGCAGCTCCTCGGCGTAGTAGCGGCTGCCGGGCTCGCGCAGTGAGTACAGCAGCCGGAACGGCACCCGGCTGCCTGCCCGGCGACGCTCGCGGATCATGGCCATCAGCGGGACGATGCCCGAGCCGCCGCCGACCAGCAGCACCGGTGAGGTGCTCTCGGGCCGCCAGACGAACCAGCCGCCGACCGGCCCACGGATCTCCACCTGGTCACCGGGCGCTATGACCTCCGTGAGGTACGGCGAGACCTCCCCGTCTGGTACGCGTTCGACAGTGAGCTCGACCGTGTCGCCGTCGGCCGGGGCGGATATCGAGTAACTGCGCTGGGCGCTGTAGCCGTCCTCGGCGGTCAGCCGCACGTCCACGTGCTGTCCGGCCAGGTGCCCCGGCCAGCCCGGCACCTGGAAGACCAGCGTGCGGGCGCTGGCGGTCTCGTCGCGCAGCGCGGTCAGCCTGGCGGGCCGCCAGGTCAGGCGGCGCACCTAGTCGCCCTCGTAGCGCTGCTCGCGCCACGGGTCGCCGTAGTTGTGGTAGCCGGCGGTCTCCCAGAAGCCCGGCCAGTCCTCGTCGAGCAGCCGGATGCCGTGGATCCACTTGGCCGACTTCCACAGGTACAGGTGCGGCACCAGCAGCCGGGCCGGGCCGCCGTGCTGGGGTGCGAGCTCCTCGCCGTCGAACTTGTGGACGATCCACGCCTTGCCGTCGAGCAGGTCCTCCAGGGGGAGGTTCGTGGTGTAGCCGCCGTACGAGTAGGCCAGCGCGTATTCAGCGGCCGACTCGACATTCTCGAACAGCGTGTCCAGCGAGACGCCCTGCCAGCCGGTGCCGAGCTTGGACCATTTGGTGACGCAGTGGATGTCGACCGTCGGCGTCTCCTGCGGCAGCGCCATCAGCTCCGGCCAGGTCCACCGGTGGGTCTGCTCGGCCTCGGTGTCGATGGCGAACTCCCACCGCTCCAACGGGATCCGCGGCGTCGGCCCGGTCGACAGCACCGGGAAGTCGTCGACCAGGTATTGGCCGGGCGGCAACCGGTCGTCGTCGCCCCTGCGCCGGCCCTGGAAGCCGCGCGAAATGATGCCCACCGGCACTCCCTTCAGCGATGCACCAGATCACGTTCGCACGTTCGGGTACGGGGTGCACTTCTCCTCGCTCTGGTTATGCCAAGTCATACGTATTGAGTACCGTTAAGGGACGTAAAAAGAGAGGAGTACGGGTGCCCAAGCAGGTGGACCACGAGGCCCGGCGTACCCAGATCGCCAAGGCGCTGTGGCGGGTGGCGCAGGCCCGGGGGCTCGACCGGGTGAGCCTGAGAGAGGTCGCCGCGGCGGCGGACATGTCGCTCGGCCAGCTCCAGCACTATTTCACCAACCGTGAGGACATGATGGTCTTCGCGGTCGAGTTCATGAACAGGAAGAACGTCGAGCGCGTGGCCGAGCGCATGCTGGCCGCCGGATCGCAGGCGCCACGGGCCAGGCTCCGGGCCATCGTGCTGGAGATGCTCCCCGTCGACCGGGCGGCGGAGGCGGGCAGCCTGATCAACATCAGCTTCCTGCTGGAGGCCGCGCGCAGTGAGCCGCTGCGTGACTACGCCCGCAAGCGCGCGCTGGCGCTGCGTGGCGTGCTGGAGGGCCAGATCGCGCTGGCCATGCGGGCGGGCGACATCGACGGGTCCCGCGATCCGGCGGCCGAGGCGGCGCTGCTGGTCAGCCTGGCCGACGGGCTGCGCGCCAACTTCCACCTGGGCGTGCACACCGCCGAGGAGACGGTGGCGCTGATGGACGGGCAGCTGGCCCGGCTCTTCGGCGGTTGATCCAAGTCAGCTGTCTTGCTATGGTCGAAAAAATACAGCTGACTTGGAAAGGACGCGCCGCGTGAACAACCTCCGCCCGCCGCTGCACAGGGTCGATCCCAGGGCCAGACGATGGTGGACGCTCCAGGCGCTGGTGGCCCTGTCGGGGCCGGCGCTGCTGACGGCGCTGTGCTTGTTCGTGCTGTCGCTGCTGTTCTTTCCCGGGGCGCTGGTCTGGCTGGGGCCGCTGCTGCTGGTCGTCCTGGTGCTGCCCGCGGTCGTCTATCTGACGGTCATGCCGCGCTGGCGCTACCGGGTGCACGCGTGGGAGCTGGGGGAGCTCGCCGTCTACTCGGCCAGCGGGTGGTTCTGGCAGAAGCGGCGGATCGCGCCGCTGTCCCGGGTGCAGACGGTCGACACCATGCGCGGCCCCATCCAGCAGTCGCTCGGGCTGGCCACGGTGACCGTGACCACCGCCTCGACGGCCGGCAACGTGAAGATCGCCGGCCTGGCCGACGCCGACGCCGAGGAGCTCGCCCGCCGCATCGGCGCCGCGGCGCAGGCCGTACCGGGTGATGCCGCGTGAACGGGCCGGCCGAGCACGTGAACAAGCCGGACGCGCGGGCGGACGAGCCGAACGCGCGAGTGGACGGGTCGGACGTACGGGCGGACGGGCGGTGGCGGCGGCTTGATGGGCGCGTCATCGCGGCGCACTGCTTCTGGCTGGTCGCGCCGCTGGCGTCGGTCGGGCTGACCGCGCTCGCCACCGGCGGCCGGTCCGACCCGCGGGCCTGGATCACGCTCGGCTCGATCGCCCTGACCTTCGCCGTCCTCAGCGCCAACGGCCTGGCGCGCTGGCTGCGCACCCGATACCGGGTGACCGGCGAGCACTTCGAGGTGCGCTCGGGGTTGTTCGTCCGCAGGCTCCGCTCGGTGCCGCTGAGCCGGATCCGCAACGTCGACCTGACCGCGAACCTCGTACACCGTCTCCTCGGCCTCGCCGTCCTGCGCGCGGGCACCGCCGACCGCGACGAGCTCCGGCTGGAGGCCCTGTCCCGGCAGGACGCGGCCCGGCTGCGGGGTGAGCTGCTGCGGCGGGCCGATACGCGGGAGAGCGCCGATCCGGTGCTGGCCATGTTCGACCCGCGGTGGGTGCGCTACGCGCCGCTGACGTTCTGGACGATCGGCGGCGTGTTCGTGGTCCTCGGCACCGCGTATCGGATCCTCAACGACATCGGGATCGAGCCGTGGCGCCTCGGCTTCCTGCGCGACCTCGCGGCCGGCGCGGTCTGGGTGACGATCCCGCTGACGTTCCTGGCCTTCTTGGTCGTCGGCAGTGTGGGGGCGACCGCGCTGTACGCCGAGAACTGGTGGAACTACCGCCTGGAATGGGCGGACTCCGGCACACTCGCGGTGCGCCGCGGCCTGTTCACGACCCGATCGGTGTCGATGGGCCGCGAGCGGCTGCGTGGCGTACTCCTGCGCGAACCGCTGCTGCTCCGGGCCGGTGGCGGCGCCAAGGTCACCGCCGTGGCCAGCGGGCTCGGCGACGACGAGGAGAACCGGCGCCGCAGCTCGCTGCTGCCACCCGCCCCCCGCGCCGAGGCCCTGCGCGTGGTCGAGCGGCTCACCGGCAAGGTGGCCGACCGGCCCATGCTCCGCCATCCCCGCGTCGCACTGCGGCGCCGCGTCATGCGCGGTCTGACGCTGGTGGTCCTTCCCGTGGCCGTCGCCGTGGCCGCGCTCGGCCTGCCGCTCGTCGCGGGCATCTTCCTGGTCGTGGCGACGCCGATCGTCTGGTGGCTGGCCCGGGACGCCTACCGCAACCTGGGTCACGCCGTCGATGGCGACTATCTGCTGGCGCGGTCCGGCACGTTCAGCCGCGACACGCTCGCGCTGCGCCGTACCGGCATCGTCGCCTGGACCTTCAGCTCCTCGCCGTTCGGCAGGCGGGCCGGTGTCGTGACGCTGACGGCCGCGGTGGCGGCGGGCGAACAGGGCTACCGCATCCCCGACCTCGCCGCGGGCGACGCTCCCGCGCTGGCGGAGAGGGCCGCGCCGGGCATCCTCCCCGAATTCCTGGTTTAGGGCACCACGGGCATCCAGACGCCAGGGGTTTCGCGGCGTGTGATGGCCTTCACGCTGACCAGCCGTTGAATGCGGCTTTTCCCGGGCAGAAAGAAGGGTGACGCTACTGGAAGTGAGTGCGAACCATGAGCGCGCGTGCGGTGCGAATCGACACTATCCGACACGTTCATTGCACAGTTCTTCGAGCGAGCGGCGAGCTGGATCACGCCGGCCGGGCGCGCCTGAGCGCCCGCATCCGGGAGGTATGGGACTGGTCCGACGGGCCCATCCTGGTGTTCGACCTGACTGACGTGGTGTTCTACGACTCCTCCCTGATCGGGGCGCTGGCGGTGGCGTTACAGCGTGTACGGGCCACGCGCAGCGGCCGCATCATCCTGGCCAGCCCTCCCGACCGGCTGCTCACCGCTCTGGAACGTACTGGTCTGCTGGAGTACGTCGAGATCCGCGGCGGCCTCCAGGAGACGGTGGCGGAGATCATGATCGAGCGGGAGCGGGGACGGAAGCGTAGGGCGGGCTCCGGCGGCGCGTCCGTCGAAGAGGGCCGCGGTGCGCGGGACTTCCGAACCGCCCTGCCCTATCTGCGGTAAGTGTCCTTGGACGTCAGCCCTCGGGGATGCCCGACTCGGCGCGATCGGCGTCGATCAGGTCGTTGAGCAGGGTGACGGTGGCCGCGGCGAGGTCGCGCAGCCTGGCCTCGGGGATGGCCGCCTCGCTCTCGAAGGCGCGTTGGACGGTCCGCGCGAGCAGGTCCGCCCGTTGCTCCGGACCATCGGCGGAGGCATCGCCTTCGGCGCGCAGGAAACCCTCGAACGTGGCCTGGTAGGCGTAGCCGATCTCGTCGGTGCGCATGTCATCGCGGAGCAGCCCGTACTCGGTGAGCAGATTGAGGTAGTCACTCGCCATGGTGCCGTGCCGCTCGTCGCGGGCGGTATCGGGCGAGCTGGTCAGCTTGCCGAGCAGGTGCGGATCGGCCAGGAGGAACCCGCGCAGCAGCGGGCGGCTGGTGATGGCCAGGAAGTAGGCGCGCGCGAAGTTGTGCAGCAGGCATGCCTTCGCGTCCTGCCGCAGCGCCTGCCGTAGCTCGTCCATGGCGTAGAGCACCTCGCGGGCGAAGACCACGCTGAACAGCTGCTCGCGGGTCTTCCAGTGCAGATAGACCGTGCCCTTGCCGATGCCGGCTCCCTCGGCCACGTCGTCGATGGTCACCCGCCGGTAGCCGTGGCGCAGCAGCAGGTCGGCTGCCACGTCGAGGATGCGGGTGGCCCGTTCGGCGCGCTGCTGCGGGTCTCGGAGTCGTTCGGCGTTGGCGCTCACGTAGGAACCGTATGACCCCATACGAGATCTGGTCAACTCATATTTGTCGATTGACTAACTTTCAAATCTCGTCATACAGTCACCTCGACACAGCGGCAACACCTGGAGCGAGCCATGAACAGCACCCTCGACAAGACCGTCCTCGTCACCGGCGCCACCGGGAACCAGGGCGGCGCCACCGCCCGCCACCTGCTCGCCGACGGCTGGCGGGTCCGCGCCCTCGTCCGGGACGAGAGCGCCCCCGCGGCCGTCGCGCTCGCCGCCGCCGGCGCCGAGCTCGTCCGCGGCGACCTGGACGACCGCGCCTCCATCGACGCGGCGGCCCACGGCGTGTACGGCATTTACAGCGTCCAGTCCGCCAACGACAACGAGATCGCCCAGGGCAAGAACGTCGCGGACGCCGCCAAGGCCGCGGACGTGCGGCATCTCGTGTACTCCTCGGTCGGCGGCGTCGAGAGCCAGAACAGCTTCTACGTGGAGCACGGCTGGGGCGCCATCGACAAGTGGCAGATCGAGGAGCGCATCCGCGAGCTGGGCGTGCCCGCGACGATCCTGCGGCCCGCCGGGTTCATGGAGGACTTCACCAGCCCGGCGCGGTTCTTCCAGAACGGCTCGCTCAACGTGCCCTGGCACGACGACCTGGTCATGCAGCTCATCGCCATCTACGACACCGGCGCCTTCGCCGCGCTGGCCTTCGCGGACCCGGACGCCTACCTGGGGCAGGCGATGGAGATCACCGGCGACCGGCTGACCGCCCCGCAGATCGCCGCCGCGCTCGGCAAGGCGGCCGGGCGCCAGATTCCGCACACCCGGATTCCGCTGGACGTCCTCTGGGAGCACGACCCCGAGGTCGCGAAGGTCTTCACCTGGGCGAACGAGACCTACTACGACACCGACCTCGAGCCGCTGCACAAGGCCAACCCCGCCCTCACGGACTTCAGCACCTGGCTGGACCGCTCGGGCAAGGCTCGGCTCCTGGCGCAACTCGCCAGGTGAACCGAGGATCCGTCGACGAAGGCGGCCTGGCGGGCTCGGGCCTGAGCGTTCCGGCGAGTGTGCTGGAATTTGCGGGTGACTTCGGAGACGCGGCGCGGAAAGGCGCCAGGCCGGCTCGCCCAGTCGGCCACGGCGGCGATCGGCGCCTCGGTCCTGCTGACGATCGCCATCAGCCTCCTCGGCCCGTCCGTCATGGTCCCTGCCCTGAGCGGCCCCGCCTGGCAGCCGCCATACTCCCTGAACGTGCGTCCCGACCCCCACCTCGTGGTGGGGCTCGGCGCGGCGGCGATCGTGCTCGGCGCGCTCGGCTCGCTGGGCCTGCTGCTCGCCCTCTCCCGCGCGTCCGCGCTGCCCGCCGACTCCTCGCCCGCCACCTCCTCACCCGCCGCCCCGCTATCCGCCAGCGGCAGATTCGCGTCGTTCGGCGGTAGTCAGTGGTCGTTCGGCGGCGGTCAGTGGTTGCCGGATCCTCGGCTGCTGGTGCGCCTCGGCTGTCTGGCCGCCGCGCTGCTGGCGTTCCTGCCTCCGTCCGGCTCCGGCGATCACCTCAACTACGCCGCCTACGGACGCATGGTGACGTTGAGCGTCAATCCGTACACCCACGGAGCCGTCGACCTGCCCACCGACCCCATCGCCCGCGCGGTGGAAGCCCCCTGGCGTGAGGAACCGAGCGTCTACGGCCCGGTGGCGACGGCCGTGCAAACCCTGGCGAGCTGGATCGGCGGTGACTCGCTCCGGTTGACCATCTTCGTCCTGGCGCTGGCCAACGCGGCGGCGTTCATCGCGACGGGCCTGCTGATCGACCGTTTCACCCGGGACGATCCCGCCCGACGGTTGCGGGCGGCCCTGCTCTGGACCGCCAACCCGCTGCTGCTCTACCAGTTGGTCGCCGGTATGCACGTCGACACCCTGGCCATCGCCTGCATGGTCGCCGCCCTCCTGGCGCGGAGCCGCCCGGTCGGCTCAGGGTTCCTGCTCGGCCTCGGCGTGGCGGTGAAGATCAACTCAGGCCTCGTGGCGCTCGGCCCCGCCTGGGAGCTGCGCCGGCGCCCCGCCCGCCTGGCCCTGATGGCGGGCACCGCGCTGGCCGTGGTGGTGGTCGGCTACGTGATCGTCGGTTCCGAGGCGATCGGCCCGATGACCCGCACCAGCAAGTCGATCTCGCTGGCCTCGTTCTGGAAACTCGTCCAGGGCTGGCTGCAGTCGATCGTCGGCGCGGGCAGCGCCTACCGGGGCGAGATCCAGATCGGTTCGCTGCTGGTGCTCGCTCTGGTGGCGTGGTCACTGTTCCGCCTGGTGTCCAGGTCCGACGGCTACCAGGGCTATGCGAACGCCCACGGGTCGGAGGGGCTGAGCGCCCCCGTCGTCTCCGCCGTGATCGTCATCGCCTATCTGTTCGCGACTCCGTACATCCTGCCCTGGTACGACGGCCTGGCGTTCGGGATGCTCGCCCTGATCGGAGCGTCGGCGCTCGACGGGTTGCTGTTCACGCACCTGCTCGTGCTGTCCCTGGCCTACCTGCCCGCCCGCGTCCTCGACAAGGTCATGCCGCAGGACCTCGACTGGCTCCTTACGGTGGTCAGGTCGCGGATCGCTCCGTGGGCCCTGTTCGCGCTTACGGCGGCTCTGGTGTGGTGGTCGTGGCGAGCCGCAGCGCGCGTACGGACGCCGCGAGCGTCAACGGCACCGCCACCGTGAGCGCCATGGCCGGGATGGCGATGCCCGAGTCGTTGATCAGAAATCCGATGAACGCGCACGTCAGCGCCCCGAACAGGCCCGCCCGGAGGGTCGGCGCGAGCGCGTACGCCTGACCGAGCGCCGGAGCACCCCAGCGGGACGGCCGGTTGAGCACCCGGAAGAGGAACACGAGCGCGACCAGCGTGAGCAGCGTGAGGGACCAGTTCCCGACGGTGACGCCGATCATCGCGCTGAACTTGCGCCCGATCACCGTCCACGCCTGACCGTCGATGATCTGCTGGACGAAATTCCCCAAATGGGTGCGCTGCGCCGCCGGCCGCAGCCAGTCGAACAGCGAGATGCCCCCGATGAGCACCCCTCCGGCCACCCCGACGAGCAGCAGCTTCACGATCGAGACCCGCCGCCCGGCGAGCAGGATCAGGAAGACGGCCAGCCCGATCACGAAGGCCGGGACCCCGCCGAAGTCCGCCCCCCACGACGGCCACCCATCGGCGAACACCGCCAACGCCCCATACGCCCCGCACACCACCACCGTCACGAACCTCGACACCCCCCTCCTGAGCAGCCACTGAGCGACACCGGCCAGCGCGAGCACGGTCCCCGTCGCGTACACGGCGAAGGCGATGTTGGAGAACCCGTAGAACCGCCCCCCGGTGACAGGCTCATAGCCGGTCACCGCGTTGACCTGCAGCTTCGAACCGGTCATCACGTCGATGAGCAGGGCGACGGAGGTGATGCCCGCGACCACGGTCAGGGGCCCGAGCACGTGCGCCCGCCACGGCCCGGCGAAGGCCAGTCCGGTGATCAGCGCGGCGAAGGCGAGGATGGTCACGATGACGCCGAGCATCGGCAGGGGCAGGGCCCACCACGGCACCAGCTGCGCGAGGAACGTCGAGACGGCGATAGACCCGCTCACCACGGCCACTACCTGGACGACGGCCAGCAGCCGAGAAGCACTCGCCGCCTCGTACCCCGGCAGAGCCCCCGCCGACCCCGCCGACGGCCCTCCGGTGTCACCGTGAGTCCCCACGGAGGTGGGGTCCGCGCCCCCGGCCTCAGCGGACGCGGCTACACCGGACCCGGCATCAGCGGATGCGGCGACACCGGACCCGCTCTCAGCGGGCCGGGCCTCAGCGGACTTGGCCACATCGGACTCGCTCTCAGCGGGCGTCGCCTCACCGGACGCGACTCCCGCAGGCGTGGCATCGGTGGTCGTTTCCCCGGCGGAGCGGCGACGGCGGCGCAGGGCCAAGGCGGCGAAGGCGTAGAAGAGCAGCTGTAGCGTCACGAACACCGCGAAGAACGGCCCCCGGACCTCCCGAAGCACCTGGCTGGCCAGGTCACTGTCCGACAGCTCGTTGACCGTGTCGACGGGTGTGGCCGCGCTCGCCGTACCGTCGGTCTGCCAGGCGCGCCCGACCACCTCGCGAGGCGCCTCCAGACCCAGCAGTTGGATCGCGGTGGCCGTCAGGTCGGTGATCGTGACCAGGGCGTCCTGGCGGGTGGAGGTCGCCGTCAGATAGCCGTGCTGGTACGGCCGCCCGCTCGGGGAGGGGCCGATGGCGATGGCGACGTGGAGGTGGGGGTTCGTGGTGATGTCGGAGAGGCCCGCCACCAGGACGGCCGTGTCGCCCGGCAGTATGCCGAGCAGGTCGCCGACGCGAAAGTCCGCCTGCGCGGCGGCGGCCTGCCGCGTAGCGGTGGGGAGAGGGGTCGGTACGCCGTACTCGTCGAGCGGCTGGCGGGCCCAGGCGTCGGCCAGGTCGGCGACTTCCATGACGATCAGGTTGTAGGGAGTCGGGTCGCCGAGAGCTTCCGGCGTGTCGACATATGTGGCGACTTTTCCGGTCGCGTCGGCGGCGGCCACCGCGGCGCCTGGCCCGATGGCGGCGACATGGCCGCCCGAGGACGTCACGAGCTGGCCCAGGGTGCCGAGCCGCGCGTCGTACCCGGTCTCGGCCTGGTACGCGGCCAACTCCGACCAGCCCGGGACCGTGGCGCCCCCGCCGCTGACCTGGGGTGTCGGGACAGCGGGGCACCCACGCCCGGGCGTCCCGGCCCGCTGGCCCGCCGACACGGTCAGCCATCCGGCTATCGGGCAGGTGATGCCGCGGTCGGGCGGTGGCACGGCACGCGTGGACAGCGACGCGGAGCCGCCGTGGGCCACCAGCTTCCACAGGTTGGGGGTACGGGTCTCGTCCAGGTCGCTCCACTGCAGCCCCGGCACCCCGATGAGCGCCACACGGCCGCGCGCGGACGATGCCGAGACGGGACCCGTACCGGAAGTGGAGACGGGACCCGTACCGGATGCGGAGGCTGCGGCGGCCGGGCCGGCGCCGAAGAGGGGTGCCAGAACGGTGGCGAGGAGCAGCGCGACAAGGACCAGGACGGCCGGACGATGGCCGCGACGTCCGAGGGCTTCTTGAGGCAGCCGGGCGGGGGCTTCTTGAGGCAGTCGTCCGGGCGAGTCTTGCGGCATGGGAGGGCGGTCCGAGGTGGGGGAGGCCGCGCTGAAGGTGGCGTGCGGCATGTGCGGGACCCCCAGTATCGAAGCGCTCGATCAACAACAGCCACGGTAACGTGCCACACCGTGACAGGTGGCAGGGCGACGACGATCCGGCGGCAGTGGTGGGCGTGGGCGATTGCCGCCCTGGTCATCGCGGTGGCCGTCGCACCGCTGGTAGAGCAGTGGCTGACCAATCCCGACGACCAGCGGCTGGTCGATCTGGACGTGTACCGGACCGGCGGGCAGATGATCCTCGACGGCCGGGCCGTCTACGAGTTCGCCACGCCCGCGCCTCAGCTGCTCCCGTTCACCTACCCGCCGGTCGCGGCGATGCTGGCCGTCCTGCTGGCCAAGATGCCCTGGGAGACCGCCCAGTGGGTGTGGACCGCCGGGGTCTTCGTGTCGCTGGCCGTCGTGGTGGCGTACTCCTTCAGAGGGGTGCTGGCGGCGCGCCAGGAGGGGCAGGCGGCACACCGGGACGGGTTGGCGCGGTACGCGCCGTGGCTCTTCGCCTTCCTCATGGTGGCCTGCACGTACTTGATGCCGATCCGCGACCAGGTCCGGTTCGGGCAGGTGGACATTCTGCTGGTCGCGTTGTGCCTGGCCGACTGTGTGGCCAGGAGGCCGTGGTGGCCTCGGGGGTTCCTGATCGGGCTGGCCACGGCGGTGAAGCTCACGCCGGGCGTCTTCCTGATCTATCTGCTGGTGACGCGGCAGTGGCGGACGTTCTTCATGGCGGCGTTCGCCGCAGCGCTGCTCACGTTGCTGCCGTTCGTGGTGATTCCGCAGGACGCGGCCGATTTCTGGTTCTCCGCGCTGTTCGACCCCAACCGGCTCGGCGCGAACGCCGCCACCACCAACCAGTCGATCCGCGGCATGCTGATCCGCCTGTACCTGCCCGACGCGGTGACGTCCGCGATCTGGATCGCCCTGGTGGCGGTCGTGGGCTGGTACGGCTTCCGCGGGGCGCGGGCCGCCTACCAGGCGAAGGACCCGATCACCGCCGTCGCGCTGGTCGGGCTCATGGCCGTGCTGCTGTCCCCGGTCGCCTGGATCCACCATCTCGCCTGGGTGGTCGTGGTGCTCGGGGCGATCGTGGGTGACGGGCGCGATCCGGTCAGGGTGCGGGTGGCCGTGGGGGTGTGGCTGTACTACGTGCTGCCCATCCCTTGGTGGGGCGTGGCGTTGAAGGTGGCGGGGGTGCCGGTGCTCGACAAGATCGTGCAGGACGGCTACGGACTGGGCGCGCTGGGTCTGGTCTGGTTGTTGGCCTCCTGGTTGCCGAAACGGCGCGACGTGGGGTGACAAGCGATTACCCTCTGTTACGTGCTGATTACCGTATGGGTCATGGTGGGGCTCGTTGCCGGGGTGAGCGGCGTGGCCATTGGCTACAGAGCGCTCAAGCAGGCCAGGGCCGCTCTCGACGAATGCCGGGAGACCCTGGTCTCGCAGACGAGCGAGGGCAAGGGCGATCTCAAGGCCATCCGGGACGTCGCCGTGTGCCGTTACGACGCGCTGCAGGAGATGACCGGGCGGTTGTCGTTCTCGATCGCGATGATCAACGGGCTGGGTGACGGCATCGTACTGACCTCGATCAACGGACGAACCGAGACCCGCACCTATGTACGCCCGGTGGTGAGCGGCAAGGGAGAGGAGCCGCTGTCTCCGGAGGAGGAGCAGGCGGTGCGAGCCGCCCGGCTGGGTCACGGGCCGCTGATCGACGCGCAGGCGGGCCGATGGTAAACGGCGGACGTTAAGGAGAGGACGTTAAGGAGAGGAAAGGTCCGCACTACCCCGCTACCTGCGGATACTCTGTAAGCGTGCCCAGACTCGCCTATCTCGGACCGGAAGGCACCTTCACCGAAGAGGCCCTGCGGCTCCTCGCGCCCGAAGCCGAGCGTCTGCCCCGCGCCAACGTCAGCGCCGCCCTGGCCGCCGCCCGTAACGGGGAGGCCGACGGCGCGGTCGTCCCGCTGGAGAACTCGATCGAGGGCGCGATCACCACGACGCTCGACGAGTTCGCCTGGGGCGAGCCGCTGCTGATCACGGCGGAGCTGCTGCTGCCGGTGCGCTTCTCGCTGCTGGCCCGGCCCGACACCGAGATCGTGCACATCAAGCGGGTCTACACGCATCCCGCGGCCATCACGCAGTGCCGCGCGTTCTGCGCCCGGGAGTTGCCCGACGCGGTCGTGGTGGCGGCGCCTTCGACGGCCGCCGCGGCTCAGGAGGTCGCGCTGCCCGGCTCGCCGTACGACGCGGCCATCGCCGCGCGCATCGCGGGCGAGCACTACGGGCTGGTGGAGCTCGCCGACGACATCGGCGACCGCAACGACACCGTGACGAGGTTCGTACGGGTGAGCCGTGGGGGAGAGCTGCCCGCGCCGACCGGTTACGACCGCACCACGCTTGTGGTGTTCCTGGCCGACGACCACCCGGGCGCGCTGCTGGAGATGCTGACGGAGTTCTCCGTACGCGGGGTCAACCTGACCCGCATCGAGTCGCGGCCCACCGGCGGCGGCATCGGCCGTTACTTCTTCCACTTCGACTTCGAGGGACACGTCGCCGACGCGCGCGTGGGCGAGGCGATCTCGGGCCTGCACCGCATCTGCGGCGACGTGCGCTTCCTGGGCAGCTACCCGCGTGCCGACGGCGTCGCGCCGCAGATCAAGAAGGGCACGGCCGACCCGGAGTTCGCCGAGGCGGGCGAGTGGCTGGCGCGAATCCGCGCCGGACGCGTCTAATCCTGAGGCGGATGGTAGCCGGGCGCCGGTAGCCTTTATCCGTGATTGACCTGCGTACCCTTCGTGAGCATCCCGACCGGCTACGGGCATCGCAGCGTGCCCGCGGCGAGGACGACTCGATCGTCGACACGCTGCTCGACCTCGATGAGCGCCGCCGCGCCGCGCTGACCTCGTTCGAGTCTCTGCGCGCCGAGCAGAAGAGTCTGGGCAAGTCGGTCTCCAAGGCGCAGGGCGATGACAAGGCCGCGCTGCTTCAGCGGGCCAAGGAGCTGGCCGGCCAGGTCAAGGCCGCCGAGGCGGAGGCCGAGACGCTGGGCGCCGAGCTCGACGAGCTCGTGCAGTCGGTGCCCAACATCGTCGACGAGGACGCGCCCCACGGCGGCGAGGACGACTATGTCGTGCTCGAGACCCATGGCGAGCCCCGCGTGTTCGACTTCGAGCCGAAGGACCACCTGGAGCTGGGCGAGCTGCTCGGCGCCATCGACATGGAGCGCGGCGCCAAGGTGTCCGGCTCGCGGTTCTTCTTCCTCAAGGGCGTCGGCGCGCGCCTGCAGCTCGGCCTGCTCAACATGGCCATGCAGCAGGCGATCGCCAACGGGTTCACCCCGATGATCACTCCGGTGCTGGTCAAGCCGGAGACCATGCAGGGCACCGGCTTCCACGTGGCCCACGACAAGGAGATCTACCGCCTCCCCGAGGACGACCTCTACCTGGTCGGCACCTCGGAGGTGGCGCTGGCGGGCTACCACGCCCAGGAGATCCTGGGCGGCGACGAGCTGCCGCTCCGCTACGCGGGCTGGTCGTCGTGCTTCCGCCGGGAGGCCGGCTCCTATGGCAAGGACACCCGCGGGATCATCCGCGTCCACCAGTTCGACAAGGTGGAGATGTTCTCCTACGTACGTCCTGAGGACGCGCGCGAGGAGCACCAGCGGCTGCTCGCCTGGGAGCGGGACATGCTCGCCAAGATCGAGGTGCCTTACCGCGTCATCGACACGGCGGCCGGAGACCTGGGGATGTCGGCGGCGCGCAAGTTCGACTGCGAGGCGTGGATCCCCACTCAGGGGCGCTACCGGGAGCTGACCTCCACGTCCAACTGCACCGAGTTCCAGGCCCGTCGGCTGGGCGTGCGTTACCGCGACAAGGACGGCAAGCCGCAGCACCTGGCCACGCTCAACGGCACGCTGGCGACCACCCGCTGGATGGTCGCGATCCTGGAGAACCACCAGCAGGCGGACGGCTCGGTCGTGGTGCCCGAGGCACTGCGTCCGTATGTCGGCCTCGACGTCCTGGAGCCACCCAAGTAGACGCCTGTACCGGCTCAGGCGGTCCGCGTCTGAGCCGGTCCACCCCTGAGTTCAAGGGGCCTGAGTCGGCTTGAGCCGCTCAGTAGGTGGCCGTGCGGCGATGGAGGTCGCGCCTGATGAGCGCGCCGCTCGCCGCCACCACTCCCGCCGTCATGACGGCAGCGGCCCCCACCGCCAGGGCGTACGAGCCCGGCATCCCGTGGGCCCAGCCGTAAAAGGGCATGTACACGGCCGCGTACACCAGCGGCGCCGCGCCGAACCCGACGGCCACCGCCACACCCCTGGCCTGCCCGGCGATGGCGACGAGGAAGCAGACCATGGCCCCGAGCACCGTCACGCCGGCCGCCGGATCGCGGTCCGCGCCGAGCATGGCGTACAGCCCCACGCACACCACCAACGCGGACCCGGCGTAGACGCCGCCGAGCCGCCGCATCCCCGTCCCGACGGCGCCGAGCAGCATCAGGGCGGCGAGGACCAGCGCCACGCGCTGTTCGGGGTCCAGGTTCGCCGTCTCGTCCCCGGGGGACGAGAGCGGCTCCGGCCATCCCACCGGCCGCCACGTTCCTTCTACGTCCCGTACGAGCACGCCGTCGAGCCCGTTGGCGACGACCACGACATGACCTCCGGGCCGAGCCTGTACGGCCAATGCCAGGGATCTGGGCCCGCCCGTGGAGTACCGCCTGGCCAACCGGTCGTACTGATCGTCCGACAGGCTCCAGGAGGGCCGCCACGTCTTGCCCCCGTCGTCGGACTCGGCGACCGCCGGCCGTCCGGGAAGCACCCGGTAGCACCGCTGCGCCTGTCCGGGCACGCAGGCGGCGGTCTGCGGCGGCCGCACCCGTACCTGCCTGCCGTAGTACTCGGACCAGGTGACCCCGCCGTCCACGGAGGAGATCCCGGTGGCAGCGCCTTGATCGCGGTCGGCGATCAGCACGATGATCTGATCGCCGTCCACCTGTACGGAGTCGACCACGGAAGGCGGCTCAGCGGCCGCCGCCATGGCGAACAGGGCCACCGGCACGATCGCCGCCGCCCGCCACCGCTCCGGGGGCCTCTTCAGCCGTGCGGGGAACCCCCTCAGACGCTCCGGAAGTCCAGCCAGACGCTCCAAGAGCCCCAGAAGCCACCAGTGATCCGCCCGACGCTCCAGCGGCGCTGTCAGGCCCTCTGAGGGCCCTGCTGGTCGATGTGGGAGGAGAGGCCACCAGGCCGGCGGCGGCCAGAGGCGTTTTAACAGATGGTCGTTGAGTAGCAGCACGAACACGGCGACCAAGGTCGCTGGGTGACATAGCCACGCGTACCTCATATATGGGCCGATGGCGGTGAAGCATCAGTGGTTCGACCGCTGTGTGAGTTGAGTCACACCTGTGACCGGGCTGTCACCACAGCAGGGCCCAGGAATGCGAAAGACCGAGGCCCGCTGGAAGCGAACCCCGGTCTGTCTCGCTGCTACAGGTCAGATGGCACGGACCTGCGAGGCCTGGGGCCCCTTCTGTCCCTGCGTGATCTCGAACTCGACCCGCTGGCCGTCTTCAAGGCTGCGGTAGCCGTTGCCGACGATCTCGGAGAAGTGCACGAACACGTCCGGCGCACCGCCGTCCGGGGCGATGAAGCCGAAGCCCTTCTCGGCGTTGAACCACTTGACGGTTCCCTGAGCCATAAAAGCTCTCCCTCAGGATGTGAATCTATGGGACCCGCACCTCGCGAGTCCCGGTGTGTCGTACAGCAAGCACCCGGGGTGGCTCAGACAAAGTCATGCTGGTTTTCACAACGGGATCAGCTAATACAACGCCATCACATCTAACACCATTCTGGCGCGTTGGTGTTCCCGTCCCTAGGAAGATTTCTGGCCGGCGGCATGACCGGGCAAACTGGAACCTGTTATGCGAAGCCTTGCAACGCCGCGTCTTGTGGCCACCGACCTCGACGGAACCGCTCTGCGGACCGACGGAACCGTCTCTCCCCGTACGGCAGCGGCGTTCGCGAGAGTCGAAGAAACTGGTGCCGTCCTCGTGTTCGTCACGGGTCGCCCGCCTAGATGGATGAGCAGCGTGGCGGGTGCGGTGCGTCACCGAGGGTTGGCAATCTGTGCAAACGGTGCGTTGATCTACGATCTGCATACCGAACAGATAGTGGAATCTCACCTCATCACGGTCGAGGTACTGGAGCAAGTCGTCGCTCAGCTAAGAGCGAACGTGCCCGAACTCGCATTTTCGGTCGAGTATGAAGGTGGTTTTGCGCATGAGTCCGATTTCCCACTCGGTGGTTGGGACAGCAAGGCCATCGGCGGCCTGCGCGTCGGCGCGGCGACGCTGACCGCACGACCCTGCGCCAAACTGCTGGCCCTGCACCCGGACATGGCTCCCGACCCGCTGCACGAGGCCGTGTGCGAGCTCGTGGGACACCTGGTGACCCCCACGCACTCCAGCGGCCGAGGGCTGATCGAGATGAGCGCCCACGGTGTGACAAAGGCCACCGCCCTGGCCGCGCTCGCCGAAAGCCACGCGATCAAACCATCACAGGTGGTGGCGTTCGGTGACATGCCGAACGACCTGCCCATGCTGGGCTGGGCCGGTACGTCCTACGCGGTCGCCAACGCGCACCCTGACGTACTGGCCGCCGTGGACCATGTGACGGCGGCCAACAACGACGACGGTGTCGCGCTCGTACTCGAAGAGCTTTACAGATGAGCCTTACAGGTAGGGGCCCGAGCCGCCGTGCGGTCGCTGCGAGTCGTCACCGTGGGGCACGCCGGGCAGCGCCCTGCGCATCTGCTCCAACTGGGCGCGCGCCGCCATCTGCTGCGCGAACAGCGTCGTCTGGATGCCGTGGAACAAGCCTTCGAGCCAGCCCACGAGCTGGGCGTGCGCGATGCGCAGCTCGGCCTCGCTGGGCGGCGTGCCGTTCTCGTCGGTGAAAGGCAGCGACAGCCGTTCGAGCTCGTCGACCAGCTCGGGGGCCAGGCCGTCCTCGAGCTCCTTGATGGACGACTCGTGGATCTCCTTCAACCGCTTACGGCTGGCCTCGTCGAGAGGAGCCGC
Source organism: Nonomuraea sp. NPDC050022 (assembly GCF_044460705.1). Lineage (NCBI taxonomy): Bacteria > Bacillati > Actinomycetota > Actinomycetes > Streptosporangiales > Streptosporangiaceae > Nonomuraea > Nonomuraea sp. NPDC050022. The sequence goes on from NZ_JBITKE010000004.1 coordinate 746,078, forward strand.
CCGGACCTCTTCGAGAAGCTGGCGGATCATGCTGCCGATGCGCATCACCTTGGCGGGCTGCTCGACGAGGTTCGTCACCGAGCGCTCATCCTCGCCGTTATCACCCTGACCCTGGAAGTCCGGGCCCACCACCACGATGTGGGGGGTGTTGTTGTCCTCAGCATTCATAACACTCACCGTACTAGCAGGATTTTGCCGATGTGCTCTCCCGATTCCATCATTCGGTGCGCCTCCGCCGCCTCCGCCATGGGCACCTCCGCGTACACCACAGGGCGTACCGCTCCCGCGCTGATCAGCGGCCATACGTTGTCGACGACGCCGCGTACGACGACGCCCTTCTCGTCGGCCGGGCGGGCGCGCAGCGTGGACCCGTGGATGGTCGCCCGCTTGGCCATCAGGGCGCCCAGATCGATCTCGGCCTTGGCGCCGCCCTGCAGCCCGATGATCACCAACCGGCCGCCCGTACGGAGTGCCCGGATATTTCTGGACAGGTATTTGGCGCCGATGATGTCGAGGATCACATCGGCCGCCACCCGCTCGGCGAAGTCCTCCTCGTGGTAGTCGACCGTCTCGTCGGCGCCCAGCTCCTTGAGGCGCTCCAGCTTCGCCGCCGACCCGGCCGTCGCGGCCACCCGCGACCCGAACGCCTTGGCCAGCTGGATCGCGAACGTCCCGATCCCGCTCGCCCCGCCGTGCACCAGCAGCGTCTCGCTGCGCCGCAGCCGAGCGGTCATGAACACGTTGGACCAGACCGTGCACGCCACCTCGGGCAGCCCGGCCACCTCGACCAGCCGTACGCCCTCGGGCGCGGGCATCACCTGCTGCCACGGGACGGCCACCCGCTCGGCGTAGCCACCGCCGGCCAGTAGTGCGCACACCTCGTCGCCCGGTGTGACATGTTCCACGTCCTCGCCGATCTCGGCCACCACGCCGGAGACCTCCAGCCCCGGGTACGGAGGCGCGCCGGGCGGCGGATCGTAAAATCCTTGGCGTTGAAGGAGGTCGGCCCGGTTGACCCCGGCGGCCACCACGTCGATGAGGACTTCGCCCTCGTCAGGACGTGGATCCGGCACCTCGCGCCACTCCAGAACCTCTGGTGGTCCGGGCCTGGTGATCTCGATGGCTCGCATGCAATCACCGTAGCCGGGCAAGGAAGTTATAGGTTGGCGACCACTGCCGCGAGTCATGGCGTTAACCTGCAATGTATTTGCTGCCCCTTTACACCCACCAGGGGGAGAAACACGGTGGCAAGACACGATCGAGAGGAATCTCTCGAGGAACAGCTGGCCTGGCTGGACGCGATCAAGGAGACGGAAGAGGCTCCGATCTCGGTCAGCGCCTCTGCCTCGGAGGACTCCGTCGCTTCGCCGTACCCCCAGGACCCTTGGCTCTCGGTGCCGACTCAACACGAGACGCCGACGCCGCTGTTCAGGGCCGCGGTCGACTCCGTGTACGGCACGCCGCCCGCGGAGGACCTCGCCGACGGGGGGAGCTCGCCGTCCGGCACGAGGGACCTTGGCAAAAAGGACATCGGCCCGAAGGACGACGTCCAGCCCGTCTCGCCACCGGTGAGCCTGGGCAAGGCCGACGACGGGTTCCTGGCGCCGCTCAAGCCGCTGCCCCGGCCCGACGACACCGACTCCTACTCGCTGCTGTCGTTCCCGGAGCCGGCGAAGAAGCCGGTGGTCGAGGAGGCGGAGGAGGAGACGAAGTCCGCCTGGCCCGTGCCGCCGGACTGGTCGCGCCCGACGGAGACCTTCGACGAGCCGCGCCCGGCCGATAAGACCGACAAGGTCGAGGAGCCCTCTTCGGGCACCGTCGAGCCGCCGCCCGCGGAGGACGCCACGGAGCCACGGCTGGAGGTCCCGCTGACCTTCGACAAGCCGCTGAGCTTCGACAAGGCGATGAGCTTCGACACGCCGCCCGCGTTCGACCCGCCCGCCTTCGACAAGCCCGCGGCCGAAAAGCCGCTCTTCAACAAGCCAGGCTTGGACAAGCCGCTGAGCTTCGATCTGCCGCTGAGCTTCGACAAGCCACCGGCCGCCGAGAAGCCCCCGGCCGTCGACCAGCCGTCCGCCTTCGACAAGCCGTCGGCCCTCGACCAGCCGTCGCCGCCGCGCGCTTTCGATGAGCCCCGCGCTTTCGAGGAGTCGCGGACCCTCGACGAGCCGCCGCCCGCCCGCGCCTTCGACAAGCCGAAGCCACCGTCCAGGCTGTTCGACGAGCCGAAGCCGTACGAGCGGGACCGCGCCTACGAGCAGGACCGCTCCCATGAGCCTGAGCGTTCCTTCCAGCAGGACCGTTCCCACGAGCAGGACCGCTCATGGGACCAGCCACGCTCCTACGACCAGGACCGCTCCTACGACCAGGACCGCTCCTACGACCAGGACCGCTCCTACGACCAGGACCGCGCCTACGAGCAGCCGCGCCCCTTCGAAGAGCCGCAGCCGCGCGCCTTCGAAGAGCCAGAGCCTCCCGCTCCGCGCCGCCGCCCCGCCCCCGTTCCGGTCTTCAACGCCCCGCCCCGCCCCCCGATCACCGGCAGGCCCACGGCCGACAGCCTCGACCCCGAGTCGCTGCTGCGCGGTCGCCGCAACGCCCCCTCCAAGGGCTGGCGCCGGCTGATCTACAAGGCGTCGGGCGGCTGGATCAAGCCGGGCGAGCCGCCAGAGGTCCGCCGCCGCCGTGAGCTGCTGACCAGGGCCCGCACCCCGGTCGCCACCGGTCACCACCGCGTGGCCGTACTGAGCCTCAAGGGCGGTGTGGGCAAGACCACGACCACGGTCGGCCTGGGCGCCACCCTCGCCGCGATGCGCGGCGACCGGGTGATCGCGGTCGACGCGAACCCCGACCGCGGGACGCTGTCCGACAAGCTCACGTTGGAGACCTCGGCGACCGTACGTGACCTGCTCAACGAGAGCGACCAGGTCAAGAGGTACGTGGACATCAGGGCGTTCACCTCGCAGGCGCCTTCGCGGCTGGAGGTGCTCGCGTCGGACCGTGACCCGTCGGTGTCCGAGGCGTTCAGCGGCGCCGATTACCAGGCCGTCTCACAGGTGCTGGAGAACTTTTACTCGATCTGCATCACCGACTGCGGCACCGGCCTGCTCCACTCGGCCATGGGCGGCGTGCTCGGCCTCGCCGACCAGATCGTGCTGGTCAGCTCGCCGTCCGTGGATGGTGCCAGGGCCGCGTCGGCGACGCTCGACTGGCTGGAGGCGCACCACTACGGCAACCTGGTCAGGGAAGCGACCGTGGTGCTCTGCAGCGTCCGGCCGCGCTCGAAGTCGGCGGTCGACATCTCCAAGCTGGAGGCCCACTTCGCCGCGCGGTGCCGCGCGGTGATCCGCGTGCCGTACGACCCACATCTGGAGGAAGGCGCCGAGATCGACCTCGAACGCCTCCAGGAACCGACCAGGGAGGCCTACCTACAGCTGGCCGCCTCCGTCGGCGACGGATTCGCCGCACAGGGGGAGTAAACGCGGGGGATCTTGCCGCGCATCGCTACTTTCAGCACTCCCGACACCGCAGAAACGGCACCTTCTCCCGGGAAGGTGCCGTTGTCGTATTGGCTAGCGCTGTGAGCGGTCGAGGCGCGGCGGTCAGCGGATCGGAGTACGCAAGTCCCAGAGCCGCCCAGATCGCCCACCGCATGTCGGCTCTCGCTTCAAGGCCCGATGGGCGTCGAGGGGACTTAATACTGCGGCGGGTAAGGGCCCTGCTGCTGATAATGCTGCACCGGGACAGTGCGCTTCACCCGCCACCCGATGAACGTGACGGGGATCGCGACCAGCAGCCAGAAACCGATCGTGAAGAACGTCAACCAGGAGTGCACGAAGATCCACAGGCACAGGTGGACGCCGAACGTGACCGGGTTGAAGCCGCGCTCCTTCACGATTCTGGTCTGTACCGGCCCGTACTGAGGGCCGGACGCTGGCCCGTACTGAGGCTGGCTGTGTGGCTGAGCCTGATACGGCTGACCGCCGTACGGGCCTTGCGGCTGCGGGGGGTAGCCCATGGCACGACTCCAGGTAGACGACGGGAACAGTGTTTGACGCCTTGAGCATGCGCTCGGTTGACCACCACGCATGTCCGGATGCGGACAAGGCAGAGGCTCAGTCGAGTCGGGTCCGCCCATGTCTTGTGACGCGTACGTTGTGCGCCTGCACGAGGCGCTCCCACACCTGGCGCGCTTTGGCGTACCGGCCGCGGCCCGTCTCCTCGTAGCCGGTGGCGTTGTACCGGAGGATCAGGAACTCGCCACCCTGGCAGTCGCAGGTCGGTTCGCCTTTGAGACCCGAGACGACGAGGCCTCAAGGGCGTTGTATGCCGCGGCGACCGACGCGGCCAGTGGTCTCGGCGCACCGTGGCGCCGCGCAATCGTCCACATGAGTCACGCGCTCGTCACGCTGTACTCGATGCCCGACCTTGAGCTAGTGAAGGCACTCGTCGACGCGGCAGTTCGTCATGCCCGAGCCGGCGAGAGTGTGACGGTCCGAGCTCGCGCGCACGCCCTCCAGGCAGAGATCGCAGCCCGAGCCGGCAAGCAGAAATACGCGCAGACAGCGCTAGCGCTCGCGTGGTATGACATCGACAGCGACCGCCATGGAGACCCGTCGACGAGCTCGTTCTCGCCTGCCCACCTACGCGGGTTCGAGGGCGTCACGTCGCTGTTCATCGGAGACCCGTCCGAGGCGCACGACTACTTCGCTCGCTCGGCCGAGTCGCTCGTCGCCCCGCGCGAGCGGGTGCAGCGGGCCATCGTGTCGACCGATCAGGCCCTCGCCCGCATCCGCCTCGACGATCCGCGTTCGGCCGCCGCATTGCTGCATGAGTGCATCGATGCCGCCTCCGAAACGGGAGGTCGAGTCGCCGCGATCCGCCTGCGCCATGCGCGGCGCGAGCTGGGCCGATGGCGGCGCGAGGATTTCGTCGCTGACCTCGACGATCACTTTTTCGAGTCGCTGGGCGGGTAGGCGAGCTCTGAACGCCGTGTTCCCCCAAAGGTCGCGAAGCGTGTTAGACCTCCGGCCGTTGTGGCACTTCAGAAGCCGGGTGTTCGTCTCGGACTGTAGCGTTCCCATGACCTATTCGGCGGTGATGCCCACCAGGTCGGTCAGCGTGGTGATACGCCAGTCGGCTGCGGCGGCGACTGACTCGTCAGCTCCGTCACCAGGGTTGACCCCCGCGTCATCGCCGACGCCCCGCCTGGCGCCACGCTCGCCATAGCCGCTCTCACCGGGCTGCACCTGGAGACCGAGGAAGAGGGCGGGACCCACCGGGTATGGGTGGTCAACCCGGAGCGCGGTGATGAACGGGCGATGACGCTGTGAGAGCAGGGGCCTAAGACGTTTCCCGTCTTCCATATCGGCACCCGGCCAGTGTGGGACGAGGTGGTCGCCGCCTACTTCCGATGGGTGGACTGGGGAGAGCCGCGCCGCGACCGGTTCGGGCTGACGGTCACGGCGGAGGGGCAGCGGTTCTGGCTGGACAATCCGGGCTCCGCGCTGCGTGTGCCGAGCTGAACAAGACCTCATGCGAACGGTCCTGCCTGGTGCACCTGTACGTCTGGGCTGCCACAGCCGTACTCGGTGCTGCCCGCAAAGGGCAGAAGTCCTGAAACGTGGCGGAGGGTGTGGGATTCGAACCCACGAGGCCATCGCTGACCTGGCCGCTTTCAAGGCGGCTGCACTCGTCCACTATGCGAACCCTCCAGTGCGCACACCACCATAGCGGCTGCGGTGACACCGGTGTACGTTCGGGAGGTGGCGGATCTCAGCGTTGAGGTGGACCGGGCCGAGGGCAGCGCGCGCGTGCGCCTCGACGGTGATCTCGACAAGCTCACCGCCCCCCGGCTCAGGAAGGTCCTCACCGAGCTGATCGCGGCCGGTCATGTCTCGATCGTCATCGACACGAGCGCGCTGGCGTTCTGCGATTCCAGCGGCTTGTGGGTGCTGGTCGAGCACCAGCGCAAGGTCGGCGAGTGCGGGGGCTCGCTCGGGCTCACGGGCGTGCAGGGGGTGCTGCGCCGGGTGCTCGATGTGACCGGTCTGAAAGCCGCCTTCGACAGCGTCCACCCATCGGCGGCGTCCTAGTCGTCCAGCTGTGACAGCAGCCATTTGGGCCCCACCGTCCTGGCTCCCAGCCCGCTGACGCGCTCCTTGAGCCCCCTGTCCGCCGTCACCACGACCACCCTCTCCCACGGCCGCGCCCGCCGTACGACGTCCACGATCGCGTCGTCTCCGCTGTCCGTCGCCGCCACCACCTCGATGCCGGGCACGTCCGGCGCCGTCTTCGCGGCGCCCTCCACGACCGCCACGATCCGTGGGTACCACTGCGCGAGCACCGGATGCCGCAGCCGCAGCGTCGCCACCTCGGCCAGCAGTCGCGTGGCCGCGCCGAGCCGGTCCTTCCACCAGCCGTGCTCGGCTCGGGCGCCGACGATGTTCGCGACGTCGAGCACCAGCGTCTCGGGGGTGAGCTCCGGCTGGATCTTGTCCCACGTCTCGGCGAAGCCGGGGTGCAGCTTCCTGGCCTTGATCTCGGGCAGCGGTACCCAGCGCAGCTCGGTGCTCTCGTTGTTGGCGGGCGCCGCGGCCAGCAGCGCGGCCGACTCGGCGATCACGGTCTCGAACGTCCACCCGCCGTGATCGTCGAGGTAGACACCCTGCACGCGCAGCTCGTCGCCGGGTATGGACGCCTCTTCGTGCGCCTCGCGCAGCGCGCTCGTCACGGCGTCCTCGTGGCTGTCCCGCGCGCCTCCCGGCAGTCCCCAGGTGCCGCCGTGGTGGCTCCACCAGACCCGCTCCTGCATGAGCACGTACGGGACGCCGTGCTCGTCATGGTGTACGGCCAGGAGCCCCGAGGCCCCGTGCAGCCCCCAGTGCCGGTGCCCGCGGGCGCACTGGGTCCAACCGTCGCCGTCCTTAGCCGCCATGACTTGATTCTGTCAGGCCGATGCCCTCATCTGCCGTTACGGCTGAAGTGCTGGTAGTCCCTGGTGCCCGACCACTCGCCGCCCCAGCCCCAGCCCACCGAGGCGAAAGCCTTGACAACCCGGTCGCCCGAGTTGATCACACCTTCGCCCTTCGCGGGGCGCTTGGCGAACTTCTTGGCGTTCGGGTGGGCGGTGCTGCCGCTCGCGGTGACGTACGGGTTCTCGCGCGGGTTGATGTCGATCGCCTCGCCGAAGGCGTGGTTGGACCAGTTGCTGGACCCGGTGGCCGCGCGGCAGTTGAAGGCCGAGGTGTTGTCGGCGTCGATGGAGTCGTAGTCGTCGCCCTTGTAGACGTCGACGAGTCGCATCTGCTTGATCGGGTAGCGCATGGCGTACAGCTTCCCGAAGACCTTGACGACGTCGCCGGTGACCGTCTTGCGCACGACCAGCTCGCCGGTGTGCGCCTTGTCGTCGAAGCCCCAGTAGGTCATCGTGATCAGGCGCAGGTCCTGGTAGGAGACCGGGCAGCCGGGTTTCCACGAGTAGGGGAGCCGGGCGCGGGAGACCTTGGCGACCTTGGCGCTGAACCTGGGCGGCTCCGCGGGCTTGGGCGAGGCGGTCTTCGCCGTCGGGGTGGGCGTCGCGGGCACGGGCGGCTGGGTCTGAGCCCCGGCGGCCTGAGCGTCGGCCGGCGGCTGCTGGGGTCCCTCTTGTGAGGCGACCGGCGCCTGCCCACCGCACGAAACTGACGCGAACACCACAAAGGCAGCGGCAGTACGTTTCATGCGGCCACCTTACGCGACGCCCTAACAAGCGACGTCGTACGAGGTCAGGGCACGATCAGCACGGTACGCCGAGCCCGCTTGGCCAGCCCCACGGCCACCGAGCCGCCGAAGGTGTGCCACGTGGATCGGGACCGGCCCACCACGATGGCGTCGGCCATGCAGGAGGCGGCGAGCGTCTCCAGCTCCCGCGCGGTGTCACCGCGTACCGAGACGAACCGCCACGGAACCCCGACCCCGCTCAGCTCCGTCCGCAGATCCTCGGTCAGGTCTCCGGCCGAGTCGGGGATGATCGGCGCGCCCGCGAAGAACCACAGCGTGGCGCTGGTGAGGGTCTCCACGAACGCGATGAGCAGCGCGGCGTTGTCCCGCCGGGCGAGCCCGGCCGCGTACGCGAGCGCGTTGCGGCTCGGGCCCGATCCGTCGAAGCCGACCACCAGCAGCCCGGTGCCGTCCTTGCCGATCTCGAACTGCCCGCTGGGGAGCTTGCCTACCAGGGGCTCCCACCGGTCGTCTGTGCTCTCGCCGAACACGGCATGCCTCGCACGTCAGCCGTCGGCGACGTGCTTGCCGCGGCCGGCGAGCTCGCGCAGCGCGTCGGCCGCGTAGATCACGAGGGCGACGAACGAGAGGCCGGCCAGCCCGCCGCCGACCCACAGGTCGTTGACCGTCGCGTCGGCGTAGGCCGCGCCCCTGGGCTGGTAGCCCACCGCGAACGGTGCCGCGATCAGCCACACGCCGGCCAGGAACAGCAGGATGAGGGCGGAGACGCCCATTTTCGCCTTCATCGGTTGTCCTCCACTCCCACCAGGGCGGCCTTGCCGTTCTGGCGGTGTTCGCCGCCGCCGCGTCCGGCGGTGTTCAGGTCCTCACGCAGTGCCTCGACGAGTGGGGCGAGCAGGCTCGCCAGCTCCGCGGACGACGCCTGCGGCGCGGCCGCCACCGGCTCGGGCTCCGGCTCGGCCTGCTTCTGCCGTACGGCCACCAGGCCCCGCACGACGAGCTCCTCGTGAATGGCCGCGGCGAAGGCGGCCACGCCGATGAGCCCGACGACGGCGACGCCCAGGCCGGTGAAGAACTCGGATGTGGTCGGGTCGGTCCAGTCGGCGTTCTCCGGCTGGGTGCCGAGGGCGAACGGGGCGATCATCAGCCAGAGCCCGGCCATGAGGGCCAGGGCGGCCGCGACGGCGCCCACGAACTTGCGAATCATGCGGAAACTCCTCCTGTGACGAGGTCTTTCTGCGGCGGCGCGGCCTGCGCGATCAGAGCGCGTGAGGTGGGACGCAGCACGCTCTGCACGACCGATCTGGCGCGCTCCCGTTCTGTACGGTCATCGGGCGGCGCCATCCTGGCGACCGCGGACAGCAGGGCGGACGGCTGGTCGGTGGCTCGCTCGATCCGCTGGGCGATGAGCTCCAGCAGCAGCCCGGCCAGGACCAGGTCGTCCTTGCTGAGCGGCTTGGGCTCCGGCGCGGGGGCCGCGCCGCCTCTGAGCGGCAGCTCCTTGAGGAAGAGCGTCGCCACGAAGCCGAGCAGCGCGATCGGCACGCCGACGATGAAGACGGTCTCCAGGCCCCGGGTGAAGGCCTCGAGCACGATGTGCTTGATCGGTCCGGGCAGCGCCTGGATGGAGCTGGGGCTGCCCAGCTTGGGCGAGGAGCCGCCAGGCAGCGCGATGTGCGCGGCCCGCAGCATGTCGGCCATCTCGTTCTTGAGGCGGTTGGTGAGGATCGCGCCGAACGCGGCCACGCCCACGGCGCCGCCGAGTGAGCGGAAGAACGAGACACCCGCCGTGGTGGAGGCCATGTCACGCAGCTCGGAACCGTTCTGCGCGGCCAGGATGAGCATCTGCATCGACAGGCCGAGCCCGATACCCAGGACGCCCACGTCGAACCCGATGAGCCACTGGCTCGACTCCACATGCAGCCGCGACAGCAGGAACAGTCCCGCGGCCACGATCAGCAGGCCCGCCACCGGGAAGATCTTCCACCGGCCGGTCTGAGTGACGATCTTCCCGGAGATCACACCGGCCAGGAACAACGCCACCACCATGGGCAGCGTCATCAGCCCCGACTCGGTGGGGCTCAGCCCCTTGACGATCTGCAGATACTGCGGCAGGTAGATCATCGCGCCGAACATCGCCATGCCGACGAACAGCGAGGCGATGCTGGTGAGCACGAACGTCGGGTTCCTGAACAGCCTGGGCGGCAGGATCGGGTTGCGGGCCGTGCGCTCGGACAGCACCGCCAGGGCCAGCATGAGCAGGCTGAAAGCCCCCAAGGCGTAGGTCCAGAAGGAGTTCCACTCGAACTCCGTGCCGCCCAGCGTCAGCAGCAGCATCAACCCGCTCGCGCTGGCCGTGATGGTGGTGGCGCCCCAGATGTCGATGGAGGTGTTGCGCCGTACCTTGGGCAGCTTCAGCACCCGCTGGATCACCGCGAACGCGATCACCGCGAACGGGACGACCACGTAGAAGCACCACCGCCAGCCGAGCCAGTCGGTGTCCACGATGAACCCGCCGAGCAGCGGCCCGGCGACCGTGGAGATGCCGAAGACGGCCCCCATGTACCCCGAGTAGCGGCCGCGCTCCCTCGGCGACACGATGTCACCGAGGATCACCTGAGCGAGGGCCGACAGACCGCCCACACCCAGACCTTGTATGGCGCGCGCCGCGATGAGCTGCCCGATGTTCTGCGACAGACCGGCCACGAGCGACGCCGCGACGAACAGTCCCAAGGCGCTCTGGAACAGCAGCTTCCGGCCCCAGAGGTCGGACAGCTTGCCCCACAACGGCGTGGAGACCGTCATCGTCAGCATGGTCGCCGACGCCACCCACGAATACTGGTCCTGGCCGCCGAGTTCTCCCACGATCGTCGGCAGTGCCGTGCCAACCACCGACGTCGAGATCATCGAGGTGAGCATGGCGAGCATGAGCCCGGACATGACCTCGAGAATTTCGCGGTGGGTGTAATGCCGCCTCGCGGGGGCCGCGGCCTGTGTCTGGGCTACCAAGACACCACATCCCCTTCTTACCGTTTTCTCCTCGGCGAGTATACGCCCGTTTACTAGCCGCGCGGCAAGTGGGGTCCGCTGAGTAGAGTTCGGGCATGGAAGCGCAGGTGACTGACGTCCGGCCGCGAGATCGCGCGGCCACCCGCCAGCGGCTGCTGGAGGCGGCGCGCATGCTGTTCGGCGAATACGGCTATGAGCAGGTGACGGTCCGCATGATCGCCTCGGCGGCGGACGCCAACATCGCCCTGGTGGGGCGCTATTTCGGCTCCAAGTCGGGCCTGTTCGGCGAGGTGCTGGCGGGCGAGCCGACGGTCCGCGCCGTGGTCGAGGGCGACCGGGCGGGCCTGCCCAGGCGACTGGCCGAGTACGCCGCCCAACGCATGAGCCACGACCCGGAGACCCCGATCCTGCGCTCGCTCGAACGATCGGCGGGCGACCCCGAGATCCAGGCCCTCGTGCGCGAGCGCCTGCACACCGTCGTTCTGGAGCCCATCGCGGCGCTCCTGGGCGGCCCGGACGCGCACGCGCGGGCCCGGATGGCGACGGCGGTTTTCCTGGGCATCGGCTCGGTCCGCCGCCTCATCGGCCCCGAGACGCCGTCACCCGCCGACGTCGACCGGCTCACAGCGGTGTTCGAACTCTGCCTGGGCCTGGAGACCCGTCCCTAGCGCTGGTATTGAAACAGGTTTCACTTTGATCATAGGGTCATGACATGATCCTGGACCGCTTCCGCGTCACCGGCCACGCCGCGATCGTCACCGGCGCCGGCCGGGGCATCGGCGCGGCGACCGCCATCGCACTCGCCCAGGCGGGCGCGGATGTCGCGATCTCCGCCCGTACGGAGGAGCAACTGCGCGCCGTCGCAGCTCAGATCGAGGAGGCGGGCAGACGGGCACTGATCGTGCCCGCCGACCTGAGCGTGCCGGGCGCCATGGAGGGGCTCGCGGAGCAGGCCGCCGACGCCTTCGGTCGGCTGGACGCGATCGTCAACAACGTGGGCGGGGCGATGCCCCGCGCCTTCCTCGACACCACCCGGAAACATCTTGAGAACGCGTTCCAGTTCAACGTCGGGCTCGCGCACGAGCTGACGCGGGCGGCCGTACCGCACCTGCTGAAGAACGGCGGCTCGGTGGTGAACATCTCCTCGGCCGTCGGCCGGACGGCGGGCCGGGGCTATCTGGCGTACGGCAGCGCCAAGGCGGCGCTCACGCACTACACGCGGCTGGCCGCGCGCGACCTGGCGCCCAAGGTGCGGGTCAACGCGGTCGCTGTCGGCGCGGTCGCCACCTCCGCCCTCGACATCGTCATGACCGACGAGAACCTGCGTACCCAGATGGAGCGGGCCACCCCGTTGAAGCGGATCGGCGAACCGGAGGACGTGGCGGCCACGGTGCTCTACCTGGTGTCCCCGGCCGGGCGCTACCTGACCGGAAAGGTGCTGGAGGTCGACGGAGGCATCGACCAGCCCAACCTCGACCTCGGGCTACCCGACCTCTGAAGCTGGTCCGAAATCCCGTTGAAGGCGCAATGGGCGATTTGAGAGACTTGACCGTGGCACAACCCTTCGAAATCGCCTGTGACGAGTCCGGCTCAGAAGGGGAGAAGCTCATTGGGGGAAATACCGCTGTATTCGCCCACGCGAGCGTACGACTGGATGTCGAATCGGCGGCGGACTGCATCCATGAAGTACGAAGCAGAGCCCCCTCTCCGACCACGGAATACAAGTCGGGCATCATCCGCCGTAAGAAACACCTGAACGCCCTCAAGTGGCTGCTCGGCCCATCAGCGCCGCTGCTCGGCAACGCTCACGTCTACCTGATCGACAAGACCTTCTTCGCGATTGGCAGGCTCGTCGACCTGCTCGCCGTACAGGATCGCGAAGCCATGGCCGACACCCTTTACCGAGAGGGCGGGCAGACGTTCGGCCCTGACAGGTGGAACGCCTTTCTGTACTCCTTCAACGACCTGATGCGCGCCAATAACGGCCGGGGCCCGAGAGCCTCCGTCGAAGCGGTATTCGCCATGGTCGACACCTTTCGCCGCGCCACCCCACGAAGCCGGGCCGGCGAAATAATGGACCTGCTCTGGGAGTCCCGATCCCAGGTGGACGCCTTCCGGGAGCGATCGCCCACGCTGAACCCGCTGTTCCCGGCCATCAGCCAGGCCATCGTCTACTGGAGCGAAACCGGAAGACCCGTCTCGGTCGTGCACGACCGGCAGACCCTCCTCACGCAGGCACGCATCGACGAGCTGGAGGAGGCGCATTCCGCGCAAGGCCGGCTGGCCGGCCTGCGGCTCGTCGACTCGCGCACGGACCCGCGGGTCCAGGTGGCCGACCTCCTCGCCGGAGCCGCGCGGAAGATCGCGGAAGACGAGCTCACCGGCGAAGGCGACGCGGAGGTCACGGCGTTGCTGCGACCGTACGTGGACGCGTTCTCCATCTGGGGAGACGACCGAAGCCGGGCTCTGCTCGCGCCGAGCGACCCGGTCCTGAGGCTCGGCTGACCGAGATCGCGGCGATCGACGACGTCGCCGCGCGGAACCATTTCGCGGCAAGGATCACGTGATCCAGGGGCAAAGGTCGCCCCGCACGGTTGTCAGGTCTGGCAGGGTCGACGCGGCCGTGCTGATCGGGCGACAGGTACGGGCACTCGTTCGGGTACGGGGTCGGGTTCTGGGGTCGGGGAGAGCATGAACCTTGTCGGGGATGGCGAGCAGTTCGATCGGCTGCTCATCGCTGCGCGGGCGTATTGGGGACATCGCCCTCCTCGGGATGACAGCGGGCCACTGGTCGTGGCAGAGGCCTTCCACGAGGACATCAGGGTCATCGTGCGCAACCTGCTGGTGGCGAACGCGCTCTGCGATCTGTTGTCGGCCCGGCTGCTCGTGCTCACCGGCACGGACCCGGACTGGCGCGAGACGCTTTGGCAGGAGTACGACATCCAGCGGGTCCGGCGGCTGGCCGAGGCGTTCGGCGCCACCGAGGTGCTCGACGTGCACGGCCTTGTGGATCGCCGGCTGGCCGACCGAGGCGACAGCCCGGCGGAGGGAAGCGACTCCGAGACACTGGCCGCCGTGGAGAAGGCGACGCTGATCCGGCTGGGCCGGGTGCCGCGACTGCCGGACAGCGAAGAGCCCTGGCATCAGTCGCGGCGCGCCCGTACCAGGGCCTTCTCCGCCGTCTACGACCAGCTGTTCGCGGAGCGGTCGCTCGCCGCGCTGGTCACCAGCCATGTCGACTACGACCAGTGGGGGCTGGCGGTCGACACGGCCATGCGCCGGGAGGTCCCGGTCGTGCACGTACAGAGCACCGGCGCCCTGAAGGCGTACGCGCTCTTCCCGGAGCGCCGCAGGGGGCTCGGCACCTTCCGGGAGGAGCTGACCGGCCAGCTCGGCGAGTTCTTCGAGGAGTACGTCTGGCCGCACCGGGACCTCATCAGGCCGAACGCCGAGCTCGTGGCCTGGCGGGCGAAGGTCAACCTGGGCCGGCCGAGCTGGTGGCGGGCCGGAAACGTGAGCGATTTCGAAGTACGTACCGAGACGGAACGCCGCCAGCTCCGCCAGCACGCCTGCGAACGCCTCGGGATCGACCCGGATCTGCCCGTCTTCACCGTCTTCCACCATGCCGTCTCCGACGCGGTCGGCGCCAACAGGGAGCTGTTCGACGATCTGGCGCGCTGGTTCGAGGAGACCGCGGATTTCGCCGCCAAGAACGACCGCGTGAGCTGGCTCTTCCTGGATCACCCGAGCCAGTTCCGGTATGACACCACCGGCCATTTCGCGGCCGTGGCGGCCCGCCATTCGGCGCACGAGCACATGGCCTTCATGCCCAGCCTGGCGCTGTCGAAGAACGCGCTGTGGAGCATGACCGAGGTGGGGGCGACCGTGCGCGGGAGCGTCTCCAACGAGCTGCCCGCCTTCGGCATCCCCGTCATCCAGGCCGGTTGGTCCGAGTGGAGCGAATGCGGGATGTCGCACGTCGCCCGCACGCGGGACGACTATTGGCGGCTGCTCGGCGAGGCCGTCGCCAAGCACGCGAAGGGGGAGTCCATCTTGGGGACCGAGCAGCGGGAGCGGGCCCGGCTGTGGCTGTGGCTCTACCGCAGCGGGGCCGACGTGCCCTCGCCGGTGGTGCCGCATTGGGAGGTGGGGCAGGGCAACGAGTACCTGCACACGCTCGTCGCGGGCCTGCGGCACGTGGAGCGCGACGGCGACCCGCTCCACTGCGCGGTACGCAGGATGTGGGAGCGGCGTGATCCGCTGCTGTGCCGGTTCGACTTCCGGGATCCCCACGCGCTGGGTACGGCTCTCACCGCTTCGAGGAGCGCGTCATGAGCGACTTGCTGACCGCCGGGACGGGCACCGACTTCGACCGGCTCGCCGTCCCCGCCGAGGCGCCGATCGGGATCATCAGCGGCCACGACGCGGCACTGCAGGTGGCCGACCAGGTGCATCGTGGCATACAGATCGTGGGCCGGTTCGAGCGCTCGGGACTGGCCGGATTCAAGGTGGCCGCCGCGGGCCGCCGGCTGCGGGTGACGGTCTCGCTGTCGGTGGACGCCGGGTCGGTACGCGGCTGGCACGAGGGGGAGCCGGAGCCGCCGGCGGAGGCTGTCAAGGGCCTGCCGCGGCTCATCCAGATCCGCTCCCAGGGACGGTTGCGCCAGTGCGTGCTGCTGAAGGGCGGCGGCCACCTCAAGAAGAGCGTGGCCGTCTTCGACCTGCTGCCCGAGGAGATGCCGGACGACGGCCTGATCTGCGTCGAGGCGCTGGACATCATGGAGGGGCGCGGCATTTCCGGCGTACTCCGCGAAACCGTGGCGGGATCCGTCATGCCTGACGGCGTGGCCGGGCTGCGCATCGACAGCGTGGACTTCATCGTCAGTCCGGCCGGGGAGCAGGCTACGGCCGCCGCCGAGCAGACGCGGGACGGCGTGCGCAGCGAGACCTCGTCCCTGATCAGCTGCGGCGGCTTCGCCGGCCGCCAGGGCACCCGTTCGCTCCGCTCCGGCCTGTTCATCGTCAACCCCGTACCACCGGGCGCCTTCGGCTCGGGAGGCGAGCTGACCATTCGCCTCAGCGGCCGGGCGGGCGGCACGGCCGGTCGGCGACTTCGCGCACTGATCCGGAAGGCCCGGCCCGGGGGCAACGGCTGGGCGCTCAAAGCGGCCGCGCCGACCGTACAGCGGATCGTGAGCTTTCAGGACGGCGACCTGCCGGCGCCGGCCCAGTCCACGAGCGGCGCCATCACCGAGCTCCGGCTCCCGGCGCCCACGAACGCACCGATCCTCGTGGTCGTAACCGCCCAGAACGGTGCCGTGCCCAGCCTGCTGTCCACGACATGGCGGCCGGGAGGTCAGGCCACGGGGTGAGCCGCGGCGCGGGACTGCGTGTCCATCAGGTGCTCGATGAGCGCCAGCAGGACATCGCGGCCCGCCGTGCGGTCGCGGGCGTCACAGAGCACCAGCGGCACCTGCGGATCGAGGTCGAGGGCCTTGCGGATCTCCTCCTGCGTCCGGTCCTTGACACCGTGGAAGCAGTTGACGCCGACGATGAAGGGGATCCGGCGGCTCTCGAAGAAGTCGATCGAGGCGAAGCTGACGTCCAGCCGGCGGGTGTCGACCAGGACGACGGCGCCCATCGCGCCGTTGACGAGGTCGTTCCACATGAACCAGAAGCGTTCCTGCCCCGGCGTGCCGAACAGGTAGAGGACGATTTCGCGATTGATGGTGATGCGCCCGAAGTCCAGGGCGACGGTGGTGGTGGTCTTGCCGCCCACCCCTTCCAGATCGTCGACGCCGACGCTGGCATGGGTCAGGTACTCCTCGGTACGCAGCGGAGCGACCTCGCTCACCGCGCCGACCAGGGTCGTCTTGCCCACGCCGAAACCACCGGCGATAAGGATCTTCACTGCCAGGGGAGCGGTGTCCTTCTGATCAGAGATTGCGTAGCCCATCCCGCACCGCCTCAAGGATTGTCATACCGGGAAGGCCACCCGCCTGCGCGAAGGCCAGCGGCGGCCGGGCCCGCAGCTGACCGGCCTCGATCAGGTCGCCGATGAGGATCTTGGTCACGGACACCGGGAGATTCAGCGCGGAGGCGACCTCGGCCACCGCCAAGGGCCGCGTGCACAGAGCGAGGATGGTGCGGTGCTCCGGCTGCATCCTCCGCATGCCGTGTCCGGACTCCGAAGAGGCCGCCTCGGACAGCGCCGTCACCAGGGTGATCAGCGTGAGGTCGTCCCGCTCGGGGGTGGTTCGTCCGCCGGTGATCGTATAGGGACGGACAAGGGGCTCATCGGCGGCATCGTCGTCGAAGCTCTCCGTCCAATGCCTCATCCGTGTCTCCCCGCGTCATCGGGTTCCGGGGCGCGCGTGTCGGTCCCCAGCTTCTGGCCGACCTGCTGGACCAGGGTGTGCATCGCCACGGCCATCAGCTCCGCGTCGACCTCCTGGGAGGCGACCACGGCCAGATGGGTGCCACGGCCCGCCGCTGTGACGAACAGCCACAGGTCGGCCATCTCGATGATGACCTGATGGACCGGGCCGCCGCTGAAGAGCTGTCCGACACCGCGAGCCAGGCTCTGCTGGCCGGTGGCGATCGCGGCGAGGCGTTCGGCGTCCGAGCGCTCGATGGTCCGGGAGCGGCTGACCACCAGGCCGTCGTCGGACAGCACGATGGCGTGCCGCGTGCCCGCGACCTGATTGACCAGGCCGTCCAGGAGCCAGTCCAGGTCTGCGTCGGTGGCGGTGGTGCGCTGCGTCATCTTCGGTCTTCCGTCGTAGGGGAGCCGGGCTCGGGGGATCCGTCCGGCCGGGGCTGGAAGGCGTCGTCACCGGTCCGGCGCCGGCGGGACTGCCTCTGGAACGCACCGATCGTGGCACTGGATCGGCTGGGCTGCTCGCGTACTGCCCAGGTTTCCTGGTCGGTATCTTCATCCCTGTCGGCCGGGGCCTTCAACTCGGTGACCAGATTGGCCTGGCGCACCCGCTGGGGCAGCGGCGGACGCTCGGCGGACGGGGGCGCGTCGTCTCGATCCGGTGCTGTATCCGGTGCTGTTACGTAGGCCATCGCGCGTCCCCTGGAGCGGGTCGGCAACGGTGCGTCGTCCTCGTGGGGCGGGACTTCCTGGGGACGGGGTCGCGGCGCGGGGGGAGCCTCCTTGGGGACCGCGGTCGGTCCGGGTACCGGGCGGGGGCGGTCCACCACGAGCGGTTCCGGGAGCAGCACGATGACCCGGGTGCCGCCGAAGGCGGACGGCCGCAGCTCCACCTGGAGCCCGAGGCTCATGGCGAGCCGGGCGACCACGTACAGGCCGAGACGCACATCATCGGCGTGGGTCATCACGTCGAGCTGCGGCGGCGACTTCAGCAGGGCGTTGGCGGCGGCGTACTGCGCGGGTTCCATGCCCAGGCCGCGATCCTCGATCTCCACGGCGAGGCCCCGGCTGACCAGCGCGGCCCGTACTTCGACGGGGGTCATCGGCTTGGAGAAGGCGGTGGCGTTCTCCATCAGCTCCGCCAGGACGTGGACCAGCGGTCCGACCGCCCGTTCGGCCACCCAGGGGTCGCCCTCGACCTCGATCGAGATCCGCCGGTAGTCCTGGACCTCACCCTGGGCGGCGCGCAGGACGTCGAGCAGGCGTACCGGCTTGCGCCAGCGGCGCTGCGGCTGGCCGCCGCCGAGGATCACCAGGTTCTCCTCGTAGCGGCGCAGCCGGGCGGTGAGGTGGTCGAGGTCGAACAGGCCCTCCAGCACCTCGGGGTCCTCGTGCTTGCGTTCCAGCTCGTCCAGCTTCTTCAGCTGAAGTCCGATGAGGATCTGGGTACGGCGGGCGATGCGCTGGAGCATGCGCTGGAAGCCACGGTGCTGCTCGGCCTGCCGTACGGCGGTGTAGACCGCGCTGCGGCTGGCCAGGTTGAGGGCGTGCCCGAGCTCGCCGAGCTCGTCGGGGGTGGGCTCGACCATGTGTACTTCGGCGTCCACGTCGACGTCCTCGCCACGCTCCAGCCGGGCGACCACGTCGGGCAGCCGCTCCTGGAGCTCCTGGGCCTCCTCGCGCAGGTGGAGGATGCGCCGGCGCAGGATGCTGGTGAGGCGCCAGCTGGTGAAGATGACCAGGCCCAAGGCGAGCACGCCCACGCCGCTGACGCTGAGGAAGATGATGAAGAGGGTGCCGGCGTGGGTGTAGCCGATCGTGGCGACGTTCACCAGCCGGACGCGCAGGAGTTCCACCAGCTGCGGGGTGATCGTGTCCACCGAGGAGCGCCACGACGCGCTGACCT
Source organism: Nonomuraea sp. NPDC050022 (assembly GCF_044460705.1). NCBI lineage: Bacteria > Bacillati > Actinomycetota > Actinomycetes > Streptosporangiales > Streptosporangiaceae > Nonomuraea > Nonomuraea sp. NPDC050022. The sequence goes on from NZ_JBITKE010000004.1 coordinate 765,094, forward strand.
CGCGGAGCGCCACCTGGCCGCTCTCGCCGGTCCCGGCGGTGACCAGCCGCTCCTCCAGGGCGATCATGGTCTGCCACGGCTTGCTGGCCGTCAGCTTCTCGTACTGGCTCTCGTTCTCCAGGAGGTTGGGAGCCACCCGGGCCTGCAGGAGGTGCTCCTTGGTGCCGATGGCGTCGGCGACCAGGTCGTGCTCCTCCGCCGTCAGGCGCCCCTTCTCCCAGCCACGGGCCAGAATGGCGTCCTCGCGGCCGAGCATGTCGAGCACCCAGAAGAGGTCGACCAGCGTCTGCGCCTTGGTGTTCACCTCGCCGTGCTCGGTATGGCTGAGGACGGTCAGCAGCCTGAGGTCTGACTCAAGGACGCCGGTGTAGTAGTCGAACGCCTTCTGATCGCTGGACCACCCGGCGTCCACCGCCCGGCGCTGCTGGTCGAGAAGGTCGAGGCCCCGTTCGACGCGGGCGACAGCCGCGGGGATCCCCTCCTGTCCCTTGCTGGTGTCCAGGGTCGCCAGCGGACGGAAGGCGGTCACCGCCTGGTCGGTCAGCACGCGCTGCTTGGCCAGCTTGTCGCGGGCGCCGCCCCGTGGGTTGGCCTGCACCTCCGCGGTGAGCAGCCGCTCCTGCCCAAAGCTGAAGAACAGGTTGGCCGCGGGTCTGCCGGCGGTGGTGGTGGCCAGATCCATCTGGGCCTTCTCCGACTGCCACTGGGTGAACAGCTGGAACATTCCCGAAGCCAGCACCGGGGCAAAGGTGATGCTCGGTACGAAGACCAAAATGATCAGGACGGTACGCAGGGGGAGTCGGCGGGCACCGGCCAGTCGCCGCGGCCGGCCGCCGGTCGACTCCGGTGCCCCGTTCTCTTCGTCCACGGTTCCCGTACGTCGCCGCCCGACTCTGCCCAAACCAGCCACGTGCGGGCACTCTCCTTGCCGATCAGCGCGTCCATCGCAAAAATCGCCAAAGTAGGCGATTAGTGGCCTGATAGTAGCGATAGGGCAGTTGGCGTCGAAAGCCCCCGCTTTGCAGGCTGTGCCGCAGTGGAAGGCCATCGGCCGACCTGTACGTCAGGCGCTTCCTGACGGCTGTCATGGTTGGGGCCGCCGGGTCCGCAGTTCGTCCGTGGAGGGCTCTGCGCAGGGCTGCCAGCCTGCTTGGCATCCTGACCAGTGCAATAGCGGCGAAGATCACATCGTCTACGGATGGCCGGAATAAACCCGATGCTGTAATGGCAGGGCTCCCCGTACCGTGTGCGATCATGTCAGGTTTTGGGTGGTTTGAGGCGGGCCGATCGCTGCAAGGCGAGCATTTGGTCTTTGCCGAGACGCTCCGCGCCCGAGCAGCGCGCTGGACGGAGCGTCATGACACCTGGCTTGCGCCATGGGATAGCGACGATCGGCTGGTTGCCGGGCTTCATATCGACGACGACTGCGCGAACCAGACTCTGCTCTGTGTAGGCGTCCACCTGCTCGGCAACACACTGCAGGCCGATGAGCTGCACAATCAGCTCAGCACCCTGCCTGAGATACCAACGAGCCTCGCCATGACGACGACGGGGCCGATCAAGGTCATGGCCAACCGGGCCGCCGACTGGTTCGAATCAGTCCTTCAACGTCCTGTCGACCGCTGGGAGTGGACTAATCGCGGGCAGGTCTACGCCTACGCGTACGTTTTCGCCGACACCACCGAAGGACTCTCCCAGATGTTCAACAAAGAGCTGGCTCCTTGGAGTCTGAAGTGGCGGCTTGCGCGACGGGGGTATGTCTCACCGAAGGGATGGGTTGAGGTTCGAGGAATCGGAGAACCGGACCGGGTCATCCATATTCGCGGCATTCGCTCTTAGTCGGCCCCATAGGCCCACGATCCCGACGGAAAGGACCGCCCACCATGAACCACGAATCAGCTACCTCTGGCGGCCACTCCGGAGAGGACAGCGGTGCGCAGCATGCGTCCATGTCCCCGTTCCTCAGGGATCGGCTCGACGCCGCCACCACCGCGGCCCGCGCCGAGCTGATCAGCGCCAGTGAGAAGAGGGCCGGCCTCCTGCTGTCCTGGGCGGGCGTCGCGTACGGCGTGATGGTCACCCTCATCCTCACCGGTCCGGCCCAATTCCCGGGAGTCGGGCGCTTCGGCGTCATCCTGGCGCTGATCCTGCTGTCCGCGGCGGTCCTGCTGATCCTGATCACCATCCGCCCACCGTCGCCCCAACAGGGCGGGCAGAGAATCCTTGTCTACGCCGAGGAGCCCACGCCCGAAGCCCTGATCGAGCGGATGAACACCGAGACCAGGGACTACGAGCTGTTCCTGGCCACCGACGCCCTGCGGATCGCGCGGATCGCGCGCACCAAACACCGCAATCTGCGCTGGTCCGTCAACCTGATCGTCACCGGCATCATGGTCATGACGATCATGGTCTTCCTGGAACGCCTGCTCTGACACGGCCCGGGATCGGTTGAACGCCGGCTGCAACGCGTTCATGAAGCCTCCAGCCCGGCGGCGCCCATGACCCGACATCGCCTCCGATGTCTCACGTCTTCTTTCTGCTGGTTCCTCTGGCTGTGGTGGTGGCGGCCCTTGCCGGCTTCGAGTCACCGGCCTTGCTGTTGACGGTGTACTGCTCCAGGACCTTCATGATCTCGGGAGTCAGCGCGTCGGCCAGCGCGGGCGCCAGAGAGTCGGCCAGAGCGGAGGCCAGAACCTGCGTGAGCAGGAGCCGTTCGATTGTCGATGCCTTCGGCATCGCGTGCGTCCCCGATGTGAGGGCTGTTTCGATCAGGGCGGCCATCGAGTCCCCGCCGCGGGCAAGAACCTTGGTGGACTGGCTGGCCTCATTGAGGATGTCGCGAATGACGTCGTCGATCAGCGAATCCACCGGGTCATGCTCGGTCGGTTCGGCGGCTTCCTCTGACGCCATGAGTTGCTCCTCTGCGGTCGATGTGTGCTGTCCCTAGCTGTCGATTCACGCCGGCTGAGGAACTCCTTTTCTGCCTGCGATCGGGAGTCGTACCACTACCGGTTGGCGAGCGCGGCGAGTAGGAGCGGGTGTGCGATTCCGCTCTCCTCTTCTTCTCCGCGGCGAGCCGCAAGCGCGGCAAGCAGCAGCGCTTCCAGGGAACGCCCTTCACCTCGCGCTCGGAGGTCTCGGTACGCTCGGCCTCTGCGATGGCGGTCATGGGATGTCCTTTCAAGTGCCGGGATAAGCACGCCAGGTTCGTGATGGAGATACATCATCCCGATACCCAAGCCTTCGATCTGATTCATAAAGAAACGCCCGAGAAAAACTGGTCGAATATCTAAATAGACCCGTTTTGAGCTGCTCTTTGGTTGTCGGCGAGCATGGTCGACACCGCCTCCGGCGATTTCCCAATGATCAACGGGGCCAGGGGCGTCGGCGGACAGCGCCTGGACGGCCCGGCCGGAGTAGGTCGCCGAAGACGCCTACTCGAACCGTGGCGTGCTGGGCAGCCTCGCGAAGCGGGGAGTCGGTCCTGGAAAGCCGCGGCGGTACGTTCGTCGGGACGGCCTCCGGCATCGCGCCGTATTGCGCGGACGCTCCGATCTAAGTGGCGAACACGCTGGCGAAGAACCCGATCACCGCGAATACCACTGCGATGACGATCGCCCAAATCAAGGTGATGCCCATCAGGGACAGTACGTAGGTATGCATTCCCGCGACAGCTGCGTTGATGAGGACAACGATAAAGTCGGAGATTATCAGCTCTTCCCAGGACTTGAAGACCAGAAAGCTGGAGATCAGGCCAGTGATTATGGTCAGAGCCACCACTCCGGCCGCACCCCAAAAGCCAGAAGAAGAAGAGTCGGCCTCGGCGGATTCCTGGCTGACGGCCTTTGGCGAGTATTCCGTGACCGTGACCACCGGAGTGGCCCCTTGGCCGCCATCGGCGACTTCCTTGTCATGCTCGAACGCGAAAACGGCGATGACCACGCCGACGATCGCCACGACAAGGGCCAGAACGGCGGCGACTTCAGCGTAGACAGTGAGCCGTCGTGGCTTGGCAGGTTCGTCCGCCATGCTTGTCCTCGCATCGGGGGAGAGCGATCCAGAGCTAACACTCTAACGAGGCGCCGGGTGGAGATGCCCCTGTTGGCAGGCGACGCAGGGTCGGCGGCACTTGGGCGTTCGTCGCGTACGACCGCCGTGGTGATCGCCCTGACGCCCATCGTTCTCGCGCCCGCGTACGGCTGACTGACCGCACTGCGCCCGCCGGGCAACTCGGCCCGACCTGCCTCGCTGTGGCCATCTGGACGGTAAAACATGTCACACCACTAACTTTTGACAGTCATATGACAGAATGTTCGGCATGAAGGAGAGCGTTCCACGGCTGCTGCAAGACGCACGCCGCACCAGAAGGCGCCACGAGTGGGCGACAGTCCAGCGTCGGCGGCTCGCCGAGATCGTCGAGCACGCCCGTACCCACTCGCCCTACTACCGGGATCTCTACAGCGGCCTGCCTCCCCGCGTCGACGACCCCGCATCGCTGCCGGTCACCGATAAGAAGGCGCTGATGGCGCACTACGACCATTGGGCCACCGACCGCGAAGTAACGCTGGCGCGGGCACGCGCCTTCGCCGCAGACCCGCAACTGGTAGGCGGACGGTTCCTCGACCGATACCTGGTGGTCACTACCTCGGGCACCACAGGAAACCCCGCGATCTTCGTCAAGGACGATCGGGACATCGCCGTCAACTACGCCCTCAGCATGCGGATGATGAGCTCCTGGCTGGACCTCACCGACGTCACCCGGATCGTGGCGGGCGGCGGACGGATGGCCATCGTGGCCGCGACGAACGGCCATTTCCTGGTCTCGGCCGGCGCCGCCCGCATGCGCGCACACCGGCTACAGCGCAAGACCATCCGCCTCTTCTCCGTGCACACCCCGCTCGATGCCCTGGTCGAGGCGCTCAACGAGTTCCGCCCCGCCCTCCTGCTCGGGTACGGCAGCGTCCTCAACATGCTCGCCGCCGAGCAAGAGTCTGGACGGCTGCACATCGCGCCGGTGGTGGTCGAACCCGCCGGCGAGACGCTGACCAGCGGTGACTACGCGCGAATGGCCGGCGCCTTCAAAGCCAAGGTGCGCGACACGTACGGCGCCAGCGAGTGTCCCTTCCTCACCGAGGGCTGCGCGTACGGCTGGTATCACGTCAACAGCGACTGGGCCCTGGTCGAACCGGTAGAAGCCGACCATTCTCCGACCCCACCGGGCAGGCGATCCCACACCGTTCTGGTGACCAATCTGGCCAACCGCGTACAACCGATCCTGCGCTACGACCTCGGCGACAGCGTCCTGCAACGGCCTGACCCGTGCCCCTGCGGCAACCCCCTGCCGGCCATACAGGTGCAGGGACGCGTGGCCAACGTGCTCACGTTCGCCACCGGGCGGGGCGAGGTCGTCATCGCGCCGCTGATGCTCAACACGCTCGTGGATCGTACGCCTGGCGTACAGCTGTACCAGATCGTCCAAACCAGCCCGGCGAGCCTGCGCATACGGCTGCGGCCCTCACCTGGTGCGGACCCGGAAACGGTATGGCGGGCGGTGCGTGACGGGATCGGCGGTCTGCTCGCCGACCACAAGCTGGACCATGTCATCCTGGAACGCGCTGAGGAGCCGCCGCAGCAATCCCCCGGCGGAAAGTATCGGGCGGTCATCCCGCTGAAGGATTTCGCATGATGTCAGATTCCGAGCAGCCCGGACTGCGGGAGCGCAAGAAGGCCGGCACCCGCGCCGCCATTCAGCGGCACGCGCTGCGCCTGTTCCGTGAGCAGGGTTACGACGCCACCAGCGTCGAGCAGATCGCCCAGGCGGCCGACGTCTCGCACCGGACGGTGTTCCGCTACTTCCCGACCAAGGAAGCGCTGGTCACCCTCGATGACTACGACACCCTCATCGCCGAGGCGTACACGGCCCAGCCGCCGGAACTCGGCCCGGTGCCGGCGCTGCGCAACGCCTTCCGTACTGTGTTCACCGACCTGACCGACGCGGACGTGACCGCGAAGCGGGAGCGCCAGGCGCTGGTGCTCAGCGTCCCCACGCTGTGGGCGGCCAGCCTCGCCAACATCACCAACACCAAGCAGACGCTCACCGAACTGGTCGCAACCAGGCTCGACCGTCCGCAACACGACGACCGAGTACGGGCCGTAGCAGGCGCGGTGTTCGGCATCCTGCTGTCGGTCTGGCTGGACTGGGCCAAGAACCCGGAGCTGGACGCCCCGGCGGCGTTGGACAGCGCGCTCGCCCATCTAGAGCTCTCGGACTCCTGACAATCGGTGAGATCAGGGCCTGGATAGGGCGTGTCCGTTGGAAGCGTGAACGCGTCCGACTCGCGGAAGCCGACCAGGCCGGCTCGATGTGAGGATCGAGACATCCGCTCGCGGCAGTCGCCGCCCCCAATCAGGAGGTCCTCGTGATCATTGCCATTGTCGACTTCGACACCGCCGCCGCTGACCGCGCGACAGCCCTGGCCCAGCTCGACAGCGAACGCGAAGAGGTACGCGCGATGCCGGGTAACGTTGCCTATCGGGTGTACGCCTCCCGGGAGGACGAGACCCGGGTGACCATCATCCACGAGTGGGAGGACGCGGAGTCTTTCGCCGGCTACCAGAAGTCGGACTCCTTCGCACGCTCTGGCAAGATGATTCGCCCGATGATGACCGGGTCGCCGGTGAGCCGGCGCTTCCACGCGGAGTCGGTGGAGACCGTCGCCTGACCGGCGTCCCTACGATTGGTTCATGCGAGGCTGTGGATGACCCGGAAGGCGTACAGCTTCGTCCGTACGTTCCCACGGGAGCCCGCCCGCGAGCTCAAGGTGGACCGCCACTACCTGCTCTGCGCCTCGACCGGTGCCCTCCGGCTCGAGGCGCAGGGCCAGTCGTGGCTCCTACCGCCGGCCCGGGCCGCCCTGATCGAGGCGGGTCACGCGATACAGGTGAGCATCCCGCAGCCGGTCACGACCGCGTCGGTACTGTTCGACACCACATTCACCGCGATCCCGCCGGCACCGTTGACCGTATTCGACCTCAGCCCTCTGGCACGCGCATTGGTGACCGAGTGCGGCACCTGGGGTGAGAGCGACGAACCTCTCACGGCGTACGCGGAGACGCTTTTCACCGCCCTCGCCGCAGTGACCTGGCGGCTCGCCGAGCAGCCGAGTCCGGTCGTCGTACCGGTGGGGCGCTCACCGGAACTACGCCGAGCCCTGCGGCTGACCGAGCAGCGGCTCGGCGGCGAGATCCGCTTCGAGGACGTGGCAGACGAGGTGGGCCTGGCACCACGATCGCTGGCCCGGCGCTTCGAGGACGAGACGGGCATGACGTGGCGGGCAGTCCTGCGCCGGATGCGGGTGCTGCGCGCGATCGAAGAGCTGGCTGCGGGGGACACTCCGATCACCGAGATCGCGTTCATGGTCGGCTACACGTCATTGTCGGCGTTCAACGCCGCGTTCCGACAGCTGACCGCCCGCACACCCACGGAGTACCGAGCCAGCTTCCGGCCCTGACCGGGCGGGCTCGCGCTCGTAGCGAGCCGGACCGCCCCGGATCTGCACCGCTCTGGCCGGCGCCGGATCCGTTCGGTCTGAGGCTGCGGCGCGGGGGATAACGCTTCGTGCTCGGCGAACAAGATCGCCCAGCCCGGTGGCCAGGGCCACGCTGATCGCGGCGTTACGGAGGATCTCGCTCGCGTTCACCTCGGAGAAGCCAAGCCGCTGGAGGAACGCCAGCCGAGAGCCGCGCCCAGGTTCTGCTCGACGGCGAGCTCGGACGGCGTCTCGACGATGGTGGCGCCGTATTTGCGCATGACGGTCTGGGTCTCCTCATCGCGACCCTGCTTGGTCAGTACCCTTCGGGCGGTTTCCGGCAGGGCTCGGTCCGGGGGATCGCGGTCGTCAGGAGGCGCTTGTCCGGTTTGCCGTTCGGCGCCGTCGGCGCCTCGTCGATGACGGTGATGGTCGCCGGTACGCATGCGTCACCGAGTCGCTCGCTGACCAGCGTCCGCAACGAGGCGAGGTCGAGGGCCCGACCCGCCACTGGCACCACGAATGCGTGCACCGCCTCGCCGGTGTCCTCGTCCGGGGCGCCGATCACGTACGCCTCCGCGATGTCAGGGGAAGCGGCCAGGACCCGCTCGATCGGACCGGCGTAGTAGAGGTTCGCGTTGACGATGATGACGTCCCGCGTCCGCCCGACCAGGTACAGTCGCCCGTCCTGGTCGAAGTGGCCCAGGTCCCGGGTGCGCACCCACCCGTCGATGAACACCTCCGCGGTCTGCGTCGGTTCGGCCCAGTACCCGATGGCCTGGGAGGGTGTGCGGACGTACAGCTCGCCGTCGACACCGGACGGGACGGGCCTGCCGTCCGCGTCCCGGATCACGACGTCGATGACGTCGGGCGGGAACCCGACCGACGGGGCGGCATCTGACGGCCTGGCCATGGAGATCGTGCCGGTCTCGCTCTGCCCGTAGCCTTGGAACACGATCGGGCCGAGCACATCGAGTGCTTCGCGGAGCCGGGACGCCTCCAGCGGCGACCCGGACACCATGAGCGCCCGCAGGCTGCTCAGGTCGGCCGGGGCGCTACGCTGCGCGGCGACGAGTTTGTACAGGCGGGGCACGGTGATGACGCTGGCGGACGCCCGATGTCTGGTGATCGCGTCGGGAAACGTGGGCGGGTCGGCGACGACCATCGTCCCGCCCGCGGCAAGGGTGAGGACGCCATACTCCATCATCACTTGGCTGCTCAGCGACCCGAACACGAGGTAGCGCCGCAGGCGGGACGCCAGTTCCCGGATCGCCGGCGGCCACGCCGCCGGGCGGGCCGTCCACGCCGCGTTCAGCGCGGCGTAGGTCTGTGCGCATGCCTTTGGTGTGCCGGTGCTGCCGCTGGTGTAGACGAGCCGGGCGACGTCGTGCGGGTGGCCGGACAGGTGCAGCGGACCATCGTCGTCAGGTACGGCCAGCAGCTCGGAGACGGTCAGGGTGCGCGGAGCGTGCTCCGGCCCGATGGTCGCGTCGGTCACGACCGCGGCGACGTCCTGGCGGAGCACGTGGCGCAGTTGGCCGCCGGACAGCCCGGGCCGCACACCGACGACCCGAGCCCCCACGACGTAGCCGGCGATCATCGCGGCGAACGCTTCGGAAGTGACGCCCAGCAGCATGGCGAGGCCATCCCCTGGCCCGATGCCCGCCGCGCGCAGTCCGGTGGCCATCCGCCGGACGAGGTCGAGCATCTGCGCGCCGGTGACGGTACGGGCACCGTGCTCGAAGACGGATCGATCCCCAGCCGCGCCAAGGAGGTCCAGAATGGAACGCGGGTAGGGTTCAGCCGCCGTCGGCAAGGCACTCCTTGACGAAGACGGCCAGGGGCTGCTGGTGCACCGCTGGCAGGTTCCACTGGTTTTCCAGGTTCTCCGCGAGGTGGTGGACGCCGGTCGGCGTCCCCTCTCGGTAGTGCCGCACCACCGGATGCAGGTAGTTCGCGTCGTGAGCGTTGGCGACGTCGTTCTCGACGACCCTCCGGATCGAGATGTCGAACGGGTCGACGGCGTCGTGATCCTTTCCGTACTCCAGGGTGACGACGAACCTGTGCCGGGCACGGCCGAGGCCGCCGTCGGCGGCGTACGCCACCGGGACCTCCTCCTGGTACAGCGCGGTGTCGCCATCCACGGTGACGACGTCGCCGAGCACGCCGAACTGCTGCCACAGCGCGGAAGAGCGGTTGACCCGGGCGATGATCGCGTCGCTGATCGCGTCCGGGGCCGGCTCGCCCTTCCTGGCAGGCCAGGTCTCACCGTGGTAGCGGGTGGCCAGGATCCGGTGGAGCGCACGCACCCCATAGCGGAAGCCGTGGATGAACCCGCTCGTGGACTTCTTGAAATCGCGCTGCTGGGTGAGCGTGCCGGCGAAGTACAGACCGGGCACGGTGGTCGATTCGTACGCCGACGTCTGCTCGGGGAAACGGTCGTTGATGACCAGCGCCGGCCGGCAACTGCCGTCGAACGCCGAGGCGTCGAACCGGAAACCGGTGCACACGATCACCCGGTCGTAGAACAGCTCGCGCAGTGCTTCCACGGTACGGGCGTAGCGGAACATCACCCGATAGCGACCGTCATCACGGCGTTCGATACTTTCCACCGTGCCGTCGAGGACCGTGTTCTGGGACTTCAGCTGGTAGCTGTCGAGGAAGTTGTTGTTGACCGCGCGTAGGTGCCCGACGAAGTGCGACTGCCAGGCCATCTTGATGGAGTGCGGCCCGGCGACGTGGATGACCGCGGCCTTGTCCATGAGTGCCTCGGCGGTCTCGAACGCCGAGTTGCCCTTGCCGATCACCAGGACCCGCTGGTCGACGAAGGACGCCGGATCGGTCTCGAACGTGTCGTAGCGTTCTGTGGCCTCGATGCCGGGGATCGGCGGAATGTACGGCTGGGAGACGCCGGTGGCCACGACCAGCCGCCGGCCCCGCCACGAACGTCCACCGAGGTCGACGGCGGTGAACCCATCGTCGTCCCGGCTGATCCGGGAGACGTGGGTGTCGTAGCGTACTCGGACGCCGGTCGCGGACGCGAAGTCGGACAGGTAGCGCACGAGATCGTCGGCCTGCGGGAAGTACAGCTCGCTGTACCGGGTGAACAGCAGCTCCGGATCGTCGCTGAGCAACGAGTTCCAGTCCATCCGCAGCCGCAACTCCGGGTCCTCGTACCCGGTGTGCACCTTGTTGATGGAGATCAGCTGGCGATGCCGTGGGAACCGGGTGAAGAAGGTACCCGGCCCGGCTCCGCGTTCCAGGACGACATAGTCGTGACCGCCCAGTTCCAGCAGTGCGGCGAGCTGCAGCCCAGCCGGCCCAGCCCCGATGATCAGGTAGTCATGCACCATGATCCGGAAGCTACGGACGGATTCTCAGAGGATTCTGAGAATTCACCGCCTATGGTCCAGGCATGCCCGCCGTCGAAGGCTCCATCAACCTCAGCGCCCCGCTGCGCTCCGCCGACCTGCGCCGCGCCGCGACACCGGTGTCCGTCGTGGTCGACGAGGCCGTCCGCGGCCGCGTCGAGCGCGGCCGTGACCACCTGCGCGGCGTGCTGAGGGAGGAGGAGCGCCCGGTCTACGGCGCGACCACCGGCTTCGGCGCCCTGGTCGGGTTCGCCGGCCGGGACGAGGAGACGGACCAGTGCGACAACACCCTGGCCCACCTCGGTGCCGGGCAGGGGCCGGATCTCGCCCATGACGTGAGCCGCGCCGCGATTCTCGTGCGTGTGTGGTCTCTCGCCCAGGGACTGTCCGGGGTGTCGGCTCACGTGGTCGACGGGCTGGCCGCGATGTTCGCCACGACGTTCGTTCCGGTGATTCCACGCTACGGTTCGGTCGGCGCGAGCGGAGACCTGATCCCGCTCGCCTATGCCGCCCAGGCATTACGTGGCCGGGGACAGGCGTCTGTCAACGGCCGGCGGATGCCCGCGGCCGAGGCGCTGCGCCATGCTGGGCTGACCCCGTTGACGCTCGACGGCCGAGATGCCCTCGCGCTCGTCAACGGCACCTCCCTCACCACCGCCGCGACCGCCCTGGCCCTGGACAGCATCCGGTCCTCCCATCGCGCGATACAGGCGCTCACCTGTCTGCTGGTCGATCTGCTCGGCTGCGACCCGGGCTTCCTCAACCCGCGTCTGCTCGACGCCTATGGCCATCCCGGCGCGGTCGACGTCGCCGACGGCATGCGCAAGACCCTTTCCGGGATCAGCCCGACCCACACACGTGCGCTGCAGGAGCCGTACAGCATCCGCTGCTCCCCACAACTGCTGGGTGCCGCCGAGGACGCCCTGCGGTACGTCAACGGTGTCGTCGAGGCCGACCTGTCCAGCGTCAGCGACAACCCGCTGTTCTTCCCCGACGACGACCTGGTGGTGCACGGCGGTAACTTCTTCGGGCAGCCGGCCGCGTTCGCCGCCGATGTCCTGGCGATGGTCACCGCTCAGCTCGGCAACCTCGCCGAGCGGCAGCTCGACCTCCTCGTCGATCCGGCCCGAAATGGCGGGCTACCCCCGATGCTCGCCGCCGGACCCGGCCGCCAACACGGGATGCAGGGCGTACAGCTCGCCACGACCGCGTTCGTCGCCGAGATCCGCCGCGCTGCTGTTCCGGCCGGCATGCAGAGCCTGCCGACCAACCTGCACAACCAGGATGTCGTGCCGTTCGGTACCCAGGCCGCCCTTCGCGCCTATGACATGGCTGCCCTGCTGCACCTGCTCTGCGGCTCGCTGGCGGTAGGACTGCGGCAGGCAGCGTACGTTGGCGCCCGCCGCCCCACGGCGCCAGGCTGCGCGGCACTCCTCGACGCCCTGGTCGAGGCGATCCCTCCCGTCGATCCCGACCGCCCGCTGGACGCCGATGTCCGCAAGGCCGGTGGGTTGCTCACCGCGATACTCCCCTGAAGTCCCGCCATCACCACCACGCCCACCACGACAGGCTGAACCCCGAGCCGCTCGGCCAGCCGACCCGAGCCGAGAAACCAGCTGGTCGGCCGCCGGCGCGAGCACCGCCAAGCCGACCAGGCTGAGCAGCGTGAGAATCAGCAGCGGCTCAACGAATCCCTTGCGCCATCGGGGTGATCGTTGGGGGTTCTCCCTTGGAGAAGCCTCCGCTGCAAGTCCATCGGTGCGCGCCCATCACACGCGGCGTCTGGTGGATGGTGCCGGGCCACTGGATAACCGCAGGAAGCCGCAGTGGCGCTGGACGAGTTCACCGGGAACTTGCTGTGGAGCGTGGTCACCCCGTCGGCGGTTGGGTTGTGTCGCGGATGGCGCGGGCGGCGTTGATCAGGCCGATGTGGCTGAAGGCTTGCGGGAAGTTCCCGATGGGTTCGCCTGTGGCGGAGTCGACCTCCTCGGCCAGCAGGCCGACGTCGTTGGCGTATGAGGTCGCGGTCTGGAACGCCTGCTTGGCCGGGTTGCTCTTGCCTGCGAGCGCCAGGGCGTGGGCGAGCCAGAAGGTGCACAGCAGAAACGTGCCCTCTTCTCCCGGGAGTCCGTCGGCGGCGTGGTATCGGTTTACCAGGCCGCGGGCGTCGGTCAGGTGCGTGGCCACGGCGTCTACGGTGGCCCGGACGCGTGGGTCGTCGCCGGGCAGGAATCCGACCATGGGCATCATCAGCACAGACGCGTCCAGATCGGCGGCGCCGAACGTCTGGGTGAAGGCGCCCACCTGCGGGTTCCATCCGTGGGTCAGGATCGCGTCGCGGATCTGCTCGCGGTCGCGGGTCCAGCCGGGGACGCGGCTGGTGGCGTCCAGCAGGGGTGCCAGGGTGATCGCCCGGTCCAGGCCCACCCAGCACATGAGCTTTGAGTGCAGGAAGTGCCGGCTGGGGGCTCGTATCTTCCAGATGCCCTGGTCCGGCTCGCGCCAGTGGTGGGCGGCCGCGTCGGCCACGCCGGTCAGGAAGGAGCGGGTGAGTGTGTCGATCGGGCCCGCCTCCTGGTAGATCTGGTGGGCCGCGTCGAGCAGTTCCCCGTAGATGTCGATCTGGCGCTGCTGCCAGGCGTCGTTGCCGACGCGTACCGGGGCGCTGCCCCGCCAGCCGCTCAGGTGGGTCAGGGGCCGCTCGCTCAGGTCCCGCTCGCCGCCGACGCCGTACATGATCTGCAGGTCGGCGTCGTGGTCGAGCTGGGTGGCCGAGGCGCGGGCGAGGAAGGCGAAGAAGGCGGTCTCCTCCATCTCGCACGCCGCCGTGGCCAGTGCCTGCAGGGTGAAGCTGGTGTCGCGGATCCAGGTGTAGCGGTAGTCCCAGTTCCGCTCTCCGCCGACGCTCTCGGGCAGGGAGGTGGTGGCCGCGGCGACGATGGCCCCGGTTGGGGCGAACGTCAGCGCTCGCAGCACCCGGCCGCTCTGGCCGACCTGGTCTTGCCAGGGGCCTTGGTAGCGCGCGTGCAACCGGGACCAGGAGCGCCAGCCGGTGACGGTGTCCCTGAGGCGGCGGCGGATGTGCCGGGGGTTCAGAGGAGGTTGTTCGGGACCCCAGGCCCAGTCGGCCCGCAGGGCCAGCCCCAGGCGTTCTCCCGCTCGCAGGGTGTGGGTGGTGTCGGCGACCGCGCCGCTCACCCGCAGGTCGATGGGTGTCGACATGGTGAGGACGTGGGCGCCGCCGTGCGCGATCAGGCCGCCGCGGAGCGGCTCTATCAGTGGCTTGACCAGCCCGAACTCGGGCCTCGGCGCGTACACCACCTCTACCGGCACGCGTCCCTCGACGCAGGTCACCTGGCGCAGGAGAACGCCGGGTGAGGACGCGCCCATCGAGTGGCCGCGTTCTCCGTGGCCCAGTGCGAGGGCGTCCACGAGCACCACGGTTCCGTCCGGACCGCGGAAGGTGGTCTCCAGTACCAGGGTGTCGTCCAGATACCTGCGGGTGATCTCCGTGGGCCGGGTGGGCCGGATGGACCAGTGTCCGGCGTTCTCGTCGAGCAGCCGGGCGAAGATCGATGGGCTGTCGAAGCGCGGCATGCAGAGCCAGTCCACCGAGCCGTCGGAGGTGACCAGGGCCGCGGATCGGCAGTCCCCCAGCAGGGCGTGGTCGCTGATCGGCCTGGTGCTCAAGGGCGCCTCATCCGCTCGGCGAGGATCGCGGGGCTTGCGGTGCGCGAAGGCGGGGCCGTCGCGGCTCAGCCGCGGCCTTGTGCCGACGCAGCCGGACGGCGTAGGCGAGTGCGGATCCGGCGAAGAGCACGCCGGTGACCAGCAGCCAGCGGCCGAGGTACGGGCTCGTGTCCAGCGCCGTTGACCGATGGTAGTCGCCCTCGGCCAACCGGAGGATGAGAGGGAACCAAATGAGGAACAGCAGACCGGACAGCGCGACCGGTATGCGCAGGTAATTGATCGATGACGGCCAGGTGGGGGTGCCGGACGGTCGCCGGCGGCGACGCCACGGCCGTCGTTGCGCGGCGACGTCGGCGAGGGCGTACAGCGGGTACAGCAGGAGGTCGTGGACGATCGCGGCGCCGACGAACCACACCAGGAAGCCGATCCAGATGCCCGCGGCGACGACGCGACTCGCGGCGTATCCGGCCAGGGTGAAGCAGGCGAGCAGCGCCAGCAGGTGCAACGGGTCGGCCCCATAGCGGCCGGCCATCCTCCTGCGGATCCGGGAAGGCATGTCGTCGCTCATTTCGCTGTCGGATGGAAGCTGAGTTCGCGGACCCATTTCGTGTTGTGGACGCCTGGGGCGTTCGGGACGATGATCCTGGCGGGATAGCCGTGGTCGAGGGACAGATCGGCGCCGTTGACCCTCAAGGCGAGCAGGGAACGGGGGTCGGCCACCTGACCAGCGCTCAGCGACGCCCGGCTGAAGGAGCCGCCGCGTTGCAGGGATTCGACGAGCACTTCCGCCATGCCGGGCACTACCCCTGCCAGTCGGGCCAGATCGGCCAGCCGTACGCCCGTCCATGACTGTTCGGTGGACCATCCCTCCACGCACGCGATCGGCAGCGCGTAGGTGTGCAGCGGCATCGCCAGCAGTTCGGCGCGGCTCAGGCGCGCTGGATGCGGTCCGGCCAGCTCCAGCCTCCACGCCGGACTGGTGTCCGCCAGATGGACACCCATGGCGGTGGCGGACTTGTTCACCTGGAAGTCGTTGGGGCCGGGGCCGTAGACCCGTCCGTGCGGGGCCAGTAGCGCGGTGCGGCGCAGCGGTCCGTCTATTGCCTGGCCGACGGACAGGCCGAGAGTGAGCAGCGAGGCGCCGCCCACGAAGGCGAGCACGCCTCGCCGGGACATGGTGGGCTCCGCCGGAGACGGGGGAACCAGGCCATCGGGATCGGGTGGCTCCGGCCTGGTCTCTTCCAGCCTGGTCCGCAGCTCATGGAGAAGGCTCCGCGAGCGCAGCGATCGGATCATCTTCGGCAGCTTGACGGCGACGTGGACGACGAAGGCCGCGAGGAAGATCCACGCCCCGTACAGGTGGGCCGGGTAGAAGGAGAACGGGAAGACGTAGAAGAGCTGGATGTTCAGGATGCCCGTGACGAACTCGAACACCGCGCCGCCGACCAGGAGCAGCAGGCTGGCACGCTCCACGGCTTCGGCGGGGGAGCGCGCCGGTGGCCAGGTGAACAGCTTCGGTATCACCGACCACAGCTTGGCCAGAAGCACCGAGGTCAACGTCAGCCCGAGGACGACGTGCACTCCCTGCGTGACCCGGTACAGCCAGGCCGGGTGTGTTGGCCAGTCGAACAGGTAGAAGCCCAGCCATCCCTTTTCGGGGGTCGTGTCGTTGATCGGCAGTTGCGGATCGTAGGCGGCGTAGGACACCAGTCCGGTGATCGCGATGATCGGGATCCCGAACAGCAGGACGAAGCCGAAAACCGAGGTCAGCCACGGGCCGCGCAGCGGGCTGCGCCAGAACTCCGGCCGGAAGGGGCCAGGTGGGGGATGTTCTCGCAGCCAAGCGGTGACGTTTTTCCGATCTGACACCGAATCACCCCGAAACAAGTGTTCTGCCGGAAATACCCCTATTTGGGATCGCATAACTAGGCCGACCGACGTCGGTGGCCGCAGTCACCCGAGCCGTCGCGCGATCTCCGCGCCCCAGGGGGAGCCGCGGCGGAAGGCTCCCGCCGATGACGTCGCAGGCGCGGCAACGGGATCAGGTCCCGGACTGGCAGCCCCATCGAGCGCACAGAGGACTGGAAGCAGTGGAAGTCCATCCTCAAGCAAGCCGGCATACGAGACGCCCGGATCCACGACGCCCGTCACACCGCGGCGACCCTGCTGATCGAGCAAGGCGCACACATTCCGGGTGGTTCAGGAGATCCTCCGTCACACCCGAGTCACGACCACAGAGCGCTACAACTACGTAGCGACGATGCGGGTGAGAGACGCGAGCGACCGCATGGACGAGGCGCTCTGGGGCCCTGGCTGAGAGCCAACTGCAACCCTGAGCCCTGCAGAGATCAAAAAAGGCCCTTCCCTCTGAACGGGGAAGGGCCTTCTATCTGCGGAGGATCGGGGATTTGAACCCCGGATGGTGTTGCCACCAAACCGCATTAGCAGTGCGGCGCCATAGACCTGACTAGGCGAATCCTCCTGGTAGCCACGCGGCTCAGGACAGCGTACCGGCCTTCTGCCAAGGCAGCAAAGCGGTTCCCCCTCCCGGCCTGTCCAAAGGTTATCCACTGCCTGTGAATAACCTCCTGTGGACAACGGGTCAGACAGCAAGCCCGCCCCAAGGCGCGGCGGGGGCGGGCTCGGCGCACGGACCCGCCACGCGGGTCCGCCGGACAAAACGCGACGTCAAGCGACTCAGGTCGCGGGCCGAACGAGACTTGAAGCGGGTCAAAGCCGCTGGATAAATCCAGATGTCGGGCGGCTCGGGCCGCTGGGCAAAGCGCGACGTCAGGCAGCCGGGTTGGCTTCGCCCTCGATCTCGACCTTGATCTTCTTGCCCACCAGGACGCCGCCCGTCTCCAGGGCCTGGTTCCAGGTCAGCCCGAAGTCCTCGCGGTCGAACTCGCTGCTGATCGAGAAGCCCCACACCGCCTGGCCCCAGGGGTTCGTGCCGGCGCCGCCGTACTCGACCGTGAGCTCGATCTCCTTGGTGACGTCGCGGATGGTCAGGTCGCCGACGACGGTGAACTCGTCGCCCGAGTGGCTCACTACGCGGGTGCTCTTGAACGTGAGCGTCGGGAACTTCTCGACCGACAGGAAGTCGTCGCTGCGCAGGTGGCCGTCACGGTCGGCGACACCGGTGGTGAGGCTCTCGGTCTTGATCGTGAGCTCGGCCGACGACTCGAGGGGGTTGTCGGCGATCGTCACGGAGCCGGTGAAGTCGCCGAAGCTGCCGCGCACCTTGCTGACCATCATGTGCTTGACCACGAAGCCGATCGTGGTGTGGGCGGCGTCGAGGTTGTAGGTGCCGGAGGCGGGGACGGTCAGGCCTTCCCAGGTGCGAGTGGTCATGGGGTTCTCCTCAGAGGATGGTTGCTGTGCGGATGTTTGCGGCAACAAATGTCTACACGAGGAATATTCCTCTCGTCAACAATCGTCGGCTAAGCTATGAACGTGGTCAACATTGATGACCCCCGGTTGACGGCCATGGGCCTGCTGTCGGAGGTTCAAGCAGGTCTCGCGGCCAGGATGCAGCCGGTGTTCGGCGCTGCCGGGCTGTCCGAGATCGATTTTGAGACGCTGCTCCGGCTGGGGCGCTCGCCGCGGCAGAGCCTGCGGATGAGTGATCTGGCCGCGCAGACGGGCCTGTCCACCAGTGGTGTGACCAGGGTCGTCGACCGGCTCGAACGCGACGGTCTGGTGGCCAGGGTGGCCTGCGCCGTCGACCGCCGGGCCTCCTACGCCACGCTCACCGACGCGGGGCGGGAGAAGCTCGACATCGTGCTGCCGCAGCACCTCGAGGACATCGACAAGTCCCTGACCAGCCTGCTCAGCGCGGAGGAGCTGGAAACCTTCCTGGCCACGCTGCGCACGATCCGGGATGTCGTACGGCCCTGCGCTACGGCCGGAGCTGTTGAGGGGGAATGCCCAGCTCAACCCTGAGCTTGGCCATGGCACGTGACATCGTGCTCTTGACCGTGCCGAGGCTGATGCCCAGCGTTCTGGCGATCTCCGGTTCGGTCATGTCCTCGTAGTAACGCAGCACGATCGCGGCCCGCATCCGGGTGGGCAGCCGGATCAGCGCCTGTTCCAGGAGATCGTGCAGGTCGCCGCTGGCTTCCGCCTCCGGGGCGACCTCCGGCAGGTCCTCCGACGGGTACTCCTCCAGCCGGCGCCGCCGCCACTGCGAGATGTTGATGTTGACCATCGCCCGCCGTACATATCCGTCGAGCGCGGCTCTGTCCTGGATGCGATCCCATGCCAGGTACGTCTTGGTCAGCGCGTTCTGCAGGAGATCCTCCGCGTCCAGCGGATGTCCCGTGAGCTGGTGGGCAGTGCGCAGCAGGGCAGCTCCGCGCGCAACGACGTACTCGCGGAACTCCTCTTCCCAGCTGGCGGTCTGCATCGTGGCCAGAATCGCAGCCAAAGGCCAAGATAGGGCGTAACCGGAATTCAGGATTCGGCCCGCCGACGATAAAGGTAGGTCAAGGTCGGTGGCGGTTTGTACGTCGCTGGGGGTCAACTTCTGCCCCGAGGGGTGCGTATTTTGCTCTCGAATGCACGAGTGCAGCGAAGCACCCCCGGAGTCGTGTGACCCTATTAGCGCGACAAGGGAGGGACTGATGGGGTATCCGAGCGTGGAACGCCGCCGGGTGCTCGCGGCCGCGGCGCTGGGCCGGGAGGCCGGGATCCCGGGCTCCGGCGAGGGGGACCCTTTACGCGCGGTCATAGGGGACATCCTCGACATCAGCCCACATCTCATAACTATCGAGACCCCCGAGGGCGCCGAGGAACGGCTCGTCATCGCTCCCTGGGCCACCGCCTGGCACGGTGGCGACCAGGCGCCGAGTGATCTGCCCGTGGGCTCGACGGTCATCATGCGTACCCTGCGCGACGGCCGGGTGGTCGAGCGCCTCTGGGCCGACATCACGCGGCTGACCGGGACCATCCTGTCCGTGGAGGGGCGCAAGGACCTGTCGGTCCAGCTCGACTGCGGGCCGCATCGGGGGCGCCGGACCATCGTCATCCCATACCGTGCGACAGGCCGCATCATGGTGCGACATGCGCGGTTCGAGCCTGGGTTCCTGTTCGACGCGATCGGCATCAGAAAGGGCGGGGCGAGTCTGGCCCTGCTGCCCGCGACCTCGCAGCCCGCCTATCCGGCGCGGGCCGTGCCGGCTCCGCCGCCCGCCTACGGAGGCCTGCAGTCACGTGTCTCCGGGACCGCCACCTGGTCCGACATCTTCGACGAGGAGGATCGGGGGGCCGCGTACCCCATGGTCGAGCGCTCTGACGTGGATTGCCCGGACGCCGAGGTGTCCTGCACGGGCCTGCCGTACCTCGCCATCGGGTCGATGCTGCAGGTACGGAACATCTGCACCGATCGATCCGCTAACGTGCCGATCGTGGCGTGTGGCTGCGTGGCCGGGCGCTTCTGCGACCGCTGTGTCGAGTGCGACACCTCTCCTCGCGGGCGGATCGCCGAGCTGTCGCCGTTCTCGTACGTGGAGCTGGGCGGCGACCTGGTCAAAGGGTGCTTCAACGCACAGATCGGATTGGGGTGACGCTCGTGCTGGCATCGCAACTGCCCGCGCTGATCGTGCTGCTCGTCTTAGGGGCGGTGGCGAAGGTGTCCACTGTGCGTACGGGCGGGGAGATGGGCACGCTGGCCCGGTTGGGGCCGGCGACGCTGGTGCCCGCCCGCATCGAGGTGCCGATGCTGATCGTCTGCGCGGTCGGTGAGCTGGTGATCGCGACCGGGCTGCTGGTGAGCACGTCTCCGATCTTCAGGTGGATGGCGGTCGCCTTCTTCGCCATGTGCACCTATGTCCTGCTGGAGGTACGTCGGCGGCGGCCCGACGCGGGATGCGGATGCTTCGGCGAGGTGAGCGCGGCACCCGTCGGGCTGCGTTCGATCGCCAGGACCATGGTGCTCACCGGGATGGCCGTGCTGTCGATATGGGGTGAAGAGCCCGGCTGGTTGGTCTTCTTGCACCCGTCGTGGTTCATGGCCGCCGGGGTGGTCGTGCTCCTCGTACTGTCGCCCGAGCTTGAGGAGATGGTGGATCGGCTGCGTTATCGCGCGCCGTGCGAGCAGCGCCCCGGGCCGGCCACGGAGGTCACACTGGCCAGGCTTCGGTCGAGTGGCCCCTGGCGGCAGCATCGGGAGCAGCTCGCCGCGGTCGAGCCGTACGACAGCTGGCGTGAGTTGTGCTGGCGCTTCTTCGCCTTCGAGCGGCGGGATGGGGCTGATGTCGTGTTCGCGGTCTATCTCAGCGGGCGGCGTCCGGCTGTACGGGTGGCCGTGGTCGAGCACGAGGGCAGCGGCGCTCTGCCGGTTTATACGCCTGTATCGGCCTGACGCTAGACAGCGCTATAGAACCCTCGACAACAAGATATGACTCTATTGGGCTATCTAGCTTCCCCACTAGACAGCCCAATAGAGGACTAGGGGTGTCGCCTAGATCGGTTGGGCACGCAGGAACCTCCCGAAATGCGGCACGGTGAACGCGATCAGGCCGCGCTCAGCGCTGTAGATGAGCCCCTTCTTGATGAGGCTGTCGCGGGCGGGTGACAGGCTGGACGGCTTGCGCCCCAGCGCGTCGGCCACCTCCGCGGTGGCGACCGGCTCGTCGCCGATCTGCGCCATGGCGTGCATGTAGTCGCGCTCCGCCGGGGTGGCCCGCTCGTAGCGGCTGCCGAAGAAGCCCACCGCGAGCTCCTCCTCGGCCTCGGGCGCGGACACCTTGACGTCGTCGAGGGTGATCGGGCTGCGCGGCGCCAGATCCCAGGCGACCTTGCCGTAAGCCTGGACGAAGTAGGGGTAACCGTCGGCCGCCTCGTAGAGGGCGTCGAGGGCGTCCGGCGTGAACTCGACCTCTTCCTCCCGCGCCGGCAGCATCAGCGCGAGGTCGGCCGCCTCGCGATCGAGCTTGTCGATGCGGGCGTAGCGGAAGAGCCGCTCGGAGTAGCTCTTGCTGGCCGACAGCACGCTCGGCAGGTGCGGCAGGCCCGCGCCGACCACGATCAGCGGCCCACCGGACTGCGACAGCTCATGGCAGGCGGCGCACAGCGCCGAGACGTCGGCGGGCTGCACGTCCTGCATCTCGTCGATGAAGAGCGCGATGCCGACGCCCAGGTCGGTGGCCACACTCGCGGCGTCGACGAACAGCTCGGTGAGGTCGATCTCGAGGTCGCCGGAGTCGGCCCGGCCACGGCTGGCCGGCACCTCGATGCCGGGTGACCAGTGCGAGGTGCCCTTGGCGGCGGCCGGATCGCGCATCGCGAACGCCTTGAGCACGCCCAGGAACTCCTCGATGCGCTCCGGCGCGCGATGCCGGGGAGCCAGCTCGCGGATCGCCATGTGCAGCGCGGCCGAGACGGGACGGCGGATCGACTGGTCGGGCCGGGCCTCGATCTTGCCCGTGCCCCACAGCCGCTGCATCGCCATGGACTTGAACGTGTTGAGGAGCACGGTCTTGCCGACGCCGCGCAGACCGGTGACGACCATGCTGCGCTCGGGACGGCCACGGGCCACCCGCTCCAGCACGACCTCGAACTGCTGCAGCTCGCGGTCGCGCCCGGCGAGCTCCGGCGGGCGCTGTCCGGCTCCGGGGGCGTAAGGATTGCGCACAGGGTCCACGCTCTCGGACTTTATTGCGGGATATAGCGGCCGTCTTAGATTTGGGAAGAAAGCGCTACGGCGTGTCCGAGCAGGGGCCGTCGCCAGTATTGTCATCGGACGCACCCCCTCCCACCAGGCCGAACCCTTGTTCGAGTCGGTCCCTAGAACTGTAGCGCGCACTCGAACACGTGCGCGATGGTTTCGAGTAAAGATCTTTGCAACAGAGCGAGCGGTTCGTGCGTCCCGGTGATGTGGAGTTCGAGGATTTCGTCCGAGCCAGGGGCGCGGCGCTGGTCAGGTACGGCTATGTGCTCACCGGCAACGCCGAGGACGCCGCGGATCTCGCCCAGGAGGCGCTGCTCAAGCTGAGCGACAACTGGAGCCGGGTCCGCAACAAGGACAGCCCCGAGGCGTACGTACGCACGACCATGGCCCGCCAGCACATCAGCTGGTGGCGCCGGCGGCGCAGGGAGCAACCGACCGACGACGTCCCCGATGGCGTCCATTACGACACGCATTCGTTCGGCGAGCTCTGGAAGGAGCTCGCGACGCTGCCCAGGAAGCAGCGGACCGTGCTGGTCCTGCGCTACTACGAGGACCTGCCGGATGAGGAGATCGCCGCGATCCTCGGCATCTCACGTGGAACTGTGCGCAGCCAGGCATTCCGGGCGCTCGCCACGCTCCGGGTCCGGCCCGCTGTGCTGGAGAGGGGACGGACATGAGGACAGAGGACCAACTGAGCGGCGCGCTACGCGATGCGGCGGACCGGGCTCCCGAACTCGACCTGCTGGCCGGGGTCGGCGAGCGCAGGCGGCGGCGGACCAGGCGGCGCGCGCAACTGCTTGCGGCGGCCGCGGTGGTCGGGGTGGTGAGCACGAGTACGGTCGTCGCCCAGGGCGTCTTCTCCAGCGGGGGCGGAGAAGAGGCGGCCGCCTCGCCGACCACGACCACGACCGTCACCAAGCCTCATCCCACAAGGACCGTGACCGTTAGGCCGACGACCCAGGCGAAGGGGATACCGGCCGACAAGCTCTGGCCACAGGCGGTCTTCCAGATGCCCGCGAAGAACGCCGACGGCTGGCGCTACCGCCCGATCACCGGCCTCAACGCCACCGAGGTGCTGCTCACCGCGGAGCCCTCGTCCGGGAAGGCCGGCAAGATCGAGGTATACGACGCCAAGGCCGGTAAGTCCCGGGTGGTAACAGAGATCCCTCGGACCCGGGGGTTGGAACAATACTTCCTGCAGACCGCCTCGACCGATGGTACGAACGTCGTCTGGTTCTCCAGCGGGTCGAAGGGCGGGAACGCGGTCACCGAGCTCTGGTGGGCCCCGCTGTCCGGCGGCAAGGCCAAGCTGGCCGTCACGTTGACCGGCGGTGGCGCGGCCGTCGAGGCCATCGGCGTGGACGGTGAGAACGTCGTCTGGTCGCCGCGGAAGGGCGGCGTCTACCGGAAGCCGTTCGGCAACGGTGCTCCCAACCGCGTGCCCAAGTCCGATGGGCTGCGGCTGATCAGCTGGCCATGGGCGGGCGACGCGAGCACTGACGACGAAGAGTTCGAGACGCCCGGCTACAACCAGTCCAAGGTCGTCAACCTGGCCGATGGGACCGAGACCAAGGTGGTGATCAAGGACGGTATGAAGGACCTGCGCTGCGGGCCGGTCTGGTGCCGTGGCCGCCAGGGCACCACTTCTGTCGTCCAGCGCGTCGACGGGACCGGAGTCAAGAAGCTCCCGAAGGGCTTCAGGATGTACGCCATCCTCGATCGCTTCCTGCGATCGGCCGACACCGTGTACGACCTGAACACCGGCAAGCTGGCACGCATCGCAACCCCGGGTGGCTGGAGCAGCGACGGCACCTCGTCGGCGCCCAGCACGATCGTCTACGGGGGCACTACGAAGGGGGCCAACCCCGACAAGTACTGGGTGCTCAACTTGGCAGCCGTCCCGCCCGCGCAATAGCGTTCGGAGCCATGCGGACCTTCGCGAACGTACAGGAACTCAAGGCGGCCGTCGGCGAGAAGTTCGGCCCGACCGAGTGGCGCACAGTCACTCAGGAGCAGGTCAATCTCTTCGCCGACGCGACCGACGACCACCAGTGGATCCACGTCGACGTGGAGCGGGCCAAGGAAGGACCGTTCGGCGGCACGATCGCGCACGGCTACCTGAGCCTGTCACTGCTGCCGTCGTTCATGATGGAGCTGGTACGCGTCGAGAGCATCCAGATGGGCGTCAACTACGGCCTGAACAAGGTGCGTTTCCCCAGGCCGGTGCCGGTCGGCGCGCGGGTCAGGGCGCTGGGGGAGCTGAGCGACGTCAAGGGCACGCCCGCCGGCTACCTGGCCAACCTGAAGATGACGATCGAGGTCGAGGGCGAGAAGCGCCCGGCCTGCATCGCCGAGACGCTCAGCCTGTACATCCCTGTGGAGCTCACCGCAGGGAGTGGATGATCGCCGCCGCCGCGACGAGCGCCACTAACCCGAGATAGGCCAGGACGAGCCGGGTGTCCTTGAGCAAGCATTTGCTACGGGTCAGCCCGGCCCGCCACGCCTTCCAGTACCCGGCGAAACCGAGGACCGCGAACCCCAGCACCGCCCACGGCCCCAGCAGCCAGGCCAGCAGCGCGACGGTCGCGTACACGCACAACCGGAGCGGATCCTTCACATGATCACCTTGAGCTGGTGGGGGGCGGTGACTGCGGACGGCTGGGATGTGGTGGCGACCGCGGACAGCCGTTGTCCCGAGAGCTGGGGCCACGCCTGAACCGCGCAGAACGGTGCGCACTGGTCCTGCTCGGCCCGTGTGCCGACGTGCACGCAGCACTGCGTGAGCCGCTCCTCGATCATGGTTGATATGTCCATGAACGGCTTGACCGTCACCCGCACCACCCGCTCGCCGAGCAGTTTGCGAAGCCTCTTCCGTCGGCCGGGCAGCGCCGAGGAGGCCAGGGTGAGCAGTGTGGACACGCCGAGGTCGCAGTTCTCGCAGATGTCGCGCCACAGGTCGCCGATCCGCGGGTGCGACAACGACGACTGCTCCGACAGCAGTCCGAGCAGCGATTCCTGTACGGCCAGCCGCAGCTCGCGGGGGATCTCGGTGTCGGCGATGCGATTGGAGACCAGGCCCAGGTTCGCCTTGAGCCGGTCATGGCCGATCAGCGCGACCAGCGAACGCCACTGCTGCGAGTCGTCGCGGATCAGGTAGCCGACCGAGCAGCAGTGCGGGTGTGAGCAGGGCAGCGCGGTGAGATCGCGCCAGGTCACCAGGCCGTCGGTCTGCGGGCCGAGCCGCTTGAGCACGCCGGTGTGGGTGAGACGGTTCATCGGGTCGATCGGCCCCGACCTGCCCGAGCCGAACTGCGGCTGCAGCGACACCCCGCCGACGAACGGCGTGTCGAGCGCCAGCCGTACGACGTCGCCGATCTCCCCGTCGTTGACGCCCAGCGCGGCGGTCATCACCAGCGTGGTGAAGATCTCCCGCTCCGACAGCCGTTGTACGGCCTGCGCCTTGAGCTGCCTGAGGTCACCGCCCCGGTGGTGTTTCGACGCCTCGGCAGAACCGCCGTCGTACTGGAGATAGACCTCCACCCGCTCGCGGTGCTCGGTGAGCAGGTCGAGCAGGGCGTCGTCCCGGGCGATGAGGACGCCGTTGGTGTTGATCAGGATGCGGGTGACAGGGCGCTGGTGGAGCTCGGCGAGCAGTTGGGCGAGCTCGGGGTGAAGGGTGGGCTCGCCGCCGCTCAGCATGAGGACGTCGAGCTTGCCGTTCTCGCGGGACAGGCGCTGGTCGACGTTCGCCAGGATGTCGGTGATGGGGACGATGCCGGTCAGATCGGGGGAGCTGTCGGCGAAGCAGGTGGGGCAGCGCAGATTGCAGGCTTCGACGATGTCTTCGAGCAGGATGCAGGTGTGCTGGGTCTGCATCTCGGGCAGCCCTCGGAGGTAGGCCGCAGGGATGGGGTCGAAATTCCCCGAAATATCCGGCATGTGGAGCTTTGTGGGAGCGGTCCACTCTTCCAGATAGGTCAGGATTTCTGGGTCTTCGTCGTACAAAGTCCTGATCAGGCCGTGTTTGCGGCAGCCGCGCTCCAGCCACACGCGCTCGTCGCGGACGGTCAGGTAGCCGCTGACCCGTTCGACCCGCTCCAGGTCCTGGCCGTGGCAGTGGGGACAGAAGGCGTTGACGTACCTGAGGATGCGGTCACCCCGCAGACCCATTCCGGTGCTCATGTCATGACCTTCCGCTTGAAGAGGGGATCGTAGTGGCCGCGCCGCCAGCCGTACCGCAGCCTCAGGGCGAGCAGCAGCAGGCCGGGGATCAGGAACCACTGCGGTCTGGTGAGCTCGAGCCAGACGGTCTCGTTGGCGCGGGTGAACTCGACGAGGAAGCGGAAGGCGGCGTACGCGGCCAGGTACAGCGTGAACAGCTCGCCCGGCTCGGTGAGCCGCCTGCGTGCCCAGAGCAGCGCGGCGAACACAGCGAGCTGGAAGACGATCTCATAGACGAACGACGGGTGCATGGCCTGGCCACTCAGGCAGCCGGGACACTCCGGCGTCGTCGGGGGAGCGTGTACGCCCCAGGGCAACTCGGTCGGACGGCCCGGCGCCTCGGTCAGATGGCAGCCGATCCGGCCCACCGCCATGCCCAGCGCCACCGCCGGGGCGAACAGGTCGCCGGTCCGCTGCTTGTAGCCGATGATCCTCTTGGCGATCAGTACGCCTATGTAGGCGCCGGTCAGGCCGCCGAGGATGCTCCGCGAGCCGTACAGCCAGAGGTCGGAGAGGTTCAGCGTCTCCAGCCAGCCCGCCAGCCGCATGCCGATCGCGCCGCCGACCAGCGCACCGGTCACGGCCACCAGCGACTGCTCGTTGAGCGCGCCGCGGCGGCGGGCCTCGTGCACGAAGACCACGGACGCGACGAGCACTCCCAGGCCGACGAAGATCTCGTGGAGCGGCATGTCAGGCGTACAGGTCCGGGCTGATGCCGGTGCAGATTCCGGCGGACAGGATCGACCACAACGCCCAGCCGACAAGGAACCCCAGACCCAGACCGGTGGCCCACGGCTTGCGCAGGAACTGCAGCCCCGCCCCGGCCCCGAGACCGAAGAGGGCGAGGAAGATCGTGCAGGAGATGATGATGGGGTAGTTAGTGCCGTTCTGGTCGAGGGTGCTGACGAAGATCAGGATGCCGAGGATGGCGTTGACGATGCTGTAGGCGACCAGCCCCGCAAACGCTAGCCCGATGATCAGCCCGACGGACTTGCCCTTGGGCCTGCTGCTGGGCTTGCCGTTGGGCGGCGGTTTTGGCCCGCCGGGGGACGGCGGGATGCTGATTTGTTCGGACGGCGGAGGAGCGGATTGTTCGGACGGCGGGGGAGCGGATTGTCCGGGAGACGGGTCGCCGCTCGCCTCCACTCGCGTCGGGGCGCTCCCTCCCTGGGGAGGCGTCCCCTCGTCACGATCGTCCGGTGCGGGCGCGGTCATGTGAACATGCCCGGATCCGGCGTTGGCCCGGTCATGCGTATATGCCCGGACTCGATGTTGGCCCAGTCCGTGTACATGCCCGGACTCGATGTTGGCCCGGTCATGCGTACATGCCCGGATTCAGCCCCGTGCAATAGCCGGCCGAGACGATGGAGGCGAGCGCCCACCCGATCATCAGCCCCAGCCCCAGCCCCAGCGCCCACGGCTTACGCAGCACCACGAGCACGATCCCCGCGCCGATCCCGACCACGGCCAGGAACCCCGCGGCGACCCCGATCGCGACCGTCGACGACATGCTCACGACGATGAGTCCGACGATCACATTGAGGATCCAGTAACCAAAGGCCCCGGCGAACGCCAAGCCAACGATCAAGCCCGTCGGCCGTGGCGGCGGGGGAGGAGGAGACATGGTCACGACCTTCAGACTAGCGGGGGCCTTCTGAGTAATAAATCGCCGCTTGGACCCGGCTTTTGAGACCCAGCTTGTTCAACACCCGGCTCACATGCGTCTTCGTGGTCGCCTCAGCCATGTCGAGCTCCTTGGCGATCTCGGCATTGGACAGCCCGCGACCGATCCCGGCCAACACCTCTTGCTCACGCGGCGTCAACCCCTCCACCTGCTGCGCCTTGCGTACGGGCTGCTCGGCGAAGGCAGAGATCAACCGCCGCGTGACCGTAGGCGAGATCAGCCCATCTCCCCTGGCCACCAGCCGTACGGCCGCGACCAGCGACTCCGCGTCGGTGTTCTTCAACAGGAACCCCGCCGCCCCCGCTCGCAACGCCCCGAACACATACTCATCCACATCGAACGTCGTCAAGATCAACACATCGGCCACCCCGGCGAGCTCCCTGGTCGCCGAGATGCCGTCGAGCTTCGGCATCCGCACATCCATCAACACCACGTCGGGCCGGGTCTCGCGGGCCAACTCCACCGCCTGCTCCCCATCGGCCGCCTCCCCGACGACCTCGATGTCCTGGGCCCCACCGAGAATCAGCACCAGCCCCGCCCGGACAGCCGCATGATCGTCCGCGACCAGTACCTTGATCGTCATCCCGCCTCCCATTGCCCCTTCCTGTCCTTCGGCATGGGCAGCACGGCCTTGACCCGCCACAAACCCCCGCCCACCCCGGCCTCGAACGACCCCCCGACCAACGCGGCCCGTTCCCTCATCCCCACCAGCCCCGCCCCCGCCCCGGGAACCAGCCCAGCCCCGGCCTCAGGAAAAACCTCCGCCCCGGGACGTTCATCCACAGGGTTACCCACAGACTTATCCACAGGGTTGTCCACAGCCACCGTCACTTGCTCCGACTCATAAACGACCTTGACCGCAGCCGACTGCCCGCCATGCTTGAGCGCATTGGTCAGCGCCTCCTGCAAGATCCGATAGCCGGCCAGATCCACCGCCGGAGACGGCTCCCGCGGCTCCCCCTCGACGCGGAAATCAGCCGCCATCCCCGCCCGCCGCGACCGTTCGACCAGACTCTCCGCATCAGCCAGTCGCGGCCGGGTGGCTTCGGCCTCATCCCCCTCCTGCCGCAACAGCCCGATCATGGTCCGCATCTCGGCCAGCCCTTTCAGACTGTTCTCCCGAACAGACTCGATGATCTTCCGTATGGCCACCGCATCCAGGTCCGTACGCGACAACGCGCCCGTCGACTGGATGGCGATCGCGCTGAAGTGGTTGGCGATCATGTCATGCAACTCCCGAGCCATCCGCGTACGCTCCGTCGCGATGGCCGCCTCCCGGTCAAGCTCCGCCAGCCGCGCCACCTGCTCCGCCCTGGCACGCTCGGCAGCGGCCTGCTCACGCTGCTGGCGTAACACCATCGCCGTGGTCACCGGCGTAACCAGCACGAGCCCCGCCTGAATCCCGTTGACCGCCAGCGCCCGCCAGTCGCCAGACATGACCCCCGTCACACCCCCGGCCAACACCGCCAGCACAGTGGCGGCCCCCAGCAGCCACCGCGAAAAAGACGCCGGCCCGTACAACGCCGCCGCATACACGTTGTCCGTAAATATCAGGACAGTCGGCAACGACGGCCCCACGACCAGATCAACACCGATCCCCACGGTCCCCAGGGCCAGCCCCACCAACGGCGCCCGCTGCCGTACCGCCACCCCCAGGCACACGAACGCCAGCGGCACCGCGAGCCACCCCTCGGGCACCTCGCGATGAGTGTAGGCTCCGCCCACGATCAGGAGCAGGCCACCGACGAAGGCCAGCCCGGCCCACGACGCCTCGCGTTGCATGCCCCCCATCCCACCACCGTCCAGACCCGGCTCACTCCTTCGTGGGTCTGCCTGTGGATAAACACTTCGATGTATCCACAGGCTCCTCTTCACTGACGATGTGCCGGCCAGAGGAGCCCTCAAGGATGGGATACGTGATTGTCGCCATCCTGATCGGCTGCGAAGTCGGCTTCTGGCTCCTGCTCGGCCTCGGCCTCGCGAGCCGCTACCTTTGGAACCGCCGCCGACTCAGCACCGCCCTCCTCATCTGCGTACCGCTCCTGGACGTGATCCTCCTGGCGGCATCTGTCATGGACATGCGCAGTGGCGCCACGGCCGACCTGAGGCACGGCATAGCGGCCGCGTACCTGGCGTACTCCATCGTCTTCGGCCACAGCACGATCCGCTGGGCCGACGCCAAGTTCCGCCACCGCTTCGCCGACGGCCCACCTCCGTGGCAGCCACCCGCGGGCGGCATGGCCCGCGCCCGCTACGAGTGGATCTTCTGGCTCCGCATCGTCCTCGCGTACGCCATAGCCTGCGCCTTCCTGTTCGGCCTGATCTGGCTCGTCAACGAGCCGTCCCGCACGGGCGCACTGATCGATTTCATGCTCGGCATGCTGAAGGTGCCGCTGATCGCCCTGCTCTGGCCCCTGGGGTACACCCTTTGGCCGAAGAAGGTGGAATCTAGTGGGGCGTGAGGGCGGTATCTGGTTCGAGGCACGGCTCTGGACCCGCTATGCTGGCTTACGCAGCGAGCGGCCGTAGCTCAATGGATAGAGCATCTGACTACGGATCAGAAGGTTGGGGTTTCGAGTACCTCCGGCCGCACACAGCATCAAGGCCCGTTACCAGGGAAAACCTGGAACGGGCCTTTGTGTTTGTCAGGACAATCTCGGGATCTTGCTAACACCTCTGCTAACACGGGGCGATCATTCCTTGATTGCCTGGGCGAAGACGTCGGCCGCCGAGGCTTCCGCCGAGCGGATCACGTGGGCGTAGACCCGCAGGGTGATCGAGGGGTCCGCATGGCCGAGCCGGGCCGCCACGACGTGCACCGGCACGCCTGCGAGGAGCAGGGTCGTCGCGTGGATGTGGCGGAGGTCATGGAGCCGGGCGTGGGGGAGCGGACTCTGCGCATTCCGTTCGTTGTGGCGCTTGATCAGGATCGGAAAGAGCGAGCTGAGAGTGTCCGGGTGGACCGGCTCGCCCCAGCCGGTCGTGAACACGTACGTGCCGTCGCCTCGCCACTCGAAACCGACCTTCAGCTTGTCCTCGGCCTGCATCTTCTTCTGGTCGCGGAAGACCTGGATCGTCTGCTCGTCGAGGCTGACGATGCGCTTCCGGCCGCTCTTCGTTGTCCCCTCAATGCGCTTCCCGTCGACGAAGGCCGCCGAGCCGATGATGGTGAGTTGCCTGCCGTCGAGGTCGACCTCTGACCAGCGCAGGTTGAGCAGCTCCCCGCGACGCGCGCCGGTGTAGGCGGCCACGTGGAAGAAGGTCCAGAGCCTGTGATCCCGAGCCGCGGTGAGGAAGGATCTGAGCTGGGCGGCGGTCCACACTGCTCCCGGCTCGCTGGTCTCCCGGCGAGGTCGCTTCGCTTTGTCCACAGGGCTGGATGAGAGGATCTCGTCTACCTCTACGGCGTCCCGGAATGCCTTGCGAAGGACGGCGTGGACGTACTCGATGGTGCGAGGAGACAGGGGTCGGCCGTTCTTGCCGCCGTGGGCCATGAGATCCCGGTAGAGCTTGGTCACGGACGAAGGACGTACCGCCTGGACACGGGCGTTGCCCATCTGCGGCTTGATGTAGCGCGTGATGATGTCTCGATAATCCTTGAGGGTCTTGGGCTTAATCTCGACGGCGTGGGCTTCGATCCACTCGTCGAGGTACTGGGCGACCGTGATGGTGTTGCGGTCCACGTACTCACCGCGCCGGGCCTTGACCCTTGCCTCGTCGCGAGCCGCCTTGGCGTCGTCCTCGGTGGCGAAGCCGCTCACCCATCGAGGTCGGCTCTCGCCGGTCTCGGGATCCTTAACGCGGATGACGTACGACCAGGTGTTGCCGCGCTTCACGACGCCGTCGCGAAGTCGAGGCTTTTTGGGCTCGTCGGGAGTGCCTACGGCGGTCTTGGTCATGCTGCGTTCCCCTCCGTAGCGAGGCGGGTGATGTAGTCGTTCAGAGCGGATATGGGGATACGGCGGGAGCCGTCGATGCGGAGTGAGGCGACCGCTCCGGAGGCGATGAGCTGGTAGAGCTTGCTGCGTGAGATGGCCAGGGCTTTGGCGGCTTCGGGGACGGTGAGAAGGAGTCGGGTCATGGATGGCCTCCCGAAGCGGTGCCGGTGATGGCTGTGGCGAGGAGCGCGTCTCCGGCCGAGTGTCCCTGTCCGGCGTATTGCCAGTGGGCGATGACGAGGACGGTGTCCTCGTCGAACAAGGGCAGGCGGCCGGTGGTGATCTCTTGGCCGCGCATGTGTTCTTCGCGGGCGGTGCGGAGTTCGCCGAGGGTGGTGGAATAGTGGCGGCTCTTGGTGGAGAAGTGGCCGCGGAAGCCGAGCATGTGGGCCCAGCGAGTGAGCCTCAGATCGGCCAGGCCGGGGTGGTTGCCCAGGTGCATGCAGGCGGCGATGAGTCGGCGGGCGTGGTCGCGGATCGGGAACGCGTCCAGGTTGTCGAGAGGTTGGATGCGCCGGTCCAGGGTGCCGACGCATTCAGCGGCCTTTGTTGCATATTTGGCGATGTAGGCGGCGACCGCCTGTTCGGTGAGATCGCCGTCCATGGTGATGCGGCGGGCGTCGAGCTGCGGGCCCCACTGGAAGGCGCGGCTGAGCGGCTTGACCTCCGCTGTCACAGCTGCTGCCGCGTGCTGGACGGCCTGGGCAAGGGCGTCGGCGGTGGCCCAGGCGGGTGGTGGTGAGTTGGGGCCGTCGGGTCCGTCGAGGCGGATGACGGCGTGGAAGTGGACGACGCCGCGGCGCTGGTACTCGGCGACCTTGGCGAAGGCGATGGTGACGTGTTCGCGCAGAGCCTGGACGGTCAGCCTGTTGAGCTTGGCGAAGCGACGCCGCAGAGCCAGGGTGAAGCGGCGCCAGAGTTCGGGGCTGATGGCGTTGAACAGAACTGAGCCGTCGTAGTCGTAGCAGTCGGCGCACAGCGGTTCGCCAAGGCGCGGGTCGTCGGCGCGGTGCCGGTTGGTGCAGGACATGACCTGTCCGTGTGGGCAGGTCTGGGCGTCGCGGCGGGCGTGGCAGGGCAGGACCCTGTCGTTCTTCTCCCGCCGGGCGTGGACGGCTCCGAAGGAGGGTGCGGTGAGGGTGACGAACAGGCACGGGTGGCTGCTGACCGTCTCGGGCACGCCCTTGCCGCCGATGAGGCCGGCGCGGACGAGTTGGTAGGTGTCGGCGCGGTAGATCTCGGCGCAGGCCGGGCAGCGGGCGGCCCGTCGCGTCTTGCATGCGACGCGCAGGACGCCGTTGGGTTCGGTGGTGGTGCTGTAGCGGTGGAGCAGTTGGCCGGTGGCCTGGTCGTAGTGTTCGACCTTGCCGCGTAGGTGGATGGGCTGGCGGCAGCCGCCGGTGCGCTTGATCTGGTTGGCCCAGCGGTCGTAGTCGGGTTGGTTGAGCCGGTCGATCATTCCGGCTACGGCATGGCTGTGGGCAAGGTGGGGCACGATGGGATCCGTCCTATCCAGTGACGCTGGTGTGGATGGCCCCCGGCCTGGCGCGGATCTTGGCGGATGTGTGGCCAGGCGGGGGGCGCTTGCGGCTATGCGCCGTGGTTGTCGATGCCGGTGCCGTGACAGTCGGCGCAGGTCTGGTCGTCGGTGAGGCCGCTTCCGTTGCAGGTGCAGCAGCGGTAGTGGGCGAGTGTGGCGTCCATGGTCAGCGGTTTTCGTACGGGCTGTCGGGTGTGACGCAGCCTCGGTAGCTTTCGTGGGCGGCGTGGCGGGCGCGCGGTTCGGCCAGGATGGCTACGGCGCAGTACTCGATCGGGCCGAAGAACAGCGAGGTCGCGTAGTGACCGCCCTCGCTGTCGATGTGGCTGCCGAGCAGGGCGGCCAGGCGGTCGAGCTCGGCGCGCATCTCGGCGTCCTCGGACTTCGGCACGAAGTGGTGAACGGTCGTGCTGCGAGGTGTCGGAATGTCGGGTCGGTCTTCGAGCAGGTCGGCGAGGGCGCGTAGTCCAGCGATGAACGCGGGACGTGAGTGGGTGGTGGACATCAAGGGCGTTCCCTTCACTGGGTGTGGGCGGGCCGCAGGGTGTCGAGCAGGTCAGCGGCGAGTTGGTCGGACACGCCCAGGCGGGTCCGGAGGAGCTCTGTCGTGACCGGTCCGCCATGCTTGGCGTGGTGCTCGTCGGCGACGCGGCGGGCGTAGTCCACGAGGGCCGGATCGGGTGTGGGACCGGCGTGTTGGCGATCGCCTTCGTAGGCCGGGGCCAGGGCGGGGCGGTCGGCGTGCGGGACGATGTGGGACTCTCCCGAGACGACTTGGGACGTCTCTGTCGTTGGTGAGGACGTCTGTGGGACGTCCTGCGGTGAGTTGGTGCGGATGGTGGTGGCGCGGCGTTCGAGCATGGAGACCGCGACAAGGAAGGCGCCGGCCGGGGTGGCGGCGGTGATCCAGCCCCACATGGTCGGGGTGGCTTGGGCCAGGTTGGCGGCCAGGGACAGGATGATGCCTCCGATCAGCACCAGAACGGGCCAGGAGATCAGACCGCGCCTTGCTCGGCCGGTCTTCTTGTCGCGTTGGCGTTCGCGGGCGGCCATGACGCAGGTCAGGTCGATGCAGACGGCGATGGCCCAGGACATCCAGCCGGTCTGGCCGTGCTGGCTGGCGGTGTCGCGGATGTGAGTGAAGGAGCCCGCCCCTGCGATGAGGGCCAGGACGAGGACAGGACCGGTGTTGAGCAGCCAGGCGGCGATGTGGCGCATCTCGACCCCCTTTCGGTGTCGGTTCAGGCCGTCTGCTGGTCGGGTGTCTCCACGGGTTGAGCGGTCATCACGTCGACCCAAGTGGGTGCTTGGTCGGCGTAGGTGCGGGCGGCGTGTTCGGCGGTGTGCTCGCTGACGTAGATGGAGCGAGCCCGGTACCACTGGCCGTCCTGGCTGGCGACGATGGCGACGCCCGGTGTCTCGGCGGCGATGGCACGAGCGGAGTCGAGCGCGGCGGGGTCGAGATCGCCGAGGGTCATGGTGGCGGTCTCGGGGTCGTTGACCCGGTGGCAGATGCGTCCCGAGCACTGGGCGCGTAGCGCGGTGACGCCGGGTCCGAGGTCGGAGCCGATTCGCTGACCGCAGCAGAACAGGTAGATGCCGAACGCTCGCCCGAGCTGGGCGACTCGAAGCAGCGCGGTGGAGGTCTTGGCGATCTCGTCTTTTTCGCTCTTGTCGGCCATCAGGTACAGCTCGGCCAGTTCGTCCACCAGGACCACGATCGGTACAGGGCGCATGCCGGGCGGGAGTTGCCAGATGTTGCGGGCCGAGGCCATCCGGCACACGCCCATGCGGTCGGTCATGAGTGCCACCAGGTCGTCCAGCAATCCGCCGCATTCGGCTCGTGTGGTGGCCAGCGCGGACAACCGGGGGGCGTACGGGGTGAACTCGACGCCGCCTTTGAGGTCGAAGCCGACCAGCGCCACCGGTTGCGGCGCGAGGCCGACGATGAGAGCGTTGGCGAGGTTGGATTTGCCGGACTGGGTGGCTCCCGCGTTGATGTAGTGCGGCACGGTGCGGAAGTCGATGATCCACGGTTTGCCGGTCTCCAGTCGCCCCACGGTGACCTTGAGGAGTTCGGTGGATGGCGGGAGCTCATCGACTTTGACCAGGGGGTCACGGACGGTGGCGGCCAGACGTATCCGGCCGGGCTTGTCGGAGGAGACGCGCACGGCGTGCACGCCCCAGGAGTGGGCGAGTCGTTCGGCTGCCTCGGCGTAGTCGGCTGGGATCTGCCCTTCCAGGGTGTGAAGGGTGACGCGCCAGCCGTACCGGGTAGGTAGCGGCAGCCACATGAACGGTTTGGTGTCCACGGCGATCCGCTGCCACTTGCGCCGAACGCGGACGACGCCGGTGGAGGCGACCAGGCCGGGCACGGTGGTGAACCAGAAGCGCTGCCGTTTCTTGGTGAGGTTGCAGCCGAGGGCGACCTTGCGCCAGGACGCCCGGACGCTGATCGCGGTGATCGGGAAGCCGATGACGAGCCAGAAGGAGCGGTAGTGCCAGCGGCGCCAGGCCCAGAGCCCGGCCGCCACGGCGGCCAGGACCCCGAGCATCGACATGAGCTGGTCAGACACTGGCGGCCTCCTGCTGCGGGAGCAGGGCGGTGGCCCGGTAGGAGATGCCCCACTTTCCGGCGATCTCCCACACGTAGCCGACCAGGCCGACGGCGTTGACCTGGTCTCCGGCGGTGATGGGCGGTTCTCCAGTGATGCCGATCTTGATGAGTTCGATCCGGCCGAACTCGTCCTCCACCGAGACGGTGACCTCGTAGACGGTGTTGCCGTTCTTGTCGGTCTTGATCTCGCCGGTGTCGCGGTTGAGCACGCGAGGCCGCGGGGCCTTCACGCAGGTGATGGTGAGCTTGCTGGCGTCCACAGGGATGGGGACGGTACGCATGGCGAAAACACCTCTCGTCAGCCTGTTGATCAGGCGTTTCAGGACGAGGGAGCCTGTGCCGTCAGCTCGGACGCGGTAGCATCGAAGCGCCAACTAGGGTGCTAACGCATCCGGCCTGGGCGGGTCTCCCGCTCAGGCCACCTTCATGTGTGGCCTCTCTTCGCTTTCCGTGAGCGGACCTCCTTGATCCACCCCTGAAACGGGAAGAGCGTTTGTGCTGGGCTGCCACCCTCCGGTTACGGAAAGTTCCAGCTACAACACAAACGCTACCTGATACTGAGAGTAACTGCTAGTACTTTCAGTACTACTCCACGTACTTTTTCTACGCGCCCACCCGATCAGCCAGCCCACGCAGGTCAGGCGAAGCAGGATCCTGCATGGACAGCAGGTCAGACGCCAACTGGCGGACCACGCGATGGTTACGGATCTGCTCCGGCGTGATGGACTCGGCCTCCAGGAGCACGGCCACCGCCTCATCGACCTGACGACGCTGTGCATGCGCACGAGCGAGATCGACGTACAGCCGGCCCTTGCGCTCACTCGACAGCGTCGAGGTGTCCACTGCGGTTCCAACTCGCAGCGCGTGACCGGCGTCGCCCAGCTCGACCGCGACGGCCACCTCGTGGAGGGCGACGTTGGCCGGTCCGAACTCGGTGTTGTAGTCGTTGCGCCCGTCACCGAGGCGCTCAGCCATCTCGCGAGCCCGCGTGAGGTGCTCGTAGGCGGTGTCGGCCTGGTTCAGCCGGGAGGCGGCCACGGCGCGTTGCAGGGTCAGGCCGCCCCACAGCGACATCGCTTCGGGCTTGCCCTGATCGGTGAGGAACCACAGGGCGTCGGCGGCGGTGCGGGCGGTCTCCTCCACCTGGTCGAAGTGGCGCGCTCCGAGAAAGACGAAGCCGAGCCGGAAAGCGCTGGCCGCCATCATCAACGGATCACCCGCACGCTCGGCCGCACTGATGGCTCGGTCGGCGGCGATCCACGCCGCTTCCGGCTCACCCAGCTTCGCCAACGACGCCGAGCACGCCTGATACGTCACCGCCAACAGCTCGAACAACTCGGCCTGGCGCTCGGCCGGGGCCGAGCGGACGGCGTTCTCCAGGGTGGGCACCAGGCCGCGAAGCAGGTCGGCCAGCTCGTCGTAGCGGGCTTCGTGGGTCAGCTCCCACGCGTGATCCACCCGCGGCTTGAGCTGCTTGGTGGCAGGCACAGGAGTGGCGTGCAACATGGCCTGGAGTGAGTGAGCGCCCGACAGCACGAGGCGCAGACCGGCCGTACCGGGTACCTCGTCGTTGGTGGCGGCGACCACGGGAGCTTCGGCGGCCAGCTCTGAGAGCGGCACATCGAGCGTCTCGGCGACCTTCTCCAGGACCGACATCCGATCGACCTTGCGCACGCCACGCTCCACCTGGGAGATCCACGCCACCGATCGGTCCACCAGCCGGGCCAGTTCCACCTGAGACAGGCCCCGCCGCTTGCGCTCCTGGGCGATGCGTCTGCCCAACGCTCGCTGGTACTCGGTACTCACGACGCCGTGCCCTTCCCGCTCTGCAGTTCCAGCCAGTCGACCTCGACCGAGGCCAGCAGCGCTTCGCGAGCCCCCAGGAACCGCTTGGTGTGCTCGGTCTGCTCGTGGGCGTCGAAGGCTGAACGGTCCCGGTACAGCTCGTAGAAGATCCGCTGGAGCGGCTGGCCGTCCACCCGATGTGAGGCGTACACGAGCGTTCCCGGCTCGTACTTGCGGATCGCCTCGATTGTCTCACCGACGAGCTCGTCGAACGCCGCGGCGCTCGTCTCGTCCTTGCAGGTGAATCGCACCATGAGTCCGAACATGTGCACCCTCCTCGGGCCGCCGCCTCTAACTGGATCTCTGCTCTTTACCTGACCAGTACTTATTGTGCGGCGCAAGTACATCAAGTCGCTTGTACAAGAAGTATAGCACCAGTACTTTAAGTACTGATAGCAGTTGGCAGGGCTTTGACCTGCACGAACGTGAGGTAAGCCGACGTGACAACAGCCTCGAAAAGCCACAAAGAGATTCACCGGTGGTGTCGCAACTTCCCAGGCACCAGGAGCCAGGTACGTGAAGCCCGCCGCTTCGTCACCAGCTACCTGGCCGACCGCCCCGAAGCCGACACAGCCGCACTCATCGTCTCCGAGCTGGCCACCAACGCCATCCGCCACTCCCGCAGCGGCCGGGTCGGCGGCAATTTCGGGGTGACCATCCACGCGGGCGGTGAACTGCTCATCCTCGCCGTCCTGGACGATGGCGGCCCAACAGGCCCGCACATCCGGCAAGCTGCCGAACACGAGCAAACCGGTCGTGGCCTTCACCTCGTCGAGGAACTGACGACACGCTGGGGCGTCTACGGCGACGAATACGGTCGGACGGTCTGGGTGCTCCTGGCCTTCGCACCAGCCCCGCCTGTCAGGTGACATCGTGCCTGGCTCCCCATGTGCCGCCGCCGGAGCCGAACTGCACCCCATTGACCTGGATGAAGCCACGCAACGACCCGCGGTGCCGGGTGATCGCCTGGACCTGCGACTGCGACGAGGTCGTATATGAGCTGTGCGCCGCAGGCGGCCAGACCTTCATCAAGCGCACACACCTCAGCAGCCCCACCACCCATGAAACCCACCGCATGAGTACGCGCGAGGGAAGAGACATCTGGCGGGCGCTACTGTCCGGGCGCGTGCGATAGGCCGGGCAACCCGCGCAGCCAGCCAGGAACTGTCTAGGACGCTGGCACAATCAAGATCATCCAAGACACGCTCGACTCTGGATGAGAACTTTCTCTACGTCTTCAAGGGCAGCTCGCCTACGGCGACCTGCCGAGCGTCGGGCGGTCGCCGGCCGCGCTGCGGCTCTTCGGCCGGTCGCGGCCCGCACCGCCCCACGCCGGGGAAAACAGAGACGAACACCTGCGAGCCGCTTGGTTCCCGAGCTATGTGGTTTGACGAGGGCTGCCAGTGCACAGTGAGGCCGGATTCTCTCGTCTGAGCCTCAACCTTCGGCGGATCGACGCGATGCGCCAGGGAGTTAGGTGGTAGGAAGCCGCTCCGATGACAAGGGCCACGACAACCAAGATCCAGGTGAGGGGGTCGGTCTGGCCGGGGGTTGCCCAGTTCCACCAGAAGGGAGTCTCGCTGGTCTCGTATCCGAGAAACGTCAAGGGAAAGATTGACAGGCTGGGAATAACCCAGGACAAGCTCATTCCCATGAGGCGTCCTGATAGCAACGCCAAGCCGAGCCAGATCACGAATGCTTTGGCCGAGTCGAGCGCTGACGATGCTGGCTGCGTGACTGCCGCGGTGGTGAAAATCGCCAATATGACGATGCCGCTCGTTGCGACAAGCCGTCGGCATTGAAGATAGAAAAACCGTTTCGAGGCCATGGATTCGAAGGTGCGGAGCGGGCCATCCAGAGATCCGGCCACCAAGGCCGCGATCACAATTGTCAGAAATTCGCTGTAGGGGAGTGCGACAGTGCCCTGGGGCACCGCGGCAGGCATGTCGACCATCCCGCCGGAGAACCACCACCGTAGGAAGAGCACCGCAAGCGTCCCGCCGATTAAGCCACTAGATCGACGGGCGCGATAGCTGAGCACGAGTGAACGATCAAACACAGGGAGTCTCCCGAACGATCTTCAGCCGCTTCAGGAACCATCTATTCCGCTCATCTGGGCGCTGAGCAATGCGGCCGAGTGCGCCGTAGTTCAGGGGTGGACCACCTCGGACGCTCTCTGGTCGACCCCCGCCATTAACGATTGTGACGATCATCCCGTCCATCTCCCATAGCGCCTTGCCTCGGATATCCGCAGCAGTTGAGGTGTCTGTGTCGCATAAAGTCGACCTGAAGGTGCCGTTCATAACCTGGGAGCTCATGGAACCCGCAGCGGACCACAAAATACCGTCGATAATGCGAATATCTGCGTAGTAATCAGCATGATCGGGGCGCAGACCCCGTAGACCTTGCTCGAAGAACGCCTTGGGAACTGTGAACTCGTCAGGTAGCCCGGTCAGGCGTTGGGCCATCACAGCTAGGTCTGGCAGATACTTGCGGTCCTCTGGCCACACGCAAACCTGAGGACTTCCCTTAGAACACAGTGGGCTCACTGGTTCGCGATACACGGTCAGAGGACCGGATGCGGCCAAAAACACGAGTGCGATGAGGACGGCTGATGAGCCTACAGCAGCACCGGCGCGCGGCCGTGCGGACGGCCAGCCTGAGCGGGCGCGGCGTAGCAGGCCGGGGAGTACGACAGCAAGGGTGGAGACCAGGAGCGCCAAGACGACTTTCCAGGTCAGAGGAATGGGGGCAAGGTACACGTTTGGATGGCCGGAGAGGACGAAGAACTCTAGGGAACCAGCGGTGGCACCTGTCCTTAAAGTGGGGAGCGCCATGAGGGCGATAAATGTCCCAATGGTGGAAAAGGCGGGCGCAGCCAGGGACGAGCGCGACAGTCGACCTGCCAGATAGCCGATTGCCACACAGATGATCACGGTGGTCAGCCCAAGCAACAGGTAGCCGCCCCAGAGGAACCCCGGACCTGCGTTCGGTAGGCTAAGTACGCTAGCCAGAATGGCGCCGAGAGCGTACGCGGCGACTGGATAGCACAATATCGCGCTGTAGCGAATGAATTCCGCCCTCCAGCCGGGACGCGCGGCGGATGAAAGGTATGCGTCGATTCGCCCGCTCCGTGCTGCGACCCACGCAGCCAAGCCCGCTGCTGTGGGTCCGAGGTACAACGCTGACAGTTGAGCCGCCGCACTCGCCTGGGGCCAGATGCCGATCCAGTATGTACTGCGTCCGAACAACGTGGCGAGGTCGACAATGATCAGTAGGGGCAAGGCCCATCTGAGGGGCGATCGCCGAATCTCGATCCAGAACGGCCGCATCTACACCCTCCCTGCGTCGAGAGCGGAGATGTAGCCCCGCTCCAAATCGCTGTCTCCAGCGGCGCCAGGCACTGCGTAGGCGCACAACATGTCCGGGGAGCCGCGGAACAGGACTTGGCCCCTCTCCATCACGACGATGTCATCGCAGATCGCACCAATGTCTTCTACGAGGTGCGTGCTGAGTACGACAGCAGAGGTCTCCGACAGGGACCGGATCAAGGCACGGAAATCGAGGCGCTGCCGCGGGTCGAGCCCAACGGTCGGTTCGTCCAGCAGAATCAAGGGTGGACGGCCTACGACCGAGGCAGCGATGCCAGCACGCTGGAGCATGCCGCCGGACAAAGATTTCAGCTTGCTCTTGGCCCGGTCGGCCAGGCCCACTTCTCCAATTGCAGCGTTGACGGCCTGATCTATTTCTCGGGCGGGTAGTTCCCTGAGCCAGGCGCTGTAATAGACGAAGTCGCACACTGTGAAACTGGGAAGATATCCAAAATGCTGTGGCAGATAACCGATGTGACGTCGAGCCTCCCGCGCCTTCGGCTCAGAGTCGATCGTCACGCCGTCGATGCTGATCGTGCCGCCTACTGGAGGCGACACGGTAGCGAGAGTATGGAGCAACGTGGACTTTCCAGCCCCATTAGGGCCAAGTAGCCCCATAACCCCAGCCCCAATATCAAGATTGAGCCCATCAATGACACGTATGCGGCCATACCCCTGGCATAGTCCCATTAACCTGACAACTGAATCCATTATTCCCCCGAAGGAAGGGAGGGTGCTGACATGGCACCCTCCCTTTTTAGACTCCTACAGCCTGCTTAACCCCAAAGCGTATTCGCGTAACTCACGCTAAACGTACATTCGCCGTCGCTAATGCCTCTGATGACAGTGTTCTTGGAGACATACGTCGCATCCCCGTAGTAGTAGCCCGAGGTGCAATGAGCCTGAGTTGTGACATATCCGCTTTTGAGGGCACCAATACATTTGGTGCTGTAGGCCGTATTGAAGTACTCGGCGAAGCAGCCGTCCGAACCGCCGCCGGCAGTCCAGATCTGGACATCGCCGTCAGGCGACTCAACGACAGTCGTCCCATCAGGGTCCTGCGTGGCGTAAGCGGGGGATGCGAGAGCGCCGACCACGCCCAGCGAGGCCGTCAGTGTCAGCGTCGTTGCGAATTTCTTGAAAAGCGCCGCCTTCTGCAAGGTTATCCTTTCGATAACTTTGGACATTTCCCGCACGAAAGTGAAGTTTCATGCGAAGGTGGAAATGAGCATTGGATCTGTTTGGTTGCGTAGGTCGAAATCTTTCGACCTCTCGCATGCGAGTGGGAAAGCGACTTGCTCAGATATGCCATCAGACGTCTCCGTTGGCGATCATGAACTTATCGGACATGCCGGTGGATTGCAATCCTTCTGGCGCTGAAGCGACAAACAATCCACCAGGCTGACCGTGAAAGCAACTCGTATGGTTACTCTCTGTGATCTTGATTGTCATTGCAGACCGAAACCCTCCAGGTCGTAAACTTCGTTTTTGAATGTCCTTAATTGTTGCGTCACTCTGCGTCGTGGACTTGTCGCTGGCTCACGCGAGGACTGCGGCGAGGATGCTGCTCTTGCGGAAACATGGACAGTTGGTTTAGTGGGGCCACATCAACTTTGTCGAGGAGAGGCCTCCGTGGAGAGCCCCTCCGTCGCCTGGCTCTTCGGGGAAAGGCTAGTTTTTGCACGCTCACACTCCGAGAGCTAGCCATGCGATCACCGTTCCCCAAGGCAGGTGTTCTTCGCAGAGGTGGCTGAGGCCGCGTCGATCGCCCACTTCGATGTACGCCGTAGTGGCCAACCGCGCAGATCCGCGACGTGTGGTCAGCGCGGCTCCGTGGTTCTTCCGTGGACGCGTAAGGCGTGAAAGACGACGGAATGCTATGGAAGGTGCTGTGCCTGGCCAGGGCTGGAATACAGACTCCGCCGCACATCGCCGTCAGGGGCCTCTGAGATCATGCAGATCTTGGAGGGGGTAGCTCGCCGATGGCTGCCAAACGCGGGGTCAACGCGGGATGATCTACTTCTCTGCGAGGCAGAGGAGTAGCGTTTGTGCAGCTCGGAGTCGGCGAAGGACTGCATGCGTCCCCGCTCTCCTAATCCGGGTGTCTATTGGCTGACGCCGTGACGATCGCGTACTTTGGTGCATGCCGTTCGTGGTCGGGGCGATCGCCGCCAGGCCCCTCCTTCGTCGGGTCCTGACATCGGGCGACCATGGCTGAGGTGACAGCCGTGCCGGCGGAAGCATTTCGCGCTGGCCGATCTTGCTAACGCAGTTGCTAACAACGACCTTGGACGATCACGGACGTAGGAGGACTGGGATCGCACGATAGGGGCCCGTGACCAGCATGTCGAGGCACTTGTGGACGGCTGTGGACGATCACGTTCTCACTACGGATCAGAAGGTTGGGGTTTCGAGTACCTCCGGCCGCACACAGCATCAAGGCCCGTTACCAGGGAAAACCTGGAGCGGGCCTTTGTGTTTGTCAGGGCAATCCCGGGATCTTGCCAACAGCCCTGCTTGAGGCACAGAAGACTGCTTCGTCCTCACGTCTCGCGAGAGTCGGACAGAGAGACAGACGGTCACCCAGTGCTCATGACCCGCCGCTCAGCGCACTGCGCCTGCCGTATTCACGACCAACGCCAGAAATGGGCACCATCCATCAGCGAGGAGGATTCCGTCCTCGACGCGATCGGGCCGGGGACGCGCCCGATCGATCCGGTCGGCACAGGAGTCGGCGCCGTGACCGGCTTCCGTGCTCCGGTGCCAGCATGGCAACGTCCTACCGACGGTGGGGCGGCGCGGCCAAGAT
Organism: Nonomuraea sp. NPDC050022; assembly: GCF_044460705.1. Classification (NCBI taxonomy): domain Bacteria; kingdom Bacillati; phylum Actinomycetota; class Actinomycetes; order Streptosporangiales; family Streptosporangiaceae; genus Nonomuraea; species Nonomuraea sp. NPDC050022. The sequence continues at coordinate 809,381 of NZ_JBITKE010000004.1, forward strand.
GGTGATCACGGTCGTGAAGGCGAGCAAGCCCGCGCCGCCCGGGGAGATGGACACCGGCTCGTTGCCCGGCGTGGCGGCGCCGAGGCCGTTCACCGGGCTGGCCCAGGCCGTACCTGTGGACGGCGATCTGCGTGCCGCCTTCCGCGAGCTAATGATCGAACCGGACCTGGAGGTCGGCCGCCCGGCGCTGCGCCGCTATGTGGAGGCCGGGCTGATCCGGCCGGGCAACCCGGGTGCTGCTCGGCCCGCGCTGGTGGTCGAGGTGTTGTGGCTCGGTAAGACGCCGGGGTGGCCGCACGACGCGGACGACGTCGGGTTGCCGCTTCTCCTCGACGAAACGCCGTAATCTGCGACACTCAGGATATGTGGCGCACGGCGTACGCGTTCGGCGAACTCTTTGGAATGCTGCGTGTTCTTCGTTTCCTCCCGGTGCGGGTGGGCTATTTTCGGAAACTCCGCCCCACTCTCGCCAATTCTTCAGTTTCCGGGTACGTCACCGCCCTGCGCCGCGACGGGGTGGTGATTATTCCTGATTTCCTGGACGCGGAGACGATCGCCCGGATGCGCGCGGCGGTGCCGGATTCGGCGGAGTTCGACGAGTCGCCCGAGGGCGACGGCGCGCTGCGCTACCCGAGGGCGGCCGAGATCGAGGCCTTCGCCCCGTTCTTCGATGAGGAGACTGTGCCGTCCATCGTGCGCGGCTACCTGTCCCGGACGGCCGAGCCGGTGCGGCGCACGGTCGGGCTGAAGGTACGCACCGGGAGCATCCCGACCTTCGAGACGAGCTACCACATCGACACGTGGAAGCTACGTGTGAAGGCCTGGCTCTACCTGGAGGACGTCGGCCCGGAGAACGCCCCGACCGTCTACCTGAAGGGCAGCCACCGGGGCGCCTGGCGGCTGCTCCACGAGGCCCGCCACCACGACTGGTTCCGGGTGGATGAGGAGGGCTTCGCCGACGAGGACGTACTCTACGTCGGCGCGTTGTGGCCGCACGAGGTGGCCCGCCTGCGCGCCGCCTACGGCTTCGAGGAGGTCGTCTGCACCGGCAGGGCGGGCACGTTGCTGCTGTTCGACGGCCGTGGCCTGCACCACGCGACCCCCCTGGAGGCGGGGCGGCGGTTGATCCTCACGAGCTACTGGGTCCATCCCGATGCCTGACTGGATCCGGCCGCCCTCGGGCGACGGACCGAAGGTGATCATCCACTCGACGACCGACCTGAAGGGCGACGCGCAGTCGCCGGGCGATCCGGGCGCGTACGTCGAGGCCCGTTCGGTCTACCTCGCCCGGCCTGGAGACCTGGTGGTGGGCCGGGGGGCCGCGTTCCGCGAGGCGCTGGCCTTCCACGGCGCGCGCGGTCTGGAGGTGCCGCGCCGCCACTACCACCTGTCCCACGACCTGCTCACGGCCCGTCCGCCGACGCTGCTCGGGTGGTCGCGGTTTTCCGTGTACGCCCTGGACGACCCCACCATCACGCTTCTGCGCTGGATTCTCGACCGGTCGGGCCTGCCGTACCTGGAGGTGGACGCCAACCCGCAGGACCTGCTGGCCATCTGGTCGGACAAGACGCTGCTGCACCCCCACGTGGATGACACCGCGGACGCGGCCACCGAACGGGACCACGCGCCCGTCCTGCGCGACCACGGCGTGGAGGTGCCCGTGCTGCCCGGATACGCCGTGCACGACCGGGCCGGCCTGCGGCGGGCCGCCCGGCTGCTCCGCGAGCGGCACGGCGTGACGCGCGGCTGCCTCAAACCGGCCCAGGGCTCGGGCGGCTACGGCATCCGGCCCGGCCTCGACCTGACTGGCGACCTGTCGGTCCCGGTGAACGGCCCGCACGTCCTGGAGGCCCACCTTGACTACCTGGCCGCCCCGTCCGCCCACCTGGGCGCCGAGGGCGCGACGTTGCAGCTCATGCGCGGCACCGCGTGCGCCGGCAACGTGCTGGTCGACGCCGACCGCCATCCCGGCCTCACCCGAGCCCAGTACGCCGCGATCGGCGAGGTCATGGCCCGGCTGCCCGGCGAGCTGGTCACGATGGGCGTGGACTTCGGCGTCGGCCGGCTCGACGGCCGGGCCGGCGGCCGGGTCGTGCTGGCCGTGCAGGACCTCAACCCCACCCCGACCGCCGCCGCCCTGACCCGCGCCCACGCCCTCCGTCACAACGCGCGTTACGCGGCCACCCGCGTGCTCGTCCCCGAGGGCGGCCTGGCGGACCTGGCGCGGTACGGCGAGCCGATCGCCGCCGTGCCGGGGAAATGGGGCATGATCGCCGCCACCGGGGACAGCCCCGAGGAGGCGGTGCGGGCGGTCATGACAGGCGGTCGGCCTCGGCCGCGAACCACGCGGGCGGAATGAGCTCGGCGTTGCCCCGGGCCGCCTCGGCGGTGCGCCGCAGGTGGTGGGCGGTCGCCGCGGTGTCGCCTTCGGCCAGTGCTTTCGCGGCCTCGGCCAGGGCGCGGGCGGCCAGCGCGTCCGTGCCGCCCCACTCCTCCAGCAGGTCGGCCGCTTCGGCGGCGGTCGCCACCACCTCCGGCACCCGCCCGGCACGCCAGTACGCCCAGGTCAAGTTGAACAGGCATAGGCCCTCGACCTCGATCGTCTCGACCTTCGCGCCCTCGTGGCGGCCCAGCAGGAAGATCTGGATGGCCTCGTCAACCAGGCCGAGCCCGAGGTGAGCGATCCCCTCGATGCTGCGGACGTAGCCGATCGCCTCCGGGACGCCCGAGCGTTCGTAGGTGAGCAGCGCCCGCTCGCAGGCGTCGATCGCACCCTGCCAGTCCTCCGAGACCAGGCAGACGATGCTGCGGGCGTCGGCGGCCCGGCCACGCAGCAGGTCGTCGGGGTGACGGTCGACCAGCTCGTCCAGCTCGTCGGCGACCGCGCGAGCCAGCGCGGCGTCCCCGGCGTAGCAGTGGGTCAGGCACAGGCCGAGCAGGGCGTGCGCCTCGTGCACCCAGTCCTCGTTCTCGCGGGCGATCGCGATGGCCAGGGTCAGCGTGGTGACCGCCTTGGGGGCCTGGCGCTGCTGCCGGTGAGCCTTGCCGAGCTGGAGCAGTGAACGTTGCTGGCGCCGCAGGTCGCCGATCTCGGTAGCCACCTCAAAGGCCTGCTCCAGCAGGGTCACCGCCTGGCTGAACGGGCCGCCCCGGATGCGGGCGATGCCCAGGCCGAGGTAGTGCATGGCCTTCGCCTCGGGGTCGGTCAGACGGCCTTCGAGCTGCGTGTGCATCCAGACCGCCGCCGCGACCGAGCCCTGGAAGATGAGGAACTCGTCGAAGGTGCCCAGCACCCGGGCCGCCGCGTCGAAGTCGCCGGCCTTCACACGGTGCTCGAACTCGTAGCGCTGGAAGGTGACGTCGTTGAGGGAGCGCCACTCGGCCTCGGGCACGGCCTCGGCCGCGTACCAGGAGGCGACCTTGGCGTCGAGCTCGCGCTGCCGCTCCGCCGGGAGGCGGGCGTAGATGAGGTCGGCGTCCATGGGGTGCAGGGCGAAAGTGCGGGTCGTGCGGTCGACGCCGACCAGCTGGGCGCGGACGAGCTGGCGCAGCGCGGCGGGCACGTCCAGGCCCGGCAGTATCCAGGTTATGGCCCGAGCGGGCACCGGGCGGCCGAAGACCGAGAGTACGTTCATGACCACCCGGCCATCGTCGTCGAGCCGGTTGTACTGGTCGCGGACCAGGTTGCCGAGCACGTCGCCGCGCTGGGCGAAGGTGGCCAGCAGGTCGTCGAGCGTCGGCAGGGTCAGGTAGTCGTCCGCCAGCGCGCCCACCACCAGCTCCAGGGCGCGCGGAATGCCGTGCACCCGCTCGGCGGCCCGCGCGAGCCGGTCCGGCCGAATGTCCCTGATCCCGATGTCGCCGCTTCGGTCGAGGTCGCGCAGCAGCTCGACCGCGTCGTCGGTCGGCAGCCCCTCGACGAGGTTGACCCGCACGTCGAAGCGCAGCAGCTCCGGTGGCAGCGCCAGCGGGATCTGCGTGGTGACCAGCACGCACGGCGCCCGGCGGGCCCGGAACAGGATGTCGAAGAAGACACCCAGCTCGTCGTCCAGCTCGCCGCCGTCGCCGAGCTTGTCCTCCATGTTGTCGAGCAGGATGACGTAACGTCCGTCGGACATCGCGGAGAACAACTCGTGGATGCGGTCGGCCAGCGACCGCTGGTTACGCCAGACGGCGTGGAGGCGGCCCTCTTCACCCTCGCCGAGCACCGAGGCGCAGTCCATGAAGATGCGTTCGATGGTGATCTCGCTGGTGCGCGTGCTGAGGCAGACGATGCCACGCGGCAGCGGGTCGTCGCCGCCGTGCGGCCAGACGCCGTTGGCCAGCAGGTCGAGTACCTTGGCGGCCAGCGCGCTCTTGCCAATGCCGCGCCGCCCGACAATGGTGATCAGCCGGGTTCCGGGGTCGCTGAGGTACTGGCTGATCAGGGCCCGCTCCCGGACCCGGTCTCGGAACAGGTCCAGTCCGAAGGCGACCGGGATGCCGATCATCCGGCACGACACCGTCGGCAGTTCCTCGGGCTCCCGGCCGGTCTCCAGGCCGAAGCGCTCGATGACGTCCTGGATGGGAGCGGCGTAGAGCAGCGGCAGCGCCCGCCGCGCGTCGCCGGCCGAGGAGCGCAACCGGGAGCGCACCTGCTCGATCAGCACGCCGATGACCACCCCGGCCGGGGACTCGACCGGGCTGCCCGAATAGCCCTCGTAGTCGTCGGCCTCGGTGTCGACCAGGAGCTGGTGGGCTTCCAGCCGGAAGCCCTTGGCGTTGACGAACAGCCGCCGCACCGCCGCGATGCGGCCGTCGAGCAACGGGTCGTTGGGGTGCGGCTGGGTGGAGACCTGCCAGCGGGAGTTCAGCTCGGCCGGTCCCGGCCGCAACCAGAGCCCGGCCTCGTCGCGCAGGCGCAGCACAGCGACGTCCAGCTCGGGGTCCACCTCGACGCGCGCCACTTCGAGGCTTTCGCGCGGCAGCACCAGCCGGACCAGCGAGGCGTCGACCGGCTGGCCGTCCCGTCCGCGCACGACGTGATTGGCGGTCACCGCCACCCGGGGCCCCAGCATGAACCCACACCCCCGAGGTCTGCCGTCCACCAGGATGCGGCCGACGGCGTCTTTGCGGTCGGCCTTCACCGGTCCCTGCGGTACGTGAGCGTGACCTCGAACGTCGCCCCCGCCGAGCCTCTGGTGAGGATCGCGCCGGCCTCGGCGGTCAGCGTCACGCCGAAGGTCGCTTCCAGCTCGTCGAGGAGCCAGCCGGTGACCTTCGGGATGGACCCAACGGCCTCGCCGATGGCCTGCGCGCCCTGCTCGACCGCGCGCGCGACGTCCTTCGATCGCTCTTTGAAAGGCTCGGCGAAATTGCTGCCCCAGCCGATCTCGCGACCGTCCTCGGTCACCACCTGGACGAGGATTTCCGACATCGAGATCTCCCTGCTGAACAAGGTCCCGGCGAAAGTCTCAACGTATCTTATTAACCTTTGGTGGCGATGGGAAGGTTAATTTTCGGCCAGTATATTAATGGCTGTCGGAATAGTGATATTCCTTCCTGAAAGTACGACAATGAGCCGTCCATTTACCGTGACCTTCCCGGCCAGCATCGCCGCGACCCCGCACGCCCCCGCACCCTCCACGACCAGTCCGTGCTCGGTGAACAACCAGCGCATCGCGACGTGGATCTCGGCGTCAGTGACCGCGGTCAGCTCGGCGCGGCCCCGGATCAGGTCCGGCGTGACGCAGCCCGCCTCGATGTTGCCGGCGATGCCGTCGGCGATGGTGTCACCGATGACCTGGGGCTCGATGCGCCCGGAGGTCACGGCGGCCGAGACCGCCCGAGACACCGCCGACTCGACGCCCACCACGGTGACGTCGCCCCGGCCCTCCGCCCACAGGGCCAGCCCGGCCACCAGCCCCCCGCCGCCGACCGGCGCGACGACCGTGAGCGGTCCGGGTGCCTGGGCATCCAGCTCGCGGCCGATCGTGGCCTGCCCGGCAATCACATGGGGGTCGTTGTACGCCGACACGTACCACCCCGGCAGGGTGAAGGAGTGGGCCTCGGCGGCGTCGAAGTCGTCGCCGTACCGGACCAGGGTGATGGGGTAGGCCGCCATCTTGGCTACCTTGGCCGGGGACGCCTTGGTGGAGACGACGACGGTGACCGGGGTGCCGGTCAGCGTGGCGGCGTAGGCCATCGCCAGGCCGTGGTTGCCGGCGCTCGCCGTGACGGCCGCCGCGTCGCCGGGTAGCGCGGTCAGGGCGGCCAGCGCTCCGCGTACCTTGAACGAGCCGGTGGGCTGCTGGGTCTCGGCCTTCAGGAACGCGCCGGGGGCCAGCGCGGTCGGCAGCAGGGGGGTGGGTGGGAGCACGGCGGAGACGTGCTCCCATGCCCGTTCGTGATCGGCGGTGGTCGGCGCGGTGACTGAGCGAGAAGGCATGCGCCCATCATGCGCCAGCCGAGGCGTTCGACCAGGCCCCGCAGCAGGGCGGCCCGTTCGGCCGTGGCGGCGATGAGCGACGTGCTGGTCATGGTCGTCGTCGGCGGCGGCGTCGGCGTGCGCGCCGCCGACCACCGCGCCCAGGTCGTCGAGGGTAGGCATGCCCGGCCTGGCGGTCAGGTTGCCGTCGGAGACCCGCCGCTGGACATCAGACTGCCCACGGCTCCGGGTTGGAGACCTGTCGGCGGCTGGGACATCGGTTCCCGATCATCTTCCTGACCGCGATGGGCCGCACCGAGGACAAGCTTCCGCTGCGCGGATCACGTGGGCGTAGGCCCGGAGAGTGATCGAGGGGTCGGCGGGGCCGAGCCGGGCCGCGACGACGTGGACGGGAACGCCCGCCAGGACAGGGTCGTCGCGTGAATGCGGCGGAGATCGCGGAGGCGGGCTTTGGGCAGTGGGGTGTTCGGGTTCTGAGCGTTGTTGCGCTTGATCAGGATCGGGAACAGGGAGCTGACACGGGAGCGCGCAGCCAGTCGGATTGGTGCTCGACCACGCGGTCCGAGCGGTAGAGCCACCGGATAAAGTGCAGGCCGCCCGCGCCTTGATCACGAACGACGTTTGGTACCGCACCGTCGATGAGCTGGGCTGCGTCAGCCTGCCAGTCGGGCGAGGGCCAGCGCGTGTGCCTGGTCGAGGGATTCCGCGGCAGCGCAAGGGACGTCCGGCCGCACGCCGGTGCCCTCCCAGTTCGCGCCGGAGACGGGGTTGATGGCGCGACCGGTGGGGACGGTGGTTTCCAGGTGGGGGTGGACGGTCCAGCCCTCGCACGGGTGCGCGCCGCCGCGGGTGGGCTCACCGACGACAACGGCGCGGCCGAGCTGTTGCAGGTCGTAGGCCAGTTCCTCAGCGGCGGAGAAGGTGCTGTCACTGGACAACACGTACACCGGTTTGCTGCCGCCGAAACGCGCGCCGGGAACGTGCGGCAGGCTCCAGGACTGCTCGCTGCGCTCGCCGCTGCGCCAGTACATGGTGTTGAGGTGGGTGCGCTCGTCCAGGAGGTAACTGCAGACGAAGGCGACGGTGTCCGGGTCGCCGCCCCGGTTGTTGCGAAGGTCCACGATCAGCGCCTGGGCGCGGGAGGCCAGGGTGAGCGCGGCGCTCAGCGGTTCGGCGGCCCACTCCAGCGGAAACAGCATCGGCGCCAGCTCCACGACGGCGACTCCTCCCTCGAGCAACTCCACCCGGGGCGCACCGCCCAGCGAGGTGTCGAAGTCCCGGCGGATGGACTCCAGGGTTGCCGCGCCCTGCTCGGGGGACACCGGGTCGGCGTGGTGCTTCAGTCTCAGGTGTTTGTCGTTGTTGACGGACTGCAGGTCCGCGGTGACCAGACGGGCGAGTTCCTCGGCACCGTCGACGTCATAGGCGCCCTGGGCGAGGCGTCGTTTTAGCAGGTCGGCGAGCTGCTCGGCTATCTCAGGGAAAACGTAGTGCTCGGTCAGCAGCCGGGCTGTCTCGTCGATGACAGGGGCGGGCTGAAGGTCCGTCAGAGTCGTCATGGCAGGGAGTAGATCACTGCCCTGACGAAAGCGTCAAAGACGTTGAGAAACCTTCGGTATGCGCACTTGCCACCTCCTGAGGATGTTCTGGAGATCGGCGCGGCTGAGCAGTTCGCGGCGCTCGCCCACCCGTTGCGTCAGCGGTTCCACCTGCAGCGATGCCCTCGCTGGACCGGGACGGGGCCGTGGCGGAGACCTCTGCCACTCCTGATCACGGAGTTATGCTCTTCAGTATCGGGGTGCTGCGTCGGAACGCCCCGTCGGCCGATCAGGGTCTCCGTGGCGCGTGGTCACTGCGTGCATTGGAGCCTGTCATGGCAAGTCTTCATCGCAAGCCCACCCTGGTCATGGGAGCTCGCGGGAGCGTCGGCAAGTTCGTCATGAAGCGGCTTCTGGCTGAAGGCGTCCCCGTCCGCGCGTCCGCCCGCCGTCCGGCCCCCGGTCAGTTCCCGGACGGCGTCGAGGTGTTCGCCGCGGACCTGACCGACCCGGCCAGTCTTCTCCCAGCGTTCGGGGGTGCCAGGCAGGTGTTCCTCTACGCCAACCACCAGGGCGTCCACGGTGTCATCGAGACCGCCCGTGCCGCCGCGTTGGAGCGCATCGTGCTGATGTCCTCAGGGAGCGTGATCCACCCCTCCTCGGCAGGCAACGCCATCGCTGAGAAGCATCGTGCGGTCGAGGCTGCGTTCGCTGTCGCCTCAGATGTGCTGATGGTGCCGGTCCGTCCGCTCGTGCTCGCCACCAACGCTCTGGGCTGGGCGTACCAGATCCGGGCCAACGGAGGCGTGGCGCTGTACCAGCCGGATGCGCTGACCGCTCCGATCCACGAGTGGGATGTCGCCGCCGTCGTCTGTGCGGCGCTGTCCGGCGACACCGCACGGGCTGTGAGCGGGCTGCTCACCGGCCCGGCTCGGATTTCCCAGCGTGACCAGGTCGCCGCGATCGGCCGCGCTGTGGGCAGGGAGATCCCGGTGCGGGAGTTGTCCCGCGATGCCGCGATGCGACAGTTCTCGCAATTCATGCCGGCGGGGGAAGTCGAGGCGGTGCTGCAGTTCCTCGACGATGCGGCTGCCGGGAACTCGCCGGCGGTGCCCACCGTCGAGGAGTCCTGGGCCGCTCGGCGATCACATTCGATGAATGGGCACTCGACCACGCACGCGACTTCCGGTGAGATGACCCGTGGACGGCACATGACGTGTCGGTCACGGATGGGCTGTTGCCGCTGATCGCCTCGCGCAGCCCGCCGCGCCCCCGCCTACCCGGAGATCCAGTCAACCTTGGCCCGCGGGATCGGGCTCAGCCCGCGATCCAGGCGTACGAACCGGGACCGGAACCTCTGGACCGGCGGGCACCTGTAGGAGCAGGGCCGGGAAGCTACCAGTTCCATCGACCCATCACCGCGACGAACGCCGGCAGCGGCAGCGCCCTGATCACGGTCGCATCCAGCAGCACGCCCAGCCCGAGCCCCGTGCACTGTAGCCATCTATGTCCGCTGTTCAGGGCGACGTGAAAGTGATCGACAAGCCCCTCTGCCCTTCCCTGGGTCACGTCCGTGGACGTGACCGACAGGGGAGCACAGTGGAGATCATCAGGCACGGTACGCCCTACCTGGGATCCAGCGAAGAGGCACGGGGTCATTCGTCGTCTGGATCCGCCGGCTCCACGGTCGGTGCGATCTGCGGTGGTGTCGCGGCGCCGCCAGCGATCTCGCGCCCTTGATTCAGTGTGTAGTCAAGCTGCCTGGCCAGCTGTGGGAGAGCCGCCGGAGGTAGATACGCATCAGCGCCGGCGTCGAGTAGTCGTCGGACCGGGCCGTGGTACTGAACTCCGAGTTCGTGGTCCTCGATTTCGGTGACGACGACGCGAGCTTTCGGGAACATCGATCGGAGCGCTGTGATCAGTTGCGGGCTGCCTGGGGGTACCAGCAGCACATCGGTTGTGGCGGGAGCCGCATGCATATCGAGCACTACGTAGTCCGCCCCGAGCTGGGTGGAGAGTGCGACCCGAGCCGCGGTCGACAGCTCCATCGCGGTGGCCACGACTGTCACGCTCTCGTGGTCGATCGGTGCTTGGTCGTTGGCCCCATCTGGCGCGTCGCGATCCACGATGGCGCCTTGGACCACGTCAATGGTGCTGGAGATCGTCGCGATCGATGCGCCGTCACGTGTGAGGACCAGGTTCTCACCAGGACCGAGGGCGTCGATGAGCGCCACGACGTCTTCGGGAAGGCGGGTCACGTCGATTCGCTGAGTGGAGCGCGGGGCGCTTTTGCGGATCACCATGCCTGGGACACGCTCACGGCTGCGGGGGCGCCCTGTGTCATGCGCGGCCCTGGTCGCGTGCGAAAGGCCCATCCACGGTGACATGGTTGCCTGCCCCCGAAGGTGCAGCTCAACCAGATGATCACATGGGTCCCTTCTATGCTGTGATCTCGTTAGATCCCACTACACGACCATTGGTTCACGCCGCGCCGATGTTGCTGCTGACAACGTCCCTGGACGTCGATGGACGTTCATAGAAAATGATCAGTCGGAGGTGCCCGTGAGCAGGCATTTCTGGCACCGGTGGACGATTTCGAACTGGCTGCGGATCAGATGCTGTACTCCCCTGATCTTGACCTGCGGTGAGGCCGACCTGAGGGCTGTCCGGGCCGGGACTATCCGGAAGAAAGCGCGAGGAAGGCGCAGAGCAGAAGGAGGAGGGTCAGGACCAGACTGCGCCGCCGCCACGACAGGCGCGGCGCGCTCGCCAGGGCGGCCAGTGGGTAGGCGAACAATCCGGCGACCACGCCGACCGGTGCGTCGGCGAGTTCCCAGATTGGCACCAGGAAGAAGGGCGCCAGCACGGCGACGGGCCACGCCGGGCGCACCCGTAGGAGGTGCAGCAGCGGCCAGGCGAGCACGACCGCCGCCCAGTTCCCCACCGTCCAGGCATCGGTCAGCTGGCTGAGGCAGCCGAAGTGGCCGCAGTGCGAGTCGTCGGACAGGGCGGCTACGAGCAGCAGCCAGCCGAACTGGATGAAGGGCAGGATGATGCCGGCGAGCGCGGCGGCGACCACCCGCTCGGCAAGCCGCCCTTCGGCGGCGGGTGAGACACTCGCGTTGCACATGTCCACACCGCAAGCATCTGATCCGACCGTCTCGCGATGCACTCGCATTGATCACGATTCATGTGGGGACGCAGGCCTTGCGGATCAGTTGTCGGCGTCCTGCCGTGTGCTCAGCGCACTACAGCAGAGAAGTACAGCAACGAGGTCTTACACGATCACACCCTGCCACTCGGGAACTCGTCACTGAACTGGGCGACGCGGGCTTCAGGTGGCGCCTGACTCCCACGTGACCACGCTGAAGATCCGCGACAGCCATGACGGGTTGTTCTTCAAACGCGACACCCGAACGAAGCCGGCCGCATTCGGGCGGAGACATCACTCCGGAACCCCAGGTGCAGAATCCTCACGCTCGGCCACGCCGCTGGCTGGCGCGCAGATTCCGTTGCAGCAAGAGCGGCCACAGTTTCCCAGGCTGGTACTGGGCGCTGACCACAGGCGGCCAGGTGGGCTGCGAATGACTCAGCGCCGTGGCTGGCCAGCCCGGGTGATTAGTGGAACCAGACGACAAGCCGCACGCTGTGCGCGCCGTGCACTTCACTGAGCGTGCGCATCACGCTCCACACTCGGCCCCAGTCACTCTGGTCGCCGGCGACCATGCCGCGGCTTCGCGTGCCGGAGCTGTCTGTCTCGGTCCAGTCGATAGAGGCGACCTCAGCCCAAGTGAGCCACGTGATGCCGAATACGTCGGCAGGTCCACCATAGGCGGCAAGCTCGCTCGTCAGCCCCTCCGAGGCGTCGCGGGGAAAGCCACGGCCTTCGGCTATAGGGCGAAAGCCGAAGGTGTTGCGGATCCCGAAAAGGCAGGCGAGTCCGTCGTAAGCGTTGCCGCGGTTGAGCAGGAAGAGGTCGATGGCGGCCTGCCACACAGAGTCTTCATCGTCCGGGCCCCAAAGGCGGGCACCCGGTCGGCACTCGATCATCCCACTGATGTCGGTAGACATGCTGAGATCTTGCCTTCGTGTCCCAGGAGTGGACACCTGGATTTCGGAACCGCCTTGCCCGCTGGGTCCCATGTCTCACGTCTGCTGGCCGAAGGTCGTCATCTACGCATCCTGCTGAACACGCGATCAGCTTCCTGTGGATGGCGAACATCCTCGCCGAGCAGTTGGGCGAGCGCGCTGCCCGGGTCCCCACTCAGGAACTGACCGCGGAGCAAGTACGTGAAGGCGCACGCACCGACCCCGCGCTGCGGGACGCCCTCAGCCAGCTGGGCAAAGTCCCCGTCCTGCACACCGACAAGGCCCGCAAGGTGCTCGGCTGGGCGCCCCGCGACGTGGTCACCACCGTCGTCGACACCGCGGAAAGCCTGTTCCGCCAAGGACTCATAGATCGCTGACCTACAGCCGACGTCATCTCGACGCGTGATCGCTGGTCTACTAGGCGTCGGGATGGCGCGATTCCGTGCAGGTAGGGACTCGAGGTTGGACTGATCAGGCGTCGGGGTCTCGAAGCCCGACGGCATCGTGACGCCAGAACGGCTCGGAGTAGACCAGCGTCCCCGTCATCCACGGCTCGTACGCCGGAAGCCTGACCACCTGGAAGGCGTCGTCGGGGATGCGCAGGGACGGCTTGCGGAAGCCTTGCTCGGCCCCCGGGGTGAATCCGAGGCGGGAGTAGTAGCGGGGGTCGCCTTCCAGGAAGACGAGGGGGCTTTCTCCTTCGGCGAGAGTCGTGAGCCCGGCGCGGACCAGGGCCGAGCCGATGCCCTGCCGCTGGTGCTCGGGTAGCACGCCCAGCGGGCTGAGTACCCGCACGTCGACCAGCCGCCGCGGCGCGTCGAGCAGGCTGCGGGTGAACATGACGTGCCCGACGACCTGTCCGTCGGCCTCGGCCACGAGCGCGAACCCCCCGTCGGAGCGGATGCCGTGGCGGAGGGTGTCGACCAGGCCGGCAACAACTCCGCCGTGGTCGCCGAACGCTCGTAGATGGACGTGACGCACAGCGTCCGCGTCGGCCGGCCGCTCTTCTCGAAGCTCCACGCCCGGAGGGTAAACGATCTGTCGCGCCGACGGCATCTGGTTTTCACCCGAGGCCGACAAGCTTGGTCAGGAAGCGATCGACCTGCTCCTCCAGCGGCGGCCATGGCAGGTCGGGCTGATTGACCCGCATCGACACAGCCCCGTGGACCGCCGCCCTCAAGTCCAGTGAGACCACTGCGGCGTCGTCGGCCGGGGCGAGCCCGGCGTCGATACACCGCCGCACCGCGGCGGTGGTGCGCTCGGCCAGCTCCTGTTTGAAGGACATGGCCGCCCGCTGGTTGAGCGTGCTCTCGTGCAGCACCTTGTACAGGCCGGGGTGTCGTTGGACCCACCTGCCCAGCAGCAGGACACGGGCACGCAGCTTCCCCGCCGGATCGGCGGCACCGGTCTCGGCCTGATCGACGGCCTCCAAGAGTTCGCGATGGAACTTCTCCAGGGCGGCAAGGACGAGCGCGTCCCGGTCGGCGAAGTGAATGTACACAGAGGTCGCCGCGACGCCGACCTCCCGGGCCACCGCGCGCATGGACAAGGCCTGGTCGTCGCCGTGTTCGTCCAGCAGTCGCAGGGCGGCGCCGACGATGTCTTCGCGCAGCCGCTCGCCCTGGCCGCGCGGATTGCGGCCCCGCCTGCCGCCAGAAGGGCCGGCCGGAGCGGAGGGGGTCGTGTCCATGGTGGCCCATTGTAGGCGAACGACTTTAGCGCTACGGTCGTAGCACTACAGCCGTTCACATATGGAGGATTTCCAATGGCTGACCAAGCAAAGGCGTTGGACCCGGTATTCGCCGAGATGAGCGCCGCCACCGACCGCCTGCTCTGGGACGAGAGCCCGGAGCTGACCACGCGCGAGAAGGTCCTGCTGTGCCTCACCGCCGACGTCTGCCAGCAGACCCTCGGCCTGCCCTTCCAGCAGCACGTGACCATGGCGGCAGACTGTGGCTTGTCGGCCGACGACCTGCGCGAAATGCTCCGCTTCGTCGCCTACGACAGCGGTTATCCCGCCGCCCTGACGGCGCTCGCTCGCCTGATCGACCTGGAACGGGAGCACGCCCTGCCCGCCCCTACCGGCCAGGGCCACGAGGTGAACGCCAACGGCACGGGCAGCCCGATCCCCGAGCCGATGCGGCAGGCCGTGGCCGCCCTTGATGCACCGTTCGGCAGCTACATGGACCTGCAGTCGCGGATGCGCGCCGACATGCGGCTGCTGTCGGTTCGTGAGCGCGCGTTCATCACGATGACCGTCGACGTGCTCTTCCAGACCCTGCAGGAGAGCTTCCGCGCCCACCTGACGCGCGCCCTCGCCGCCGGCGCCACATCAGAGGAGGCCCGTGCCGTCGTACGGTTCTCCGCGCAGTTCGGCATGACCAAGGCGTGGCGCGCCATGCACGTGCTCGACGCCCTGCTCGCCGAACTCGGCGCCGCCCGAGTCTGAAGTGAGAGGTCGTGGGGAGGGCTGTACAGCAGCGCCGTACGGCGGCGTCGCAGGAGATCGGCGTGCTGGTCTACAGCGGCCTGTTCCTCGCCGACGACGGAGACATGGTGCGACTGCTGGCCGACAAGGCCCGCGCCGCGTCTGGGTAAGGTCGATGTCGTGTCCGCCCTTCTGCATGGACTGTCGCAAGCATCGGGTGAGTAGCCGGCAGCGTGGTGGTTGGCCAAGTCGGGAAAGCTGCTCCAGTTTCTCGCCGGGCTGGCGGTCGCACTCGATCTCGTAGGTCGCGAGCGGTTACTGAGAGCCCATGAGCGGGCCACGCGACAACGCGAATTACTTAGTGAGATCCGGAAGTTTGCGAAGTATGACCAACTGCCGAAACAGCTCGCCAAAACGATCCTCGGAGCAGCGATCGAGGCCCCCATTGTCCCGGGTACCGTTCCGATCAACGGATTTGTCATTCCTCATATAAAGGGGTATTGGTTCTCCGAGTCTCCGGTGGCAGCGGTGCCGCCGCTGCTATCGGTTGCCGATGTCGAGGAATTCATCGCACGAGTGAGCATCCGAATGAGAGCGGAATTCCCGTGTAGCGAGCAGCACGGCGACCGCATATGCCCTGATCAGGCGACGTTCATTGAAGCGGAAGCCCTGCAGGAGGTAGCTCGCCGACTCGACTTGTCGGACCAGGCGAATTCTTTCCTGGCCGCGCAACACAGAAGGTACAGCCCCGATGGGGGTCTGTCCGGCTGCATCATTCCTGGGATGGTTGCGGTCGGTGCGGCAGTGGTTGCCGTCCTCTTCTTTTATCTGCAACTGGTCATCACGACAGTCGTGGGGTTCGGAATTTTCGTTGCTGGCAGCTCTTTTGCGTTCGCCCTGCAATATCGGCAGGTCCGAATCGACGCCCATTTGCGCCTGACCGTGGCCGCTGTACGGGTCCTGAGTTCATGGGGCCTGTTTCTCCTCGGGCGGCAGGCCACCGGCGATCCAGTGAAATGGACGGCGCTGATCCTCTTCATCGCGGGGTCGATATTAGACCTCGTGTGGGGGTGAACTGCTGCGCAGCGTGCCCGTTCCGTCCCTCGCACGCGTGGCTGTCCTCTCGGCTGAACCCCTACCTGACGACCGATGCCGACTACACGATCACGGGCGGCGACGTCACCAGCGATGATGAATCTCGGCCCATTGCGGGCTGCTCCGTGAGTCTCAGCGGCGACGACGAACTCCTGCGCGGATGCTGAGAAAGTTAGGATTTGGCACCAGCCGCGGTCTAGAGAATGGCAGGTGAGTACGCGATGGCGCACAACTCCCGGCGTGACCGGATGATCGCGGCGTGCGGCGCCCAGCCAGGATCGGTGGAGGATTACCCGTTCGGCGACGAGGTGGCGGTGTTCAAAATCGCCGGCAAGATATTCGCGCTGGTCGCGCTGGGCCCGCTCCCCGGCAGCATCAGCCTCAAATGCGACCCGGACCTCGCGGTCGGCCTGCGCGGCCGGTATGCCGCGATCACCGCGGGCTACCACCTCAACAAGCGCCACTGGAACACGATCACGCTCGACGGCTCCGTGCCCGACGACGAACTTCTCGACCTGATCGATCACTCCTACGACCTGGTCGTGGCCCGCCTGACCAGGGCTGAACGGGACAAGCTGGGTAGTCCGCCGGAGCACTGACGGGCTACTCGTCGGCGAGCTCCTTGGTCCCACCTCGGCGTTCGTGATTGCCTGGCCGGCGCCGAGGCCCGATGCCGCGGTTGGCCCCGGTCGCCAGGACTGTCTTTTCCTCTATGGCCATGCCTGTTGCTCCTGTCATTTCGGGGTGATCGGGCGCAAGCCTGCGCTCGTGCCTGCCATCGGCAGAAGCCGCCTGGCGTCACGGTCGGCTCAGGGCAGCAGCGCCAGCTTGCCCACGGTGGCCCGCGCTTCCAGTTCCGCCAGCGCTTTCGGCCCTTCAGCCAGCTCGTAGACGGTCGGCCGGCCGGGGCCGAGCACCCCGGCGGCGAGGAGGCCGGACATCTCGCTCATGACTTCGCCGAAGATCTGTGGTGCGGTCTGGATCAGGGAGCCGATGTTCAGGCCGATGAGGTGGATCTGGTGCTTGTAGACCAGTTCCCAGTTGGTGATCGCGGCTTCGCCGCCGGCCAGGCCATAGACGACGACCCGGCCGGTGACCCGCTTGGCAGCGGCCAGGCTGGCGTCGAGGGTGGCGCCGCCGACCGACTCCAGCACCAGGTCGACGCCCGCGCCGCCGGTCAGTCGCAGGACCTCGGCGGCGATGTCGGTGCCGCGGGAGTCGATGATGTGGTCGGCGCCCTGTGCCCGTACCACCTCGTGCTTGCCTGGCGAGGCCGTGGCGATCACCGTCGCGCCGTAGTGTTTGGCCATCTTCACCGCGGCCTGGCCGGTTCCGCCGGCCGCGGCGTGGATGAGCACGGTCTGTCCGGCGGCGATGTGGCCCAGCGGCTTGAGCGCCGCCAGCGCGGTCGGCCAGTTCACGACCAGGCCGAGCGCCTGCTCGTCGGCCCAGCCCGCCGGCACGGGCACCGCGCCGGCCGCGGGCAGCACCATGTACTCGGCGAAGGCGCCGCCTGTGACGTCGACGCCGATGACGTGGGCGCCGGGCTCCAGGCCGGTCACCCCCTCACCGACGGCGGTGACTTCACCGGCGCCCTCGATGCCCGCCAGATACGGCGGCCGCGGGCCGCCCGCGAACGTGCCATGGGCTTGCGAGATGTCGACGAAATTGACGCCGGCGGCGGTGACCCGGATCAGGACCTCGCCCGGGCCCGGGCTCGGTACCGGCGCGTCGGTGATCAGGCGCAGGTCCTGCGGGCCGTTCAGTGACGTCTGCTCCAGGGCGCGCATGGTCGCGGGAATGCTCATGACGATGGGCTCCCTCTCCATTTATCGAACGGATTTATTTATCGAACGGCCAACAAATCGTGGCACGCCCGTACGTCGCAGGTCAAGGTAAACTTGATCGAACGGCAAACAAGTACGGAGGCACATCCCGATGGCCGCTCGCGGCAGGCCGCGCACGTTCGACCCGGACACCGCCCTGCGTCAGGCGCTGGACCTGTTCTGGGAACGGGGCTACGAGGGCACCTCGCTCAACGACCTAGCCCAGGTCATGGGGATCGCCTCGGCCAGCATCTACGCCTGCTTCGGCAGCAAGGAAGACCTGTTCCGCAAGGTCATGGCGCTCTACGGCGCGACCTCAGGCGAGCCGCCCAGGCGCGCGCTGCGTGAACAACCGACCACACGCGCCGCGATCCACGCCATGTTGCGTGCCACCGCCGATGAGATCACCCGCCCCGACGCCCCGCACTACTGCATGCTCATCCTCGCCGCGCCGACCGGCGCCGTGGAAAACCACGCGGTCCGAGAATTCCTCGCCGACCGCCGGCACGACCAGCTCACCACCGTCAAAGACCGGCTCATTCGCGGCGTCACCGACGGTGACCTCACCGCACCGCCCACCAGCCTGGACGCCATCGCCCGCTACTACACCACCGTGGTTCAAGGCCTGTCCATACAAGCCCGCGACGGCGCCACCCGCGCCGAACTGGAAACGGTCATCACCTGCGCGATGGCCGCCTGGGACACCCTCACGTCCGCGCCATCACAGCAGGTGATCTAGTGGAAACTCGCTCGTTCCCGTCGGCCGCGGCATTCGAAGAATGGCTCGCCGTCAGCCATGCCTCCTCGTCCGGAATCTGGCTCAAGCTCGACAAGAAGGTGGCGGGCGGCCAGTCGCTGACCTATGCCGAGGCGCTTGACGTGGCACTGTGCTTCGGTTGGATCGACGGGCAAAAGGCCAAGTTCGACGATGACCACTGGCTACAGCGCTTCACTCCGCGCAGGCCGAGGAGCAAATGGTCGAAGGTCAACCGCGACAAGGTCACCGCGCTGATCGACCAGGGCCGGATGAGGCCGGCGGGCCTGCTGGAGATCCAACGCGCGAAAGAGGACGGCCGCTGGGACGCCGCATACGACGGACCGCGGACCGCCACCGTGCCCGAAGATCTGGCGCGCGCCCTGGCTCAGAATCCCGCCGCGCAGGAATTCTTCGCGACGCTGGACAGCCGCAATCGTTACGCGGTGCTGTATCGCGTGCAGGACGCCAAGAAACCCGAGACTCGGGCACGTCGTATCGAGCAGTACGTCGCAATGCTGGCCGAGCAGAAGAAGATCTACCCCTGACGCTGCCCAGCAACGGTTGCCGGCACCACGGCGAGTCGCTGCCCAAGCGAGGGAAGCGCGGCCCTGAGACCGCTCTGAGGGCGAGCCGGGCCTGAGCGGGCCGCTGCACGACCGGGTGAGCCGCGCCTCCACGATCAAGGAGCTGAGCGGCTCCTGGTGAGCGGAGCAGTGCAACCGGTTGTAGTTCCTGGAAAATTTTAGCTGGGAAGCTAATTGCTCGGATAGTGGCGCGAGCTGGGAAAACATAGATCACGATATATCGATAACATCTACGTAACGCCTGCAAAGGGTTGACGAAACTTTTGGTGCACCTATAGGAAAGCGCTATCCGATCCCGCCGTGCCCGGACGGCCAGGAATGAGGGACACATGCGTCTATGTCCGATTCGATCGCGGTAACCCCGGAACGGGCGCTCGCTCCCAGGCGAGCCCACGCCAAGCCGCCGGGTGCGGGGAGACGCGCCAAGCGGGTGAACGCCCAC
Organism: Nonomuraea sp. NPDC050022; assembly: GCF_044460705.1. Lineage (NCBI taxonomy): Bacteria > Bacillati > Actinomycetota > Actinomycetes > Streptosporangiales > Streptosporangiaceae > Nonomuraea > Nonomuraea sp. NPDC050022. The sequence continues at coordinate 828,567 of NZ_JBITKE010000004.1, forward strand.
AAACGGCGAGAGGCCCGTACGGCCTACCTCTTCCTGGCGCCATGGTTCCTCGGCCTGTTCGTGATCACGGTCGGTCCGATCCTGGCGTCGCTGTACCTGTCGTTCACCGACTTCAACATGCTGGAAACAGCCAAGTGGATCGGCCTCGACAACTACGCGAAGATGTTCACCGAGGACACGCGGTTCCTCACCTCGCTGAAGGTGACCACGATCTACGTGGTCGTGTCGGTGCCGCTGCAGCTGGCCTTCGCGCTCGGGCTGGCGCTGGCGCTCGACCGGGGACTGCGCGGGCTGTCGTTCTACCGGTCGATCTACTACCTGCCCTCCCTGCTCGGTGGCAGCGTGGCGATCGCGATCCTCTGGCGCAAGATCTTCGGTAGCGACGGCCTGGTCAACGCCGTGCTGGACGTCTTCGGCATCCAGGGCGCCGGTTGGGTCTCCGACCCCGACACCGCGCTCGGGACGCTGATCCTGCTGCACGTCTGGACGTTCGGCGCGCCCATGGTGATCTTCCTGGCGGGGCTGCGGCAGATCCCGCAGAGCTACTACGAGGCGGCTCAGGTGGACGGGGCCGGCAAGCTCCGCCAGTTCCGCTCGATCACGCTGCCCCTGCTCACGCCGATCATCTTCTTCAACCTCGTACTCGAAGTGATCAAGTCGTTCCAGTCCTTCACCCAGTCGTTCATCGTCAGCAGCGGCACGGGCGGACCGGTCGACTCCACGCTCTTCTACACGCTCTACCTGTATCTGAAGGGCTTCAAGAGCTACGACATGGGCTACGCGGCAGCCATGGCCTGGGTGCTGCTGCTCATCATCGCCGGACTGACCGGTGTCAACTTCCTCGCGTCGAAGTATTGGGTCTTCTATGGCGACACCAAGTAAGGCCGTCCCGCTGCTGTTCCGCCCGCTTCCGCGGGGCAGCCGCCTGCTCAAGCACCTCCTGCTGATCGGGTTCGGCCTGGTCATGCTCTATCCGCTGCTCTGGATGGTGTCCAGCTCGCTCAAGCCCGAGGAGCTCATCTTCCGCGAGCCCGGCCTGTGGCCGAGCACCTTCACACTGGAGAACTACAGCGACGGCTGGACCTCGCTCAAGCACACCTTCGGTTTCTACCTGTGGAACTCCGCGGTCATCACCGGCCTGTCGGTGGCGGCCAACCTGATCGCCTGCTCCCTGGCCGCGTACGCCTTCGCCCGGCTGAACTTCCCGCTGAAGAAGCTCTGGTTCGCGGTCATGCTCGGCTCGATCATGCTGCCGCATCATGTGACGGTCGTGCCGCAGTACATCGTGTTCTCCAAGCTCGACTGGATCAACACGATCTGGCCGCTGATCGTGCCCAAGTTCCTGGCCACGGACGCGTTCTTCATCTTCCTCATGGTCCAGTTCATCCGGACCCTGCCGAGAGAACTGGACGAGGCCGCCTCCATCGACGGCGCGGGTTACTGGCGGGTCTTCCTCCAGGTGATCCTTCCGCTCTGCACCCCGGCGCTCGCCACGACCGGCATCTTCACCTTCATCTGGACGTGGAACGACTTCTTCAGCCAGAACCTGTACCTGACGAACTCCGACAACCTCACGGTCGCCGTCGCGCTGCGCCAGTTCCTGGACTCCAGCGGTGAGTCCTCGTGGGGGCCGATGTTCGCGATGTCGATCGTGTCGCTGGGGCCGATCTTCGGATTCTTCCTGGCCGGCCAGAAATACCTGATCCGTGGCATGGCGACCACCGGACTCAAGTAACACCCCCCGCAACTCTTCACCAGGAGGTAGAGCTGTGAATTTCAGCTCGCGCAAGAAGATTTGGACGGTCGCCCTGCTCGCGGCCACCGTCATGACGTCGGTCGGCGCCTGCGGCGGCGGCGACAAGGCGGACAGCGGCAAGGTCGAACTCCGCTTCTCCTACTGGGGCAGCGACTCCCGGCAGAAGCTCACCGAGCAGGTGATCAAGAAGTTCGAGGAGAAGAACCCGACCATCAACGTCGAGGGTGACTTCTCCGACTTCAACAACTACTACGAGAAACTCGCCACCAAGGTGGCGGCGAACGACGCCCCCGACGTCATGAGCATCGAGATCCGCGGCCTGGGCGAGTACGCCGGGCGCGGCGCCCTGGCCGACCTGGCGGGCAAGGTGGTCACGACCGACCTCGACCAGCAGGCGCTCGCCGCCGGGAACATCGACAGCAAGCAGTACGCCATTCCCTCCGGCGTCAACGCCTTCTCCATGCTCGTCAACAAGGCGACGATCGAGAAGGCCAAGCAGAAGGTACCCGACGACAAGTCCTGGACCTGGGACGACTGGATCAACCTGGCCAAGCAGATCAGCGCGAGCGGTGGCGGCATCACGGGAGCCGAGTACAACTACAACCCCGCCTGGTTGCAGATCTTCGCGGCCCAGCGGGGCGAGAAGCTGTACGACGGCAAGAAGCTGGGTGTCTCGCCTGACACGCTGAAGGCCTGGTGGGCCATCCACCAGCAGCTCATCCAGACCAAGGGCTCGCCTGACGCGGCGAAGAGCTCCGAGCTGATCGCGGGCGGGGTCGAACAGTCGCCGCTGGGCACCAACACCGGTGCGACGGGCATGTGGTGGAGCAACCAGCTCGGCGGCCTGACCAAGGCGTCCGGTCAGGAGCTGACCTTGCTGCGCATGCCCAAGGTGAAGGAGGCGACCACCAGCGGTATGTTCCTGCAGCCGTCGATGTTCTACACGGTCGCCGCCAAGTCCGAGCATCCGGCGGAAGCCGCCAAGTTCATCGACTTCATGGTCAATGACCCGGACGCGGCCTCGATCCTGCTGAGCGACCGTGGCCTGCCGACCAACGCCAAGGTGCTCGCGGCCGTCAAGGACAAGCTGCCGGCCGTCGACCAGAAGACGCTGGGCTTCATCGACGAGGTCAGGAGCGAGCTGAGCCCGATCGCCGCTCCGCCGAAGGGCGCCCTTCAGGTGGATGACATCCTCAAGCGCGTCACCGAGGAGGTCGTCTTCGCCAAGACGACTCCGGACGCCGCCGCGCAGAAGTTCCTGACCGAAGCCAACGCCGCCCTCGCCGGCTGAGGTCGGTACAGCAGGGTTGAGGTCAGCAAGGCAGGGCCGGGGCCGTCAGTGGCTCCGGCCCATTATTTTCGCTACTCGGGGAGAGAAAGTTGAGCACCAGGTACGCCTTCGTCGGCCTTGGTCACCGCGTCCGGATGTACATCGACGCCCTGCTGGGTGACTGGCGGGACACCGGTACGATCGTCGGCCTCTGCGACACCAACCGGACCCGCATGGACTACTACGCCGAGCGCATCGGCGACGAGGTGCCCCGCTTCCATCCGGACGAGTTCGGCAAGCTGCTGGAACTGGCCGACGCCGTCGTGGTCACCACGGTGGACGTGACGCATGCCCACTATGTCGTCGCCGCCCTCGACGCGGGGCTCGACGTCATCGTGGAGAAGCCGCTCACCGTCGACGCCGAAGGCTGTGAGGCCATCGCCGCCGCCGCCGAGCGCAACCCGGGCAAACTGGTGGTCACCTTCAACTACCGCTACTCGCCCCGCAACTCGGCGGTGAAGAAGCTGATCAGCGAAGGCGCGATCGGCGAGATCACCTCGGTCCACTTCGACTGGGCGCTGGACACCATCCACGGCGCCGACTACTTCCGCCGCTGGCACCGCGAGCGGGCCAACTCCGGCGGCCTGCTGGTGCACAAGTCCACCCACCACTTCGACCTGGTCAACTGGTGGCTCGCGGCCGCGCCCGAGCTCGTCTTCGCCCAGACCGACCTGCGCTTCTACGGCCAGGCCCTGCCCAGGGGCCCGCGCCCGGCCCGCGGTCAGGGCGCGCCCGGTCTCGGGACCGATCCGTTCATCCTGGACATCTCCGCCGATCAGCACCTCAAGCGCCTTTACCTGGACGCCGAGCACGAGGACGGCTACATCCGCGACCAGGACGTCTTCGGGCCGGGCGTGACGATCGACGACAACATGTCGGTCCTGGTCCGTTACGCGAATCGGGCGATGCTCACGTACTCGCTCACCGCGCACGCCCCGTACGAGGGCTACCGCGTGGTGTTCAACGGTACGGAGGGCCGGATCGAGCTGGAGGTGTGCGAGCGATCTTGGACGCCGCCGCACGCCGCGATCGACCCGAGCGCCGCCACCAAGCAGCACGCGGCCGGCGCATGGGAGAAGCTCACCCTGCACCGGCACTGGCAGGAGCGCGAGGAGATCGTCATCGAGCAGGGGGAGGGCGGCCACGGCGGCGGCGACCGGCTGCTGCTCGACGACGTCTTCCGCGGCCCGAGCGAGGACCCGCTGGGCCGCCCCGCCGGGTACCGCGACGGCATCCGCAGCGTGCTGGTGGGAGCCGCGGCCACCCGCTCGGCCACCACCGGCCGCGCCGTCCGCCTGATCGACGACGGCACCCGCCTGGCCGACGCCTGACCGACGGTCGGTCACCTGCTCGGCCCGGAAGACCGGCACACCATCTGCTCGGCGAGGCTCCCAGGTCAGAAGCCCTCTGTGATCATCACAGGGGGCTTCTTGCTATCACCGGCAGGTGGGGTCGAGCCGGGAGCGACAGGTGTGTGGCGGGCAGGGATCGGTGGTGATTTGAAGTTAACCGGCCGCGGTCGGCCGATGTGACGTCCCTGTAACGCCAGCTTCTTACCTTTTGCGCGTTGGATCTGCCCGCTGCGGCTGCGACGCGTCCACTGCCCGGGACAGCGTTCAGGCCCTGTAGAAGAAGAGGGCCGATGACGGCGACAGACCCGGACGACGACACGGCCACGCGTGTGAAGACCGTCTGTTCCTATTGCGGCGTCGGCTGCGGCATCGTGCTTGAGATAACGCGTGGCGCGGTGGTCAAGGCCTCGGGGGACAAGAGCCACCCGGCCAACGCCGGGCGTCTGTGTACGAAGGGAGCCACCAGCGCGGCGATGCTCGCGGCTCCGGGACGGCTGGAGCGGGCGCTCGTCCGGCCGGATCGGGGTGCGGAGCCGGAGGAGGCCGGTGTCGACGCGGCGATCACGGCGACCGCCCGGCGGCTGCGCGCGATCCTGGACGAGCACGGGCCCGACGCGCTGTCGTTCTACGTGTCCGGGCAGCTGACGCTGGAAGCCCAATACCTGGCGAACAAGCTGGCCAAGGGGTTCGTCGGCACCAACCAGATCGAGTCCAACTCACGGCTGTGCATGGCCAGCGCGGGCAGCGGCTACAAGCTGTCGCTGGGGTCGGACGGCCCGCCCGGCTCGTACGAGGACTTCGAGCGCGCCGAGGTGTTCTTCGTCATCGGCGCGAACATGGCCGACTGCCACCCCATCCTGTTCCTGCGGATGATGGACCGGGTCAAGGCCGGGGCCAAGCTGATCGTGGTGGACCCGCGCCGCACGGCCACGGCCGACAAGGCCGACCTGTTCCTACAGGTACGGCCGGGCACGGACCTGGCCCTGCTCAACGGGCTGCTGTACCTCCTGGTCGAGGGCGGTCACATCGACCAGGAGTTCATCGCGGAGCACACCAACGGCTGGGCGGCCATGCCGGGCTTCCTGCTCGACTATCCGCCCGCCACGGTCGCGGAGATCACCGGGATACCCGAGGCCGACCTGCGTCGGGCCGCTCAGTGGATCGGCGAAGCCGGCGAGTGGATGAGCTGCTGGACGATGGGGCTCAACCAGAGCACTCACGGCACCTGGAACACCAACGCGCTGTGCAACCTGCACCTGGCCACGGGCGCGATCTGCCGCCCCGGCAGCGGTCCGTTCTCGCTGACCGGCCAGCCCAACGCGATGGGTGGGCGTGAGATGGGCTACATGGGGCCCGGCCTCCCCGGACAACGGTCGGCGCTGGTGGAGGAGGATCGCCGGTTCGTCGAGGAGCTGTGGGGGATCGCGCCCGGCACGCTTCGGACCGAAGTCGGGCAGGGCACGATCGAGATGTTCTCGCGGATGGCCGAGGGCGAGATCAAGGCGTGCTGGATCATCTGCACCAATCCGATCGCCAGCGTCGCCAACCGCAAGACCGTGATCGCCGGCCTGGAGGCCGCCGAGTTCGTCGTCACCCAGGACGTGTTCGCGGCCACCGAGACCAACGCCTACGCCGACGTCGTCCTCCCGGCCGCCCTGTGGGCCGAGTCCGAAGGCGTGATGATCAACTCCGAACGCAACCTCACCCTGCTCCAGCAGGCCGTGGAGCCGGTCGGGGAGGCGCTGCCGGATTGGCGGATCATCGCCAGAATCGCCTGCGAGATGGGGTTCGAGGACGGCTTCTCCTATGAGAGCGCGGAGGAGGTGTTCGAGGAGATCAAGCGGGCGGGCAATCCCGCGACCGGCTACGACCTGCGCGGTGTCACCTACGAGCGGTTGCGGGAGACGCCGGTGCAGTGGCCGAGCCCGCCCGGTTCCGGCGCGCGCAACCCGATCCGCTATCTCAACGACGGTCTCAGCCAGGCGCCGCTCGTACGGGAGGACGGCAGCCGCCCGCGCCTGGCCTTCGCCACCGCCGACGGTCGTGCCGTCTTCTTCCCGCGCCCGCACCTGCCCGCCGCCGAGCTGCCCGACGATGACTTCCCGTACGTACTCAACACCGGTCGGTTGGCGCACCAATGGCACACCCTGACCAAGACCGGCAAGGTCGCCAAGCTGAACAAGCTCAACCCGGACCCGTTCGTCGAGATCAATCCGCGGGACGCGGCCGAGCTCGGCATCGGGGAGGGCGACCTGGTGGCCATCTCCTCACGGCGCGGCCGGGCCGTGCTGCCCGCGGTCGTGACGGACCGGGTGATGCCGGGCAACAGCTTCGCGCCGTTCCACTGGAACGACCTGTTCGGCGAGTACCTCAGCGTCAACGCCGTCACCAGCGACGCCGTGGATCCGATCTCGTTCCAGCCCGAGCTGAAGGTGTGCGCGGTCTCTCTGGCCAGGGTGGCCACAGACGACGCCCCCTCGCGAGTGCCCGAGCCGGCCGCAGTGCCGGGTCCGGTCGCGGCGCTGGCCGGGCTGTTCGGGCTGGCCGAGCTGACCCCGCCGGTGCTCGCAGGTCACGAGCGCCAATATCTGGCCGGGTTCCTGGCCGGTTTGAGCGATGCGCCGCCCGCCGGCACGGCTGTACCGATCTTGCCGAGCCATGCCCCCATCGACCCGAGCCATGCTCTGTGGATCAACGGTGCGCTGGCCGGCGCCTTCTCTCGTGTCGCGGCCCCCGCCCTTGTACCGGAGGCGCCTGTGGCGCCGGTGCGCGAGCTCATCGTCCTGTGGGCCTCACAGACCGGAAACGCCGAGGAGTTCGCCGCCGCCAGCGCTCGCCGCCTGGCCGACACGGGCCGCAAGGCCAGGCTCGTCGACATGGCCGACTGCACCCCGGCCACTCTTCCCGCGGCGGCGGACCTGCTGGTCATCTCCAGTACGTTCGGCGACGGTGAAGCGCCCGACAACGGTGCCGCCTTCTGGGAGGCGCTCGCCGAGCCCGGAGCGCCGCGGCTCGACGGCGTGCGCTATGCGGTGCTGGCCTTCGGCGACTCCAGCTACGACGACTTCTGCGGTCACGGACGCCAGCTCGACCGGCGTTTTGAGGAGCTCGGCGCGGTACGCCTGGCGCCGCGCGCCGATTGCGAGCCCGACGACCAGGAACGCGCGCTGGGCTGGCTCGACCAGGTGCTCACCACGCTCACCGAGACGACGCCCGCCTCGCTCACCGAGACCAAGCCCGCCGCACCGTCCGTACCTGTCGAGTCTCCCGCGCCTGCGTCGAGCCACAGCAAGACGGCCCCCTTCACCGCGACGCTGTCGGGCAACCGGCTGCTCAGCCTGCCCGGCTCGGCCAAAGAGGTCCGCCAGTTCACCTTCGACACCGGCGGCGAGCTGGCCTACCAGGCCGGGGACGCGCTCGGCGTCATGCCCGTCAACAGCGCCGATCTGGTCATGGAATGGCTGGCGGTGACCGGTCTCAGCCCGGTCGACAACGTGGAGCTCACCGGCCTCGGCTCGCTTCCCCTCGGCGAGGCGCTGCACCGCCATCTGGACATCACCAAGATCACCTCGGGCCTGCTCAAGTTCGTCGCCGAACGTACTCGTGACCGCGATCTGTCCCGGTTGCTGCGTCCCGGCAACAAGGGCGAGCTGGCCAAGTGGACCTGGAGCCGCCAGGCCATCGACGTCATCGCCGAACTCCCGGTACGCGCCGACGCCCAGGAATGGATCGGCGTGCTCAAACGGCTCCAGCCGCGCCTGTACTCCATCTCCTCCAGCCCGCTGATCAGCCCTGACGAGATACGCCTGACCATCTCGGTAGTCCGCTTCGACAACCTGCGTGGCCGACCACGCAGCGGCGCGTGCTCGGCCTACCTGGCCGGCAACCCGGAGCGGACCCAGGTGCCGGTGTACGTCCAGCACACCACCCACTTCCGCCCGCCCTCGGACCCGGGCGCCCCGATGGTGATGATCGGCCCCGGCACCGGCGTCGCCCCCTTCCTCGGCTTCCTCGACGAACGCCGCGCCCTCGGCCACCACGGCCGTAACTGGCTCTTCTTCGGAGAGCAGCGCCGGGCCACCGACTTCTACTACCGCGACGAACTCACCCAGATGCACGACGACGGGCTACTGACCCGTCTCGACCTGGCCTTCTCCCGTGACCAGCGCGCCAAGGTCTACGTTCAGGACCGCATGCGCGAGCACGGTGCCCAGCTCTGGGCCTGGCTGCAGGACGGGGCGCACGTATATGTGTGCGGCGACGCCGGCCGGATGGCCAAGGACGTCGACCAGACGCTGCATGACATCACGGCCCGCTATGGCGGCCTCTCTCCTGATGACGCGACCGCGTACGTCAAGCAGCTGGCCGCGAGCAAGCGTTACGTACGGGATGTGTACTGACGGCGGCTCACGTTCACCCATCCGCGACATCCGCACCGAGTTCCTGGTCAAGCTGCTGAAGCCGCCCTGCGCCTGATGCAGATGCGCCACCGGCGGCAGTATCCACCAGGACGTCGGCATCGTGCAGGTGCCCTTCGGACCGCCCGGCGACACCGAGGACATCGCCTACCGGATCACTTTCGGCAGCCTTCACCATCCTTCGAGCGCCGTCCCGTTCACAGTGCTCACCTGGGTCGACACGACTCATCCGTAGTCCCGGCACACGAAGGGCGGGCGCGGCCGGTGTGACTCGTCGCGTCCGCCCCTCGATCCCCGGGTCCGCCTTTCCCAAACAGCCCGGGAGTTCCTCGGTCGCAGCTGGGTGCAGACCGCCTTGACCTCGGTGTACGCCTCCAGCGCCTCATGGCCCATCTCGCGACCCCGGCCCGACTGCTTGTAGCCGCCGAACGGCAGGGCCGCGTCGAAGACGTTGTAGCAGTTGATCCAGACCGTGCCGGCCGCCCACGTCAACCGATCTTCCAACGGACGGCCAGGTGGCTCTGTTGGGCGATGTACGCCTACCAGCCTGGTTGAGCGTCGCGACGCTCCGCTCGATGCCGCAGCGGGAGACCACGGTGAGATTCGAATGCCGCACCTCCGGGCTGCGGCGGCACTACTTCTCCGGGCCGCTGCTCCTCGACGTGCTGCGGGCGGCCGAGCCGATGTTCGATCCGGGCGAGCGCAAGGACCGGCTGCGTTTCCTGATCTCGGTACTGGGCCCGGGACGGTCATCGTGCGGTGCTTTCGTGGGGCGAGATCGACCCGGACTTCGGCCACACCTCGGCGCTGCTGGCCGTCAGCATGGACTGCCGGGGGCTCGACGACGAGGGGCCGCACCTGGTGATGCCGGGCGATCGGTGCGGCGGCCGGCACATCAGCCAGATCACCGACATCAGGGTGTACGCCGACGACCGGTTATGGGGCTGAGCATCCCAGGAGCAGGGCGGGCCGGCCCGGTGCAGGGCGATGTACGGCTCGGCCTGGCCCCAGTAGCGCACCCGTTCGCGGGTGACGCGGTAGCCGGCGCGCTGCTCGGGCCCGTCCGGTGAGCGGCGTGGGACGGGGATGGTCAGGATGCCGATGTCCTGGTCGACGTGGGTGAGCAGGCCGTGGCAGGGTCCGCCGAGGCAGATGGCGTTGCAGTCATGCAGGTCGTCCGGCGCGGGCGGGTTCATGCGGGGTAGGCGTGGGTCTCGGTGGCCTTGGCCGAGGCCCAGATCTGCTGGCCCGGGGTCAGGTCGAGGTCGGCGACGGCGGCGGGGGTGATGTCGGCGAAGGCGATGATGGGGCCGTCGAGGTGTACGCGTACGTTGTCGCCGTGGCGTTCGATGCCCTCGATGCGGGCTTGCCACAGGTTGCGCGGACTGCCGTCCGGGCGGGTCCGGTAGAGGGCGACGGCGGAGGGCGGGAAGGCGACGAACGCGGGCCCGTCGAGGTGTTCGTAGGTGTACAGCAGCAGCTCGCCGACCTTGACCCGCGATCCGTCGGCCACGCCGCGGTACAGGTTGAGCCCGACCAGGCGGGCCACATAATCGGTACGGGGGCGGCGGGCGACCTCCGCCGGACTGCCCTGCTGGACGATGGCGCCGTTCTCGATCACGATCAGCCGGTCGGCCAGCACCATCGCGTCGAGAGGATCGTGGGTGACCAGTACGGTCGCGCCGTCGAAGTCGGCCAGGTGGCGGCGCAGCTGGGAACGGACCTCCAGCCGGGTGTGGGCGTCGAGCGCGGCCAGCGGCTCATCCAGCAGCAGCAGATCGGGCTGTACGGCCAGCGCCCGCGCCAGCGCCACCCGCTGAGCCTGGCCGCCGGACAGCTGCCGTGGCTTGGCGGTGGCGCGCTCGGCCAGGCCGACGCGTTCCAGCAGTGCGGCGGCGGTACGGCGGGCCTCGGCCTTGGGCACGCCGTGGCAGCGCGGCCCGAACGCGACGTTGTCCAGCGCCGTCAGGTGCGGGAAGAGCAGGTAGTCCTGGAAGACCATGCCGATCGGGCGTTCCTCGGCGGGCAGGGTGTGCAGCGGCCTGCCGCGCAGGACGATCTCCCCGTCGGACAGGCGGGTGAGCCCGGCCAGGGCACGCAGGGCGGTGGTCTTGCCCGCGCCGTTGGGGCCGAGCAGCGCCACGACCTCGCCCGGAGCGACCTCCAGGGTGAGATCGAGGGTGAAGGCGGGCCGGGTGACCACCAGCCGGGCGTACAGGGTCATGGCGCGCTCACTCGCCGGCGACGCAGGGTCATGGCGCGCTCACCCACCGATCGCGCAGGCTGGTCAGGATGATCACCGAGACGGCCAGCAGGACGAGGCTGAGCACGATGGCCGCCTCCGGCTCGGTCTCCAGCGCCAGATAGACCGCCAGCGGCATGGTGCGGGTGGTGCCGGGGAAGTTGCCCGCGAACGTGATCGTCGCGCCGAACTCGCCCAACGCCCGCGCCCAGCACAACACGGCCCCGGCCACGACACCCGGCATGACCATCGGCAGCGTCACCCGCCGGAACACGATCCACCGCGAGGCGCCGAGCGTGGCCGCGGCCTCCTCGAAACGCCGGTCGGCACCCCGCAACGCCCCCTCCACGCTGATCACCAGGAAGGGCATCGCCACGAACGCCTCGGCGATGATCACCCCGGCGGTGGTGAACGGCAGCGTGATGCCGAACGTGGCCTCCAGCCACTGCCCGACCAACCCGCGCCGCCCCAGTACGAGCAGCAGCGCCACACCGCCGACCACCGGCGGCAGCACCAGCGGGACGGTGACCAGGGCCCGGACCAGCCGCCGCCCGGGAAACGACACCCGGGCCAGCAGCCAGGCCAGCGGCACCCCGAGCAGCAGGCACACGGCGGTGGCGATGGTGGCGCACACCAGCGACAGCCGCAACGCCTCCAGCACCTGCGGCTCGGCCAGCCGCTCCAGCAGCGTGGACCAGGGGGCGCGGATCAGCAGCCCGGCCAGCGGCAGTACGAGGAAGACCAGACCCACGACGGCGGGCACGACCAGCATCCACGGCAGGCGCCCGGAGACCTCGCGCCCCACGGTCGGCCGACCGCCGGGCCCGCGTGGCGAGCTCGACAGGTCGACCTGCTCCGGCACGGAAGGGTTCATGAGTGATCAGGGCGCCTCGAAGCCGGCCTTGGTCAGCACGTCCTTGCCCTGCGGCGACAGCACCAGATCCACGAACTGCTTGGCCAGGTCACCGGCCGGAGCCTTGGCCAGCGTGGCGATCGGATAGTCGTTGATCGCCTTGTCCGCCTCAGGGAACTCCAGCCCCTGCGCCTTGCCCGCCGAGGCGATCACATCGGTCTTGTACACCAGCGCCGCGTCCACCTCACCCAACTCGACCTTGGTCAGCGTGGCCTTGACGTCCTGCTCCAGCGTCACGGGCTTGACCTTCAGCCCGGCCGCGTCCAGCGCCTTGACCGCCGCCGCCCCGCACGGCACCTGCTCGGCGCACAACGCCACCTTCACCTTGCTGTCGGCCAGGTCCTTCAACTCATCCACCTTGGCCGGATTGTCCTTCGGCACGGCGATCTCCAGCTTGTTACGTACGAACGTGGTCGGCGCACTCGCCAGCGACCCGTCGGTCACCGTCTTCATCGTGGCCGGGCTCGCCGCGGCGAACACATCCGCCGGCGCTCCCTGAACGATCTGCTGGGCCAGCGTCGCGCTGGAGCCGAAGTTGAACTTCACCGTCGTCCCCGGATGCGCGGCCTCGAAGGTCTTGCCGAGCTCGGTGAACGTCCCGGTCAGCGACGCCGCCGCGAACACCGTCACCTCCTTGGCCCCGCCCGCGGCGGAAGCCGACGCCGATGCTGTGGAGGAGGTGGCTGGTTGACCGGAGCCGCAACCGGACAGGCCCGCCAGCGCGAGCGCGACGGGCAGGGCGATCGCGCATCGGGAAAGACGCCTGAACACCAAGGAGGGCTCCTCACAAATAACTGGCCACGCGCTCGTGACCGGGAATCTCCACGACGACGTTGGTGGACTTGATCACGGCGACCGCCACCACCCCCACCTCCAGGCCCAGCTCATCCGCGGCCTGGCGGCTCATCAGCGAAACCACCCGAAACGGCCCGGCGGCGATCTCCACCTGCGCCATCACCGCATCGCGGAGCACCTCGGTCACGATCCCGCGAAAGCGGTTACGCGCCGAGGAGCGACTACCGCCGTCGCTCTCCTCGATCTGCGAGCGAGCGAAGGCGGCCAGGTCGGCGCCGTTGACCCGCCGGTGACCGTGCTCATCCCGCTCGGCGCCCAGCCGACCCGCGTCCACCCACCGGCGAACGGTGTCGGCGCTGACCCCGAGCAGTGCCGCGGCCTCGCTGATCCGAAACGTCGTCACAAGCCTCACCATACCTTCCGCACATTCAAGCCTGAATACCCGTCTTCTACCGCAGCAGCGGCATGACTTACGGCCTTGCCCTGGCATCCACGAGATCGGAGCGCAGCCTCGCGAACCTCGGTTCTCCCGTCGCTGGGCAGTCGCGTCCGCGCTCGCCGCCGCCCTGCCGGCCACGCTCACGCCCGCCACCACAGACATGGCCGCGGTCGCTGCCGGTCCATCCTCCGCCAAACAGAACACCGTCGGCACGGTCGTCCTCATGGCGACCGGGATGCGGATGCTCACCAGCCCCGGCGCGGACCTGCTCCGGCCCGGCCTGGTGCAATGGCTGCTATGACGATCGCCCGTTCTCTGCTGTTGTTCGGTTTGGCCGCGCTGTTCGAGATCGGCGGCGCCTGGTTGGTCTGGCAAGGCGTACGCGAGCAACGCGGCCTGATCTGGGTCGGCGCGGGCGTGATCGCGCTCGGACTGTACGGTTTCGTCGCCACCTTCCAACCCGACGCCCACTTCGGACGCGTCCTGGCCGCCTATGGTGGCGTGTTCGTGGCCGGCTCGCTGATCTGGGGCATGGTGGCAGACGGCTTCCGCCCCGACCTCTGGGACGTCATCGGCTCGCTGATCTGTTTGGCGGGCGTCCTGGTGATCATGTACGCGCCCCGCGGCTGACCGGCACGGCGCAAAGGGCCTGCGCTTCGCTCCGGGCGTTCTTCCAGGGGGCGCCTGCGGCGCACAACGGGCTTCGCAGTCGGCGCTTCGCGCTTCGGGAGCTCAGGCGTAGCTCCCAGTCGGGCCAACGGCCCGACCCCTGCAGGACCTCGCTTGCGCTCGGACGCCCTCCCAGGCGCAGGCTTCGCCTACGCGTTCTCCGTTGGCCTCACGGGCAAGAGATATCGCTGCCAGTGATGCGCAAGGCAGCAAGGCGTGGCCTTAAGGGTCTCCCGGGCCTCGTCCCAGGCGAGGACCAGGGAAGTCGTCGAGCCGCCGTACTGCCAGATGGCTGACGGCGGCTGAAGGATCAGGATCGAGCAGGGCGGCCTGCGCGTGAGGTTGCTGCTGCAATTGAGCGTAAGTATGTTGCCGCCATGGATCACCCTCCACCGACTCGCACCACCATCTGAGCAAGACGAGGTCTCGCTGACCAGGTGTCCGCCCTTGCCTGCGAACCGCGTGGTCAGGTGTCGTACAAGCCGTCCCAGGGTTCGTAAAAGCCGATGCCGTTCGGATAGAACTCGGCGCGTTCTTCGCCTTCGAAGGTCTCGATGACGAGGCCGTACAGGATGTCGGTGCCGGTTTGTTCGACGCGGGTCTCGAGGTGGCGGCCGGCGGCGACGACGAACAACCTGCGAGCGGGCGAAGGGTCTGCGCTCCCCACGACCCGGTCACAGACTGGGTCGGTTGCCTGGGTTGTTCCCTGTGGCTCGGGTGAACGGGACGAGTGTGATGAGGTCGCGGACGGCGGCCAGGTGGGCGGGGAAAAGCGGGTCGAGGAGACTCAAGAAGAGGACGATGGCCCAAGCCAGTGCGGCGATCAAGGCTCCACCGTCGAGAGGAGACGGGAGCGTGAAACCCAGCCGGTCGGTGATGAGAAGACAGGCAAGGGGGACCAGGGCGATGATCAGGGTCCGGGCGGCATCCATCGTGCGGACGTGCCAGGTGCGGCGCGTAGCTTCGGGGGTGGTCTTGCGGGTGGGGAGCCGGTCGTATTCGCCCGTGAGGATGGTGCAGGTCAGGTCGGCGATGCGCCTGCGGAAGTCGTCGTGGGTGGTCATGGAGGGCAGTGCGATCCACAGCTGGAGGTCGATGACGGCTTGGGAGGCCTCGATCGCACGGGCACGGACGACGGCCCTGGTCAGAGGAGTTCCGTTGCGGGTGACGGCCGGGATGCCTGCCCGCAGAAGGAAGGCGGCCTTGGCCAGCAGGGTGAGGATCTCCTGACGGGCATTGGGCGCCAGACGGCCGCGATGGTCGAGTTCGGTGCGGGCGAGGATGGCCGTCAGCTTGTCAAACAGAGGTTCGGTCAAAGAGATGCGAGACTCGCGGTCCCACAGCCACATCGCCGCGTTGACCAGGATCCATATAAGGACCAGGGCAACGCAGGTGGTGCCGATGCCCTGGAGGATCGGCATCCACCATCGGTCCGCCAGGTCGACGGCCCATGCGGGGCCACTGGCGTAGCGGATGTAAAGGGCGGCCGGAAAACAGCCGAGTCCCCCCACGCTGAGCAGCATATCGATGAAGCGGAAGAGCGGGCGATGCCGGCGCTTCTCGGCCCAGTCGCAGATCGTCAGGAAGACCGCGGGGCCCAGGACGGCCTGGATGAACTCCTGCCAGGAGTTGATGGAGAAGACCGCCACCAGGACGGTGAAGGCCGCGGCGAGCACCAACAGCACGGCGAACAGAGTCAGGTTCCCCTCAAAGAACCTGCGCTGGACCGACCGGCGGGCGGTGGACGCGGCCGCCGCCCGGAAACGGCCGCGCAGGCGTGCCGGGTCGGTGGCGGGGTTCAGGCTCCGGGCGAAGAGCGGCCAGGTGCCGTCCAGCTGCTTGGCCAGGCCGAACATCTCCGTCAGGTAGGGGCGCTCATCTTGCGGAGGGTCGGCCGCTGTGGCGGGCGCGACGGGGTCGACATTGGGGGGTACCGCTTCGTCGGTCATGAGGGTGTCCTCACGGTGAGCGGATCAAGGAAGGCTGTAGGTCCCGTTGAGGAGCGGACCGCTACGCGCGGGCGGCCTACCTGTCGACATTACAAAGTGGGGCGATGCCGAGGTGGAGACGAGACAGGATCGTGGCGCAAGCAGTAGTGGGCCACGGTGAACTCCGCAACGTAGGCCGTGGCTCGCGACAGATCACGTGGGCGTGGACCCGGAGGGTGAGTCATGGATCCGAATCGCCGGGACGGGCTTGCGACGACGTGTACCGGGACGTCTGTATGCCCAGGTGAAGCGGCATAGGTACCCCTAGCTATACCCCCATTGGGGCGTACATGGGAGCGACCGGGAGGGCCCCTGACTGGTGTGCTGATCACTGTCAGTCAAGCGCATCTCTCAGGAGAAAATGAAATGACAGTCGACAGTCGGCCGGGCAGCGAGCATTACGCGAGTCAGACAGGGCTACGGGGTTTCATCCGTCGTCGTCCGCTGCTCAGTTTCTTCGTACTGGCGAATCTGATGAGCTGGCTCGCCTGGACGCCCTACATTCTCTCGGCGACCGGCCTGGGGGTTTTAGATTTCACCTTCCCCTCGGTGCTCGGGACCACGCAGTTCGCCGGTGTTCTCCCCGGCGCCTATCTCGGACCCATCTTCGCCGCGTTCATCGTGACCGCGGTGGCGGACGGCAAGGCGGGCCTTCGTCGGTGGGTCGGGCGGATGATGAAGTGGCGGGTCAGCTGGGTCTGGTACCTCGGGGCCGCCGCCGGTGTTCCCGCCGCCATCATCGTCGCCGGTTACGCGCTGTCCAACGAAGACATCCACATGCCGCCCGTCGCCGTGCTGGTGGCCTATCTGCCCAGTCTGCTGCTCCAGATGGTCACCACCGGTCTGGCGGAAGAGCCCGGCTGGCGTGACTTCGCCCTGCCCCGCCTGCAGCGCAAGTTCGGTCCGCTGGTCGGCACCCTCATCCTCGGCCCGCTGTGGGGCTTCTGGCACGTGCCGCTGTTCCTGAGCGAGTGGGGCGGGTGGCCGAACGTCACCTGGCTCACGGTCGCCGAGTTCATCGCCTTCGCCTGCCTGTTCAGCGTGATCGTCACCTGGGTGTTCAACCGGACCGGCCAGAGCCTGCCGCTGGTCATGGTGCTGCACGTCAGCGTCAACAACTTCATGTCGCTCGCCTACGCGGACATGTTCCCGTCGATCGCCAACGCGCAGCAGACATCCCACGTCACCCTGCTGGCGAGCGGTACGGCAGCGATCATCATTCTCGTCGCGACCCGCGGCCGTCTCGGCTACCGCAAGACCGAGGAACCCGCGCCGGAGGTCACCCATCAGAGCTGAACGACCACACCGCGGGGGCGAGGGCGTGGGACCGGGAACTGGTCCCACGCCCTCTGTGCGTCTTCGCCTCGGAATCGCCACCGCCCCGGTTACGGAATGTCCTCCGCGTGGTCCCACGATGCCGACGGCCACCGCCCCGGTTACGGAACGTCCCCCGCCTGGTCCACGATGCCGACGGCCACCTGCGCCACCGAGAGGACCACCTCGCCCTTGGGCAGCTTGCCGTACGGGGACCGCGCATCCGCTCCGCCGATGTAGACGCGGCGCCCCCCGAGCAGGGCGAAGGTGTTCGGGTCGATGATGATTTCCTGGCGAATCCCCTCGTCGGTGTCATCCGTGTAGATGGCCAAGCCTTCTCTGCCCAGCAGATCGCGTACCTTCTCCACACCGACCCCGTCCAATTTCGACAGGACGGTGTAGAAGGCGGCGCGCAGGCGAGCCCCTGGAGCGCCTTCTTGCAGGATCATCAGGACCTGATGGGAGATCGCCCGCGCCTCGGGCAGAGGGATCACCTCCGCTGTGTCCTTTTTCAGGCGTTCCAGTAGAGCGTCCGGATCCAAGGGGAGTGAGCGTAGGTAGGCGGGGTCGAAACGTACGCGGGGATCCTCCCCGCCTTTGCGCCTTGTGATCGTCTTGCTGCCTTGCTCCCGCATGGCCCTTTCCTTGCCGTCCCCCCGGGTCCACAGTTCCACGGTGGACCGCGAGTTCGCCGAGGCGATCTTGGGTGTGCGGTAGAAGTCCCTCTTGGTGTAGACCCACTGATCGGCTCGCGGGTAGACGTCCGTCTGGCGGGCCGCCGCCGCTGTCGCGTGCTTGGCCAGGGTCTCCGCGTTGGCCGCGGCCAGCCATGCCGGGGCGGTGGCGGTTCCTCCCTTCCCCTGGTCATCCGTACGGACGGACTGCACCACTGTGACGCCGGCCGCGATCGTGACGCCGAGGACGCCGACGGCGGCGACGCGCAGCGCCATACGGGGGAGCCGGCGAGTCGGTCGCTCCTGAGCCATCGAGGCCAGCATCCGCCGCCGGGCGCCCTGGAGATCGCGTTCTTCGCTCTGCCGCACCTGCGACCGCAGGTCGCGGACCATGTCCAGATCGTTCATCAGACCTCCTCGGTCACGTCAGTCGGGTTGCTGCCGCCCAGCGCGTAGGCGATCTTGCGGCGGGCGCGGGACAGCCGGGACCGTACGGTGCCGATGGGCACACCCAGCGCCTGCGCCGTTTCCTCGTAGCTGAGATCACCCCAGGCGATCAGCAGCAGCACGTCGCGCTCGCCTCGACCCAGCTTGGCCAGGGCGGCCGCGAGCCGTTCCCGGGTCGCCGAGGCGGAGACCCGGGCGGCCACCCGCTCGTCGAAGGCCACCGCCACGGGGTCCTCGCCGGTTCGGGCGAGGGCCCGGTAACCGCGTACCTCTGCCCTGCGGTGGGTGCCGATGATGTTCGTGGTGATGCCGTACAGCCACGGCAAGGCGTCCGAGCGGTCGAAGGCGTACGTGCGCCGCTTCTCGAACGCCCTGGTGAACGTCTCGGCCACCACGTCCTCCGCGTGATCTGGACCGAGCCGCCGGACGACGTAGCGGTGCAGTACGGCGGCATGCCGGTTGAACAACTCGGCGAAACGCTCCGGCTCGCGCAGCGACGCTTCGATGATCGCCGAGTCCTCCATCGGGTCCGGCGCGTCGAAGGCCGCCGAAACCGCGGGTGTCGCCATGCGGAGCGTCAGGCCCGCCGGGGTCGGCTCCTTATCTGGAATGGGGGTCACAGCCGTACTTATCCGGATGCTGGAGAAAGGTTCCCATCCACATCCCGGACGTCAGCTGTGGAGGGTGAGCGGGGTGAGCTGGTGAATGTCATGGCGGACCCGCAGGGCCATGATGTGGCCGACGCTGCTCTCCCGGGCGATGTCCACCACGGACCTGCCGCGCCGCGCTTCGGCCGCGATGCCCCTGGCGGTCACCTTCCGGCCTTCCAACATGGTCAGCACGAGGGAGACCCCATGGACCCCGCGCATCGCGGCCCGTAACGACGCCGGGTCGTCCAGGTCGCCGACAACGAGCTCGGCCCCCGCCTCGCGCAGCGCCTTGGCGGCTGACGCGTCGGTGTCGCGGACGAACGCGTGGACGGCGCGACCCCGTTCGAGCAGTTCTCGTACGGCTCCGCTGCCCTGCTGGCCGGTGGCCCCTATGACTAATATCGGCCCATTTTGATCGCTCATGCACTCTCTCCTTGGTAGTCGATGATGGCGGCGTCAGTCAGGAATGGGCGGAGCTGTCCGGTGAATCCGTACTGGCCCCGGCGAGTGCGGCGAGTTCGCCGCGCTTGCCGTACCAGGCGCTCCAGGCGGCGATCAGGCAGAGCGTGCCGACCAGCAGGGCGGTCGACAGCCCGGTCATCACGTCCACGGGGAGCAGGTAGATGAGCGGGATGCGGATCAGCGACTCGGCGACCAGGGCCATCACCCAGGTCAGGGTCATCACTAGATAGATGCGCCGGAAGGTCGGCTCCGCCCGGTACAGCACCCGCCAGCGGGCCGCCGTCTTCTCGTCCTCGGCGCCGAAGCGGATGGCCAGCGCGAACGCGGCGGGCCGGCCGACCAGGCAGGTGGCCGTCAGGACGGCGGCGATCGCGAACGTGCTGACGGACTTGATGGCCAGCATGAAGCGCTCGTCGCCGGTGAAGAAGGCCAGCACCAGGCCGATGCCGAAGACCAGGCCGGTGAAGGCGGCGAAGCCGTCCAGCCTGCGCTCGCGGAGGGCGATGTAGGCGGTGCGGGCGAGGCCGACCACGGTGGCGGTCAGCAGCGCGGTGTACTCGCTCACGTGGAAAGCGCGCAGCAGGTAGTACGCGGCGATGGGCGGTGCCACATCGGCCAGGATCGTCTTGACGAAGCCGCCTTTCATGACCAGGTCCTTTCCATAGCTGGGCTCCTTATTGCGAAGGATTTCGCTTCAAGATAAGCCCTTGGGAAGAGCTAACGCAAGGAACTTCGCGTTAAAGTGGAGGCATGCAACAGGCACGAAGGCCAGGAGGCCGCAGCGCACGCATCCGCCAGCAGGTCCACGAAGCGGTCCTCGACCTCCTGTCAGAACAGGACTGGCACAGCCTGTCGATCCCCCAGATCGCCGAGCGTTCGGGCGTCCACCAGGCCACCGTCTACCGCCGCTGGGGGACGCTGGAGGCGCTGGTCGACGACGTGGTGATGGAACGGCTGTCGCAAGAGTCGCCGGTGCCCGACACGGGCTCGCTGCGCGGCGACCTGGAGGCCTACGCGGTCCAGCTGGCGGCGGACGTGGCCGGGCCGCTCGGCGCCCTGTACATACGCGCCGCGCAGATCAGCACCCGAACCCACGAACACCAGACCTACTTGACCGACCGGGCCGTCCAACTGCAGGACATGCTGGAGCGGGCGGCCAAGCGCGGGGAGGGCTCTACCGACCTGCTGGAGTTCATGGAAGTGATCATCGCGCCGGTCTACTACCACGCGATGTTCTTCAACCGCCCCATCGGCCCCGACCACGCCCGCACCCTCGTGGACCGCCTGCTCCGCCTCAGAAAGTGACCTGCCGCTCGGCGGATGACCAGTGCGCGCCTGCCGGTATCCCGGCTATGCCGCAACTCGGATTCGTGGGGCGGGACACGGCGGTAGCGTCTGGGGCGTGATCAAGGTGCTGCTCGCCGACGACGAGGTCCTCGTCCGGGCGGGTGTGCGAGCCATCCTGGCCGCCGCCCCCGACATCGAGGTGGTCGCGGAGGCGGGCAACGGACGGGAGGCGCTCGAGCTCGCCCGCACGCACCGGCCGGACGTGGCCCTGCTCGATATCCGGATGCCGCTGCTGGACGGGCTGAGCGCGGCGGCGGAGCTGCGCCGGGCGGCCCCGGATGTCGCGGTGGTGATGCTGACGACGTTCTCCGAGGACGAGTACATCTCCAGGGCACTGGACGGCGGGGCGAGCGGCTTCCTGCTCAAGTCGGGAGATCCGTACGAGCTGATGGCGGCGATACGGGCCGTGCACGGGGGTGCGGCGTTCCTCTCGCCGCAGATCGCCCATCGGGTGATCCAGCAGGTCAGTGGCGGCCGGATGAGCCGGCAGTCGGCGGCCAAGGAGCGGATCGCGGTGCTCACGCCGCGCGAGCGGGAGGTGCTGGCGCTGGTCGGCGCCGGGTTGTCCAACGCGGAGATCGGCGGGCGGCTGTTCTTGGTGGAGGGGACGGTCAAGGCGTATGTGAGTGCCGTGCTGAGCCGCCTGGGGCTGAAGAACCGGGTCCAGGCGGCCGTGCTGGCGTACGAGGCCGGGTTGGTCCCGCACGACTGACGGGATAAGCCAGTCAGAACATCGTGAGTTCGCACGGCGTACCCCCGCGATCCGCTTAAGCGTCGCGTTTGCGCATCACCCACACCCCAGCGGCGACCACCACCGCGGCCCACGCGGTGAGTACGAGGCCGGATGCCGCCTCCCCCGCGATGAAGCGCTCCCCGATGGGGGCGGGCGTGTAGTCGGCGAGCGTGTTGAGGAACTCGGCGCCCAGCGAGGTGGCGAGCCCCTGCAGCCCGATCGGGAGCACGTACAGCAGGGCGAACAGTGTTGTGATGGCCCCGGCCGATCTGCGGATCAGCGTGCCGAGTCCGAGAGCCAGCACGGCGATGAGCGCCAGGTACGCCGCGATGGCCAGGATTCGCCCGGTCACCTGTCCGGCGTCGAATTCCCAGTACTTCTCCAGCTGCGGCGCGCTGGCCGCCACGCCGAGGACGGCGACGAGCCCGCCGGCGACGAATATCGTGGCGCCCACGACGGCCGTCTTGGCCAGCAGCAGCCGGGCGCGGGAGGGCGTGCAGGCCAGCGTCACCACGATGCTACGGGTGGCGTACTCGCTGGTCACCGCCAGCATGCCGAGCGATCCGAAGATGAGCTGCACCCAGTCCAGTCCTTCGAGGACCGACGACACCGGCTCTACCGGTAGGCCCTGTTTGCGCAGAAAGACGGCCGTGTCCTTCGCCTCCAGCACCGCCACCAGCAGCATCGTCAAGAGCGCGCCGCCGGCGAACCACCAGGTGGAGCGGACGGAGCGGAGCTTCAGCCACTCGGCGGCGGCCGCGCGGGTCAGGGCGTTCATGCGTGGGCTCCGAACTCGGTGCTGTCGGCGGTCAGCCGCATGTAGGACTCCTCCAGCGAGGACTCGACGGCGCGCAACTCGTACAGCGGCAACCCCAGCTCGTACGCCTGCCGGCCGATCTGCTCGGTGGTGTGGCCGCTGACGGTCAGCTCGTCCGGGCCGGTCCAGCGCGCGGCGGGCAGGACGTCGGCCAGCGGTCGCAGTCGCGGTCCGCGTACCCGCACCTCCGAGCCGGCGATCAGACGCTCCATGGGCTCGTCGGCGATCAGCCGACCCTTGCCGAGGACGATCAGCCGGTCGGCGGTGCGCTCCATCTCGCTCATCAGATGGGAGGAGACGAAGACGGTACGGCCCTCGGCGGCCAGCGATCTGAGCAATGTGCGGATCCAGCGGACCCCGTCGGGGTCGAGGCCGTTGACCGGCTCGTCCAGCATCAGCACCTCGGGATCGCCGAGCAGCGCGCCCGCGATGCCGAGCCGCTGGCTCATGCCCAGGGAGTACGTTCCGGCGCGGCGGCTGGCCGCCTGCGTCATCCCGGTGAGGGCGAGGACCTCCTCGACCCTGGATGAAGGCAGGCCCTGGCTCACGGTCATGGCGCGCAGGTGGTCCCGGCCGCTGCGGGCGGGGTGGACGGCCTTGGCGTCCAGCAGGGCGCCGATGGTACACAGCGGACGGTCGAGGTCCGCGTAGGGGCGGCCGCCGATCAGGGCGGTGCCGGAGGTGGGGGAGTCCAGGCCCATGATCATGCGCATGGTGGTCGACTTTCCGGCGCCGTTCGGGCCGAGGAAGCCGGTGACCGTGCCGGGGGTGAGCTCCAGGGTGAGATCGTCGACGGCGGTCTTGTCGCCGTAACGTTTGGTCAGTCCGTGCAGGGTGATCATCAGGCTCCTTCGCCGACAGGGGTCTCGACCATAGGGATCCGGAGATGGCCGGGATCATGCACGATCGGCAGCGGGTGACCCTTACTTTCGTCAGGTGTCGCGGCGTGCGGCGCCGCGTAGCGTGACCGCCATGAATCGGTCGTTCCGCGACATCGTGGCGATGAAGGCGTTCCCGGCCGATCTGCTGCTCTGGCTGGCGGTCACCGTGCCGGTGTTCCTGGCGAACGAGTCGCCCGAGGTGAGGCAGCCTCCCGGCCTGCCGCTGCCCTGGGTGCGGATCGCCGCCGTACCGCTTCTGGCGCTGGCCGTGGCCGTGGGCCGACGGTGGCCGGTCGTGGCCGCGGCCGTGCCGGTGGGGCTGGCTCTGGCGGTGACACCGGAGCTGTACACCGACACCTTCATGATTCCCCAGCTGCTGCTGGCGTTCCTGCTGGGGCGACGGACCGCCGGCATGCGTGCCGGGCTGCTGTTCTTCACCGGGGTGTGCCTGGCGGGACTTGTGGCGGTGAATCTCACCCCTGGCAGCACGCTGTCGAACTGGTTGTCGCTGGTCACCACCGCGGTGACGAACATCCTGCTGCCCTGGCTGGCCGGCCGGTACGTCCGCCAGCACGACGGCCTCATCCGCAGCGGATGGGAGCTCGCCGAGCGGCTGGAGCGAGAACAGAGCCTGATCGGTGAGCGGATGCGACTGGTGGAGCGGTCCCGGATCGCCGGTGACATGCACGACTCGCTGGGGCACGAGCTGAGCCTGATCGCGCTGAGCGCCGCCGCGCTTCAGGTACATCCGGGGCTGGACGAGTCCGCCCGCCAGGCGGCCGCCGAGCTGCGCGTTTCCGCTGCGAGGTCCACCGAGCGGCTGCGCGAGATCATCGGGGTGCTGCGGGAGGAAGGCGAGAGCGCGCCCGTGCTGCCGTCCGGCGACACCGTGGCCGCGCTGGTCGAGCGGGCCGCCGCGTCGGGGATGGCGGTGACGCTCCACGGCGAGCTGGAGCCGTTGCCGCCGATGGCCGACCGGGCGGCCTACCGGGTGGTTCAGGAGGCCCTGACCAACGCCACCAAGCACGCGCCGGGCGCCGCGGTCACCGTGCGGCTGGGCACGGACCACGCGTCCGGCGAGGCGGAGGTCACCGTGGTCAACGCGGCGCCCCCGGCCGGGCCACTGCCGGCGGCTCGGCTGGGGACAGCGGCCTGGGCGGGGGCAGTGGCCCGGCCGGAGGTAGCGTCGGGGTCCGGTGGCTACGGGCTGGTCAGTCTGGACGAGCGGGTCCGGTTGGCCGGGGGCAGGCTGCGGGCGCGGCCCGCCGACGGCGGCTTCGCCGTCACCGCCCGGCTGCCGCTCACCGCGGGGGCCGCGGCCACGCCACCCGACTCGCAGCGGGAGCTCGCCCTGGCCCGCCGCAAGGTACGGCGCAGAGTGATCGACGCGATCTGGCTGCCGATCGCGGCGGCCGCCGCTCTGACGCTGGTGACCTCCGGTTACGACCTCTACACCGCGCGCCGCTCGGTGCTGGACGCCGGGGTGTACACGGAGTTGCGCGTCGGCCAGAGCCTGGCGTCACTCGGGTCACGGCTGCCCGCGTACCAGGTGGACGCCGGTGGGCGGCCGAGAGGCGCGCCTGCGGATCCGCGGGGCGCTGACGAGTGCCGCTTCTATCGGATCAGGGCGAACTCGCCGTCGCCGGCGTACCGGCTGTGTTTCACCGGCGGTCGGCTGTCGCACAAGGACGAGGTGCTGACCGTACGGCGCTGACGGCCGTGGCCTGTGGCGGGGGGAAGTGCGTCTGAATCAGCCTCTGGGCAGGGCGAAGACCGATAGCTTGAGCTGGGGGTGGAAGTCGGTCGGCAGGTCCCCGGCTTCTTGCCAGCCGAGTTTGCGGTAGAGGACGGCGGCAGGAGCCTGGGGGCTGGTGATGAGCCAGGCGGTGGGCCAGGAGCCGGTCGCCTGGGTGAGCAGGTTTCGGCCGATTCCTTGACCCTGGTGGTCGGGGTGGATGAAGAGCTCGACGACCTCGAAGGCGTCGCGGGTGAGCGCGGTGGTGGCGTCCAGGCCGAAGGTTTTGATGAGGGTGTCGTAGACGTGGTTTCCGGTCAGGTCGGCGGGGGTGGGCCAGCCGTAGCAGACACCAACGAGCCGGCCGGCGTCGTCACTGGCGGTATGAGCGATGAAGCCGGGCCGTTCCATGGATGCGGCGAGATTGGCGGGGTAACCGTTGAGCTGTTCAGGGGTTTCCGACCATGGCGGGGCCGCGTAGCAACGCTGGTACAGGTCGATGAGCTGCGCATGCATGGTGGGCGTGATGTCGAGTTGGCGGTATTCGTAGGTCACTGGACGTCCTTGCTGCTGGTGTGTGGTCCGCCCGCGCTGCCGCACGCCGGCTGAGGGACCTGGAGGGTCCGGCGGCCCGCGTGCCCCGTGACCGAACGCTTGCCTGCTCGTCCGCGCGAGCGTCCCGTCGGTCCGCGCCCAGGGCGTGGCCGGATCCCCTTTCTGGAGCTCACGATGGCATCCCTACCGCGATTCGTCCTGGCGGCCCTGTGCACCGCCGCCTTCGTCATGCTGGGCGCGCCGGCCGCGCTCGCCCACGACGGCCTGAAGAGCAGTTCGCCCGCGAAGAACGCCAAGGTGGCAGTGGTCAAGCGGATCAAGCTGGAGTTCCATACCCGAGTCCGCTTCCCCACGGTCGTGCTGTCGACGGCGGACGGCAAGAAGGCCGCTGTCGGCAAGGCCAAGGTGTCCGGTGCCACGGTCACTGCCGCTGTCTCCAAGCCGCTGGCTGCGGGCAAGTACGTCATCGCCTGGCGGGTGGTCTCCTCCGATGGCCATCCGAACGAGGGCAAGATCCCCTTCAAGGTGACCGGCCTGACCAACGCGCACCTGGATCGTACCGCTCCGTTGATCGACGAGATGCGGGCGATCGCCGGGGCGATGAAGGTGGCGCTGAGCAGCGAGGAGACCGAGCGCCTCGCGGACCTCTCGCGGAAAGTCACCCGCTAAGGAGCACCAGTGGATGCCCGTCCTGGCCCCTCGCCTTCCGCTCCCGGTGCCGACCGTTGTACGGATTGGTGAACCGTCCGAACGCTTTCCGTGGCCGTGGACCATTACGGCCTGGGTTCCCGGCGAGCCGGCCGACCGGGCCTCCATCACCCATGGCGGGCACGCGGCCGACAGCTTGGGGGGCTTCCTCCGGGCGCTCCATCAGCATGCGCCGGCCGATCGGGATCACGGAGGCGCCGGACCTCGCGGCCGCGTGGCTGCTCCTGTCCTCAGGAGCGGACACCCGATTCCTCACCGCGTACGCGTCACGGACGAGGCGATGATCCGGCGCGCACGAGGGTGGGCGATCCTGCGCGGCCTGATGCTCATCAGTATCGGCCGGGCCGGAGACCGGGGCCTCCCCGGTGGGGAGACCTGGGGGCCCGCTGGTCGCTCGGCGATCGACCGTGTTCTGGCGTCGATCTAGGTTTCCGTACGGGTCACGCCTTTCCAGACCCTCCGGTTCCAGCTGACCGCAACGGGTGCCGCATGACCGCGATTCTAGCGCCGCTAGCGCAACTGTCGCGGCTATGTTAGCGTCACTCTTGCAACTAGCAGCGCTAGAAATTGGAGTGGATCGTGCTTATCCCCATCGCTTACGGACTCGCTGTCGTGCTCGACCTGTTCATCCTCTTCATCGGCCTGCAGTTCCTGCGGGTGCCACAGACCGCCGCCGCCGGCTACGGCGTGCCTGCCAAGAAGGACGGGGACGCCGTCTACCTGACCGTCAAGGGCCAACGCGACGCCGTCTACGGCATCGTCGGCCTGGCCCTGCTCTTCTTCGTCGGGGTCCGCGCCGAGGCCTGGTTCATGCTGGTCGTCGCCCTCCTCCCGCTCACCGACACCATCATCGTCCTGCGCAACGGCGGCACGAAGGCGGTGGCGTTCGGCATCCACTTCGCCACCGCCGTGGTCGTCCTCATCAGCTCCCTCCTGCTGTTCCTCGCCTGAGCCTGAATCTGAAGGAGTCATCGAAATGTCGCTCATCGTGCCCAACTTCGACAGCAACGCGAACGGGTCCGTCATCGTCAGATCCGGGGACGCCGAAGTGATCGGCCAGGCCCCCACCACCATCCGGCTGCTGGCCGACAGCAGCTCAACCGGTGGCGCGCTGTCGACCCAGCGAGTCACGCTCGCGAACGGCGCGGACGGCGCCAAACCGCATCGCCACGGCGCCTCCGCCGAGCTGTTCTACATGCTCGACGGCACCGCGCAGCTGTTGTCCGGCGAGCAGGTCGTCACCGCCGAGCGCGGGGACCTCGTGATCGTGCCGGCCGGTCTTCCCCATGCCTTCGCCGCGGCGCCGGGAGAGGACGCCGACATCCTCATCGTCATCACTCCGGGCGTCGAGCGGTTCGAGTATTTCCGCCACCTGGAGCGCATCGCGTACGGCAAGGTGCCGCCGGAGAGCCTCCTTGACGTGCAGGAGCTCTACGACACCTACTTCCTCACCAGCACGACCTGGAACGACGCCAGGTCCTGAAGCGCCGCCAGCCCCCCAGAAAGGCCCTAACCATGAAAAAGCTCCTCCATGCGGCACACATCTACATGATCATTGGCGTGATCAGCGGACTGTACTATCGTGAGCTCACCAAGTTGACCGACTTCACGGGCGACACCCAGCTCGGCGTCGTGCACACGCACCTGCTCGCGCTCGGCATGCTCTTCTTCCTCATCGTGCTGGCGTTGGAGAAGCTGTTCACCTTGTCGGCCAGCAGGCTCTTCAACTGGTCCTTCTGGGTCTACAACGCCGGTCTCGCGTTAACGGTCCTGATGATGATCATCCACGGCACCCAGACCGTCTTGGGCGCTCAGACCAGTGCGATGATCTCCGGACTCGCCGGATTGGGACACATCGTGCTGACCGTGGGCTTGGTCCTTTTCTTCATCAACCTCGGCAAGCGGATCGCTGCCGAAGACGAATCCTGATCATGGGGCCCTCAGCAGGTGCGGAGCATGTTGAGCAGGGCCACCTTCTCCTTTCGGGTCACGAGGAGCCGGTAGTGATGCTTCACGGTGATCCACGAGGTCGCGTACCGGCACCAATAGGCGCGCCGCGGCGGACGCCAGCTCTGCGGCCCTTGGCCGCCCTTGGCGATGTTGGCGGAGTGGCTGACCACCACCAGCTCGGGGCGGGTGAGGTCGTTGGCGAAGGCGCGGCGCCGCGCTTGGCTCCATTTGCTGGCACCGGAGCGCCAGGCGTACGCCAATGGCACGACATGGTCGACGTCGACCAGCCTTTCGCTTTTCAGCCGTTTACCGTCGTACGGGCTGTACCAGACGCCCTTGACCGGGTGGCAGGCGGCGTTTCTGCGTACGTGTCGCCCGTCGCGGGCCAGGACCACCTCTCGTGCGTCGCACCTGCCCTTGTGGTGCGCCCACCGGGGCAGGAACCGCCGGTGGCTGTAACCACGGCTGGATAACGGCTTGGCGACCTTCAACCGGGCCAGCATACGGCGGCCCGCCGTCCCGCCCTCGGCCTGCGACCGTTCGCGCACGTCGGCGGCCGCCGGTGGCGTGGCCGTGGCGGCGGTGATCGGGATGGCCAGAAGGGTGAGTACGGCGACTCCCACTGTCCGCCTCAAAAAGATCATGCTTCTACCCTTACCAGCTACTTCCGCTGACCGCGATTTTCACGACAGGGACGCTGCGGATCCGCGGTGCTGACGGACCGTGTGGGAGGAGTCGCCAGTACGGCAGGGGCACCGCTCGTTACGTCGCCCGGTCTAGTAGATGCGGTACTTGCGGCCGCAGTTGTCGAACTTGCCCGCCCAGCAGGTGAACGTGTACACCTTCTTGATCCCACGCCCGCTCCAGCGGCCGACGACCTCGCCGTCCCACGACTGGTTGAACTTGTGCCAGCTGCCGTTCTTGTAGTACTCGAACCACACCCAGCCCTTCTTGCCGCCGACGTTGTCCACCCCGTGCCACGTCGTGAAGACCTTGCCACCGCTCTTCCACGTCCTGCCGAACGTGTACGCCTTGCGGTCACTGGAGAAGAACTTGCCCCAGTTCACCGTGAAGTTGGTCGCGCTCGCGGTGGTGGTCGTGGACTGGGTGGTCGCCTGGGCGGCCGGGCTGAGAGCGATACCGGTGAAGGCCATCGAGCCGGCCAGAGCCGCGATCGCAAAGGTCTTACGCATTGGGTTCCTCCCCCTTGTCGGTGCTGCCGGGTTCGTCCGGCAGGACAGACATTAGGGAGACGGCCAGCGATCAACTGTGCAGAAATCCGCACATCCAAGGTGATCAGCACCACACGCGTACGGGACATCCAACCAGCGGTTTCGCGCGAACGCCCGCCCGAATCAGGGGTCAGGCGTGCTGTCATCTTCAGCTGTCGTCGGCGCGGTTCGGCAACCCTCGGAGCACCCCTCGAATCGAGCGGTGTCGATGGGGGAGAACGACGTCGGGGGCACGCCCGCCAACGCGCCGATCATCGTGTCCTTCCAGATCGGCCCGGGAAGGGTGGCACCCGCCACCGCCCCGTAGTAGCGCCCGCCGATCGTCACCCCGGTCAGCTTGTGCTTCTGGGAGCCGCGCGGGTCCCCGATGCTCACCGCCGCCGCCAGGTCCGGGGTGAACCCGGCGAACCACGCTGACGCGTAGTCGTCAGTGGTGCCGGTCTTGCCCGCCGCGTCGCGCCCGATGCCCCCGACGTCGCGCATCGTGCCCTTGGTGAGCACGCCGGACAGCACGTCGGCCGTCGCGTCGGCGATGGCGGGGTCGAGCGCCTGACGGCACTTCGGCCGGTACCGGGTGGCCTTGCCGTCGCGGTCGGTGACCCGGGTGATCGCCGTCGGCGCGCAGTACTTGCCGCGTGCCGCTATCGCCGCGTAAGCGGTGGCCACGGTCACCGGGTCCATCTCGTTGATGCCGAGCGTGAACGTCTCGTACTCCTGCAGCTTCCGCCCGTCCGAGCGGCGGATGCCCAGCGACTTGGCCGTGGTGACCGTCTCGCAGAGCCCGGCCCGCCGCTCGAGCTCCATGAAGAAGGTGTTCACCGAGGCCCAGGTGCCGGTCCGCAGCGTCTTCCACCCCGGGGAGCCTTCGTCGTTGGTGACCGTGTGCGTCGGGTCGCCGATGTTCTCGCCCTTGCAGTTCTTGAACGTCGAATAGGCCGGGGCCCGGTATCCGGCGCCCGCGCTCAGGCCGTCGTCGAGCTTCATGCCGTTCTTCAGCGCGCTGATCAGGGTGAAGGTCTTGAACGTGGAGCCGGCCTGGAACCCGGCGCCGCCGCCGTGCACGGCGTCCGCGACGAGGTTGTAGGAGATCTCGTTCCTGGCGCGGTCGACGCCGTACGGTCTGCTCGCGGCCATGGCCTTGATCGCGCCGGTGCCCGGCTGGACCAGCGCCTCGGCGGCGACGGCGTCGTCGGAGGCGTAGACGTACTTCCTGATCGCCCGATCCGCGGCCCGCTGCATGGCGGGGTCGATCGTGGTCCTGATCGTCAGGCCGCCGCGGTTGAGCATCGCCAGGCGCGCCGCGGCGGTCTTGCCGAAGTCGGGGTTGTTGAGGATCTCCTGCCGGACATACAGGCAGAAGTACGGATATTTGCTGGAGTCGCAGCCGCCGGGGAGCTTGGTTCCCTTGTAGCCGAGTTTGGTGGCCTTCGCCGCGGCCGCCTCGGCGGGAGTGATCTTGCCCAGCTCGGCCATCCGGTTCAGCACGACGTTACGGCGGTTCAGCAGCCTGTCGCGGTGCTTCCTGTCGATGTTCGGGTCGGTGGCGTTCGGGTCCTGTACGGCCCCCGCCAGCGTCGCCGCCTGTGGCAGGGTGAGCCGGCTGGCCTTGACGCCGAAGAACCGCTTGGCCGCCGCCTCGACACCGTAAGCACCGGCCCCGAAGTACGCGATGTTCAGATATTTCTCGAGGATCTGGTCTTTGGTGTACTTCTCCTCGACCCCCATGGCGTACCGCAACTCGTTCAGCTTGCGCGCGTAGCTGGCCGCAAGCGCCGCGTTCCGCTCCGCGTCGGTGTCGGCGGAGTTGAGCAGCACCTGCTTGACGTACTGCTGGGTGATGCTGGACCCGCCCTGGCTCACCTTGCCCGCCCGCAGGTTCTTGGCCAGCGCTCGTACGGTGCCCTCGATGTCGATCGCGCCGTGCTCGTAGAAGCGGTAGTCCTCGATCGAGATGATCGCCGTCTTCATGACCTCGGCGATCTGGTCGAAGCCGACGATCTCCCGATACTCCTCGTAGAAGCGCGCGATCTCGCCCCCCTTGGCGTCCTGCACGATCGTGACCTCGGCCGGCGGCGGCTCGACGAGGGCGACCGGCTTGAGCTCCGCCTCGCCCACCGCCGACACGAACCCGAGCGCCGCACCCCCTACGGCCGGCACCGCGATCCCCGCCATGAGCACACCCGCGGCCACCCCGGCCGCGGTGAGCCGTACGATCTTCGTCCCCCGACGCGCCATCAAAGCCCCTCTTGGTCAGCAGAGGGCAGGAGCAAATCAGAACCGGACAGATGATGTCTAATAGCGCTATTCGCCCGGAATCGATATCCGATTCGGTATGAGCCCTGGTCAAAGGGTGGGCGGGCAAGTTGAGAGGCCGTGACCGGATTCGAACCGGCGTCCACCGCTTTGCAGGCGGTTCCCTGGACCACTCGGGCACACGGCCAAGCAGACGAACGGTCAGGCGCCGGCGCGGCGGGCCAGACGCTCGTCGAGGTGCTCCAGGCTGGACACGAACCAGACGTGGTCACCCTGGTTCGTCTCATGAACGAAGTCGCGCAAGGCCGAGCTCGCCGCCGTGTGCCGGGAGATGTCCCCCGCGATCACCAGAAGCAGCCGGTACGTCGTGAACTTCTGCGTGATGTCACCCGCGACCCGGGTCCGGAGTTGGAAGAAGGCGTCGTCGAGCCGTTCCGCCGGAATGACGATCACCTCGGCGCGCTGCCCCCACGCCTCGCCCACCAGATCGGTGGCGGCGCGCTCGTCCTTAATCGGTTCGCCATCAGGGGCGCACGAGAGAACACGGAATCCCTGAATAAGGGAAAGCGTTTCAGGCATGACGATATCCACTCTCTCGAAAAGGGAAGAAAGCTAAAGATGCGCGCGCGGCGTCATTTGACGGCGCGGCGAGAAAACGCCGGTGGGGCGATGTGCGCGGGAAGGGTGCGCGTCAGGCGCGACAACAACGACAACAGGACGAAGCGGCCGGATCGCAGGCGGAGCAGGCCATCATGGCTGCTACCTTCCTGTCCATCGTCCGGCTCCTGACCTTCGTCTTCAGGCGGTCGGTGAATTCACGCCTGTTCGTCATTTCCAAAACGACAATAGCGACGGATATCGGCGACGTCAATCGCCGCGACTCGTGAGAAGGATCAGCGCCTGCTTTCGAGGACCGACTTCGCGTTCGCCATGTCGTCGGTGGCGATGACGATCCGTACACCGCCGAAGGTCGTGTAGGCGAGGTCGATGTTGACGTTGGCGTCGGCGAGTTGCCGGGTCAGGTCGCCAAGGGCGCCCGGATGGTCGTCCATGTCCGCCACGAGTACGGAGCGCTCGTCGGCGATCCCCATCCCGGCGCCTTCGAACGCCTGCCGGCATCTGGTGGCGGCCTCGTCATCCACGAGCACGTGTACGACGCCCTTGCCCTCTCCGGTGAACGCCGCGAGACCCTGGATGTTCACGCCCGCGTCGCCGGTGACCCTGCCGAGTCGGGCCAGCTCACCCGGCTGATCATTGAGGATCACAACAATATCTGTTGGCATCGTCCGCCGATCCTCTCGCTAGACCTCAAATGCGACAAAGCGCAGGTGAGGCGACATTAATGAGGAAATTTCCCACTAAACGGCAACGTATTGAGCCTTTGGGCAAAGCTTGTCCGGCGCATATCCCACCCGCGACCATAGGCACGTGAACCCACAGGCGTTCTACCGCGACCCGTACCCCGTCTACACCGAGGCTCGCCGGACGCAAGGGCTTACCTTCGTACCCGAACTGGACGCCTGGCTGGTGAGCAGGCGCGAAGACGTACGCGAGGTGCTGGGCAACCCTGAGCAGTTCTCGTCGGCGGGCGCGCTGCGGCCCGACCACCTGCCGAGCAAGGCCGCGCTCTCGGTGCTGAGCCAGGGGTTCGGTGGCGTGCGGACGGTGCTCGGCGCCGATGGCGACGCGCACCGGCGCCTGCGCCGCCCCCTCAGCAGAGGGCTGTCGTCCGCCAAGGTGACCGCCGCGCTCCCGTTCATCACCGAGCGGGCCGAGGCGCTCATCGGCTCCTTCGCCGGCGACGGTCAGGTCGAGTGGATGGCCGCGTACGCCAGGCCGCTGCCCGCCGCCGTGATCGGCCATCTGGTCGGCCTGGACCCCGCCGACGCGCCTGGCGCGATTCGCGGGGCGCAGGGAGCGGAGCGGCTGGTGTTCACCGAGCTGACGGAGGGCGAGCAGGTCGAGGTCGCGCAGGAGATCGTGGACATGCAGCAACTGCTCGACGGCTACGCTCGCGCGCGGAGGAGGGCTCCGCGTGACGACCTGTTCACGGAGATGGTCCGCGACCTGGCCCCCGGCTCTGAGGACCTCACGCTGGACCAGCGCAAGGAGATCGTGTCCAATGTCCAGAACCTGCTGCTGGCCGGCCACCTGACGACGACCGCGCTGCTCGGCACCGTGGTGCTCAACCTGCTGCGTGATCGCCGCCAGTGGGAACTGCTCCGCGAGCAGCCGCGGCTCATCGCCGCGGCCATCGAGGAGGCACTTCGGTTCGAGGCACCGGTCCAGGGCTTCCGGCGTACGGTCACCACCACCGTGACGCTGAGCGGCACTGAGCTGCACGAGGGCGACGTGGTCTTCGTGTCCTTCGCCTCAGCCGGCCGCGACGCCGACGCCGATGCCGATGCCGATGCCGCGGACGGTGACCTGCGGGCGGATGAGTTCGACATCGGCCGGGAAGCCTTCCGCCACCTGTCCTTCGGACATGGTCCGCACGGGTGCCCGGGCTCGCAACTCGCCAAGGAGCAGGTCCGGATATCCCTGGAAATCCTGATCCGCGAACTCCCCGGCCTGCGCCTGGCCCACACCGACATCACGATGGCCCCCACCCTCATCCACCGCTCTCCCGAGACGCTCTTCCTCGCCTGGTGAGAAGGCGCCCGAACTCCGGCATCGAAGTCACGCTGAGTTACGGTTTGCGCATCGGATGAGAAGGCGTCGTGGGGTTGCTCGAACGGGAGAATCCCCAGCTCATACTCCCTTTTTCGGGAGAGTGTCGTGCCATGGAGTAGCGCTTCGCGGCGATTACCATGTGTGATGATCGCTTTATCCTCGCACGCCATGGCTGCCCCCTGCGGACAGTGTCTCTCCGAGGTCATGACCGCTGAGGACTTTGACCTAAGGAGCACGCATGTCCATCGTAAGATTCACCACCCTTGCCACTGCCCTGGCATTCGGAGCCGCCCTCACGACAGGGGTCGGTGCGCATGCCGACGCCCGCCCTGTCGTCAAGCAGACGGTAGCCAAGGCACTTTCGGGGACGACGACTCAGCGGATCGCTTCCGGGAGCACGGCGCCGGGAATGGGCTGGCAGCTCTACATAAACAACTCGCCCGGCCTCTACATCGACGTGGACACCACGGCCGCGGGCTTCAGGGGTACTCCCGTCTACACGGTCTCGGTCGGCGGCACGGATCACCAGTTCGAGCTGACGGGCACCAGCACCGTTTACCACCCCACCGCGACCGGATTCCGCGTCTATATCCGTTGGAGCGAGAGGGACCTCCCCCCGCTCACCGTCGCCGACGCGGAGACTTACGGGTGGTACGTCAACTGGATCGGCGTCGACAACCCGTAAGCACTGCCACAGGCACACCTCCGCTTGTCCAGTCGGCTGGGCAAGCGGAGGGACGGGGGCGGTCAGCAGCGATACCTCCGCAGTAGACAGCCGCCACCCAGATCTGTCACCATTTCCACCATGATCGTAGGAAAGGACGACGCCACCTTCATCTGGTGAGCGCTCCCGAGCAGCGGGAAGCTGCCGAAATCCGCGAAGAATGGCTGGGCTCGACGCTGTCGACCATGCCCGCCGACCGTCCGGCCAAAGAGGCCGCCATCTCCGAGCTCTACCACCTGATCGGGCTCGCCCCACCGCGTTTCCACTGGGTCTCGTCACCGCTCGCGGCGCTGGAGACCGCCCCGCCGGGTCTTCGGCCTTCGGAAGCCGCCCGGCACATGTCGGAATGGCCGCTGCCACCTCGGCTCTCCGCTCTGATGAGGCAGCTGTGCCTCGAACTCGACACCCGGGTCAGATGGCAGCCGATGGACCGGCTGATTCGCCGGGAGGTGGTCGGCTCGCTCGCGCGATCCACCCAAGCTTCGCTCCTCGTGCCTGTCCGGGCGGTGCATGGCTCGCGGGAACGCCGGATGAACGGCTGGTACGGCGTGCAGTGCGTCTCCTGGATCGCCCATTACGACGCCCTCCGTCGAGCGGCCGGTGTGGTCTTCGGGACCGAGCGGGCCAGGCAGCTCGATCTGTGGGCGGCAGCGGCCCGCTCAGGCGGCTGGTGGTGGCCTCGTGAAGGCGTGTGCGTCATCTCCGAACGGCCCGTCGCCCTGCACACGGAGGTGTGGAGCGACGAGGGCGAAGTCCGGCTGCACTGTGCCGACGGCCCGGCGGTGCGCTACGCGGACGGGTGGGACGTGTACGCCTGGCACGGCACCCAGGTGCCCCCCTGGGTGATCACGGGTCCGGACGCCCAGCGGATCGCCCAGGAGGCCAACGTCGAGGTCAGGCGGTGCGCGATCGAGCGCATCGGCTGGAGCTCGTACATCGAACAGGCCGGCCTGCGGCTGGTCGCCGCCGCGCCGGACCCCGGCAACCCCGGGTCGGAACTGCGGCTGTACGACCTGCGCAAGGAGACCAAGGTGCTCCTCGCGGTCAACGGGTCCGTCGAACGCGACGGGCACCGCCGCCGGTACGGGCTGACCGTGCCGGGGTTCCTCAACGACCCGCTCGAAGCCGCCGGCTGGACCTACGGGCTGTCCGCCGAGCAGTACTCCCTTCTCGTACGCCGAACCTGAGGTGATCCCCATGACTGTGACTCTCGCTTCCCTCTCCCAGCAGACCGGACTCGCCGTGCTCGACCACCTCGAGCAGACGGTGCGCATCCCTGTCGTCGACGGGCTCCAAGCCCAGGGCGACCTCATCGTCATCCCGCTCTCCGTCGTCGCGTCGTCCGTACGGCCATGGAACCCGACTACCTGGACGGATGTACCGCCCGAAGGGGTCGAACTCCTGCGTGGCGCGGCCGGCGGCAACCCGCACACGCTCGTCGCCGACCCGGGCACCTGCCGCTGGACGGTTGACGTGATGGACTCCGACCGGCTGGCGATCGGCATCTTCGAGACCTCCGCCGTCGCCTACCTGCTGCATCCCGAACACGGGGCCACGGGCTGCACGCCGGGCACGTACGTCATCCGGCGGCAGCGCGAGCACGAGGGCCAGAGGAGCCGCCTCGTGGCGGACTGAATCCACGCCGACACCCCCGCGGCGCGCGATCCCGGTGCGCCGCAGGCGGTGCCCGATGATGGAGGGGCACGTGTGGACAGTCTGCGGGAGGTTCGGTGGAACTCGGGTTGAGGGACAAGGTCGCCGTCATCACCGGTGGCAGCTCCGGGATCGGCCTGGCCGTGGCACAGGGGCTCGCGGCAGAGGGCGCGCATCTCGTACTCGCCGCCCGTGTCGGCGACCGCCTGGAGGAGGCGGCGCGCGGCATCCGCGAAGCCCACGGCGTGCGCGTGGTGCCCGTCCCGTGTGACGTGGCGACCGCGGACGGCACGGGGACGCTGATCGAGGCGGCCGAAGAGGGCTTCGGGGGCGCGGACATCCTGGTCAATAACGCCGGAGCCGGGTCCAACGAGACCATACTCGAGGCCCCGGACGAGAAGTGGCAGGCGTACTGGGACCTGCACGTCATGGCGGCGGTACGCCTGGCCCGCGGGCTCGTGCCCGGCATGCGGCGGCGCGGTGGCGGGGTGATCCTGCACAACGCGTCGATCTGCGCCGTCCAGCCGCTCTGGTACGAACCCATCTACAACGTGACCAAGGCCGCGTTGATGATGTTCTCCAAGACGCTGTCGACGGAGGTCATCGACCACAACATCCGGGTGAACTGCGTCAACCCCGGCCTGGTCCTCACCCCCGACTGGGTGAAGACCGCCAAGCAGCTGACCGCGGACAGCGGCGGGGACTGGCAGGCGCACCTCGACGAGGTCGCGCGGGAGCACGCGCCGATCAAGCGGTTCGCCACCCCGGAGGAGGTGGCGGACTTCATGGTCTTCCTGTGTTCGGAGCGGGCCGGCTATTCGGTGGGCTCCACGTACTTCGTCGACGGCGGGATGCTCAAGACGGTGTGAGCCGGGGGTCAGGTGAAGTGCGCCTCGGCTCGCAGCCTGCCGGAGGCGTCCTGGACGCTCAGCTGCCCCGACTCCGGCGAGCCGGTGACGACGAACGGCTCGCCCTCGAAGACGGGACGGCGCAGGCGGTAGGTCAGTCCGGTGATCCGCCGCCCCAGGGCGTGCCGTCGGGGCAGCTCGGCCATGAGAACGGCGAGCAGCGGGCCGTGCACGACGAGGCCGGGGTAGCGCTCGACGTCGGTGCAGTAGCGCTGGTCGTAGTGGATGCGGTGGGCGTTGGCGGTGAGCGCGCTGAAACGGAACAGCAGCGGCGGAGTAGCGGTAACCGCAAGCCGCCACGCGGCATCAGCATCCGTGGGACCAGCTCCGGGCGGCGGAAGGGTCTCGCTAGGAGCCGCTCCCTCGGTCGGCGGGTCCGAGCGGTAGACCAGGTCCTGCTCGTCGACCAGCCGCAACTCCCCACCCTGCCGGTACTCGCACCGCACCGTCACGAACAACAGCTCTCCCGTCCGCCCCTCCTTCGGCGTGACGGCCGTCAGCTCGGCGGTCCGTACGGCGGGCCGCCCCATCTCCAGCCCCCGCCGCGCCCGCATCCGCCCACCCGCGATCATCCGCCGCCGATGCGGGATGGGCGGCAGAAAGTGACCCTCGGCCGGATGGCCGTCGAGGCCGAGGGCGGTCTGTGGCGGCCACTCCAGGAAGTACAGCCACTGCCACGGCAACGGCAGCGCCTCACCGGCGGTGGGTGGCGCGTCGAGAACCGCCGCCAGGGCCGCCGCGGGCTGGGGCGAGATGACGTCTTCGCTGGTCACGGGCTTGGGATGCCAGTCGCGTAGGTAATCCAAGAGCGTCATTCGCCTACCACCTCTTGAGCGCGCGACCGGGCCACCACGGCAGCGGTTCGCCCGGCCCCTCATCGGTACGAGGCTATCGGCGAGGCCGGCGGCGAACGGCAGGTGGTGACCCCAACTGGCGGAAGAGCCGTCCCGACCGCCCCAGGGACGGTTAGTGTCACTCCGGACACGAGGAGTGATGATGACCATGCTGGCGCGGGCTGTTGAGCTCAAGGCCGAGCTGATCCACTTTGCCACCTCAGGCAGGTTCGAGCGCGAGCTGAGCGGGGTGCTCGACCGGTTCTACGCCGACGACCCGCCCACCGACGAGGCCGCGGCCTTCCTGCCCATCGACTACTTCGCCCACCAGCACCCGCTGACCGGTGGCGACACGGTCATCGACCGGTTCCTGCGCGAGCGGCCCGACCTGGCCAGGGCCGAGGTCGAGCTGCTGTCGAGCTGGAAGGAGGTGGTCGAGGGGGTGTACGAGGTGCGGGTGGTCGACGGGGCGGCCGTGCTGCTGTTCAACCTCGTGGACGAGCTGGTCTACCGGGCGTTCTCCAACCTGGGTGCGGCGGCGTTCGAGGAGCTGCGCCCAGGGATGTACGTGGTGGGCAGGCTGCTGCCGCTCGGCCTCGACTGGCTGATCAGCGGCACGCCCGCGGTGCACGCCGCCGCCGCGCGTGACACGCTCCTGCCGGTGGCCGCGCACATCGCGCTGGAGCGTCCCGACTGGGTGTTCCGCAACCCGGTGCTGCTGGCGCGGGCCAGGGAGCTGCAGAGCGAGCAGCGCCGGTGCTTCATCAGTCACTTCGGGGCCGACCTGGTCGTGCTGCGGCCCGCCGAGTTGGCCGGCCGCATCCGCGGCTACCTGGCCTACCAGTCGGGGCGCCTGGGCGGCGCCGCGCCGGCCACGGAGGAGCTGCCCGTACGGATGGACGGGGCCGAGACTGTGGCCCTGATCTTCGACGAGGTGGCGGGGCTCGGTTACTACGCCGACTTCGCCAAGTTGGAGGAGGTCTTCCAGGACCCCGATCTGATCGCCAGGCGGTCCTACCGCGAGCTGGTCAGCTCCTACCTCAGGGGCGACGCCGTCTCACCGGTGCCGATCCGGCGGCTGGCCGAACGCGATCCCGAGAAGGCCGGCGCGGTCTTCGCCAAACTACTCAACAAGCGCGGCTTCGACTGGGAACGCAGCGGCGAGCTGCTGCTGCGTACCCACAAGCCAGCACATTTCACCGCCCGGCCGCTGCCCACGGTCATACCGGTCACCGGGGCCATCGCCGAACACGTGGGAGCCGCCTGACAGCACCCGAATGTCAGGAGGCCTTCTCCTCCGGGAGCGGGATCCACTTGTGCGCCCAGATGACCAGCTCGTCTATGACCGGCCGCAGCTCCTCGCCCATCTCCGTCAGGTGGTATTCGACCCTGACCGGTGAGGTGGCGAGCACTCGCCGCTCGATGAGCCCGGCTGCCTCCAGCTCCCGCAGGCGCCGGGCGAGCATCGTGTCGTTGACCCCGGGGATGGCCGCTTTGAGCGCGGCGTAGCGGTGCGCGCCTTTGAAGATCATTTGCAGCACGGCGCCCGACCACCGGGCGCCGATCAGTTCGAGGGCGGTGTGGAACCTGACGCACACCGAATCAATGCTCACGCCGTAGATCTTACCCAACCGCCGCTCCATTTGCTAAGAAATATGTAGTTACTCAATAATGTTGAGCAACTAGCCGTCTAAGACTGAGGAGCGCCCCATGTCCAAGCCCGTACTGCAGGTGGTCATCGCCAGCACCCGCCCCGGCCGCGTGGGCAGGGTGATCGGGGAGTGGTTCTACGAGCGGGCCGTGGCCGGCGGCGACTTCGACGTCGAGCTGATCGACCTGGCCGAGGTCGGCCTGCCCTTCCTGGACGAGCCGAACCACCCCAGGCTCAAGCAGTACGAGCACGCGCACACCAAGGAGTGGAGCGCCATCGTCGAGCGCGGCGACGCCTACGTCTTCGTGACGCCCGAGTACAACCACAGCTTCAACGCCGTCCTCAAGAACGCCCTCGACTTCCTGCACCAGGAATGGCAGCACAAGGCGGCCGGCTTCGTGAGCTACGGCGGCCTCTCCGGCGGCACCCGCGCGGTCAACAGCCTGCGCCAGGTGGTCAGCACCCTGAAGATGATCCCGGTGGTCGAGGCGGTCAACCTGCCGTTCGTGCCGCAGTTCGTCGAGGACGGCACGGTCAAGCCCAACGACGTGATGACCGCCGCCGCCGACGCCATGCTGGCCGAACTCGCCAAGCTCACGGGCGCCCTACGCCCCATGCGCCTCTCGGCCGCCTGACCTGCCCACTCCGCGTGGCGCGGCGGATCGTCCGCCTGACCCGTCTGGCCAAGCATCCGGTACGGCCTGCCGGGCGGTGTGGCAGGCGGACTTATGGCGGGTTCTGTCAGGTTATTCGGGTTATTTCAGGACTCGTCGTCGTTGTCGATCAGGTTGTCGAGCACGCGGGTCACGGCGTCACCCAGTGGGCGGAACGCCTGGCTGAGCGCGTTCGCGAGCGGGCCGAAGATCTCCGTCACCTCGTGGATCAGGTCTTCGGACTTGCTCTCGGGAGGCGCCCAGCGCATCGCGTCGGCGCTCAACGTCTCCCATTCGTCGACGACACCGTCGATGGCGTCGAGAACATGGTCGGGATCGCTCGGCATGGCCCTCCTCCAAAGCGCGGGAGTGGGATAAGGCCACGGTACATCCAGTGCGAAATGTGACGCCAGGACGTCCGACTGGGATGGAGACGCCTGGACGTCGGACTGGGATAGACGGGACGTCAGGCGGGGATGGAGACGCCCACGCCGCCGCGCGTCTGGCCGCCGTACCTCTCCTTGTCGGCCGCGAGGTTGAGCGGCCGGATGCCGCTGCGCGCGGTCAGCACCTCCTCGGTGAGGAGCGAGGCGGGCACCAGCCACGAGACCTCGAACTCCAGGCCGTCGGGGTCGTGCGCGTACAGGGCCTTCGTGGTGGAGTGGTCGGAGGCCCCGGCCAGCGCGCCCAGCTCGCTCAGCTTGGCCGCGATGCGCTCCAGCTCGTCGAGCGTGTCCACCTCCCAGGCCAGGTGGTAGAGGCCCACGGTGGACCGGCCGGCGGTGGACTGACCCGCCTGCTCGCCGATCTGGAACAGACCGAGGTCGTGGTCGTTGGTCGAGCCGGCCGCCTGCAGGAAGGCGGCACCGGGCATGCCCATGACCACCTCGAAGCCGAGGGCCTCCCGGTAGAAGGCGACGCTGCGCTCGACGTCGCGTACGTACAGGACCGCGTGATTGAGCCGCTGGACCGGCATGGTGAACCCCTCTCGGCGGAAGCTACCTCTAAGTATATGAGAGTTCAACTAAAATGGGCACATGACCCGATGGCTGGACGATGACGAGCAGCGCACCTGGCGCGACTTCCTGGCCGCGACCCAGCTGGTGAACGAAGCGCTCGACCGCCAGCTCCAGCGCGAGGCGGGCATGCCGCACACGTACTACATGATCTTGGTGGCCCTCTCGGAGGCACCGGAACGTTCGATGCGGATGAGCGAGCTGGCCAACAGAGCGCAGAGCTCGCAGAGCCGGCTCTCCCACGCGGTCGCGCGGCTGGAGGAACGCGGTTGGGTGCGGCGCCGCCCCTGCGACTCCGACCGCCGGGGCAGCTTCGCCGCGCTCACCGATGAGGGCTTCGCCGCGCTGGCCGCCGCCGCGCCCGGCCACGTGGAGGAGGTACGGCGGAGCCTGTTCGACGTCCTCACCCCCGAGCAACTGGGGCAGCTCGCCGAGATCTGCGCGGCGGTGCGGAACACGCTGGAGCCGTAGCGCGAAACGGTGTGGAACACGCTGAGGCCGTAGCGCGAAACTGTCCCCGCGACGCCGTACGGTTCTCCCGGAAGTCGAACGAGGAGAGCCGATGCACGACACGGATGAGGCGCTGTTCAGGGCAGTTCACGGGATCGCCGGCCGCTTGGCCGGGCAGCCGGTGCCCGTGGTGATGGACGCCTTGCTACGCCAGCTGCCCAAGGCCCCCGGCCTGGACATGGCCGAACTCCGCCGAATCGCCGAGGAGATCAGCGTCGGCAGAGACCCCTCGGGCTTGTAACCCGACGGTCCCCGACGGAACCCGACACAGCCTGGGAGTGGGCTGGGTTTCCTGCGGACCCCGACAGAGCCGACGCGACGGAGCCCGAAAGGACCCGACGGAGCCCGACAAGAGCGCAGGGCCCTCCACTCCCGAGCGGCGAGCAGCGATGGACCGTGCCCGGCCAAGAAGACGCACGTCACGGCGCCCAGCCGGTGAGGCGGAGGACCGTGCCCCTGGAAGGCCGCCGACCCCGGTCGGTGGATGGGCCCTCCCGTGCCTGCCGTAACAAAAAAACGCCCGAACGCCTGCCGTAATAAAAAGACCCTTAAAAAACCCCGACATCACCTCCGGGTCGGGTCAGGGGCGGCGCCGGATGTGAGCGTGGGCCGCAGACGAAAGAGTAGGGCCATGACCGCAAAGAGGCTCTATCCCATCATCGCCTGCGGGTCGATCGTGTTCGCGGTGGTCGGGATCGTGGTCGGGCAGCTGGTGCTCGACCCCGGCCTGAACCCACTCAACGCGACCGTCAGCGAATACGCCGTGTCCGACCGCGGGGGCGTCACGGAAGCGGCGATGATGGTGCTGGGCCTCGGTTCGCTCGTCCTGCTGAGGGCGCTGAAAGCGGCGAACGCACCGGTGCGGGGGCTACCGGAGCGGCTGCTGTGGGTGTGGTCGGGGGCGCTCATCGTCGCCGCGGTCATCCCGACCTCGCCGATCGGCGCCGACCTGACCCTGACGGCGGAGATTCACCGTTACGTGTCGGTGGCGGCGTTCGTCAGCCTGCCCGCGGCGGCGGCTCTGCTGGTGCCCCGGCTCACGGTCGACGAGGTGTGGAAGCCGGTCGCGCGGACCGTCGAGTGGCTGGCCCTGGCGGGCGGGCTCGGGGTGCTGGCGGTCACCTACGTGGCGCTGCCCGGCGAGCGGGTGATGATCGGGTTGGTGGAGCGGTTGCTGCTGGGCGCGGAGGTGGCGTTGCTGGCGGTGCTCGCCGCGTGGCTGGTACGGCTGGCATGGGGACGGGCAGTCGAGCGACCTGCGGATTTCCCGACATATCATAGATTTGTCGCGAGTCGATCTTAAGAACCATCGCATTTGGTGCTATTCTCTCCCGCGATCTTCTATCCGGGAGCGGGCGTCATGGCATCTGGCAGATCCATCAGATTCAAGATCTCGACGCTGCTGGTTCTCCCACTGGTTTCTCTGGTCGGACTCTGGGGCTTCGCCGCGAGCACGACCTCCGGTGAGGCCATGGGCCTGCTGAAGGTCGACACGATCTGGTCCGGAGTCATCAGCCACGCCGACTTCCTGGTCTACACACTCGAGCAGGAGCGCCTCGCCTCCGCCGAGGTGATCTCCGGCGGCGTCGCCGACCCCGCCCAGCTGGCCGCCACGCGCGGCAAGGTCGACGAGGTCAAGAAGCGGCTCTCCGACGGGGGCCTGTCGGAGACGACGCAGGCCGCCCTCACCCCTGAGATGCAGGGGCGGCTGAAAGAGGTCTTCTCGGCCATCGACCGCCTGCCTGAGATCAGGAAGAAGGTCGACAGCCGCAAGCTGACCCCCGGCGCGCTGGTCACCGAATACTCGGCGGTCAGCGACGCGGTCCATCACTTGTACCCGTCGCTGACGCTCGGCACGGACGTCGAGCTGGCCCAGCAGGCGCAGGGTCTGATCGCCGCCAGCGAGGTTCGCGAGCTGCTGAGCCGCGAGCACGCGCTGATCATCGCCTCCAACGGCAAGCCGTCCATGGGCGACATGCACATGCTCGCGAGGCTCGACGGCACGCGGACGTACATGTTCCCCAAGGCCATGGCCAACCTCGACGCCGAGCTGCGGACCCCGTTCGAGCAGGTCACCGAGTCCGCGCGCTGGGCCGCGATGGAGCGCGCGCTGGACGGCTACGTCTCGGGCCGGATGCTCGACCCGGCGGTCTGGCGCGGCATGGCCGACCCCGAGCTGAAGGACTACACCCAGGTCATCTGGGACAACGGTGACCGGTTGCTGGCCCGGATGACGCCGGCCGGCATCGCCATCCTCGTACGGGCCGGCGTGGCGGGCGTCCTCGGCCTCATCGCGGTCGCCCTGTCCATCTTCATCTCCATCCGGGTGGGCCGCCGCGTCAGCCGTGAGCTGGCGGCGCTCCGCCGCAACGCGCTCGACCTGGCCGAGATCCGGCTGCCCGGCGTCGTGACGAAGCTGCGG
Organism: Nonomuraea sp. NPDC050022; assembly: GCF_044460705.1. Taxonomy (NCBI): domain Bacteria; kingdom Bacillati; phylum Actinomycetota; class Actinomycetes; order Streptosporangiales; family Streptosporangiaceae; genus Nonomuraea; species Nonomuraea sp. NPDC050022. Next base: position 873,270 of record NZ_JBITKE010000004.1, read on the forward strand.
CAGGGCAAGAACGTCGACATCCAGGCCGAGGTGCCGCCCATCAAGATGTGCGACGGCGCGACCAGCGAGATCGACGACCTGGCGAAGGCGTTCGACAGCGTCCAGTACACCGCCGTGGACGCGGCCGTCGAGCAGGCCAAGCTGCGCCAGGGTGTCTCCGAGGCGCTGCGCAACCTGGCCCGGCGCAGCCAGTCGCTGCTGCAGCGCCAGCTCAAGCTGCTGGACGAGATGCAGCGCGAGACCGAGGACCCGGAAGCGCTGTCGCGGCTGTTCAAGATCGACCACCTGACGACCCGCATGCGCCGCCACGCCGAGGGCCTGGTGCTGCTGTCCGGCGGCTCCGCCGGCCGCAGGTGGCGCGGCGTCATCCCGGTCGAGGACGTGCTGAGCGGCGCCGCCGCGCAGGTCGAGGAGTACACCCGGGTCCGCGTCTACCCGATGCCGGAGTGCGGGGTCTCCGGCGCGGCCGTGGCCGACCTCATGCACCTGTTCGCGGAGCTGATCGAGAACGCGGCCGCCTTCTCCTCACCGGGCAACGAGGTGTCGGTCCGCGGCGAGCTGGTCGGCAGGGGCTTCGCCGTCGAGGTCGAGGACCGCGGGCTGGGCATGACCCCGGAGGCCCGGCAGGCCGTCAACGAGAAGCTGGAGAGCCCGCCCGAGTTCGAGGCGTCGCAGACCGAGCGGCTCGGCTTCTCGGTGGTCGGCATGCTGGCCGCCAGACACGGCATCACGGTCACGCTCAAGCCCTCCCCGTACGGCGGCACCACCGCGATCGTGCTGGTGCCCACAGCGCTGATCCAGGCCCTCCCGACGCCGGTGCGGATGCCCGAGCTGGAGTCGGTGTCCGTCTCGGTGGTCAGGACGCCTCAGGACACCAGGGCACCTCACGACACCAGGACGCCGCACGACACGACGGCCCCCGGCCAGCTGCCACGCCGCCAGCGCACGGTCAAGCACGGCCCTGAGCGGTCCCAGGAGCCGGCGCTGCCCCGCCGGGTGCGGCAGGCCAACCTGCCGGAGCAGCTCAAGCAGTCGCCACCCCCCGAGCAGACTGAGACACGCTCGCCCGAGAGCCGCTCACCGGAGGAGGCCAGGGCCCTGCTCTCCTCGCTCCAGTCGGGCTGGCAGCGCGGGCGGCAGGACAGCGATCAGGATGGGGGATCCCAATAGTGACCCATGGGCCAGACGAGTGGGTTGACGAGGAGGCCGGCCCGGTTGTGCGGCCGTACGCGGTGGCCAGGGGGCGCACCAAATCCTCGTCACCCGAGCTCGACCTGCTGGCGACCGTGTCGGCGACCGGCCTGCCGGTGCCCGCCAAGGCGGAGCTGAGCGGCCAGCACCGCCGCATGATGGACTGCGTCATGGCTCAGACCAGGCCGGTAGTCGAGATCGCCGCCGAGCTGAACCTGCCCGTGGGGGTGGCCAGGGTACTGCTCGGAGATCTGCTCGACTACGGCCTGGTGTCGGCCCGGCCGCCGCTCGCCAAAGCGACGACCCCTACGGAGAGTTTGCTCAGAGAGGTCATCAACGGTCTACGGGCGCTCTAGTTCGCTGACGTCATCGTCCTCAAAGAGTGCTCGACCAGCGTGACCATGACCTCCTTGGCCGAGGTGCGCCGCCGCACGTCACAGAGCAGCACGGGCACGTCGTCGTCCAGGTCGAGCGCGATCCGCACGTCGTCCACGCTGTGCCGGTCGGCGCCGTCGAAGCAGTTGACGGCCACCACGAACGGCGTGCCGCGCTGCTCGAAGTAGTCGACGGACGGGAAGCAGTCGGTCAGCCGCCGGGTGTCGGCGATCACGACGGCCCCGAGCGCGCCGTAGGACAGCTCGTCCCACATGAACCAGAACCGTTCCTGCCCCGGGGTACCGAACAGGTAGACGACCAGCCCTTCGCGGATCGTGATACGGCCGAAGTCCATCGCGACGGTGGTGGTGGTCTTGGCCTCCACGCCGTCGAGATCGTCGACGCCGACGCCGCGATCGGAGAGCACCTCCTCCGTGCGTAACGGCCTGATCTCGCTGATCGCGCCGACCAGCGTGGTCTTGCCCACGCCGAACCCCCCGGCGATCAGGATCTTCAGCGCGACGGGGTCCTCAGAGAGCACGGAGTCCATTGATCACTTCCTTGAGAATGCGCTCATTCGGGCGCGGTCCCTTTTCCGAGGGGGACGACACCGAGATGAGGCCGTGGTCACGCAGGTCGCCGAGCAGCACTCGGACGACGCCTACGGGCAGATCGAGCTCGACGGCCACGTCGGCCACCGTGATCGGGTTACGCGCTGCCCGCAGGATGAGCAATTGCTCGGGTTCGAGATCGTACGCCTCCGTGTCGCCGACGACGGAGACGATCGCCATGAGGTCGAACGCCTCCCCGGAGGTTCTGGTGCGCCCGCGAATGAGGGCGTAGGGCCGGACTACCGGCCCCGCGTCCTCGTCAAGCCACCGCGGGGGTTCGTTCATGACGATGTCGCCCTGGGGTTGGTGGATATGTGCTGCCCCACCCGCTTGACGAGCATCGCCATCTCATAGGCGATGTGGCCGACGTCCACGTTGGCGTCGGCCAGCACGGCCAGGCAGGTGCCCTTCCCCGCCGCCGTCACGAAGAGGAACGCCGACTCCATCTCGACGATGGTCTGGCGCACGTCGCCGCCGCCGAAGTGCCGTCCCGTGCCGCGGGCCAGGCTCTGGAACCCGGCGGCCACGGCCGACAGGTGCTCGGCGTCCTCGCGGCTCAGCCCCTTGGAGTAGCCGACCGCGAGGCCGTCGGTCGACAGGATGACGGCCTGGCGTACTGCTCCGACCCTGGTCGTCAGGTCGTCGAGGAGCCAGTTCAGCTCACCGGTGTTGGTCGTCGGCACACTCATGCCTCCCCCTCCTCATTCGCTTCTTCTCGGGCGCGCTGGGTTCCCCGCTGGTAGGCGGAGAACAGGTCCCGTACCTCATCGGGAGAGCGCTCTGTCTTCGCTTCCGGTTCCGGCTCAGGCGGCTCGTCCGTCTTGAGCTGGGGTGCCAGATTTGCCTGTTTCACTCGCCTTGGCAGCCCGGCATGCGTGCCGTTCACCACCGCGAGCGTCTTCTTCTTGGTACGGCTGGGCAGCGCGGGTGACTCCCCGTCGCCGCCCGCCTCGAGTGCGGTCTGGTCGTGGACCAGCCCGCGCGGCACCAGCACGATCGCGGTGGTGCCGCCGAAGGGAGAACGGCGCATCAGCACCTGGATGCCGTGCCGTTCGGCCAGCCTGGCCACCACGAACAGGCCGAGCCGGTCACTGTCGGCCAGGTCGAACTCCGGCGGGTTGGTCAGCAGCCCGTTGAACGCCGCGTACTCGCCCGGAGACAGCCCCAGCCCTCTGTCCTCCACCTCGATCGCGTAGCCGTTGCTCACCAGGTCGCCGCGGACGACCACGGTGGTGGTCGGTGGAGAGTAGATGGTGGCGTTCTCGACCAGCTCGGCGACCAGGTGGGTGAGGTCGGCGGCGGCGGCTCCGTCGAGCGCGCTGCCGGGCATGGCCTCGACGGTGACCCTGGTGTAGTCCTCGACCTCGGCGATGGCCGCCCGGACGATGTCCACCGCGGGCACCGGCTTGCGCCAGGCCCGCCCGGGGGCGGAGCCGGACAGGATGATCAGGCTCTCCGCGTGACGCCGCATGCGGGTCGTCAGGTGGTCGAGGCGGAAGAGCTCCTCCAGCCGGTCAGGGTCGTGCGTACGGCGCTGCATGCCGTCGAGCAGCGCGAGCTGGCGGTGCAGCAGGCCCTGCTTGCGCCGGGCCAGGTTGAGGAACACCTGGCCGATGCCGCGGCGCATCGCGGCCTGGCTCACGGCGGCCTGTACGGCGGTGCGCTGCACGGAGCCGAACGCCTTGGCCACGTCGACGATCTCGGCCGCGCCGCTGACCTTGAGCGGCTTGGCCTCCTTCTTGACGTTGACCTCCTCGCCCCGGCTCAGCCGGTCGACCAGGCTGGGCAGCCGGTTGTCGGACAGCTCCACGGCCGCGGACCTGAGCGCGGCCAGCTCGCCGGCGAGGCGGCGGCCGAAGCGTACGGAGATGATGATCGAGGCGAGCACGGCGATCAGCCCGAGACCGCCCGCGGTGCCGATCTTCACCATGGTGCTGGTGGCGGCGTCGAGCGCGCGCGCGCTCAGCACCTCACCGGACGACGCGCCGAGCTTGTCGAGCTGCGCCGTGAGCCGGTCCACGGTCGCGTTCCACGTCGCGCCGTCGGCGGGCGGGGCGCCGCTCGCGATGATGCGCGCCTCCATGGCGGTGAAGTCCCTGAACGGCTCACCGGCGAAGATCTGCTCGTAGGGCCGGCGGAGCGCCGTGTCGAGCCCGGCCTGGCCACGGGCGCTGAGGAACCTGCGGGTCGCGACGTACTCGGTGAAAGCCGTGAGCTCCGGCTCGGTGAGCCGGTGGTCGATGAGCGCGCCGCTGACCAGCGCGTGCTCGCGGGCGATGATCTCCCGGGCGTTGCCCATGGCCTGCAGCGACGACGCCTGCTGGAAGAGCGGCAGGTCGGGCACCGAGACGAGGTGGTCGTAGAGCCGGAAAATGGCGTCGAGGACCCGGTTGTACTCGTTGAGGCTGGTCAGCCGGGAGCTGATGCCGCCGTCGATGTCGGCGCGGATGGAGCCGAGCCGGTTCAGCTCCCCGGTGAGGGTGTCGAGGGAGGTGCGCAGGTTGTCCTTGATCGCGTCACCCGCTGTCACGGCGGACTTCTGGAAGTCGGCCACGGACTTGTCGGTGCGGGCGCGCTGTGTCCCGAGCTCCTGGGTGAGTTGACGGGTGGTGACCGCCACGGCCGATTGGGCCCGCTCGGCTTGGAGCTGTAAGCCCAGGTCGGTGGAGGTAATGCCGATCGTCTGATAAAGCGTGTTGGCTCTTAGTAGGGCCTGGCCGTCACCCACGGTGAGATTGAGGGCAAAGCCCCAGAGCGCACTCAGAGACAGGAGGGGTAGCAGCAGCAATAAGAAGATCTTGAACCGAATTGACCGGTTATGCGAGCCCATGTCCCAACCTCGGAGTCGAGGGGTATTTGCACACTCTGTGTAAACACACCTCCGGAAGATCGCACAGGAGACTAGCACCGATTATGCTTCCGGCGCAGTGGGAGGAACGCGTTGATTAGCGTGATTACTGGGGCGAGTGCCGGCATCGGCGCCGCGGCGGCGGCCGAGCTGTCACGACGGGGGCACCGGGTAGTGCTCGTCGGTCGGGACGAGGCTCGGCTCAAAGCCGTGGCCGACGCATTGAGCGGGCCGGAAGCCGATGTTTTGACCTGCGACTACACATCGCTTGACGACGTTCGTAGGCTCGCGGCGGTGTTGCGTGAGCGTTATGACCGAATTGCCGTACTGGCCAACAACGCGGGCGTCATGAGTCCGGGGCGCCAGATTACTGTGGACGGTCACGAGCTGATGGTTCAGGTCAACCATCTTGCCCCCTTTCTGTTGACCGATTCTCTAACAGATCGGGTCGACAGGGTAGTCACCACTTCTTCACGGGCGGGCAGAAGCGGCCGGCTCGACCCGGACGATCTGTCGCGTGAGCGGCGACGATGGAACGGCTGGCTCCAGTACGGCGACACGAAACAGGCGAACGCCCTGTTCACGGTCGGGTTGGCGGCCCGGGGGGTGGCGGCCACCTGTTTCCATCCCGGCGTGATCCGCACCGGGTTCGCGGCGCAGACGTGGATCATGCGGATGTTCCTGGCCGTGCCCGGCTACGCCAAGCCGCCCGAGTACGGCGCGCGCACGCTGGTGCACCTGGCCACGCACGCCGACGGCGAGCGGCGCGCCGGAGCCTACTTCGCGAAGCGCGCCCCGGAGCCGGTCCCGTCCGCGATGTCCGACCCAGCCCTGGCCGAACGCCTCTGGCAGGCCAGCCTGACCGCCCTGAAGAACTGACACCGGCAGGCCGGTCCCAGCGCCCTGAGCGGCTGACGCCGGGCAGGCCGGTCTCAGCGGCCCCCGAGTCTCACGTCGGCAGTTCGCTGATGGCCCGATGGGCGGCGGTGATGGCCGCGTCGGCCCGGGAGGCCGGCACCGAGTCGCAGTTGGCGATCGCGATCCTGCCGAACCGCCGGCGGGCGAGGTCGGCGGGGAACGGGCCGTCCGGGTAGAAGGAGTTCCACGGGCGGCAGTACTCCGGGGCGTACCCGTGACCCCAGCGGTTGACCGTGATCGCCTCTATGTCCGCCGCCGGGTCGAAGCCGCCGGGGCCGAGCAGCCGGGCGAGCTGGTCGCGGATGGTGTACTCCAGGCGGCTGTAGGGCGTGTTGAGCAGCTCGTTCCGGCCCGTGGCGGCGCCCGCGGCCGGGCCCAGCTCCGAGCGGCACGTGGCGGCCAGCATGCGTACGTTGATCGGGTTGCCGGGCTTCGTCGGGCAGTCGTAGCCGGGCATGGTGACCGGATGGTCGAGCTCCGACAGGCACCAGTAGGCGCCGGTCCAGCGGGTGCGGTCGATGCCGAGCCGCTGCCACGCCTCCCAGTCGCGCAGTTGCACCATGGCGTCCACCACCGGCATCTTGACCGCGTCGCGCAGCGCCTGCTTCTGGTCCTCGGGCAGGTCGGGGACGAGGTAAGGGATGACCATGTTCCAGCAGGCCAGGACGACCGCGCCGGCGCGGACCGTACGCACCCGGTGGCCGTCGAAGTAGCCGACGGTCGCGGTGCCCGCCGTGTCGGGCGGGCCGTCGTTGCGCGCGCTGACGGCCGTGCTCGACAGCCGGAAGCGGACCCGGTTGGCGGGCAGGTCGAGCCGGCCGTAGTCGAAGGAGGCGGTGGTGATGCCGTCCATGGAGGTGGAATCGGTGAAGCCGGGGATCATCCGGCCGACCATCATGCGGACCAGCGCCTGGTTGCCCTCGGGGAAGTGGTAGATGTTCGGGTCGGCCGCCTTCCACTCCTTCTTCATGCTCGGCGAGTTGAACCGCGAGGGCTTGCCGCCGTCCAGCCCCAGGCCGCCGAAGCCGGGGTAGTCGCTGCCCCAGGCGTCGATCGCGCCGAACGTCTGCGTGCCGTACCCCCACATGACGCTCGGCATGGTCCGGCAGAACAGCTCGACGTCGGGGTGCACCCGGCAGACCTTCAGCAGGAAGTCCGAGTAGGTCAGCGCCGCCAGCCGCTCCTCCTTCCGTTCCCGCGACAGGCCGGGGAACCAGTCGCGCGGCTTGTCGTACAGCATGACGAGGTCCTTCTTGGCCTGCTCGGCGATCGGCAGCCCCTTGACCCACTCCTCGGTCCGCATTTTCGGGGCGATGCGGACGAGGGCGTCCGTCCGGAACGTCTCCCGGTCGCACATCACGCCGCGATGCATCCCGAGGTCGCCGTAGAGGCGTTGGTCGAAGTACCGGTCGAACCTCTTCAGCTCGATGCCGAGCCGGTGGAGCAGCTCCTTGCCCTCGGGCGTCCACACCGAGGGCGTCCGGAGCGATCGCGAGCCGCCGCAGCCGACCAGCACCCCGTTACGGCCGGCCGGGTGGAACTCGTTGCGCCGCGCGTGCCCGCCGATCTCGTCGTGGTTGTCCAGGATGAGGATGCGGGCCCCAGGGTTCTGCCGGTGCCACTCGAAGGCCGCGCTCACCCCGCTGATGCCCCCGCCGACCACCACCAGGTCGTAGTGCTCGCCGGTGGGCACCGGCGTGCCCGCGTGCTGCCAGAAGCGGCCGTCGCGGAGCGCGTGGGCGACGCTGAGCGACTCCGGGGTGCCGCCCCGCAGTCCGGTCAGGCTCGGCGGAGAGACCTCGGCCCGGGGAATGCCCGGCGGATAGGTCTCGCCCGACTCCGGCGGGCTCGGCCGCGACGTACAGCCCGCCGACGCTCCCAGAGCCAGCGTGCCCACCGCCATGGCGACGCCGTCCAAGAAGTCGCGGCGCGAAATGGGCCGGTCCATCCCGAGGTCGCGCGCCGAGCGCGCGTTCATGTCGCTCATGCGCCGATCCTCAGGACTCCGGGTAAAAGCCGCGTCCTGCCGCGCAGTGCTTCGAGAAACATTTTGCGTGACCTATTACCGCGAATGCCTGTTTGGAGTAGCGTCCGAAATATCACGACGGGGGGAGTCCGGGTGGTCGGCAAGCAGGGCAGGGTCACTGGCAAGATCGGCCCTGGCCTCGTCGGCGAGGTCATGGTCCCGGTCAGAGGAGGCGTGGAGGCTTTCTACGCTCATCCGACCGTGCCTGACGAGGAGTTCTCCGTCGGAACGATCGTGATCGTGGTGGACTACTTCCCACCGCGAACGGTCTATGTGGCCCGAGCACTCGTCTAGGGAGGCCCCCGATGTCCCCCGAGCTCCTTCTTCTCGGCGGCGGCATCCTCGTCGCCGTCATCGTGCTGATCCTGCTCTTCAAGGCCGTGTGGCGGGTCGCCGAGCCCAACGAGGCCCTGATCATCTCGGGTCTCGGCGCGCGCCGGCGCAGCGAGGGCCCGGACAGCCTCGGCTTCAAGATAATCACCGGCAAGGGTACGGCGGTGCTGCCCGGCTTCCAGACCTCCAGGAGGCTGCGCCTGGACACCAGGGCCGCCAACCTCCAGGTCTCCTGCGTCACCCAGCAGGGCATCCCCGTGCACATCCGCGGCGTGGTGATCTACAAGGTGGGCGACGACCTGTCCTCGATCGCCAACGCCGCCCGGCGCTTCCTCGACCAGCAGGACTTCATGACCGGCGCGATCCACGAGCTGTTCACCGGTCACCTGCGCTCGATCATCGGCAACCTCACGGTCGAGGACCTGATCCTCAACCGCGAGCGGCTGACCAGCGAGACCAGGGCGTCGGCCGCCGACGAGATGAGCAAGCTGGGGCTGATCGTCGACTCGCTGCAGATCCAGGAGATCGACGACGAGACTGGCTACATCGTCAACCTCGGCAAGCCGCACGCCGCCAAGGTCGCCTCCGTGGCCCGCATCGCCGAGGCCCAGCGTGATCAGGAGGCCACCGAGGCCGAGCAGGCCGCCGCCGCGCGCAAGGCGGCCGCCGTACGCGAATCCAAGATCAAGCAGGCCGGTTACCAGGCGGAGATGGACCAGGCGGCGGCCAGGGCCAGGCAGGCGGGGCCGCTGTCGGAGGCGACGGCCAGGCAGGAGGTCGTCGTCCAGGAGACCAGGGCCGCCGAGCTGGAGGCGCAGCTGTCGGAGCAGCGGCTGCAGTCGCAGGTCCGCAAGCCCGCCGACGCCAAGGCGTACGAGACCGTCACGCTCTCCCAGGCCGAGCGGGACGCCCGCATCGCCCAGGCCGAGGCGGAGGCGCGGGAGACCGAGCTGCGCGCCGTCGCGCAGGCCTCCCAGGTCAAGCAGGCCGCCGCGGCCGAAGCCGAGTCCGTACGGCTGCGCGGCGAGGCGGCGGGCGCGGCCACCAAGGTGGCGGGAGAGGCCGAGGCCCAGGCCGCCAAGGCACGCGGGCTGGCCCACGCCGAGGCGGCCAAGGCGCTCGGGCTCGCCGAGGCGGCGGCCGCGCAGGCCAAGGGCCTGGCCGAGGCACAGGCGATCAGCGCGCGGGCGGAGGCGCTGAAGGAGAACCAGGAGGCGGTCATCGCCCAGCAGCTGGCCGAGCGCTGGCCCGAGGTCGTCGAGGCGGGCGCCAAGGCGTTCGGCAACGTCGACCACATGGTGGTGCTCAACGGCGCCCAGGGCGTGGAGGAGATGCTGGCCAAGGCGCTCACCCTCGGCGGCACCGGCCTCGGCCTGGCCAGGGCGCTGCTCAACGGCGCGACCCCGAACGGCTCCGAACCGGAGTCCTCCGGCAAAGCGCAATGAACCGGCCCGCCGTCACGAACAGCTGAGCCGGGAAGTCGCTACGACATCCAGGGGGTAGCCAGTCATGGACTTAGTTCTCACCGGCGTCATCGTGGCTCTGGCACTTGTCGCGATCGTCGCCTTCAAGCTGATCTGGCGCGTCGCCGAGCCCAACGAGGCGATCATCATCTCCGGCCTGGGCGCGCGGGGCAGGGAGACGCTCGGCTTCAAGATCGTCACGGGGAAGGGCGCGCTGGTCGTACCGGGGTTCCAGACCGCGCGCCGCATCTCGCTCGACAGCCGGGTCTCGCCGCTCGAAGTCAACTGCGTGACCAAGCAGGGCATCCCCGTACACGTACGCGGGGTGGTCATCTACAAGGTGGGCGACGACTTCGCCTCCGTCGCGAACGCGGCGCGGCGCTTCCTCGACCAGCAGAAGACCGTGGACGACAAGACGCACCAGCTCTTCTCCGGGCACCTGCGCTCGATCATCGGCAACCTCACGGTCGAGGACCTGATCATCAACCGTGACGCGCTCACCAACGAGATCCGCACCTCCTCCTCCGACGAGATGAGCAAGCTCGGCCTGATCGTCGACTCGCTGCAGATCCAGGAGATCGAGGACGCTACCGGCTACATCGTCAACCTCGGCCGCCCGCACGCCGCCGCCGTGTCGGCGCTGGCCAGGACCGCCGAGGCGCAGCGCGACCAGGAGGCCAACACCGCCGAGCAGGAGGCCCAGATCAAGAAGGCCGCCGCGATCCGCGAGGCCCGCATCCAGCAGGCCGGCTACCAGGCGGAGATGGACCGGGCCGCGGCCAAGGCGAAGCAGGCCGGGCCGCTGGCCGAGGCCACCGCGCGCCAGGAGGTCGTGGTCCAGCAGACGACGGCCGCCGAGCTGGAGGCGGTGCTGGCCGAGAAGCGGCTGGAAGGAGAGGTACGCAGACCGGCCGACGCGCGGGCCTATGAGCAGGTCACCATCGCCGAGGCGGATCGGCGGGCCGCCGTGGCGCGGGCTCAGGCCGAGGCGGAGGGCATCCGGCTGCTCGGGGAGGCCGAGGCCGAGGCGACCAGGCTGCGCGGCATGGCCGAGGCGGACGCGGCACGGGCCAAGGGCCTGGCCCAGGCCGACGCCATCAAGGCCCGCGCCGACGCGCTGGCGTCCAACCAGGAGGCGGTCGTCGCCCAGCAGCTGGCCGAGCGCTGGCCCGAGGTGGTGGAGGCGGGCGCCAAGGCGTTCGGCAACGTCGAGCACATGGTGGTGCTCAACGGCGCCCAGGGTGTGGAGGAGATGCTGGCCAAGGCGCTCACGCTCGGCGGCGCCGGTCTGGGCCTGGCCAGGACGCTGCTCAACCGGCCCGCGTCGGAGGCGCCCATAGCCGCCGCCCCCGCCCCTACTCCCGCTCCCGCATCCAATGGAGCAAACTCCGAGGTCGTTCGCGAATCACCTGAATTACGCGAATAGCGCCGTTGCTCGGCTCGTTACTCCGCGCTTCCTCTAGCGTTTTATGGTAAGTCGCTTTAGGGGAGTGGAGAATTCATGCTTAAGGCTCTTTCTCTCATCTGTCTGAGCATGATGGCCATATCGGGATGTGCTGCCGACAAGGTCGTGGGCGCGCCCTTGCCGGACGTGCCCCCGGCCGCCGACCCGTCCGGCACCACGCCCGCCGACCCCTCCGCCGTCCCGTCCCCGTCCCGGTCCGCGCCCGGAGCGGCCAGGCTCCGGGCCGGCCTGCTGCCCACCCCCAAGGGCATGAGCCTGGCCTACGGGCCGGAGGCCGGGGCGTTCGGCTCGCTCAAGTCCACCAGGCAAGGGCTCGCGGCCGTGCGCCAGGCCAAGCTCGACCGGCCAGAGTGCGGCGGGGCCGGTCAGCTGGACCTGAGCAAGCCCGAGGTCGCGGAGGCGCCCGCCGCCGTGGTCGCCTTCTCCTCCGGCAGCGACTCGATCACCCAGGCGCTGGTGTCAATGCCCGCCTCCGCCTTCCCCGCGCCGCTGCCCGCGCAGTGCGCCTCCTATGGGGCCGACGTGCACGGCACGCGGGTGACCTACCGAACGCGCGACCTGGGCATGCCCACGCGGGGCGAGGAGTCCCGGGCCTATTTGACCACCGCGTCGGGCGGCCACCGCGACGCGCAGGTCGGCTCGGTGGTCATCCGGCGCGGCAAGGTCATCATGAGCATGCTCGTCGTCGGCCGGAAGGTGGCACCCGCCGACCTGTTCGAACTCGCCGGCCTGGCCGACCAGAACCTGGCCCGCATCACCAGATAAAACTAAACAAGCACGTGATCGTCCGGCCGGCCGACAAAGGAAAATTGTGCGTTCCGCGTCAGCTTGATGTGGTCGGCCTGCCAGGTGTGCATGGAGGCGTCGGCGCTGCGCCAGTAGACGAAGTTGAACCGGTCCGCGGAGTAGATCTTGACGCTGTCCTCCTTCAGCCTGCGGACCAGGTGCGTGTCCTCGCCCCGGGTGATGTCCGCGAAGCCGTACGACCGGAACATGTCCGCCTTGCCGAGGAACGTCCCGCCCTGCACGAGGAACGAGTACCGATGCTCCAGCCCCGGCAGCCGCAGCATGGTGGTGTTGAGGCCCTCGAAGTAGGAGTAGTGGGCGCCCTTGCCGACCAGCTCCGCGTCGGTGTAGTCGAAGGCCCTGACCAGGTCCGACAGGTAGTGCTCGCCGTACAGGTTGTCGTCGTCCATCTTGGCGATCAGGTCGCCTTCGGCGGCTGAGATGCCCAGGTTCATGCAGGCGCCCAGCGACAGCTCGGCCGAGGCGGGCAGGACGACCACATCGGAGATGCCCGCCATGCGAGCCTTGTCGGCCACCACGACGGGGTCGATGTCCAGGCCGTGCAGGACCATGACGAGCTGCAGCGGCCGGTGGATCTGCTTGGCCACCGAGGAGATCGCGTGCTCGATCTGCGCGGCCCGGTTGGTCGGCAGCACCACGGAGATCGACCGGGCCCCGGTGGTGACGGGCCGCCCCAGGAACCGGAGTATCTGGTCCACCCGGTGTGTGAACAGGTGCTTGTCGAACACCTCGCGCATCGCCAGGTGCCCCATGCGGGCCCGCAGCTCCGGGCTGTTGATCAGGTGCAGCACCTGGTTGTACGACTCGACCGGCTCGCGGGCGATCGGCAGCAGCTCGCCGAACGTCTCCTCGATCGCCCTGGACCACCCGGAGACGACCGGCGTGGAGCAGGCCGACAGCTCGAACACGCGGCGCGCGCACATCGTGGGCGAGTCGAGCACCGAGTTGACGTTGAGGAAGACCTTGTACATCCGGTAGGCCGCGAGCATCTGGTCGTAGGGGAGCTCGCCCACGATGTGCGGGCGATACTTCTCCGGCCAGGCGTACTTCTCGTCGACCTCGCCGTTGCGGGCGAAGATGTGCAGGCCCAGCTCGCGGATCGGGTCGATGACCGTCTCCATCTGCTCGCGGCGCTCGGGATGCTTGTCGCGGAAGTACATGCCGGCGAAGACGACGTCGTGCAGGCGGCCCTGCTTCTGCTGGATCGGGTTGTGCACGCGGGGCTGGGCGGCGAACTGGAGCACGTCCACCCGATCGTGGCCCAAAGTTTCACGATATTTCGGGACCATGTCACCGTCGCAGGTGAACACGTAGTCGAACAGCTTGGCCGTGTCGATGAAGAACTCGAAGTTCGGCGGGTCCTCCTTGTTCCAGAAGACCGTCGGGATCCCCTCGGCGCGGCACCACGCCACGAGGTCGCGCAGCGGGTCCTTGGGGGCGTTCGTCCCGGTCATCTGGTAGCGCCAGCGGCCCTGGTTCCCGTGCCAGGCCGACTCGCAGAACAGCAGGTCAGGCCGCTTCTCGGCGAAGATCTCCGGCCAGTCCTTGAGCCCGAACTCGATCTGGTCCCACTCGTACCTGAACGCCAGCCGCGAGAAGTCGTCCAGGATGACGGCGACCTTGAGGTCCGGCCGGTTCACCGGCCCGGCCGGCCACTTCACGGTCGGCACCTCGACCTGCGGCGGCCGGTGGTTGGCCGCCGCGACGGCCAAGGTGACCGGGATCGGGGCCTTGGGCGCCCGGTCCTTGGACCTGACCGCCTCCAGCACCTTGCCCGGGCTCTTCGACCCCAGCGCCTCACCCAGCTTGAACGTCCGCTTGGCCTGGGTGGCCTCCAGCTTCCAGTTCGCGTAGGCGGCCTTGGCCTCGGCTATCTCCAGCCGCCGGCGCAGCTCCCTGATATCCGCTTCGTAGCGCTCGACGAGCTTGCGCTCCTCGGGCAGCCAGTTCACGGGGCCGAGTCGCTGGTACGTGGGCTCTTCAGGGGTTTCGGCCATGGGGATGCACGCCTTATCGCTTAGCGGAGGTATGTCATGGTACGGCGGGGACCGTACGGAATGAGGGGGTTATTCGGAACGCGCACCCTGTGCGGCGGGCGAGAGGTTGTCCCCCTTGAGCCAGGCCGAGATGACCCGCGCGATCCGCGGCCCGGCGGCGCCGTCCCACAGCGGCGGCAGCTCACCCGACGGCGTCGAGGCCCCGTCGGCCAGCGCCTTCTCGGCCGCGGCCGGCAGCAGGGCCGGGGTGACCAGGCGGTTGGTCCCATGCGTGATCGTGATCGGCCGCTCGGTGTTGGGCCGGACCGTCAGGCACGGAACGCCCAGCATCGTCGTCTCCTCCTGCACGCCGCCCGAGTCGGTGACCACCAGCGCGGCGCCCCGGACGAGTGAGAGGAAGTCCACATAGCCCAGCGGTTCGATCACCTTGACCGAGGGGCCGTCGACCAGGCCCGCCTCGGCCAGCCGGGTACGCCCCCTGGGGTGGATCGGCACCACGATCGGGATCTGGCGGGCGACGTCCAGCACGGCCGAGACCAGTTCTTTGGCCGCCTCGGGGGTGTCGACGTTCGCCGGGCGGTGCAGGGTCGCCACGGCATAACGAGCCGGTATGTCCAGCCGGGCCACCACGGGCGCCGGGTCCAGCGAGGGCAGCGCGGAGAAGAGGCTGTCGATCATGGGGTTGCCCACCAGGTGCACCTTGGCGGCGGGCACGCCCTCGGCGGCCAGATGCGAGAGCGCGTCGGGCGAGGTGGCGAAGAGCAGGTCGGACAGGGAGTCGGTGACGATCCTGTTGACCTCCTCCGGCATGCCCCGGTCGAACGAGCGCAGGCCCGCCTCGACGTGCGCGGTGCGTACGCCCAGCTTCGCGCAGACCAGGATCGCGGCCAGCGTCGAGTTCACGTCGCCGTAGACCACGACCAGGTCGGGGTCGTGCTCCAGGACGACCTCCTCCAGGCCGACGAGCAGCGCCGCGGTCTGCTTCGCGTGACTGCCCGAACCGACGCCCAGATTGGCCACCGGCTCCGGCAGCCCGAGGTCGGCGAAGAACACGTCGGACATCAGCGCGTCATAGTGCTGACCGGTGTGGATGATGCCCTGCCGCACGCCGAGTTCACCGAGTGCCCGCACCACCGGGGCCGCTTTCACGAAGTTGGGACGAGCGCCCAGAACGTGCAGGACCAGGGGGTTCTCCCTCATTGACCTCGCCTTTCATAGCGGAAGGGAAAAAACGCTGCCTATGGTACGGTCACCGCGTGGCATCCGACGCCAGTCGTGAAGACTCCCCAAGACCAAACGGCAAGGTTTCCGCCAAGTCCGCTAGAGCCGGTGTCGGCGGCCTTATCAGGGGCTTCGTGCAGCACCCGATCATCGTCTCCCGCGTCGTCATGACGAAGGTGAAGGCCGACCCGGTGCGCGTGGCCCAGGCGGCGGCCGAGTCGCTCCCGCCCGCCCTCCGCCCCGTCGTGGGCAAGGTCGCCTGGCCGGCCGCCCGCCGGGCCAGGCGCGCGGTCCGCAAGTTCAGCATGCGGGTGCTCAAGGGGCCGTGGAACGAGGCCAAGGAGCACTGGGACCAGGGCCGGGTCAGCCAGGCCGCGGCTGTGCTCGAAGAACACACCAAATACCCCTTCGTCAAGCGCAGGGCCGCCTACTACCGGGGTGAGCTGGCCGCGATCAGCCCCGACCCGATCCCGCCGCAGCCCAAGGTGGCCGTCGTGGATCGGGTGGCCGGGCGGGTCCTGCACTGCGTGACCAACGCCCTGCCGTACACACAGGCGGGCTACACGGTCCGTACGCACCGCATCGTCATGGCGCAGCAGGCCAAGGGCCTGGACCCGCACGTGGTGACCAGCTGGGGCTGGCCGATGCTGCAGGGGCACGCCGACGCGCCGCCGTTCGAGGAGCTCGACGGGATCCCCTACTACCGGCTGCTGCCCGACGGGCACGGCGAGATGCCGTTCGAGACCCGCGGGCGGATCATCAAGGGCGCCGAGGGCGTCACCAAGCTCGTCGCGGAGCTGCGGCCCCAGGTCTTGCACGCCGCCACCGACCACCGCAACGGCTCCATCGCGCACGCCGTACGCGAGCGGACCGGCACGCCGTTCGTCTACGAGGTCCGCGGCTTCCTGGAGGAGACCTGGGCCTCCCGCGACCCCGGCCGGATCGGCAGCGAGCGCCATGTGCTCCAGCGCGAGCGCGAGGCGTTCCTGATGCGCGAGGCCGACGCGGTCGTCACGCTGGCCGAGACGATGGCCACGGAGATCGTCGAGCGGGGTGTGCCCAGGGAGCGGATCTTCCTTGCGCCCAACGCGGTCGACGACTCGCTGCTCACGGCCTCCTACGACGGCGAGGCGTTCAGAGCGGGCATGGGCATCGGCAAGGACGAGATCGTCGTCGGGTCGGTGTCCAGCATCGTGGGCTACGAGGGGTTCGCGACGCTGCTGCGGGCCGCGGCGCTGCTGCGCGACGAGGGCACGCCGGTGCGGGTGCTCATCGTGGGCGACGGCACCGAGCGCGAGAACCTGCTGGAGCTGGTCGGCGAGCTGGGGCTGATGAGCGCGCTCCTGCCGGGCCGGGTGGGCCCGGACGAGGCGCTGCAGGCCCAGGCGGCCATCGACATCTTCTCCTGTCCCCGCGAGGACCTGCGGGTGACCCGGCTCGTCACGCCGCTGAAGCCCGTCGAGGCGATGGCGCTCGGCAAGCCGGTCGTGCTCAGCGACCTGCCCGCGCTGTCGGAGCTGGTCGGATCCGACGGCGCCGGGCTGCTGGTGCCGCCGGGCGATCCGGAGGCATTGGCCAAGGCGCTCGCCGCGCTCAGGGAGGATCCTGCCAGGCGCGCGGCGATGGGTGAGGCGGGCCGTGCAGAGGTGGCAGCCAAGCGCACTTGGGGCCGAGTTGCCGAAACTTACCGCTCTCTCTACCGCTCCATTACCGAACGATGACCTTCAGATTGGCTGTCTGTTGTGACGGGTTCGGTCGCATTAGGCGTGAGCTAGGTGGACTTGAGATAACCTTTGCGACCATGAAGTGTTGTTTCCGGCTCTCTAAGGCACTGCTGTGACAGAAATCGACTTGGCGGTCATCGGCCTGGGCTACGTCGGCATGCCGCTCGCCAAGGAGGCGGTCGCGGCCGGTCTGCGGGTCGTCGGCGTGGACGTCGACCCCCGCAAGGTCGACGCGCTCAACGCCGGTCAGTCCTACATCGATGACCTGACCGATGCCGATCTCGAGCACATGCTGACCAACGGGTTCAGCGCCACGCTCGACGAGTCCGTGCTGGCCAAGAGCAACACGATCGTCATCTGCGTGCCCACTCCGCTGGACGAGGACCACCGACCGGACCTGTCCGCCGTCGAGGGCGCCACGGGGACGGTCGCGCGCAACCTGAGCAAGGGCGCGCTGGTCGTGCTCGAGTCCACGACGTGGCCGGGCACCACCGACGAGGTGGCCCGCCCGATTCTCGAGACCTCGGGCCTGGTCGCGGGGGAAGACTTCTTCCTGGCCTTCTCGCCGGAGCGGATCGACCCGGGTAACCCCAAGTTCGGGCTGCGCAACACGCCCAAGGTGGTCGGGGGCTACACGAGCACCTGCCGTGACCGCGCGACGGCGTTCTACGGCCAGTTCATCGAGCAGGTCGTGCCGGTCAGCGGCACGCGCGAGGCCGAGATGGCCAAGCTGCTGGAGAACACCTACCGGCACGTCAACATCGCCCTCGTCAACGAGATGGCGATCTTCTGCGACGAGCTGGGGATCGACCTGTGGGAGTCGATCGAGGCCGCGGCCACCAAGCCGTTCGGCTTCCAGAAGTTCCTGCCCGGTCCCGGCGTCGGGGGGCACTGCATCCCCGTCGACCCGTCGTACCTGTCGTACACGGTGCGCAAGCTCGGCTACCCGTTCAGGTTCGTCGAGCTGGCCCAGGAGATCAACGAGCGGATGCCGTCCTATGTGGTGGCACGGGTACAGCGTCTGCTCAACAGGCATAAAAAGGCCGTAAATGGCGCCAAGGTGGTTATGCTCGGCGTGACCTACAAGCCGGACATCGCCGATGAACGGGAGACCCCGGCCCTGCCGGTGGCGCGTGCGCTGCTGGAACTGGGGGCCGAGCTCACGTTCGCGGACCCGCATGTCAAGGAGTGGTCGGTCGACGGCACCCCGGTGCCCCGTGAAGAAGACCTGGCCGAGGCCGTGGTCGGCGCCGACGTGACGCTGCTGATGCAGCAGCACGCCGCGTTCGACCTCGACATGGTCGAGGCTAAGGCCAGGCTCGTGCTCGACACCCGCGGTGTTCTCACCGAGGGTGAACGCGTCGAGCGGCTGTAGCGACGGAGGGCTGCGCGCAGTGCACGTGCTCGTCATGACGGTGGTGCATAACCCCGAGGACGCGAGGATCCTGCATAGGCAGATCCGTGCCCTCGTGGATGCAGGTCATGAGGTCACGTATGCCGCCTCGTTCACCGCCCACGGGGTCGTGCCTCGTCCTTGGGTCAACGGCGTCGATCTGCCCAGGGCCGCGCAGCGTAAGCGCATGGCCGGAGTCTGGGCCGCCCGCAGGCTGTTCAAGCGCATGCGGCGCAAGGTCGACATCGTGCTGATCCACGATCCGGAGTTGCTGTTCGCGATCTGGGGCGTGCGCAACCGCCCGCCCGTGGTCTGGGACGTCCACGAGGACACCCCGGCGACGCTCTCCCTCAAGCCGTGGCTGCCGTCGCTGCTGCGGCCCCCGGTACGCTTCCTCGCCCGCATGCTGGAGGGCACCGCCGAGCGCCACCTGCACCTGCTGCTGGCCGAGACGGCCTACGCGGGCCGGTTCAAGCACGCCCACCTGATCGTGCCGAACGAGACCTGGGTCCCCGACTCGGTCACGCCGCCCGGCGACGACCGGGTGGTTTATCTGGGCTGGCTGTCCAGGGCCCGGGGCGTGATGGAGGCCGTCGAGGTGGCCAAGTTGCTCCAGCCGTACCGGGTGGCGGTGGAGCTGATCGGCTACGCCGACCCGTACAGCCGGCCGATGCTCAACCAGGCCGTCACGGAGGGCCTGCTGGAGTGGCGCGACTTCATGCCGAACGACGAGGCGCTGAAGCGGCTCGACGGCGCGCTGGCCGGGCTCTCGCTGCTGCACGACGAGCCGAACTACCGTCACTCGATGCCCACGAAGATCGTCGAGTACATGGCCCACGGCATCCCGGTCATCACGACGCCGTCTCCCCGCGCGGTCGAGCTGGTCGAGCGGTATGACAGCGGGGTGGTCGTCCCGTGGGAGGACCCGAAGGCCGTGGCCCAGGCCGTACTGACGTTGAGGGACGACGTACGGGAGCGGCGGGCGCAGGGCGCGCGCGGCTACGCGGCGGCCCGTGCGAACCACCACTGGCCCAACTCGGCCAAGAGGTTCGTGGCCCAGCTCGAATCGTGGGCAGGCGTTAAGAACTAAGGCGTCAAGAACTAGCGGCTTATCCTCGGCAGACCACTAGGGCGGTAGGTTCCTCAACGTGCGCTGGCTTCTCGTGCTCCTTGGCGCCGCGATCCTGGCCGCGGTCGCGGCCGTGATCGTCGTGCTGCCCAAGAGCGATCCTCCCAAGAAGGCGGCCCAGCAGGTCAAGGCGACGCCGACCCGCGTGGAGCCCACGCCGAAGGTGAGCGAGATCACCGACCAGTGTGGAACGTTCGAGACCAAGGAGAAGGCCCCTTACGCCGTCACGGGCTACTGGATCACCCCCAAGTCCAACCGCTGCACCTGGCGCCACCAGCTGGAGGACATCCACAACCTCGGCGGCGACACGGTCATCAGGATCGGCTACGGTCTGCAGTTCCGCACGACCGACGACGAGGGCCGCGTGCTGACCAAGGATGGACAGCTCGACCCGCTGTACAAGGACTGCGAGGAAGACGGCCGGAGCTGTCGAGACGCGGCCGAACGCGACCTGAAGAAGGCGAATCCGGAGAACCGGATCGCCCGAACGTACGCCTACCGCACCGACGAGTCGTTCGGGCCCGGCCTGTTCCGCTGCCCCCAGATGGAACGCAAGATCACCGTGGGCAAACGGGTGTACTTCCGGGTGCTCACCCCGATGGACGGCTCCGACGACGCCACCTGCGACTTCACCAAGCCCAAGCCGTACGACATGATCCTCATCGCGGGCTCGGACACCGACAGCCTGACGCAGCTTCTCGACCTCGGCGAGCAGTTCGGTGTGCAGGTCTTCCCGGCGCTGCCGCTCGCGCCGCGCGACCCCGTGACCCCGACCAGGGCCAACAAAAAGCACATCGACACACTTCGGACGCTGACCCGCCGCATCCTGCAGGACTACGGTGCGCGCTTCGCCGGGCGCGCCTCGCTCGGTGGCGTCTACCAGCCGTTCGAGGTGCAGATGGCCGACACGCTCGCCGGCAACCCCACCCTCGAGGTGTACGCCGAGCAGCATCAGATCGTGGAGCAGGAGCTGGGCAAGCCCATCCTCATCAGCCCCTACCTCGACGCCCGCAAGCGCGTCCCCTTCGGGCAGACGCCCAAACAGGTGGCCGCGGCGTTCGTGGCGCTGGCCAAGACCGGGGTGGGCATCATCGCGCCGCAGGACAGCCGCGGCACCGGCAAGGTGGGCCTGTTCTGGCCCGACCAGCGCGACACCGAGGTCGACGAGCGGCTGCGCTCCGTCGTGGGCGAGACCACGTACGGCACCGCCTACCACGGCTCGACGCGCGACTACTACCGCGAGATGTCCGCGGCCCGCGACCAGATGCTCCAGGCGGGCTTCAACGTGGAGCTCTGGGCGAACGTCGAGGCGTTCGAGCCCTCCGGTGATCGCCCGTGCGCCCCGCAGGGCACTCGCGGCCAGACCGACAAGAAACGCCTCGACCAGGCCGTCACCATGGCCGGCAGGTACGTTCAGAAAATAGTCTCCTACATGTGGAGCGACTTCCTGACCTGCGGCTCCCCCTCGCTGGAGACGCAGATCAGCCAGGACTGGCAGCGCCCGATCGCGGTGGACGCCATCCGGCGCTCCCGCGACATCCAGGACGGGGTGGAGGTGCGCGGATACCACCTCAAGGACGGCACGGTCACCCTCCAGTACGGGGACGAGCTGAAGGAACTGGTGGTCTCCGCCGTGGGCTGGCTCGACGAGGACCCGCTGGAGGATCTGCCGGAGGGCATGCAGACGGCGTGGGTACCGTTCGACTGGGCCCAGGTGCCGCCGGACGAATGGGTCAAGGTCGGCGTGAAACTCCCCACGGGGAAGGCCACCACTGAGCCGCTCCACGTCCGCATCGCGGCGTGAGCGCGCCCGCCGCTGAGGGCGCCCTGGGCCGGTCGGCGTGTAACGTGCCTGCCATGGTCCCGAGCATCCCGGTGAGCGTCGACCTGGTCGTGCTCACCGTGCGCTGCCAGGCCCTGTGCGCCCTCGTGTGGCGCCGGGACAACCCGCCGTTCCTGCGGCGCTGGTCGCTGCCCGGCGGCTTCATCCAGCTCGACGAGGACCTTCCCGCGGCGGCCCAGCGCATCCTGGCCGAACGCGCCGGCCTCCCCGGCGCTCCGGTGCACCTGGAGCAGCTCCAGACCTACGGCTACCCGGACCGTGACCCCCGCCAGCGCGTGGTCAGCGTCGCCTACCTCGGCCTGGCCCCGGACCTGCCGGCCTCGGAGAAGGCCCACATGAGCTGGCAGCCCGTCGACAACCTGTCGGTGATGGCCTTCGACCACCGGCGCATCATGCTGGACGGCATCGAGCGGGCGCGGGCGAAGCTCGAATACACCTCGCTGGGCGCCGCCTTCTGCCCGCCGGAGTTCACGGTGGCGGACCTGCGGCGCGTGTACGAGATCGTCTGGGGCCGTCCCCTGGACCCGCGCAACTTCCACCGCAAGGTCACCAAGGCGGAAGGCTTCCTGGTCGAGACGGGCGCCACCACCACCCGCGACGGCGGCCGCCCGGCCAAACTCCACCGCCGCGGCCCCGCCGAGCTCCTCCACCCCCCGATGCTGCGCGGCCGCCCTTAGAAGAGGGTCGATTCGCGCGCGCGTGGCTCGCGGCTGTCCTTAGAAGAGGGTCGATTCGCGCCCGGCGAGGCGCAGTGGCGGCGGGTAGCCCCTCCTCGGAGAGGGGGAGTGCCAGGGCTCGTGCACGTACGCGTCGGGGACTCCGGCCAGCTCTGGCACGTGGGCGCGGACATACCTCCCTTCCGGGTCGAAGCGCCTGGCCTGGCGGATCGGGTTGAACGTGCGGTTGGGGCGAGTGTCGTTGCCCGTGCCCGCCACCCACTGCCAGTTGCCGAAGTTGTTGGCCACGTCGCCGTCCAGCAGCAGCTCGAAGAAGTGCGCCGCGCCTGCCCGCCAGTCGATCCTGAGGTGTTTGACCAGGTATGAGGCGGTGATGAGGCGGGCTCGGTTGTGCATCCAGCCCTCGGCGAGCAGCTGGCGCATGCCCGCGTCCACGATCGGCATGCCGGTCTGCCCCGCCTTCCACGCCTGGAGCGCGTCCTCGTCGTCGCGCCACCGATGGCCGCGCGGGCGGTAGTCGTCCCCGTTGATGCGCGGGAAGGCGAAGGTGACCTGGTGGTGGAAGTCACGCCAGCACAGCTGCCGGACGAAGTCCTCGTTGTCCAGCTTCGACAGCTCCAGCGGCGACAGGCAGCCGAAGCGCAGGTAGGGGCTGAGTCTGGAGGTGGTGTCACCGGCCAGGTCGTCGTGGCCCTCGTCGTAGCGGTCCAGGTGGCGGGCGGCCCATTCGCTCATCCGACGCCGCGCGGCCGTCTCCCCGCCCTGGCCGCCCTCGGGCAGCGGGCCCGGTTCCAGCTCCCGCGGCGTAGGCACCCGTCGGGGCGCGGCCAGGACGGTACGGCGGGGCGCCCGCTGCCATGCGCGCCAGTAGGGGGTGAAGACGCGGTAGTGGTCGCCTCCGGCCGGGCGCAGCAGGTCGGGTGGAACCACAGTGACCCCGGGGAAGAGCCTGAGCGCGCCCGCGGCGGCCAGGCGACGTTCTCTGGCCCTGGCCAGCTCGCTGACGTCCGTGCTGGCGAACACCGCCTCGGAGCCGGTCCGCTCCGCCAGGCGCAAGGTTTCCGCGACCGTGTCGCCCTGCCGAACGAGTAGGTCGCCGCCGCGCGCCCGCAGCGAGGCGCGCAGGTCGGCCAGGCACCCGGTCAGGAACTCCCCGCGTCGGCCCGCGGGCACGGCGGGATCCCGTACGAACAGCGGGATCACGTGGCGGGCGCGCTCGCACGCGGCGCTCAGCGCCGGATGGTCGTGGACCCGCAGGTCCCGGTTGAACAGCACAATTACCGTCTCCACTCCTAGGTTTTCGTGGGCAGGGGCCGGAGTGGTTGCACGATCTCCGTGTTCTTGGTTGTCGGTCCTCCGCATGGCGAGGTTGAATAGATTTTGAATCGGTTATCGTCTGGAGGAGTGATGATCGAGGAATGCTTCGCGATCCATCGGCCGATGGTGCGCGCCTACCTGCGACGCCTGATCCCCACGCAGGACGTCGACGACGTCACGCAGGCCGTCTTCGCCGACGTCTGGCGCTGCCGGCTCGCCTACGATCCGTCCAGAGGCATGGAGAGCTGGCTGCTGACCATCACGCACCGCCGCGCCGTCGACTACCTGCGGGCACGGCGGTTGGCGACAGTGCCGCTGGAGTCCGTCGCCGAGCCACCGGGGCGAGATGGCCGCGACGACGGCGAGGATTTGGCCAACCGCGACCTGATCGGCCGGGCACTGGCCGAACTGCCGCAGGCCCAACGCGAGGCGATCCGGCTCGCCTACTGGGAGGAACTGAGCCAGCGCGAGATCGCCGAACGGCTGGACGTCCCGCTCGGCACTGTCAAGGCCAGGACGGCCCGCGGCCTGCACCGCCTGCACGCTCTGCTGGAGGCGGCATGACCAGACCCACGCTGGTGACGGGCGCGACCGGGTACATCGGCGGGCGACTCGTGCCCGAGCTCCTCGACGCCGGGCATCGCGTGCGCTGCATGGTCCGCTCCCCTGCCCGCCTGCGTGACCTGCCCTGGGCGGGCAGCACCGAGATCGTGGCGGCCGACACCCTGGACGCCGCCGCCACGCGCGCCGCGCTGGACGACGTCGACGTGGCCTACTACCTGATCCACACCATGGGTGGCGGGAAGGGTTTCGCCGACGCCGACCGCCGGGCCGCGCGGACCTTCGCCGCCGCCGCCGAGGCAGCGGGCGTACGCAGGATCGTCTACCTCGGCGGGCTCACCGGCGACGAGAACCTGTCACCGCACCTGCGTTCACGCGCCGAGGTCGCCGAGATCTTCCTGGGCTGCCGGGTGCCCGCCGTCGTGCTGCGCGCCGCCGTGATCATCGGCTCGGGTTCCGCCTCGTTCGAGATGCTGCGCCACCTCACCGAACGGCTCCCTGTGATGACCACGCCACGCTGGGTGCGCAGCCGTACGCAACCCATCGCGGTAGGTGACGTGCTGCGCTACCTGCGGGCGTGCGCGTCCATCCCCGAGGAGGTCAACCGCGCCTTCGACATCGGCGGCCCGGACGTGTTGACCTACGCCGACATGATGCGCGGCTACGCGGCCGCCGCCGGGTTGCCGCCGCGATTCATCATCCCGGTGCCCCTGCTGAGCCCGTGGCTGTCCAGCCACTGGGTCGGCCTGGTCACGCCGGTCCCCGCCACCATCGCGCGACCCCTGGTGGAGTCGCTGCGAAACGAGGCGGTCTGCCGCGAGCACGACATCGCCGTCCACGTTCCC
Source organism: Nonomuraea sp. NPDC050022 (assembly GCF_044460705.1). Lineage (NCBI taxonomy): Bacteria > Bacillati > Actinomycetota > Actinomycetes > Streptosporangiales > Streptosporangiaceae > Nonomuraea > Nonomuraea sp. NPDC050022. The sequence goes on from NZ_JBITKE010000004.1 coordinate 898,014, forward strand.
GATCCGCCGGAAGGCCTGATCGGATTCCGCCGCGCGGTCGCCCTCGCCCTGCGGAAGATCAAGGAGGCCGACGTCGCGACCCGCTGGTCCTCCGCCTCCACCCCGGGCGCCCCGAGCGACCCCCTGCCCACCGACCCCGACTGGGCGGGTGGCAGCCTCTACATCGACCGCCGCACCCTGGCCTGCGACGTCCCGCCGGGTGCGTTGTGGAACGTCATCGAGGGCATCGGCGGCGCTAACGGGTGGTACTCCCTTCCCGTGGCCTGGCGGGCCCGCGGCGTGCTCGACCGGATCGCCGGCGGCGTCGGGCTGCGCCGCGGGCGACGGGACCCGCGCAGGCTCAGGGTGGGTGACTCCATCGACTTCTGGCGGGTGGAGGAGATCGAGTCCGGCCGCCTGCTGCGGCTGCGCGCCGAGATGCGGCTGCCTGGCCTGGCCTGGCTCGAGCTCGCCGTACGGCAGGAGGACGGCAGAACCGTCTACGAGCAGCGCGCCATCTTCTACCCGCACGGGCTCCTCGGCCACCTCTATTGGTGGACCCTGGTCCCCTTCCACCGGCTGATCTTCGGACGACTGCCGAAGAACCTGGTCACCGCGGCCTCCTGATCAGCTCGCCGCCGCCACCAGCCGGGTCACCGCCTCTTCGAGCGAACCCACCCTTGTCACTCCGCGTGGCAGCCCATCCCACCAGCCAGGACCGCCTACCACCACCCGGCACGGCGGCCGCACCGGCGGCAGCGCCGCCAGCGGAGCCGGATCTCCCGTCAGCGCCCGCTGTGACCAGAGGAAGACCGCGCACGGCCCCAGCGTGCGGATCGCACCGGCCAGCGCCCCGTACGGCGTCCGCGCGCCGAGCAGCCGCACCGCCACCCCCATGGTCCCGGCCAGCACGGCGCCGACCGCGTACAGGGGCAGACTGTGCTGCTCCTCCTCCGCGCACGCCAGCAACACGGGCCGGTGGTTGACCGGCGTCGCGGGCGGTTCGAGCAGCGGATGCAGCGCCGCCAGGACGCCGTCGGAGAACAGGTGCTCGACCTCGATGCCCGCCCCCGTCCTGCGCTGCAGGCGGCTGATCGTGGCGAAGACGGGCAGGACGAGCCGCTCCCACGTCCAGGCAGGGCCGTGCCGCGCGATCGCGGCCGTGACCCCCGCGCCGACGGCCCCGCCGTCCAGCCTTGTCGCGGCCCTGGCCAGCATCGCCGTCGTGGGCACCGGCCCGGTCGCCCCGGCTCCGGGAGCGGCGGGCTCGGCCGGTTCGCGCTCCTCCGCCCCCGGTCGCAGACGCAGCGACGCCCGCGCCGCCTCCGCCGGTGCGACACCCTCCCGGATCAACCTGTTCATCTCCTCCAGGCGGAGAAGATCCGTGGCGTCGTAGCGGCGGTGCCCACCCCGGCTGCGGCCGCTCGGGCCGATGCCGTACCGCAGGTTCCAGGTGCGCAACGTGGGGGCGGGCACGCCGAGCCGCCGGGACACGGCACCGATGCCATATCCCGTTTCCACCGAATCCTGATGCTCAGCCATGGCTCCGCCCATTCTTTCGAACGATCGGACTCCTTGGTTGCAGCGAACCGCCTCACGCCGGAGACAACGCCCGCAGCCTGGTCGCCGCGATGGCCTGGTGGTCAACCGGTCGCGTTCGGCCGAGCCGGACACCACACGACGCAGCGCTCATGGCAGCGCGAAGACGTCGGCCGCGGTGACGCACAGCGTGCCATGTGGCGCGTGCATGACCTCCTCGCGAGCACACACCGCGTATCGCAGTGCCGAAGCGTCATCCGTCAGGTGCGCCGCCTTCGCCGCCAGCCCGGTGACTATGCGCGCGGCGTCGACCTTCTTGGCCCACTTGGCCTCGCCGACCATGACCGGCCGGCGCGATCGGCCCGCCAGCACCGCCGCGTCGATCTGGTGCTGTCCGTCAGCCTGCCACCAGGGGCCGATCGCCACGACATCCGGCCGGATCTCCGCCGCACGTAGCCGGAGGTGGTCGCGGAACGCCTCCTCCCAAGCCGCCCCGAGATGGTCGTTCAAGGAGTCGAGGAGGACCGGCAGCACCGTGTCGCCCAGCCCACGATCGATCTCCGGTAGAACGCGGGACAGCGTGCTGAGGTAGAAGGCGAGGAAGTTGTCGGTGATGCGGTAGATCTTGCGGCGGCCTCGCCCGTTCTCGGTGATCGGCTGGACGCGTTCGATCAGTCGCAGAGCCAGCAGATCGCTGAGCGTCCTGCTCGGGTCGGCACGGATCGCGTCGCTGATCTCATTGTGCTTGGTGCAGCCCTCGGCAATGGCCTGCAACGTAGCGGCCAGGTGGACGCCCTTACCCGCCTCCGTCGCCAGAACGAGATCCCCTTCCCGAATCATCTTGGCGTCGGGGTGGCAGGCCAGCCGGGCCAGGTTACGCTCAACAGACAGCTCGGAGCGCCACCAGGAGAGGTAGAGCGGCATTCCGCCCACGATGCCGTACACCAGCGCGCGGTCCGCCGGCGAGAGATCGGGCAGCATCGCGGCGGCCTCGTGCGGGCGGAAGGGGTGCAGCTGCATGGTCAGGTCGAAGCGCCCATAGAGCGGCGACCGGTATTCCTGGATCGACCGCATCGTGCGTACGGCCGAGCCGCACACGATGATGCGCAGCCGCGTGTGCCCGTGCGCGTGGTCGAGGAATGCGCGAAGGGTGCCTTCGAGCTCGGGAGCGGCCGTGATGAGCTCGGGGAACTCGTCGAGGATGAGCAGGAGCGGCTCGTCGGCGGCCTCCCGGGCGAGGTGATCGAGCGCCTCGTCCCAGGTCTGATAAGGACGTGTGGCCAGATCCCGCGTGGGGGAGGCGATCGTGGCGGCCACGCGGCTGGACAGCTCCGCCAGCTCGCGGTGCGCCGTGCGGCCGCCACCGGTGTGGAAGATCGCCCGCTTTCCCTGGGCGAAGCGCTGGAGCAGCGCCGTCTTGCCGACTCGCCTGCGGCCCCAGAGCAATGCCGGACGGGGCTGCGGCTCCTCCCACCATTCCGCCAGCGTCTGGAGCTGCTCCTGCCTTCCTACGAAGTTCATGGCATAAATGTAACCGACGCCGATGTCAGTGACGAAAACATCACCGATATCTATGTCAGCAACCGATTCCGCCTGATGCTGCCCTGCTGGTCGGCTTCTTTTAAGGTGAAGCCATGCCTCGTTTCCGCTTGATTCTGGACACCATGCCGGCGTACAAGCCGGGCAAGGCCGTCACGTCTCCTGACGGCCGCTCGTACAAGCTCTCCTCCAACGAGTCGCCCTACGACCCGCTGCCGTCCGTGGTCGAGGCGATCGCCGAGGGGGCGCGGCAGGTCCACCGTTACCCCGACCCGGGGGCGATCAAGCTGACGGAGGCCATCGCGGAGCGGTTCGGGGTGCCGGTCGAGCACATCGCGCTCGGGGCGGGGTCCGTCACCGTGGCGCAGCAGCTGTTCGAGGCCGTCAGTGAGCCCGGCGCCGAGGTGATCTACGCGTGGCGGTCGTTCGAGGCATATCCGCTGCTGGCCGACCTGGCCGGGGCGGAGTCGGTCAGGGTGCCGCTGGCGGGCGAGGACCACGATCTGGACGCGATGGCCGAGGCGATCACCGACCGGACGCGCATGATCTTCGTCTGCAACCCCAACAACCCCACCGGCACCGCGATCCGCCGGGCCGAGCTGGTGGCCTTCCTCGACCGGGTGCCGGACGACGTGCTGGTGGTCCTGGACGAGGCCTACCGCGAATACGTGCGCGACGAGGACGTGCCCGACGGTCTCACCCTCTACCGCGACCGGCCGAACGTCTGCGTCCTGCGTACGTTCTCGAAGGCCTACGGATTGGCGGGGCTGCGTGTCGGTTACCTGGTGGGACACGAGGCGGTGGCGTCGGCCATCCGGAAGACGATCATCCCGTTCGCCGTCAACCACCTCGCGCAGATCGCGGCCATCGCCTCCCTGCGCGCGGAGGACGAGCTGATGGAGCGGGTCGACACCGTGGTCAAGGAGCGGACCCGGGTGCGCGAGTCGCTCATCGCCCAGGGTTGGACCATCCCCCTGACCGAGGCCAACTTCGTCTGGCTGCGGCTCGGCGAGCGCACGCTCGACTTCGCGGCGGCGTGCGCGGCCGTGGGCGTGGCGGTGCGGCCGTTCGCGGGGGAGGGCGCCCGCGTCTCGATCGGCGACCCGGAGGCGAACGACACGTTCCTCGCGGCGGCGGCGGCCTTCAAGGCGGGTTGACAGTTTGTGTGATTAGGCCCTGTAATGGGCCTCTTGTCGCGTGTCGCCGGCCGGAGGACGTCGGCGGCATGGAGGCACCGGTTGTAGGGGATGATGTCGTGACTTCTCACTTCACAGGCAGCGCCTGATCTGATCGCGCGCCCGCGCGTCGTCCCCATGCCCGGTGGTGCCCCGCACCACCGTCGCACGCGATCCTTTGCGCTGCCCCGCGGTCCGGCCATCGCCTGACCGTTGTGCTGCCCGACGGTCCGGTGATCGCCTGACCGCCCTTTCCCCTCGCGTGCTCATCGAGGCTCTCCGCCCGAGGCCGGTACGGCGTGCCGTGCGCATCCCGCCCGTCGTAACCCTTTCTCACATCTGGAGAGCAAGCAGAGCATGCCCCAAGACTTCAATCAGCAGATCATCGATGAGTTCCGCGCCAACCAGGGACAGGTCGCCATGTTCGACGGCGCCCGGTTGCTCCTTCTGACGACCACCGGCGCCAGGACCGGCGCCCAGCACACCACTCCGGTCGGCTACCTGCCCGACGGCGAGCGCATGCTGATCATCGCCTCCGCCGGAGGGGCGCCCAAGCACCCGGCCTGGTACCACAACCTCCGGGCCACGCCGCGGGTGACGGTGGAGGACGGCATCTTCACCTACCCGGCTGACGCGGTCGTCCTCGAAGGCGAGGAACGCGACAGCGCCTTCGCGCGGGCGGTCGAGATGGACCCCGGCTGGGCGGCCTACCAGGCGAAGACGAGCCGGGTCATCCCCGTGGTCGCGCTGACCCCGCGCGGCGGCGGTCCGGACGGCACGCGAGGGGGTGACTTCCTGGTGCGGGTGCACGACGCGTTCCGCCGGGAGCTGCGGCTGATCCGCAAGGAGGTCGCCGCGTCCGGGACCGGAAGCCTGGGCGTGCAGTTGCGGGTCAACTGCCTGACCCTGTGCCAGGGGCTCCATCAGCATCACAGGTTCGAGGACGCCGGGATGTTCCCTTGGGTCGAAGGGCGGCATCCCGAGCTCACTCTGGTGGTGGACCGGTTGCGCGAGGAGCACGGGACGGTCTCCCGGCTCCTCGACGAGCTCCAGCGACTGCTCGCGGACAGCGAGCCGGCCGCGCCCGCCCCGAAGGTGCTCGCGGAGGTGGATCGGCTCGTGACCGAGCTCGAAGCGCACCTCGATTACGAGGAGCGGGAGCTCGTCCCGATCCTGAACGCCATGAACCCCTAGCGGGAGCTCGTCCCGATCCTGAAGGCCATGACCCGCTACGCCCTGACCTCTTCAGGGGTGAGCCGTTTCGCTCTGGGCCGTCGCTCCGTGGACACCACGAGGGCGACGCCCAGCAGGATCACCAACCCGCCCAGCATGATCTGCCAGGTCACGTGCTCGCTCAACACGAGCGCGCCGAGGAGCACCGCCACCGCCGGGTTGACGTACGCGTAGGTCGACACCAGCGAGATCGGTGCGTTGCTGAGCAGCCAGCTGTAGGCGGTGAAGCCGACCAGCGACCCGACCAGGATCAGGTAGACCAGCCCGGCCCACGAGCGGCCGGAGACGGCCGTGACGTCCAGACGTTCGCCCACCGACAGGCCCGTGACGGCCAGCCCGGCCCCGCCCACCAGCATCTCGATCGTGCTGGCCGCGAACGAGTTGGCCGGCATCGGGATCCGGGCCGACAGGAACGACCCGACCGACCACGACAGCGACGCCACCAGGACCACCACGATCCCGCTGGTGCTCGCCGATCCGCCACCGCCGCTCAGCGACAGCGCCGCCACACCGCCGAACCCGACCAGCACGCCGGCCAGCGTCAGCACCTTCGGCCGGTCCCTGGCCACGATCCTGAACACCACCAGCCACAGCGGCACCGAGGCGACGAGCAGCGCGGCCAGCCCGCTGGACACACTCCGCTCCGCCACGGCCAGCAGGCCGTTTCCGGTGGTCAGCAGGAGCAACCCCACCAGCGCGGCCCCGCCGAACTGGGCCCGGGTCATCCGGAACGGCGCCCAGCCCTTGCGCGCGACCAGGAATCCGCCGAGGATCACCGCCGCCGTCACGAACCGCAGCGCCCCGCTGAGCATCGGCGGGATGGTCTCGACGGCGATCTTGATGCCGAGGTACGTCGAACCCCAGACCACATAGACGATGACCAGCGCGCTCCAGACGAGCAAGGGAGGGCGGTCAGGGGTGTCCGATGCCATAGCCCATGACAATAGCGGGCGTTCCGGACAGAACGCTGGCGGGTCCCGGACTAGGAAGTCGGCGGGAGGGAGCTGACGAGAAAGAGGCTTTGGTGCCCCCGTCCGAATCCCGTCGATCGGGGGCGACGCAATACATACCCTCTTCGGACGCGGCCAATCACTAGTTCACATGACCAAAAACACACCCGGCCGAAGAGTCAGGGGGCCCGCCGCCCCAGGAAAGGGGAAGGGGGGACGGCGGACCCGTACCTGGGGGCGATCAGCGAGGCCCGAGCTTCTCCACGATGAGGCGGTAGAGCTGGCGCGGCCGGCCCGGTTGAGGCGTACGGTTGGGCGGCAGCGGCCACGCGAGTCCCTCGTCGACCAACGTGCGCAGCAACCGCCGAGCCGTACGCGGCGTCACCCCGAGCATCTTCCCCGCGCCCTCCGCGTCCACCACGGTGTCGCCGCCCTCCAGCTTGGCGGCGAGCCGGGCCAGCACCTCCACGCCCTTGGGCTTGAGCGCGGTGGAGCCCTGAGGGGGCATCCGCGGGGCCGGGATGAGCGCTCGGCCCTCACGGTCCACGGCGAAGCCCTGGGCCTGTTTACCGGCCTGGGTACGCGCCAGAGCCGCCCGTGCGTGCGACTCCGCGTCGTGGGTGGTGCGTCCCATGCCCACGCCGACCTCGACCGCCAGCCCCAGCTCGTCGCGGATCCTGGCGGCGAACGGCAGCACCCTGAACCCGTCGGTCGCGGCGGCGATCGAGCCCCTGGTCGCGGTGACCAGATAGCTGTGATCGTCGATCGGCCAGACGGTGGCGTTGATGCGGTTCGCCTCCTGGACCAGCAGCCGGTGCAGCGACAGCCGGAGCTCGTCGCGCCAGTAACGCGGCGCGGCGCGGCGTACCGGCTCGCGTAACGTCGGCACCTCGACCAGCACCACGGTGAGCTGCGACTCCTCCAGGCGGTGGTGCGCACCGAGCAGCGCTGCGGTGTGCAGCGCGGTGCGCACGGCCGCGGAGGTCGGCCTGATCCTGATGACCGGGACACCGGACGCCTGGAGGCGTTCGGCGACCGCCGGCAGGCACGTGAGCGCGCCCGTGGTGGATCCCTGGCGGGCCAGGCGCTCGTGGTAAGCCGCGATCGTGCCGGTGGCGCCCGGCTCGTCGCGGCTGTGGACATCCGTTGCGGCAATCCCGAGGTCTGTGTACGCCTCCTCGACGTCCGCCCTGGCCACCACGTCGATGCTCACCCGCTGCGGATCGATGCGCGAGTCCAACGCCGCCTTGGCCAGCGCGGCGACCAGCGCCGCGCCGCCGAGCTGCACGTAGGTCGCGGGCATCGTCAGCACACCCGAGCGCCTGGCCAGGTCGTAGGGGACCGGGCTGGCGAACAGGCATGCGTCCACGCCGGGACCGAGCCGCGTCACTTTGTCGGGCGCCTCCTGCTCATCGCGGTAGGCGGCCGCCACCAAACGGCACGGAAGTGGCGCGGCAGCGTGCCCCATCAGCATGACCCGCTCGACCAGATCGTGGGGTCCGACCACACCAATGGTTAGGTCCGGTGTCATGGCACCCGGGCGTGACACTCGGGGAGTTTCTTCGGCCCTCTCGACCAATGTTCGTCCCATCCTGCTGTCTGTTGCAGTGCTCTCTTTTGGAACGATCGCTCGCGGGGACCATAATGTCACGCCCGACTTTTCCGGAAAGTCGTTCTGCTTGACTCGCTGTGAAGGTATATCAGCAGCTCAAGCAGGTATTCCTAACGCTTTTTAGCGGTCGGAAATCTCTTGTGTAATGTCCGCCCCCAGCGCCCGCATTCGCTCGGCGAGATGCGCGTGCCCGCGGTCGATGAGGTATCCGGACTCGATGACGGTCTCGCCTTCGGCGGCCAGTCCGGCCAGCACCAGCGCGATTCCGGAACGCAGGTCGTGCGCCGTCACCCGGGTGCCCTTCAGCGGGGTGGCGCCCCTGACGATGGCCCTGCTGCCCTCGACCTCCACGTCGGCGCCCATCTTGTTCAGCTCGCCGGCCAGCGCGAAGCGGCCGTCGAAGATGCGCTCGTGGATGTAGCTGGTGCCGTCGGCCAGGGCGGCGACCGTCATCATCGGCGACTGGAGGTCGGTGGCGAAGCCGGGGTAGGTGTCGGTGATGATGTTGATCGGCCGCAGTGGCCGCTCGCACCGTACGTGGAGAACCGCGCCGGGCCGGGCGAAGTCGACGCCCATCTGCTCCAGCTTGTAGCGGACGACGCCCAGGTCGAGACCGGTGCCCACGAGACTGAGGTCGCCGCCGGTGATCGCCGCGCCCATCGCGAACACACCGGCGTCGAGCCGGTCCGGCATCACGGTGTGCTCCACGGCCTGCAGCTCGTCGACGCCCTCGACGGTGATGAAGCCGGTGCCGCCGCCGCTGATCCGCGCGCCCATCTTGGTGAGCATGTCGATGACGTCGAGCACCTCGGGCTCCAGCGCCGCGTTCTCGATCACGGTGGTGCCCTTGGCCAGGGCGGCGGCCATGATGAGGTTCTCGGTGCCGGTGTGCGAGGGGGTGTCGAGGTAGAGGGTCGCGCCCGTCAGGCCGGACGCCTTGACGTGGATGACCGTCTCGCCCTCGTCGACGACCGCGCCCAGCCGCTTGTAGCCCAGGTAGTGGAAGTCGAGGTTGCGACTGCCGAGATTGCAGCCGCCGACCCCCTCCACGATCGCCTCGCCCAGCCGGTGCAGCAGGGCGGGGGTGAACAGGACCGAGCCGCGGAAGCGCCTGGCGATGTCGGCGGGCAGCACCGGACTGGTCAGCCGGGAGGCGTCGATCACCAGCGTGCGCTCGGCCTCGTGCAGCTCGACGTACGCGCCGATGGCCTCGGCCAGCTCCACCGCCCGCCGCACGTCCTCGATGATCGGTACGTTGCGCAGGACAGTGCGGCCTTTGGGGGCAAGCAGGGCCGCACCGATCATAGGCAGCACGGCGTTCTTCGCGCCCTGGATGAAGGCGGTTCCACGCAGTGGGTTGCCACCGCGCACGCGGTAACGGACCATTCGTGCGGCTCCTCGGAGGTCTCGGTCTGAGCTGGACCGGGCCAAGAGTAGCCGCTAACCACTGCTGCCCCAGCCGAATCATCCCCTAAAGGGAGCTCCGGTGATGCGCTCGTAGGCTTCCAGATAACGCTGTCTGGTCTGTTCCACTACCTTGTCGGGAAGGCGAGGTGGGGGAGTTCCGGAGCTTTTGTCCCATCCCGATTCGGGCGACAACAACCAATCCCTTACATATTGCTTATCAAATGACGGTTGGGAACGTCCCGGCTGCCACTGGTCAAGCGGCCAGAATCGTGATGAGTCGGGCGTCAGGACTTCGTCTCCCAGCGTGAGCACGCCGTCGGCGTCGCGACCCAGCTCGATCTTGGTGTCGGCCAGGATGATGCCCCGCTCGCGGGCGATCTCGGCGCCGCGCGTGTAGACGGCGAGCGTGATCCGGCGCAGCTCCTCGGCCGTCTCCGCGCCCACGTCGCCGACGACCCGCTCGAAGGAGATCGGCTCGTCGTGCTGTCCGACCGGGGCCTTGGTCGAGGGCGTGAAGATCGGCTCGGGCAGCCGGGACCCGTCTTCGAGGCCCGGCGGCAGCTCTATCCCCGAGACCGCCCCTTCGCGGCGGTAGTCGACCAGGCCCGAGCCGGTCAGGTAGCCGCGCGCCACGCACTCGACGGGCACCATCGACAGCGGCCGGCACAGCACGCTGCGGGAGTCGGGCCCCGGCCCGATGAGGTGATGGGGCACCAGGTCGGCCAGCTGCTCGAACCACCACAGCGACATCTGGGTGAGGATGGCCCCCTTGTCGGGGATCTCGGATTCGAGCACATAGTCGAAGGCCGAGATCCGGTCGGAGGCGACCATCAGCAGCTGACCGTCGTCGGTCTGGTAGAGGTCACGGATCTTGCCGGAGTGCAGGTGCTTCATCGGGCGATGTCCGTCCTGTGGTGCGAGCCGCGCAGTCGTACGCGGGAGACCAGCTCATAGGCGTTGCGGCGGGCCGTCTCCTGGTCGGGGCCGGTGCCGACCACGTTGAGCACCCGCCCGCCGTCGGAGAGCACCTGGCCGTCGACCCGCTTCGTGCCGGCGTGGAGGACGTAGGCGCCACCGATGGGGTCGAGCCCTTCGATGGCGTCGCCCTTGACCGGGGCGTCGGGGTAGTTCTCGGCCGCGACCACCACGGCGACCGCCGACCCCGCGCGGAACACCGGCGCCGGATGCTCGCTCAGCCGCCCGGTGGCGCAGGCCGCCAGCAGCCCGGCCAGCGGCGTCTCCAGGCGGTCGAGCACCACCTGGGTCTCCGGGTCGCCGAAGCGCGCGTTGAACTCGATCACCTTCGGCCCCTTCGCGGTCAGGGCCAGGCCCACGTACAGGACGCCCTGGAACGGGCTGCCGCGCCGGGCCAGCTCGTCGATCGTCGGCTGGACGACCTCGCGCATGACCTGCTCGGTGAGCCCTTCGGGAGCCCAGGTGAGCGGGGTGTAGGAGCCCATGCCGCCGGTGTTGGGGCCTTCATCGCCGTCGTAGGCGCGCTTGAAGTCCTGGGCGGGCTGCAGCGGCACGGCAGTCTTGCCGTCGCACAGCGCGAACAGCGAGACCTCGGGCCCGTCGAGGAACTCCTCGATCACCACCCGCTCGCACGCCGCCGCGTGCGCGAGCGCCTGCTCCCGGTCGCCGGTGACGACCACGCCCTTGCCCGCGGCCAGCCCGTCGTCCTTGACCACGTACGGGGCGCCGAACTCGTCGAGGGCCTGAGCGGCCTCCTCGGGCGTGACGCAGGCCCGCGCCCTGGCCGTGGGGACGTCGGCGGCCGTCATGATCTCCTTGGCGAACGCCTTGGAGCCCTCGATCATCGCCGCCCGGCTCGACGGGCCGAAGCAGGCGATGCCCGCGGCGCGCACCGCGTCGGCCACGCCCGCCACCAAGGGCGCCTCGGGGCCCACCACCACCAGATCGGCGCCGAGTCGTAGGGCCAGCTCGGTCACCTGGGCGGGGTCGGTGGCCGTGACCGGATGCGGGGCCGAGATCTCCTCCATGCCCGCGTTGCCGGGGGCGCTGTGGAGCTCGGTGACCTGGGGATCGAGCATGAGTGAGCGGCACAGGGCGTGTTCACGCCCGCCGGAGCCGATGACTAGAACGCGCACCGCCCCATTGTGGCAGGGACGGCCGGACGGCCACCCGGCGCACCCGCGTCAGACCAGCGTGGGCACTCGAAATGTGGGAATAGGCGGGAATCTTTGTGGAGTTCTACCTGCTGTCAGGACCCGTCGGAGAGTATCGTCAGTCGGGTCCATCCGCCTGTGGTAACTTAGGGCGGCTTTATGGCATCTCTTGTGATTGGAGGTGGTCCGGGATGAAACCTGGTGATCCCAGCAGTACGTGCTCACCCACGTACACCCTGTATGCCCCCGACCACTCCAATCCGGCAGCCTGATCGTGCCTCCACGTACTTTCGTTGATTGAGGTGACTTTTCGTCGCGCGTGGAGCGTGCCAGGTCGGGCGGAAAGGGACTGCCATGCGCACGTCTACGCTTTTCCGTCGCACCACCCGTCACCCCGCACAGCCGCATGTCTCGCGCCAGCTCACCAAGCCGGTGCGTGAGGTCTGCGTGCCTCCCGTTGACTCCATCGTCGAGTTCGGCGCCTACATCAAGGGCGAGAAGGTCTTCGCTCCGGGCATCGAGGAGTCGCTCGACCTGGTCCGCGAGCACAACAGCCGCTCCGACGGCGCCAAGGCGTTCGTCTGGGTCGGCCTGCACGAGCCCGCCGCCCCCGAGGTCGAGTGGCTGGCCGGCGTGTTCGGCCTGCACCCGCTGTCCGTCGAGGACGCGGTCAAAGCCCACCAGCGCCCCAAGGTCGAGCGCTACGGCGACTCCCTGTTCATGGTGCTCAAGTCCATCGCCTACCTCGACCACGACGAGCTGACCGCCACCAGCGAGATCATCGCCACGGGCGAGATCATGGTGTTCCTCGGCGTCGACTTCGTGGTGACCGTACGACACGGCCGGCACTGTCCCCTCACCGAGGTGCGCGAGCGGCTCGAGGACAAGCCCGAGCTGATGAACCGCGGACCCGCGGGCGTGCTGCACGCCATCGCCGACCACGTCGTCGACCGCTACCTGCAGGTCGCCGACCTCATGCAGCTCGAACTCGAAGAGGTCGAGGCGACCGTCTTCGCCGACGTCAGCTCCCGCGACATCAACCGCATCTACCAGCTCAAGCGGGAGATGCTGGAGCTGAAGCGGGCCGTCACGCCGCTCCAGGCCCCGCTGGCCGCGCTGCCGCAGCGCCGGGTGATCCCGTCGGAGATGCGCGAATACTTCCGCGACGTCGGCGACCACCTCTCCCGCGTGTGCGAGCAGGTCGAGTCGTCCAACGAGCTGTGCAGCTCGATCCTGCAGGCGGCGCTGGCCCGCTCGAACGCCCTGGCCAACGAGGACATGCGCAAGATCTCGTCCTGGGTGGCCATCATGGCCGTGCCCACGATGATCGCCGGGATCTACGGCATGAACTTCGACTTCATGCCCGAGACCAACCAGGTGTGGGGCTATCCGGCGGTCCTCGGTGTGATGATCACGGCCTGTGTCCTGCTGCACCGCGGCTTCCGCCGCAACGGCTGGCTTTAGCCGGCTTCTGGATGGTGTGTCGCGCGGGCGTCAAACCCCGACGGGCCGCTTGAGCGGGCCGACGGGGTCGGGCAGCCGCAGCCCGCGCTCCCGCCACAGCTCGCGCATCCGATCGGGGTAGTCGGTGACGATCCCCGCCACCCCCAGGTCCAGCATCCGAGCCGCCAGCGCCTTGTCGTTGACGGTCCAGACCGCCACGTCCAGCTCCGCCGCGGCCACCTGGGCCATCAGGTCCTCATTCACCATCACGTGCTCGGGCGACAGCGTCGTGGCCCCCGCCTCGCGGGCGGCGGCCGGGATGTCGTCGCCCAGCGGGCCGTTCCAGTGCAGGGTGTCGAGCTCGATCAGCGCGAAGCGCCGCGTGCCCGGCGCCAGCCGGGCGGCGTGGCCGATGATCCGCCAGTCGAAGCTGAGTATCGCCGCGTTGTCCAGCCTGCCGTGCCGGTCGAACTCCTCGAGCACCATCTCGGTGAACAGCTCGGGATCGGCCGTCAGCTCCGGCCTGGTCGGGTCGGACTTGAGCTCGACGTGCAGGCGTACGTCCTCGGCCTCGTAGGCGTTGACCAGCCCGAGCACCGCGCCCAGCGTGGGCATCCGGGTCTCCGGCATCGGCCGCTGCGTCAGCGCGAAGGGATCGTCGGCGTGCCGGGGCAGCCGCACACCCACGTCGAGCATGCGCAGCTGCGCCAGCCCGAGCGAGTTGATCGGCTTGCCGACATAGGGGAAGTGGGGGTCGTCCTTCGCGATCGGCCGCGTGTCGGCACTGGTCACGGCCGAGACCGTGAGGTCGTGGGTCAACACGAGCCGCCGATCGGCGGTGAGCGCGACGTCGAACTCGAGCGCGTGCACCCCGAGCTCCATCGTGCGGCTCAGCCCCGGAAGAGTGTTCTCGGGCCAGAGGCCCCTCGCTCCCCGATGACCGTGAATCTCAACGCGCACACCGGGGACACTACCTGCCGCGCGCCACGAGCACGACGTGCCACGCCGCGCCCTTTTTGTGGTGAGTATGGCTATTCCTGGCCGAACGTCCACACATAGACCACCTGGTCCTTCTCAGGCACCCCGCCCGCGCCGCTGTACGTGGCCTGGGCCGCCTCATTGCCCCCGTCCGTCGCCACCCACATGCCGTGGCAGCCGCGCTCGCGAGCGAGCCGTTCCAGGGCCGCGACCAACGCCCTGGCGATGCCCCGGCCACGGAAGGGCTCGTCCACGCCGAGCTCGTAGAGGAACATCTCGGTCCCCTTGTCGGGGTGGGTGGTCTCGACCCCGGTGATCATCCCGGCCGGGGTGTCGTCGACGTAGGCGATGAGCAGGTGGTGGCGCTGGTCCGCCAGGAACCTCGCGGTGGCCTCCGGCAGGGGAGCGGAGTCGAAGAGATGACCGGCCGCCTCGACGACCTCGGGCCGGGTGGCACGACGGATGTCCATGCCCCGGAGAGTAAGCGCAGGTCGCCGCGCCACGCACGGCATTTATTAGGTCGATAAATGCGACTCTGTGGCAATAAGCTGGCGGTCATGACGGAGGCACTCGAAACGGTCCGGCCGGAAATCGTCCAGGCCTGGGTCGACGGCTGGGTGGTCTCGCGCAGCGCCCCTCGGCCCGTACGGGAGCCATGGGGCCTGCGAGTGGACGTCGGCCGCCCCGGCCACGTCGCCCGCCACGTGCTGCCCGCGCCCACCCCCGGCGACCTGCGGCTGCTGGCCGAGACGATCAGCACGCCGGGCACCTGGCTCAAGCTCTGCGCACCCGCTGAGGCGGTCGTCCCCTGGCTCACGCCGGCCTGGTCGATCGACGAGCCGGAGTTCATGATGACGGGGCCGCTGTCGCGGGGCCGGGCCGAGGCTCCCGACGGCTACACGCTGGCCGTCACCACCCGGTCGGACGTGACCGTGGCCCGCCTGCTCACGGCGGCGGGCGAGATCGCGGCCCGGGGGCAGATCGCGGTCACCGGGCGTACGGCGGTCGTGGACCAGGTCGAGACCGCCCCGAACCACCGCCGCCGCGGCCTGGGGCGCGTGGTCATGACGGCCCTGGCCGACATCGCCGCCTCGCGCGGCGCCAGGACGGGCATCCTGGTGGCCACTCCCGCCGGTCAGGCCCTCTACCGGAGCATCGGCTGGACGACCCGCACCCCGATGACCGCCGCCGTCCTGGCCGCCTCCTGACGTCCTGAGGGGCTTCTTGAACGCCTCCTGAGCCGGCGGCCTGAGGTCCTGACCGCTTCCCGAGGCTCACTCGGGGTACGGCCGGCGACGCGGTGCCGGCCGTACCCGTGAACCGCTTGGGTCAGACGAGCGAGCGGAGCACCAGCGTCTGGTCTCGGCCGGGGCCGACGCCGATCGCGGAGATCGGCGCGCCGCTCATCTCCTCCAGCGCCCGCACGTACGACTGCGCGTTGGGCGGCAGGTCGTCGAAGGTCTTGGCGCCGGTGATGTCCTCCTGCCAGCCGGGGAACTCCTCGTACACCGGCTTGGCGTGGTGGAAGTCCGTCTGCGTCATCGGGATCTCGTCGTGCCGCGTGCCGTCGACGTCATAGGCGACGCACACCGGGATCCGCTCCAGCCCGGACAGTACGTCGAGCTTGGTGAGGAAGAAGTCGGTGACCCCGTTGATCCTGGTCGCGTAGCGGGCGATGACCGCGTCGAACCAGCCGCAGCGCCGGTTGCGGCCGGTGGTCACGCCGTACTCGCCGCCGGTCTGGCGCAGCCACTCGCCCATCTCGTCCTCGAGCTCCGTGGGGAACGGGCCCGAACCGACGCGGGTGGTGTACGCCTTGAGGATGCCGATCACCTTCGTGATCCGCATCGGTGGGATGCCGGACCCGGCGCAGGCGCCGCCGGCCGTCGGCGAGGAGGAGGTGACGAACGGGTAGGTGCCGTGGTCGATGTCGAGCAGCGTGCCCTGGCCACCCTCCAGCAGCACGAACTTGTCCTCGTCCAGCGCCCGGCTCAGCACCAGTGAGGTGTCGGCGATGTGCGGCTTGAGGCGTTCGGCGTAGCCGAGATATTCCTCCACGACGGCCTCGGCCTCGATGCCGCGCCGGTTGTAGACCTTGGTGAGCACCTGGTTCTTCTCGGTCAGCGCGACCTCGATCTTCTTGGCCAGGATGCCGGGGTCGAGCAGGTCCTGGACGCGTACGCCCATCCGGTAGATCTTGTCGCCGTAGGCGGGGCCGATGCCCCGGCCCGTCGTGCCGATCTTGGCCTTGCCCAGGTAGCGCTCGGTCACCTTGTCGAGCGCCTTGTGGTGGGGCATGATCAAGTGCGCGTCGGCGGAGATCAGCAGGCGTTCGGCGGAGATGCCGCGCGCGGCCAGCCCGTCGATCTCGCTGAGCAGGACGCCGGGGTCGATCACGACCCCGTTGCCGATCACCGGCACGACGTGCGGCGACAGGATTCCGGTGGGCAGAAGGTGCAGTGCGTATTTCTGGTCACCGATGACCACGGTGTGACCCGCGTTGTTGCCACCCTGGTAGCGGACGACGTAGTCGACGTCGCCACCGAGGAGGTCGGTGGCCTTGCCCTTGCCCTCATCGCCCCATTGGGCACCAACGAGAACGGCAGCCGGCATGGTTCAGTCTCCCGAGCACAAAACGAAACCCCTGGCGCAAGTGCGACAGGGGCTCTTGCGTAGAGAGACTACCCGAGTCGGCCTATTCGTCCCAAGTGCTAGTTCTTGGCCAGCGCGTCATAGGCGTCCTCACTGCTGTCCCTGAGGAACTGCAAGCATCGTTCGGCCTCGTCCTTCTCACCGATCGCCTGGGCGGCCCTGGAGAGCGAGTAGAGGCAGCGCAGGAAGCCGCGGTTCGGCTCATGCTCCCAGGGGATGGGACCGTGCCCCTTCCAGCCGCTCCGGCGGAGCTGGTCGAGCCCGCGGTGGTAGCCGGTGCGCGCGAAAGCGTAGGAGGTGACGGCGTGGCCCTGCGCGAAGTACTCCTCCGCGAGCGTGGCCCAGGCCGCCGGGTAGGCGGGGAAACGGGCCGCCACGTCGGCGGCCTTGGCGCCGGCTTCCAGCGCCTCCCTGGCCTCGGGCAGGTCCGGCAGTTGAGTCGGGGGCGGCCCGGCGAGAAGGTTATCCATAGGACAAGTCATACCCGCCGAGCCGCCGAAGTGGCTAGGAGATCTTCGTCCCAGCGGATTTGAGGTGCTCACAGGCCTCGACGACGCGGGCCGCCATGCCGGCCTCGGCCGCCTTGCCGTAGGCGCGCGGGTCGTAGGCCTTCTTGCTGCCGACGTCGCCGTCGACCTTGAGTACGCCGTCGTAGTTGCGGAACATGTGGTCCGCGATCGGCCTGGTGAAGGCGTATTGGGTGTCGGTGTCGACGTTCATCTTGACCACGCCGTAGGAGATCGCCTCGTGGATCTCCTCCATCGCCGACCCGGAACCGCCGTGGAAGACCAGATCGAACGGTTTGTCCTTGCCATACTTGGCGCCGACGGCGTCCTGGATCTCCTTCAGCACGCTGGGCCGCAGCTTGACATGCCCCGGCTTGTAGACGCCGTGCACGTTGCCGAACGTGGCGGCCAGCAGGTAGCGGCCCTTCTCACCGAGCCCCACGGCCTCGGCCGTGGCCAGCGCGTCCTCGGTCGTGGTGTAGAGCTTCTCGTTCATCTCGCCGACGACGCCGTCCTCCTCGCCGCCGACGACGCCGATCTCCATCTCCATGATGATGTTGGCGCGGTGGCACTTGTCGATGAGCTCCTTGGCGATCTCCAGGTTCTCCTCCAGGGGTACGGCCGAGCCGTCCCACATGTGCGACTGGAAGAGTGGGTCGAGACCCTTGGAGACCCGCTCCAGCGAGATGTCGATCAACGGCCGCATGAAGCCGTCGAGCTTGTCCTTGGGGCAGTGGTCGGTGTGCAGCGCGACCGTCACCGGGTATTTGGCGGCGATCACCCTGGCGTACTCGGCCAGCGCCGTCGCACCGATCACCATGTCCTTGACCGTGGCGCCGGACAGGAACTCCGCACCGCCGGTCGACACCTGGACGATGCCGTCGCTCCCGGCCTCGGCGAAGCCGCGGAGCGCGGCGTTGAGCGTCTGGGAAGAGGTCACGTTGATCGCCGGGTAGGCGAATCCGCCCGCCTTCGCGCGGTCGAGCATCTCGGCATAGACCTCTGGGGTTGCTATAGGCATGCTTCATCTCCCTGAGAAGTACGGCTTCGCGCAGCCCAGTATCCCCGTCCGCTACCCCGCGTGGTAGAGACAACGCGCGGCGGCCAAGGCCGTTCGCGACGGGTAGGCTCACCCCGTGGACTGGCTTTCCAATCTCCTGGACCCGACGTGGTGGCTGACGATGCTCGGCGCCTTCGCGACCGTCGGCGTCCTGGCGATCATCTTCGCCGAGACGGGCTTGCTCATCGGGTTCTTCCTGCCCGGTGACTCGTTGCTCGTCGCCGCGGGCATTTTCAGCTCCGCCGCCGCGGCGAAGGGGATTGGCATCGAGCCGCTGTCCTTCCCCGTGCTGCTGATCGCCACGCCGCTGTGCGCGGTGGCGGGCGCCCAACTCGGCCACCTCATAGGGGTCAAGATCGGCAGGAGACTCTTCGACAAGCCGGACTCACGGCTGTTCAAGAGGGAGTACGTGGAGAAGGCCGAGCACTTCTTCGTGAAGTTCGGCCCGGCCAGAGCGGTGATCATCGCCCGCTTCGTACCGATCGTCCGCACATTCCTCAATCCGGTCGCCGGCGTCCTGGAGATGCCGGCCCGCACGTTCTTCCTGTGGAACGTGGTCGGTGGCGTGCTGTGGGTCGAGAGCATGCTGCTGATCGGCCACTTCCTGGGCAACCAGGTCGATCCGACCAAGATCGACAAGTACATCCTGCCCGGTGTCTTCCTCATCGTGCTCATCTCGCTGATCCCGATCATCGTTGAGGTCGTGAAGACCCGCAGGGCCGGCAAGCAACTACCGGAGCCCAACGGCAAGCACCACCGCGTGCGTTGACGATCGTTCAGCGATCGAGTTTTAGCGATCTTTTGGTGATCGAGATCGACCCCGCCTACGAGTACGCTCCCCCTTGTGGGACGCCACAGGTCAGATCCGATGGGCCTCGCCCGCCTCGCGCTCGCCGTTCTGGCGGCGGTGGCCGTGGTGACGCTCCTGGTCGTCGGCGGTCGTGCGCTGCTCACCTCGCTCGACACGCGGCAGCAGCAGCCCGAACGCGGGAAGGTCGCGGCCCAGCCGCAGGCCAGCGCCCAGGTGCCGACCGTCCGCATCGAGTGCGTAGCGGACACCTGCCCCCTCGTCACGGTCCGCGTGCCGGGCGGTGATGTGCTGCAATATCGCGACATGAGCAGAGGCGAAGAGGTCAGCTACTTCGAACCCGAGCTCGACGTGGTGCTCAGCGACGCCGCCACGGTCGTGGTGACCGAGAACGGCAAGCCCCGCGCGCAGGGCAAGGCCGGCGCGCGGGAGGCGTTCACAGCCCGAGGTCCTGGAGCGTGAACGCGGAGCGGTAGTCGAGCCCCTCCTCGGCCATCCGGGGCGCCGCGCCGCGCTCGACGATCGTGGCCACGGCGACCACCTCCGCGCCCGCCTCACGCAGCGCCTCGACGGCCGTCAGCGGGGAGGCGCCGGTCGTGGAGGTGTCCTCGACGGCCAGCACGCGACGGCCCTTGACCTCCGGACCCTCGATCCTGCGCTGCATGCCGTGCGCCTTCTGCGCCTTGCGCACCACGAACGCGTCGAGCGGGCGCCCCTGCGTGGCGGCGGCGTGCATCATCGCGGTCGCGACGGGATCGGCGCCCAACGTCAGCCCGCCCACGGCGTCGTACTCCAGATCTTTGGTCAGGTCGAGCATCACCCTGCCGACCAGGGGCGCGGCCACCCCGTCGAGCGTGATCCGGCGCAGATCCAGGTAGAAATCGGCCTCCTGACCCGAGGAGAGCACGACCTTGCCGTGCACGACGGCCTTCTTCTTGATCTCGGCGAGCAGGTTGTCGCGGTCTGTCATGGGTCCCAGCTTAGGGTCCTCGCGTACGTCCAGGAGGTCCCGCCTACGGCTGGCCGGGGGGCCGCCTACGGGTCGCCGGGGGCGGCTGTCGGAAGGCCCGGGAGGGCCGTGGGAAGGTAAACGCGGCCCTTCGGTTTAGCCGGCACGGTGGCTGCGGAATGCTCGGAGGTAAACTCTGGGTAATCGTGAGGTCACTATGAGTGCAGAATCGCCGCAGAGTGATGCGGATCTTCTCCACGCGGTCCGAGCCGGCGACGCCACCGCCTACCGCGAGCTCCACGACCGCCACGTGGCCGCCGCGCGCTCGCTGGCCCGCCAGCTCGTCAGGGGCGAGGCCGAGGCCGACGACGTGGTCGCCGAGTCGTTCACCAAGATCCTCGACCTCGTCGGCCGTGGCGGCGGTCCTTCGGCGGGCTTCAGGACGTACCTGCTGACGGTTGTGCGACGCACCGTCTGTGACCGTACGCGGGTGGCCGACGGCCAGATAGCCCTGGGCGGGATCGAACGGCAGGCGGCCACGGGCGGGATCGAACGCCAGGTGATCCTGGGCGGAATCGAGGGCCAGGCGGTCATAGGCGGGACAGAGCAGCAGCCGGCCGTGGCCAAGGCCGAGGGCCAGGCGGCCGTGAGCCGAACCGTGCGGCAGGTGACCACGAGCGGGGGCGAGGACCAGCCGGTCATAGGCGGGACAGAGCGGCGGGCGGCCGTGGGTGGAGCCGGGGGTCAGGCGGCCGTGGGCGGGGCCGAGTGGCAGGCGGCTATGGGCGGGATCGAGCAGGTCGATCCCGGTGTGCCCTTCATCGACCCAGCACTCATCGGCCTCGAACGATCGCTGATCGCCAAGGCGTTCCTGTCGCTGCCCGAGCGGTGGCGGGCGGTGCTCTGGCACACCGAGGTCGAGCACTTGCCGCCCGCCGACGTGGCCCCGCTGCTCGGCCTGTCAGCCAACGGCGTCACCGACCTCGCCCGCCGGGCTCTCGCGGGCCTGCGCCAGGCGTACCTGCAGACGCACCTGGCGGCGCCACCGCCCCACACGTGCCGACTGGCGCTGGGCAGGATGAGCCGTTACGTCCGTGGCGTGCTGGCCAGGCGTGACTCAAAGGCAGTGGACGAGCACGTGAGCGGCTGCCCCGAATGCCGCGCGGTCCTGCTGGAGCTGACGGACGTGAGCCGGGGGCTACGCGTCATCATCGGCCCCCTGATCACCGGCCCGGTCTTCGCTGGGTACGCGGCGGCACTGGCCAAGGAGAGAACCTCGTGCGACGGCCCGGATGGCCTCCCCGGCGCACTGGGCCGCTTGGGGCGGGCGCCTGGGCGGCTGTTGGGGAGGGCGCGGTGGGCGTCCGGGCAGGGGTCTGGGCGGGAGGCTGGGCAGGCCTCCGGGCAGGGGTCTGGGCGGGTGGACGGGCAGGTGTCCGATCGGGCGCGGCGGGTGGCCGTGAACATGCTCGGTCGGGTGTGGCAGGCGCCTGGGCCCGTGTTCGGCTGGGTGTGGCGAGCGTCCGGGCAGGTGCTCAGCCGGATGCGCCGGGCGCCCAGATGTGCGTTCGGCCAGCTTTGGCGCCTGCCCAGGTACGTGCTCAGCTGTGTCCGGGGCCTGGCCAGGCCCGCGCTCGGCTGGGTTCTGGGCGTG
The DNA here is from genome assembly GCF_044460705.1 of Nonomuraea sp. NPDC050022. NCBI lineage: Bacteria > Bacillati > Actinomycetota > Actinomycetes > Streptosporangiales > Streptosporangiaceae > Nonomuraea > Nonomuraea sp. NPDC050022. The sequence goes on from NZ_JBITKE010000004.1 coordinate 919,627, forward strand.
CCCAGGCATGTGTTCGGCTGGGTTCGGCGCGTGCCCACGTACGCACAGGCGGCGGTGGCGGGTGGTACCGCCGCCGCTGTCGCGGCCGCCGCCGCGTTCACGCTGGTCTCGGCCGAGGAGCCGATGCCGAGGCCGGTCGCCAAGCCCGTCGCGTCAGCGGGGCCGCCGCCCGTACGGCCGGCCGACAAGCCCACGCGGGTTCCTCCCGGTCGGCCGGACACCCCGTCGGCGGCGAGGGGGCACCGGGCGCGCCTGCACGCCACGATCGGCGTGCTCGGCGCACTGGTCCGCGACCAGCCCGGCATCATCGGGCTACGACTCCGCAACTCGGGCAACGCCCCGACCGCCGAACTCACGGCCACCGTGGACCTCCCCGCAGGCGTCACACTGATCCCGTCGGGCGATAACCGTCCTGGCACCGCCGCAGGCGTGACCCTGACCCGCCCGCACGATTCCGACCACGGCGCCGCACCGATCCAGCCGGGTGGCTACAAGCGCAGTGTCGCGGCGGGCGAGATGCCGATCCAGCAGGGCGCCTACGAGCACAGTGCGGCGGCGGGTGGGGCGCCGATCCAGCCCGGTGGCTACGGTCATGGTGCTGCGGTGGTTACGCCCGTTGGGACCCTGGATGGCTGGACTTGTCGCCCGGCCGGGCACGGCGCTGTGTGTGCCAGGGGGCCGCTTGAGGCGCGTCGCCGCACTGCCGTGTTTCTGCGCGTTCAGGTGGCCGCCCAGGCGCCCCAGGGTGACGGGCCCGCTGTGCGGATCACGTCCGGTTCGCTGCGGATCGGGGCGCGGTCAGCGGCCGGGGTACGGCGGGAGGGCATGCCCGCCAGGTTCGCCACCGACGGCCAGGTGACGGTCAGGGCGGTCGGCAACTCGCTCCTGAGCTGCCCGCTGGAGCGTGACGGCTGCGCGGAGGCCCGGCGGCGGGAGGGCGACAGACGTGACGACGAGCTGTGGCCCATGGCGGTCGTCGACGGGGATGGGGTGCCGGATACGTACGCCTCCAGCGGCGCCACGCTGCGATTGCCCCCGGGCGGTCGGGTCGTGTGGGCGGGCCTCTACTGGTCGGCCAGTGGGGAGAACACGGGGCCGATCAGACTGCGGCCGCCGGGTCGGCGGCGTTACCCGTTCATCAGGCCCGAGCAGGTGACGGTCCGCGAGCTGCCCTCAGGGCCCGCCTACCAGGCGTTCGCCGACGTGACCGGGCTGGTCGGGAGTGTCAGGCAGGAGGGCACGTGGTGGGCGGCCGACCCGCCGATGGGGGAGGGGGTCGCGCAGCACGCCGGATGGAGCCTGGTGGTGATCGCGACCGATCCGACCGAGCCGTACGGGCACGCCGTGGTGCTCGACACGCCGACCGTCATCGGCGGCGAGGCGGGTCAGGCCCGGATCCCACTGGACGGGCTGGTCGCCGCACCCGAACTCGCCCGAGGCCCGGGACGCCCCCGAGAGAACGTGGCTCCCGCGGCCGTACCTGCGCGGAGCCTGCGGGACGGTGCGACCTCACCTGCGGCCGCGTCCGCGCGGAGCGGGCAGAAGGGCGTGACTCCTGGGGCCCTGTCCGCGCGGAGTCCGGGGAAGCGCGTGGCTCCTGGGGCCCTGTCCGCGCGGAGTCCGCGGAAGCGCGTGGCTCCTGCGGCCGTGCGCGCGGGAGTCCCGAGGAGACGCCCGGCCTCTGGAGGCTCGTCCAGGCGGGTTTCGTCGGGCGGGCTGGTGCCTGCTCGGATCGAGGTGGTGACCTGGGGAGGCGATGCCGATCTCGACGGTGACCGGCTCTCTCTGGGCGCGGGGCCGCTCGCCCCCGTGGGAGGCGACCGTGACGCGGACAACGTCTTCGACGGCTCGTCCAACGGCGCCAAGGGGATGACGTTCGGTGTCGACGTCGACACGTTCGGCGGTGAACTCGGCCATGACCCGGCGCTGGCCATCGATACGCGGAAGGATGTGGTGTTGTTCGCGATCGCCGCCGTCAGCGTGCGTGCACGGTCGTGACGTATGTGCACGATAGTGACCAAAGTCCGACATATTGGTACGGTCAGCCCGGACGCACCGGCGTATGGTCGGGGCAGGGGCGAATCGTCGGGATTAACCTCGCGCGATCACCCGCTTTCATTACCCTGAGAGAGGGCCGCCCGCGAATCCGGCTCTGACGGTGCACAGTCTGCTAGGTCGGACCACCAGGAAAGGGGCCGTGTCAGTGGATCGCTGCGCGCTGTTCGTGGACGCTGGCTATCTGCTGGCCGACGGCGCGATGGCCGTGCATGGCACCCGCCATCGTGAAGCCGTGGCCTGGGACTATCCAGGGCTCTTGCAGCTCCTGTCGAACCTCTCGCGCGAGCGCACCGGCCTGCCGATGCTGCGGTGCTACTGGTACGAGGCGACCGTCGAAGCCCGCCGTACTCCGGAGCACGACGTGCTCGCCGACATCCCCGGCCTCAAGCTCCGTCTCTCGCGCATCCGTCCCGGTCGGCGCGAAGGCGTGGATGCCCAGGTGCACCGCGACCTGATGACCCTCGCCCGCAACAGCGCCATCTGCGACGCCGTCGTGGTCAGCGGTGACGAGGACCTCGCCCAGGTCGTCAGTGACGCCCAGGACCTCGGCGTCCGGGTGACCGTGGTGCACATCGCGGTGGACGGCAGCTGGGCGGCCTCCCGCACGCTCATGCAGGAGAGCGACGACATCATCGAGCTGGGCGGCGTCCACCTGCGCCCCTACGTCAACATGGTGGCCGGCGCCATCGAGGCGTCCAACGGACATCACCAGTCGGCCAGTAACGGCCACGCGCAGCGGGAGTTGCCGCCCGCCCAGCCGAGCGGGGGCAGCCACGCCGCCGACAGAGCGAGCCAGTCCGGTGCCAACGGCGCGATGCCGTCGGCGGGGCGTGGCCAGCAGTCGCCGCCCAGCTACGCCAATTATCAGCCCGATCCGACGCCGTCGGCCGCCCCGGTGACCGGACCCATCCCGCAGCAGCCGCAGGCGCCGACGACCGGGCAGTTCGCGTCGCAGTCCAACGGCACCTACCAACCGCCGCCGTCGCAGTCCAACGGCACCTATCAGCCCCCGCCGCCGCAGTCCAGCGGCACGTACCAGCCCTCGCAGCTCGGCGCCTACACCGGCCCGCAGCCCGCGCCGGTCTCCCAGCCCTCGGCCGCCACGGCCGGGGCGACCACGCTGTCCGACGCCGTCAAGGCCGCCCATCGCGAGGGGCACGACTTCGGCGAGTCCGTGGCCCGCGACGCGCCGGCCCTGTGGCTGGAGGCCGTGCTCGCGCGCAAGCCGCGGATGCCCTCCGACCTGGAGGCTCGCCTACTCCAGGGATCGTCCCTGCCGATCGACTTCCTGCTGCACGACGAGGTACGCCACGCGCTGCGCCGCGGCTTCTGGGACGCCTTGGAGCGCGCCAGGCACTAGCGTCTTGAATTCTCTGTGGTTGCCTGAAGGGATCAGGTAAGTCGGGTGGGCGTGGCCTGGCTTGGGCCGCCCCTGTGTGCGGTGAGCGCGAGTACAGGGGTGGTTTTGGCGTGGTGGAAGCCGGTCCGGTGGTGAGTTCCTGACATGCCCTGTCCGGTACGGCGTGTGCCGTCCCGGCTGGGGTGCATGGCCCGCCGGACGCTGTCCGTTCCTTGTGGGGAGTGGGGCGGCACCGTGCGCCGGTCGGGCACACGGCTGGAGGTCTTGGAGGCGCGTGTGGGGCGGGTGGGTCGTTTGGGGGTGGGACGGTTCTTGGATCTGTCTCGCGCCGCTGGGCGGGGGTGCAGGTCGGTTTGGGTGCGGCGGGCGCGCCGGGCCGCCCGGGTGGCACAGATGACCTCATGCGCGGTGTCCAGTTCGGTGAAGCGGGAATCGGCGGGCGTGATTCCGGCCAGCAGGCGTTGCTGATGGGCGCGTTTGGTGGCCAGGTACTCCCGCTCGGCCCGCAGCCGGCCCAGCTTGGCCGACACGCCGCTCGCGTCATAGGTCAGCGGCCGCCCATCGGAGATCACCTGGCCGTCGGCGCCGTCGGCCAGGCTCCCGGTCACGCCGGTCAGGAGTTTGTTGACGCCCCAATCGAAGCCGCAGCCGCGCACGTGCCCGGTGGCGGGCGCGAAGGCGATCGGGGTCTGGAACGGCAGATCGACGCGTACCCGGCCCTTGTGCACGCGCAGGGTGGGCGCGCACAGTTTCGCCTGCGCGGCCACGGTTGGTGGCAAGGCGATGGGCAGCACGTGCCAGGCCCAGTCCGCGCGGCGGGTGGGTGAGGCGACCAGGGGCAGTTTCACCCGTAGCCGGGCGCCGCGCTCGCCGGTGCGTTCCAGGGTGAGCAGTTGCCGGTCGGCCGCCGCCAGCACGATCTGCGCCGCACTGGCCGGCGCCTGCTCCAGATCGGTCAGATCGGCCCGCAACACGCCCTGCTCATCGAGGCTGGCGCGGATCTGCCGGGTACGGTTGCGAATCTCCGCCACGCCCACCGCCTTCGGCAGCAGCGCGCGCAGCGCCTCCCATTCGGCGTCGGTGCGTGCCCGCGGATCTTGTGGCCAGGTCGCCACAATGGCCTGCACCAGCGCGCGCCGGTACAGCGCGAGTCGCAGGGTGCGCCCGGCCTGTTCCTGGGCGCAGCGCAGCACGCGATCACACACCTGCAGGCCGGGCGTGGGGGCCAGGCCCCAGCCCAGTCGCCGCACGGCCATCCAGCCCTTGGCCGGCAACGCCCGCCCGTCCAACCCCACCCCGGCCGCCAACGCTTGCAGATCCGCCGCCGTCCACCGGGTGGTGACCAGATCGTCAGTCAGACCGGCCGTCAGAGCGGTCAGCCAGCTCACCCGCTGCGCCAGCAACCGCTGAGCAACAACCTGGCCCGTCGAGTCCACGATCGCGCCATGGGCGGTGCAGATGGCCGTGGCGGTGAGGATACTCACACGCCCGCCTCAGGCGGTGAGGCCGCATTGATGCGGGTATCGGCTTGTGCCAGCAGCCGTTTGCGCGCCTCGCGCGACCGGATGCCGTACATGCGGCCGGCGAAGGTCGCGGTCAGCGCCATGAAGTCGGCCAGGAGTTCCTCTACGCCACCGGCGCTGCCTTTGGCGTGCAGCACCTCCACGCTCACCCCGTCACGAGCCAGCAGCGCGCTGATCCAGGCCACCCCGAACCGCGCCAGCCGATCCTGATGGGTGATACGGACCACGGTGAACTTCCCCGCCACGGCATCGGCCAGCAACTTGTTCAGGCCAGGGCGATTCTCCCGCAACCCCGAGGCCCTGTCCTGGTACACCTTCACGATCCCGGTCCGGCTAGTACGCCGCAGTTCATCTTCCTGCGCCGCCAGGAACGTCTCCTGCCCGGCGGCCCCGGACACTCGTACGTAGGCGACCTCGACCCGCTCCCGCACCGAAGAGGCCGCAACACCGGCGAAGGCATCCAGGTCCGCTTCGTCGAAGCGGCGCTCAGGTTGCGCCTTGCCCACCCAGACGAAGCGAATCTGGCCCTGATCGGCCCACGAGCGCAGCGTAGTCGGGTGCACACCCAGACGTTTGGCCGCCGCCGCCAACCTCAACAAGGCCAGCAAGAGATCATAGCTGAAAGTTAGCCTTTCATAGCGAATATGAGAAGCGGCTCATACCCTGACCCGCTCTGAGCCCGGAGTTCCTTTCCCCGCTGCGGTCCAGACGCCAGCGCGCCTCTGAGAACGATCTCAGCGCCTCGGGGACGGACAAGAGACGGCGCGGCGGCCTACGACAGGGCGTCGAAGCCGGAGCGCAGGTGGGCGAGTCGGTCGGCGAGGTCGGCGAGCGGGACGGACAGCGTCGGGTCGTGCGATTTGTTGGCCAGCTCCCGCACCCTGCCCAGCTCGTCCTCCACCGCCGTCAGCCGCCGCGACAGCTCGGGCAGGATCGCCGCCTGGTCACCCGCGCCCGGCGGCAGCTCGCCGCTCAGCCGCTCGCGCAGCATCGACGCCTGCTCGGCCAGTCGCTTGTTCATGTTGTACAGCTCGGTGAACACCGACACCTTGGCCCGCAGCACCCACGGGTCGAACGGCTTGGTCAGGTAGTCGACGGCGCCCGCCGCGTAGCCGCGAAAGGCGTAGTCGGGCGCGCTGTCGACCACCGTGAGAAAGATGATCGGGATGTTGCGGGTCCGCTCCCGCCGCTTGATGTGGGCGGCCGTCTCGAAGCCGTCCATGCCCGGCATCCGCACGTCGAGCAGGATCAGCGCGAACTCCGTGTTGAGCAGCGCCTTGAGCGCCTCCTCGCCGGACCTGGCGCGTACGGGCACCAGGTCGAGCGAGCTCAGGATCGCTTCGAGGGCGATCAAATTCTCCTCGCGGTCGTCGACCAGGAGGATCTTGGCACGATCCGGCATGGATCACGCCCCTTCGGCGGTGGACTCGCCGGTCGACCGCCCGCGGCCGAGCCAACCGCGCAGCCGTTCGAGCAGCCGGTCGACGTCGACGGGCTTGGGTACGTAGTCGGACGCGCCCGAGGCGATGCTCTTCTCGCGATCGCCCCGCATGACCTTGGCGGTCAACGCGATGATCGGGAGATCGGCGAACTGCGGCATGCGCCTGATGGCCGAGGTCGTGGCCCAGCCGTCCATCTCCGGCATCATGATGTCCATCAGCACGAGAGCGACGTCCTCGTTCCGTTCGAGCTGTTCGATTCCTTCCCGGCCGTTTTCAGCGTAGACGACCGTGGAGCCATGCCGTTCGAGGACGCTGGTGAGGGCGAACACGTTGCGGATGTCGTCGTCGACGATGAGGATCTTCGCGCCGTTGAGCGGGTCGTCGCCGTGCCACTGGCTGGTCTCGGCGGGCGGTTCGATCAGCTCGGGCAGCGGCAGGTCGAGCGGCATCGGCGGCTCGTGCAGCGCGGCCGCCGTCTCCTCGACCGGCACGGCGAGCAGCTGCCTGCGCTCGACCACGGCGTCGCTGTCGGTCTCGGCCAGCGGGCCGGTGTAGGAGGCTGGCAGGTAAAGGGTGAACGTGCTCCCCTTGCCCAGCTCGCTGTCGACGTGGATCTCACCGCCGAGCAGCCTGGCGATCTTGCGGCAGATCGACAGGCCCAGCCCGGTGCCGCCGTATTTGCGGCTGGTGGTGCCGTCGGCCTGCCGGAACGCCTCGAAGATGACCTCGCGCTTGTCGGGCGCGATGCCGATGCCGGTGTCGATCACCTGGAAGGCCAGCAGGTCGTGGGCGCTGTGCAGGGTGTCGTCGTCGAACTGGACCCCCGCCGAAACCGGCGTGACCCGCAGCTTCACCTCACCCTTCGGGGTGAACTTCACCGCGTTGGACAGCAGGTTGCGCAGCACCTGCTGCAGGCGCTGCTCGTCGGCGCGCAGCTCCTGCGGCACGTCGCGGTCCACCTCGACGGCGAACGCCAGCCCCTTGTCCTGGGCCAGCGGCGCGAACGCCGCCTCCAGGAGGTCGACCATCTTCGGCAGCGACACCTGGATCGGATGGATGTCCATTCGGCCGGCCTCGACCTTGGACAGGTCGAGCATGTCGTTGATCAGCTGGAGCAGCGCGGAGCCCGCGCCGTGGATCGTCCTGGCGAACTCGACCTGCTGCGAGGTCAGGTTGCCCTCGGCGTTCTCGGTCAGCAGCTTGGCCAGCACCAGCAGGCTGTTGAGCGGCGTGCGCAGCTCGTGGGACATGTTCGCGAGGAACTCGGACTTGTAGCGCGAGGACACGGCCAGCTGCTCGGCGCGCTCCTCCAGCGTGCGGCGGGCCTGCTCGATCTGGAAGTTCTGGATCTCGATGGCGCGGTTCTGCTTGGCCAGCAGCGCCGCCTTGTCCTCCAGCTCGGCGTTGGACCTGCGCAGCTCCTCCTGCTGGCGCTGCAGCTCGTCGGAGCGCTCCTGCAGCTCGCGGGTGAGCCGCTGCGACTCCGTCAGCAGGTCTTCGGTGCGCGAGTTGGCGATGATGGTGTTCATCGTGACGCCGATGGTCTCGACGAGCTGGGTCAGGAAGTCGAGGTGCACCTCGCCGAACGGGGTGAAGGAGGCCAGCTCCAGCACGCCCAGGACGCGGTTCTCGAACAGGATCGGGAGTACGACGATCTGCGCGGGCGTCGACTGGCTGAGGCCGCTGTCGATGGTGATGAACCGCGGCGGCACGTCGTCGAGGACGATGTGCCGGCCCTGGGCCGCGGCCTGGCCGACGATGCCCTCACCGACCGCGAAGCGCTGGCGCGGGCCCCGGTCGGGGCGTACGCCGTAGCCGCCGATCAGCAGCAGCTCGTGCTCGCCCTCGGGATCGACGCCGTAGAAGGCGCCATAGCGGGCCGACACCAGCGGCGTCAGCTCGCTCATCGTCAGCTTGGCCACCTCGAACAGGTCGCGGTGGCCCTGCATGAGCCGGGAGATACGGGCCAGGTTGGACTTGAGCCAGTCTTGCTCCTGGTTGGCCTGGGTGGTCTCGCGGAGGTTGGCCACCATCGAGTTGATGTTGTCCTTGAGCTCCGCCAGCTCGCCCTGCGCCTCGACGGCGATCGAACGGGTCAGGTCGCCTCTGGCCACGGCGCTGGTCACGGTGGCGATCGCGCGTACCTGCGTGGTGAGGTTGCCGGCCAGCTCGTTGACACTCTCGGTGAGCCGCTTCCAGGTGCCTTCCACGCCCTCGACCCGCGCCTGGCCGCCGAGCTGGCCTTCGGAGCCCACCTCGCGGGCGACTCGGGTCACCTCGGAGGCGAACGAGGACAGCTGGTCGACCATCCGGTTGATGGTGGTCTTGAGCGCCAGGATCTCGCCCTGGGCGTCCACGTCGATCTTGCGGGTGAGGTCGCCGTTGGCGACCGCGGTGGTCACCTCGGCGATGTTGCGCACCTGATAGGTGAGGTTGTTGGCCATGAAGTTGACGTTGTCGGTGAGGTCCTTCCAGACGCCCGACACGCCCTGCACCCGGGCCTGGCCGCCGAGCTGGCCCTGCGTGCCGACCTCGCGAGCGACTCGGGTCACCTCGTCGGCGAAGGACGACAGCTGGTCGACCATCGTGTTGAGGGTGTCCTTGAGCTGGAGGATCTCGCCCTGCGCGTCGACGGTGATCTTCTTCGACAGGTCGCCCTGGGCCACCGCGGAGGAGACCGCCGCTATCTGGCGCACCTGGGAGGTCAGGTTGTTGGCCATGGAGTTGACGTTCTCCGTGAGGTCCTTCCAGACCCCGGAGACGCCGCGTACCTGTGCCTGGCCGCCCAGCTGCCCCTCGGTGCCCACCTCGCGGGCGACTCGGGTCACCTCGGAGGCGAACGACGACAGCTGCTCGACCATCGTGTTCATGGTCGACTTGAGCTCCAGGATCTCGCCCTGGGCGTCCACGTCGATCTTGCGGGTGAGGTCGCCGTTGGCCACGGCCGTCGTCACCTGGGCGATGTTGCGCACCTGATAGGTCAGGTTGTACGCCATGGAGTTGACGTTGTCGGTGAGGTCCTTCCAGACGCCCGACACGCCCTTCACCTCGGCGCGTCCGCCCAGCTTGCCCTCGGTGCCGACCTCGCGGGCGACTCGGGTCACCTCGTCGGCGAAGGACGACAGCTGGTCGACCATCGTGTTGAGGGTGTCCTTGAGCTGGAGGATCTCGCCCTCCGCGTCGACGGTGATCTTCTTCGACAGGTTGCCCTGGGCCACCGCCGTGGCCACGGTCGCGATGCTGCGTACTTGGCTGGTGAGGTTGTTGGCCATGAAGTTGACGTTGTCGGTGAGGTCCTTCCAGACGCCCGACACACCCGACACCCGGGCCTGGCCGCCGAGCTGGCCCTGCGTGCCGACCTCGCGGGCGACTCGGGTGACCTCCTCGGCGAAGCCGGACAGCTGGTCCACCATCGTGTTGACGGTGTTCTTGAGCTCGAACATCTCGCCCACGGCGTCGACCGTCACCTTGCGGCTCAGGTCGCCCTTGGCCACGGCGGTGGTCACGACCGCGATGTCACGCACCTGCGCGGCCACCCGGGAGGACATCGTGTTGACGGCCTCGGTCAGGTCGCGCCAGCTGCCGGACATGCCGCGCAGGTTGGCGCCGCCACCCAGCCGGCCCTCGGTGCCGGCCTCTCTGGCCACCCGCGTGACCTCGGAGTTGAACAGCGCGAGCTGGTCGACCATGCCGTTGATCGCCTTGCCCAGGCGGCGCACCTCGCCGCGGGCCGAGCGATCGAGGTCGATCCGCCGCGACAGGTCGCCCTTGGCCACCGCGTCGATCACGTCGGCGGCACCGCTCACCGGGCTCACCAGGGCGTCGATCAACATGTTGACCGACTCGACGCTCTCCGCCCAGGCGCCGACTCCCGGCCCCGGCGTCAGCCGCTCGCCGAAGCGGCCCTCCTTGACAACTTCCTTGCGTACGCGCACCAGCTCGTTGGCGAGATGTTCGCGACGGTCGGCCACTTCGTTGAGCAGCAACCGCACTTCACTGAGGATGCCGGCCGGGGCATGCGGGACCCGGCGGCGGAAGTCGCCGTCGCGCCAGGAGAAGAGGGTCTCCAGGATCGGGACGAGATCCGACTCGGTGTAGGTCCTCTCCTCAGAGCTCAGTGCGGTCTTGGCCGTTGTCATGGGGCCTCCTTCACTCCCGGGGTGCCACCGCGAGTGAGTCAAGTCTGTCACGATGAGTAGCTCATAGTCGCGTCCTTGGATTTACCCCAAGTCAGCAGGAAGTGTGGTAGGCACGATGCGATGACTGCTACTCCCCATGCGGTGCTGGCCGCTACGTTCGCGCCCGGTGACACCGCCGTGACGGCTGCGATGAGGTTCACCCGTGAGGTGATGACCGCCTGGGCGGTCGGCAGCGTGCTGCATCTGGCCGAGCAGGTCGCGGGTGACCTGGCACAACAGGTGGTGGACGAGCCGTTCGAAGTCATCTGGAAGCATTTTGGTGACGCCGTGCAGGTCGAGTTGAGACAGCGGAGCACCTCACAGGGCGACCCGAAGGCTCCGTCTGTGGGGGTGGAGGAGTGGGGAATCACCTTCGCAGGTGATTCTCGTGTCCATTGGGCAAGACTCACGCTACCCGGCTCGACGGACAGAGTGGCATCCGAATGGCTGGAGGAGAGCGCCAGAGGACCGCATTGGTTGGGGTTCCTGGCTGACGCGAGTGACCTGCTCGCCGGCACTCTCGACCCCGACATGGTGCCCGCCATCATCGCCCAGATCGTGGTGCCGCGACTGGCGAGCTGGTGCGCCGTCTACACCTCTGACACCGCTGTCGGGCCGCTGCGGCTGGTCTACCTCTGGCACGCCGACGAGGCCAGGATCGACGGGCTGCGCGAGCAGCTGGGCGACATGGACACGATGATCGCCGACGCCCACGTCACCTCCACCGTTCACCTGGCCGACTCGCAGGTGCTCGCGGTCCCGCTGACCGCGCGCGGCCGGGGCCTGGGCATGATGTGCCTGGGCCGGCCCGACCGCTTCCCCGACGAGGTCATCCAGTTCGCCGAGGACATCGCCAGGCGGGCCGCGCTGGCCACCGACAATGCCCGCGTCTACGCCCAGCAGGCCGCGGCCAACCGGGCGCTCCAGCGCAGCCTGCTCCCGCCGAACGAGCCCGAGGTGCCCGGTCTCGACTACGGCGTCGTGTACGAGCCCGCCGGCGAGGCCAACGAGGTCGGAGGCGACTTCTACGACCTGTTCAAGGCCGGCGACGACTCCTGGCGGTTCGCGATCGGCGACGTGTGCGGCACCGGCCCGGAGGCCGCCGCCGTGACGGGCCTGGCCCGCCACACGCTGCGCCTGCTCGCCCGCGAGGGCTACGGGGTGGCGGCGGTGCTCGGCCGGCTCAACCAGGCGATCTTGGAGGAGGGCGAGCGGGCCAGGTTCCTCACGCTGCTGCACGGCGACATCACGCCGGTGCCGACCGGTCTGGAGGTACGCCTGGTGTCGGCCGGCCATCCCGAGGCGCTGCGCCTCAAGCCGAGCGGCGTGGTCGAGACGGTGACGACCCCGCAGTCGCTGCTCGGGGTCTTCCACGAGGTGGTGTTCGAGGCCGACACGCTGCATCTCGACCACGGTGACGTGCTGCTGGCGGTGACCGATGGGGTGACGGAGCGGCGCTCGGGCGGGCGGCTGCTCGACGACGACGGCGGGCTGGCCAAGCTGCTCGCCGAGTGCGCCGGGCTGTCGGCCCGCGCGGTGGCCGAGCGGATCCGCAGAGGGGCGGCCGACTTCGCCACGGAGCCGAGCGCGGACGACCTCGCGATCGTGGTCCTCCGCGCCCGCTGATCTTGATGGGCGCGCTCACTGATATGGGCGCGCCACTGACCCTCATGCGCCTTTTCGGTTGACTGCCGACTTGGCGAATTGTCGATTATCAGTGTGGATTTACATGCTTGCGGGCGAATTCAAGCTGTAGCGCGATTTGCGCGATCCGTTCGGACATGACCAGCGAGCCGCGGATGGCGTCGTAGGCGTAAACCTCATGCTCCCGCCCGTGCTCGGCCAGTTTCGCCACATACTTCTCGATCTGCCGCAGCGGGCAGCGGCTGTCGTTCTCGCCGGCCAGGATCAGCACCGGACTCTCTACCCGGTCCACGTACGTGATCGGGGAGCTGGCCGCATAGCGTTCGGGCTGCTCGTCGGGCGATCCGCCCAGCAGCGCGCGGTGGTAGGCGCGCAGGCTCTCGGCCTCGTCCTCGTAGGAGGTCTCGTGGCAGGCGATCGGCACCGCCGCGATGCCGGCCGTCCACAGCTCGGGTTGGGTGCCGAGGCCGAGCAGCGTGAGGTAGCCGCCCCAGGCGGTGCCCGTCAGCAGCATTCTGGCGGGGTCGGCGATGCCGCGCTCCACGACGTGCTCGCGTACGGCGGCGACGTCGGCCAGCTCGATGTGGCCGATGTCGCTGTGGAGCGCGTCGCGCCAGGCCGAGCCGTAGCCGGTCGAACCGCGGTAGTTGACCCGCACCACCGCGAAGCCGGCGTCCACCCAGGCCGCGACCTCGGGGGAGAAGGCGTCGCGGTCGTGCGTCGTCGGGCCGCCGTGCAGCAGGAAGACGGTCGGGAACGGCGCGGCGCCGGACTCGGGGCGGGAGACCAGCGCGTGGATCCTGCCGCCGGGGCCGGGCACGTCGAGGTCTTCGACGGGCACGCTCGGCGGCGCCGAGGGGCCGCTGGAGTTGAGCACGACCTGGCCGTTGCTGGAGCGGATCACCGGTGGCCGGGAGGCGCTGGACCAGGAGTATTCGACGTTGCCGCCGGGGCGCGGGGCCGCGGCGTCGATCACGCCGTGGGGCGTCTCGAGCAGGGTCAGCCCGCCGCCCGCGAGGTCGTAGCGGTGCAGGTAGCTGCGGGCGCGGTTGTCGCGCAGGATCAGCAGGCCGCGGCCGTCGTCGTACCAGCTGGCGGTCAGCTCGCCGGAGTCCTTCATCCAGATCTCGCGCTGCTCGTCGGTCGCCGGGTCCCAGACCAGGGGCGCCTGACGCTGGCGGCGCTCGTGCAGGGCGAGCATGCGGCGGTCGCCCGGCACCGGGGCGAACTTGAGGCCGATCACGCCCTTGTCGGGGCCGTCGTAGAGCTCGCCGACGACGTCGCCGTTCGGACGTACGACGCGGAGCGCCGGATGACGGAAGTCGCCATACTCGGCATGATTTATCGCGATTAGTGAGCCGTCGAGGGACATGTCGGCTACCCAGGCCGCCTCGGCGTGCTCGTACAGCAGGCGAGACGGTTCGCCGGGCCGTACCAGATGGATCCTGAACGAGCCCTCGCTGGCCAGGCTGATCGCCGCGTGGCCCGCCATGGACAGGGCGATGCCGCCCGGCTGGCCGGGCTCCAGGTCGGGAGCGACCTGCTCGTCTGGGCCGCCGGTGAACGGCTGGCGCCACCACACGCCGAACTCGTCGCCCTCGATGTCGGCGAACCAGTAGATCCACTGGCCGGTGGGGTCGATCGCGGCGTGGGCCGTGCCCTTGGGCCGGTCGGTCACCTGGCGGTTGGCGCCGCTGGCGCGGTCCCAGGCGTAGACCTCCCAGGTGCCGGTGGCGTTGGAGCGATAGATCGAGCGGTTCGGGGCCAGCCGTGCCCAGGAGGGCAACGTCATGCGCGACGCTCGGAACCTGGCCTGCCAGCGTTCCTCGGCCTTCATCCGGCGCGCCCCCCTCCCTCTCGCCCCGCCTCCGGGCGTGGGTTGCCGTCCAGTATTGCGCTTGTCTCGCGGAAATACTCCGGGAATGTGGGGGAATTTCGGACTAAATGCCCCATCATTAACACGAGTCCCAGATGTCCGTCAAGGAACAGCCCTTGATCGCGGCAGGGCCTCGAAGATAGACAGGTGGAACGCGGCCTTGGCCGCCACTTTTTCCCGCTTTTTCACAGGAAACCGTGACAGAAAGCTGGAAATCCGCTCCGCCAGCTCGGTCGGCTCAGTGTGCCACGCGCTCGGCCCCATCCCCACCACGCCGGCGACCTCGTCGGGACCCAGCTCCAGATCGAACTCGACCGGCCGCCGCTCGGTCTCCTCGAAGCCTTCCAGGCTCCTGGCCAGCCGCCGCTCCTTCTCCTCGTCGACGGAGAGCAGCCCCAACTCCTCGACGAGCGGGCTCAGATGTGCCTGAGCGGGTGTCACGACGATCACCGCGCCGCCAGGCCGCAGAATGCGCCGGAATTCGGGACCGTTCCGCGGCGCGAACACGTCGATCACCACGTCGGCCACCCCGTCCCTGATGGGCAACGGCCGCCACACGTCGGCCACGAAGGCCCCCGCCCTCGGATGTGACCGAGCGGCACGCCGCACGGCGTGCTTGGAAACGTCGAATGCCATCCCGATGCCACGGTCCACCGCTCTCAGCACCGTCGCCAGGTAGTAGCCGGTCCCGGCTCCGGCATCAACGATCACGGGCTCCGGCGCGTGATCGGCGCCCTGCCACGCCGTCCCTGCTCCACGAGCCACTGCGGCACTACGGTACGCCTTCTCGGCCGCCGCGTCCGGCAGTGCCGAGAACCTATCCCTACGGAAAGCATCGTCTTCCCGGCCATTGGCGCCGAATATCCTCAACCGCACACTCTCGGCGAGCGCGTCGGCGAGCGGAGCGTAGTGTCCGGTCCCCAGGAACTCGGCCCGCGCCGCCACCATCGCCGCGCTGTCCGCCGTTCCCGGCGTCCGCGAGCCGACCAGCAGGCTCACGTAGCCCTGCTTGGCCACGTCGTACGCATGGCCTTCGGCGCAGCGGAGCGTGTCACCCGCCGACCACATCTCACGGGCACAGACGGGGCAGGCCAGGTATTTGATGATGTCAGCAAGCATGCGCCCATTGTCATGGCCCGGGGGGACCTGACGCGCCAGGGGGTCAGGCGCCGGCCTCAAGCAGGAAGGCCGCGTTGGAGGGTGTCTCGCGGAGCTTGCCGACCAGTAGCTCCAGCCCCTGCTGCCGATCGAGCGCGCCGAGCATCCGGCGCAGCTTCCAGATCACCTGCCGCTCGCCGGCCGGCAGCAGGATCTCCTCTCGGCGGGTACCGGAGATGCCCAGGTCTACCGCGGGGAACAGGCGTCGTTCGGCCAGGTCGCGGGCCAGGTGCACCTCCATGTTCCCGGTGCCCTTGAACTCCTCGTACAGGCTGTTGTCCATGCGCGACCCGGTGTCCACCAGCACGGTGGCCAGGATCGTCAGCGAGCCGCCGCCTTCTACGTTGCGCGCGGAGCCGAAGAAGCGCTTCGGCGGGTAGAGCGCGGTGGCGTCGATGCCACCGGTGAGCACGCGGCCCCCGCCGGGGGCCAGGTTGTTGTACGCGCGCCCGAGCCGCGTCAGCGAGTCGAGCAGCACCACGACGTCCTCGCCGTTCTCCACGAGGCGTTTGGCGCGTTCGATGGCCAGCTCGGCGACGGCGGTGTGGTCGCGGTCGGGGTGGTCGAAGGTCGAGTAGAAGACCTCGCCTTTGATGGAGGCGCGCATCTCCGTGACCTCTTCCGGCCGCTCGCCGACGAGCACGACCATGAGGTGCGTCTCCGGGTGATTGCGCGCGATGGCCGCCGCGAGCGCCTGCATGACCATGGTCTTGCCGGCCTTGGGCGGGGCCACGATGAGCCCGCGCTGGCCCTTGCCGATGGGCGCGAACAGGTCGATGACGCGGGTGCTGAGCGACTCGGTCTCGATGCGCAGGCGTTCGGTGGGGTGGATCGGGATCAGGTCCGCGAAGTGCGGGCGGTGCCGCCAGTCGGCGGTGCCGTTGACGGACTCGACCTCGACCGGTTTGCCGCCCGCGACGGTGGCGACGACGTGGTCGCCGGGGCGCAGGCCGAGCTGCCTGACCCGGTCGGGCGGCACGCGGACGTCATCGGGGCCGGGCAGGTGTCCGGCGCGGATGAAGGCGCCCTTCTCCCGCACGTCGAGCAGGCCACTGACCTGCCGAATGGGCGCACCGGAGCGCGGTTTGGGAATGGTTTGAACAGACATGATGAACCCTCCTTGAGGGCACCGCCGAAGAAAGCCGGCGAGT
Organism: Nonomuraea sp. NPDC050022; assembly: GCF_044460705.1. Taxonomy (NCBI): domain Bacteria; kingdom Bacillati; phylum Actinomycetota; class Actinomycetes; order Streptosporangiales; family Streptosporangiaceae; genus Nonomuraea; species Nonomuraea sp. NPDC050022. The sequence goes on from NZ_JBITKE010000004.1 coordinate 936,017, forward strand.
GTGAAGAATGAGCCGGGCCCGGGAAACCGGGGCGGGCTATGAGGGAAGTGGCGGAGCTGGAAGCTCAACGCCGCTGGCAACGTATCACACGTTCCGGCCCATACAACACCTAGCCCGCTTGGGCTATTCCCGGGGGGTTCTCGGCTCTTCCGCCTCGCCGCCGGCGGTGCGGCGTAACAATGTTCCTCTCACAAAGTTCTTCTCGGTGCCGGAGTGCTGCGAATTACCCGCAGCAGGTGTGCACGACGACACAGATCGCCCATCAACGCACCGGCAACCTGTCAAGTGAGATGCAGGGCCGCTGCAATCCGATGAGGCTTTCATAGAACCACGAACTCCTTGGGGGGATCACGATGAAGACCAGCACCCGTTGCCCGCGGTGTCACAACGAGCTCGACGAGGGCCCGATCATCTATCGGTGCGCCCACTGCAGCCGCGCCGTCTACGCCGCCGACGTCGAGAACGAGTACGTTCCGCGCCAGCGCGTGGCCGCCTAATCTGGGCGAATGCCACACAAACCGCGCACGATCTCCGGCGTCGAAGTGACGCCTCTCTGCGACGCCGTGGGTCCCATGGGCCCGGCGATCCGCCGCCCGCTCACCGAGATGTTCCCGGGGGGAGGGCTCGCGGACGAGCCGTGGATCCTGCACTTCCACTGTTACCTGCTACGTGACCGGGCCGGCCGGGTCACCCTGGTCGACACCGGCATCGGCGCCGCGGACTCACCGGCGTCGAGTTGGGCGCCGGTGCCGGGGACACTGCCCGGTGAGCTGGCCGCCGCCGGGGTCGAACCGGCCGACGTCGGCACCGTGATCCTCACGCACCTGCACAGCGACCACGCCAGTGGCGCGGTCGCGGACGGCCGGCCGCTGTTCGAGAACGCCAGGTACGTTCTCCAGCAAGCCGAGGTCGACGCGGCCCATGGCGCGATGCTCGACCAGATCGTCACTCCCATCAAGGGACAGTTGCAGGTGGTCGACGGCGACTGCCAGGTCGCGCCGGGCGTACGCGTGCAGCTCACCCCGGGGCACACCCCCGGCCACCAGATCGTCCGGCTGGGCGAGCTGGCGATGACCGGCGACCTGGTGCTGCACCCGGCGCAGCTGGCCGATCCGAGCGTCCGTTACGTCTACGACGACGACCAGGCGGCGGCGGCCGCCACCCGCGCCGAGGTGCTCGGCGCGCTGCGGGCCGAGCGCGCGGTCCTGGCCACCGCCCACTTCAGCGACCCGTTCCTGGACCTTTAGCTCCCTGTAGACCCGTTCCTGGACCTCAGCTCCCCGTAGGAGAGTCCTCAGGCGGGTACGGGCTGGTCGGCCAGCAGGTCGGCGGGGAGGCTGACGAGCGCGGTGAGCCCCCCGTACGGCGAGACGTCCAGCGTGACCTTGATCCCGTTCCTGGCCGCCAGCCTGGCCACCACGAACAGCCCCAGCTGGTCACTCTGCGCCAGGTCGAACTCCGGCATCTCGGCCAGCCGCGTGTTGAGCTCGTCGAGCTCGACCCTGGTCAGGCCGAGACCGCGGTCCTCGACCTCGACGATCACTCCGTGCGGGGTGATCGTGGTCCGCAGGTCCACCCGGGTCTGCGGCGGCGAGAAGAGGGTGGCGTTCTCGATCAGCTCGGCCATCAGGTGGGCGACGTCGGTGACCGCCGAGCCGACCAGGGAGACGGGCGGCGGCTGCAGCACCTCGACCCGCGGATACTCCTCGACCTCGGCCACGGCCGCGCGCAGCACGTCGTGGATCGGCACCGGGTTGCGCCAGCCCCGGCCGGGCGCCTGGTCGGACAGGATGATGAGGCTCTCCGCGTGCCTGCGCATGCGGGTCGTGAGGTGGTCGAGCTTGAACAGGTCCCCGAGCGTCTCGGGCTCCTCCGCGCCGCGTTCCATGCTGTCGAGCTGCAGCAGCTGGCGGTGGAGCAGCGTCTGGTTGCGCCGGGCCAGGTTGACGAAGACCTGGCTGACGCCGTGCCGCAGCCTGGCCTGGCTCAGCGCCGCCGTCACGGCCGTGGCCTGAACGTTGTTGAACGCCTGCACGATGTCGAGCACCTCGCTGGTGTCCGTCTTCACCTCCAGCGGCGGCAGCTCGTCGGGCGTCGGCGCGCCGACGTTCGTACGCAGCCGCTTGACCAGCGCCACCAGGCGTACCTCAGCCAGCTCGGTGGCGGCGTCGCGGAGCCCGGCGAGCTCGCGTACCAGGCGGCCGCGGAAGCGGAGTGACAGCAGGATGGAGGCGAGGACCGCGAGCAGGCCGACGCCGCCCGCCACGCCGATCTTGATCAGCACGTTGACGGCAGTGGGCGTGACGCGCTGCGTGATCTCCCGTACGGCCTGGCGCTGGTTGCGATCGACGGCCGTCCACAGGTTGCTCGCGTCGACGGGCCAGGTGGCCGCCGTGGCGGGCAGGCCGTTCGTGGTGGCCTGGCCCATGATGGCGTCCTCCGCGCGCATGAACTCGCGGTAGGCGGGCGAGGAGACCAGCTGCTCGTACGGCCCGCGCAGCTCGGAGTCGAGGTGGGACAGCGCCTGGGTGTAGAGCAGGCGCCTGGTGGCGACCATGCCGGTGAACTCCCGGCGCTCAAGGGGGGTCGCCTTGCCCCTGTCCAGCACTACCGCGATGATCGCCCGCTCTCTCGACAGCAGGTCCTTGGCCTCGCCCAGCATGGTGACGGCGCGGGCCTGCCGATAGAGCGTCATGTCCGGCATGAGGATCATCGCGTCGTACATGCGGAAGGAGGCGTCGGCGATCTGGCTGTAGCCGTCGATCACGTCGAGCGGGGCGGGGTTCCCGCCGTCGACCTGGCGGCGGATCGCGGGTAGCGCGTCGAGCTGGTCGTACAGCGCTCTGAGCTGCACGGCCATCCCGGACGAGATGGCCTGCTGGTCGCCGGCCAGCTTGCGGAAGTCCGCGATGGCCTTGTCCGTCTGGGCGCGTTGCCTGGCCAGCTGGGTGGTGCCGCGCTTGGTCGTCAGGAACTCGACGGAGGCCAGCCGCTCGTTCTGGAGCTCGACGTTGATCTGCTCGGACGGGTCGGCCAGGTTCGTCACCAGATCGTTGATCTCCAGCAGGCGCAGGCCGTCGCCGCCGGTCAGTGTCGCCGCGAAGGCCCACAGGCCGACCAATGACGTGAGCGGGACGATCAGCAGGATGAGGAGCTTGATGGCGATGGGACGGCCACGCGTGGGGGGCATGCGACCTCCGGAGGCATGATGAGATCGCCTCGCAGAGTACACCCCCTTTTGCCGGGATTTCTGGCGACGGCTCGGCGCGAGGGCCCTGACGCCCCCGCGCCTGCCGCGCTCAGGGCTACCGCCGCCTGGTGTTCTCGGCGCCACCGGCCACGAGCCGGTCGGTCGACTCGGACTCGTGCACAGGCTCGGGCCGGCGTGCGTGCTCAGGCGCGCGCAGCTGCTCGGGTACACGCAGGTTCTGCGTCTCGCCCAGGTCCGGCTCGCCCGCGTGCTCAGGCTCGCGCGTGGCGGCGTGCTCGTGCTGCAGCTTCCGCTCCAGCTCGCGCTTCTCCTCTTCGAGCCGGGCCACCCGGCTGGAGGCCTCGGCGCGCGCCACGCGCTTCTGGCGGCGCCGCTTGGCCGACCGGCGGGAACCGGAGCTGATCATCGCGATGCCCAGCAGCAGCACGGCCGTGGTCACGGCACCGGCGATGAACATGCCGAACGAATTGAATTCGAACGTGTAGCCGAACAGAATGTACCTGGAGGTCTCCTCGGCGGCCACCAAGGCGATGGCGCCACCGGCGAGCAGGACCAGGAGTAGACCCAGCAAGATCATTTCAGCTCACTCCCTGTCGTCAGAGCGAGTCCCTACTGCCCCGGCTCGGGCGGACTATGCCGCGCAATCGCCGATCTGGCCGGGGTTCCCGGTCATCATGGAGATCATGAGACCTGAGCCCGGCCAAGTGCTGCACTTCTCCGAGGATCCGACGATCGAGCTTTTCGTGCCGCACGTGGCGCCGACCTCCGCCCTGCGCGAGCCGTACGTCTGGGCGGTCGGCTACGAGCGCTGTCCCGACTACTGGTTCCCGCGGGCCTGCCCGCGGGCCATGGCCTGGAGAACGGCCGGCACCACCACGGCCGACGCCGACCGGATCATCGGCGCGGGCAGCGGCGACCGGGTGCACGCCATCGAGTACGGCTGGCTCAAGGCGCTCATGGACGTCGGTCTATACGCCTACCGGCTGCCCGCCGGCCCTTTCCGCGCCATCGGCGACGACGGGCACGCGCTCGTGGCCGAGGTGCCGGTGAAGCCGCTCGGCCCCGCTGAGCCGGTGCCGGATCTCCTGGACCTGCACGAGGAGGCCGGGATCCAGCTGCGCGTGCTGGACAACCTCTGGCCGTTCTGGAACGAGGTGACGGCCAGCACGCTGGGCTTCAGCGGGATACGGCTGCGGAACGCTCGTCGATGAGCGCGGCCAGTTCGGCGGCCGACATCGAGCCGGGCGGCAGCTTCTCGCGCGCGTGGCGGTTGGCCTCGCGCTGGAGCACCTCGTTGGCCGGGGTCGGGATCCCGTACTCGCGGCCGAGCAGCACGATCTCGCCGTTGAGGTAGTCGGCCTCGATCGAGCCGCTGGACCTGGCCAGGCTCTGCCAGGAGGATCCGCCGCCGCGTTCGATGCCCTCGATCGGCCGCACGTCCACCTTGTTGCCGCGGACCTCCGCCTGCTCGCTCGGCGTGGCGTAGGGGATGCCCGCCTCCTCCAGCACGGCCATGCCCTCGGCCCTGGCCTGCTCGGTGAGCGCCTCGCCACCGGAACCGCTCCGGCAGACCGCGTCGACGGCGTTGTTCAGGTTGCCGAGCAGCTTGGCGTACTTCCAGCGCATGACGTCTGGTGCGTCGAGCCCGTACATGCCGCTCTTGTTGAGGTCGGTGACGAGCTGCCGGGAGATTTCATCCACACCCTGTGGATAACGTCCCACATGCAGCATGCCCGAGTACGGGTGGCCGAAGGCCGCGACCGTTCCGGGCTCCAGGTGCGAGGCGGGCAGCCACACGCACATGCCGTAAACCTTTTCGAACCTCCGCAGGACGGTCCGCTCGTTGTCGACGCCATTCTGGGCGCACACCACCGGCAGGTGCCTGGGCCACGGGTCGAGCGCGCTGATCGTGTCCTGCGACTTGGTCGCCACGATCAGCACGTCGTCGTCGCGCGTCGGCACGGGGCCATCGGCGGCGGGCACGTCCAGGGTCTCGGTGGAGTCGGGCGTGATCAGGCGCAGCCCGCCGCTCTTCAGCGCCTCATAGTGGGCGCCGCGCGCGACCAGCACGACCTCGTGCCCGCCCTGGAACAACCGTGCCCCGATAGTGCCGCCAACTGCTCCTGCTCCGATGACTATGTAGCGCATCGTCCGAGAATGTCACCGTTCACTCGGCGAGCGCCACCTGGGCGTGCGGAGCCACCGCTCCTCTGGTGCGCTCCCGGAGGATCGTCTTGAGTACGCGCCAGCCGTCGCGTACGGCGTGCAGGTTGCTCTCGCCGTGGATGCGGGAGTGCTCGTGGCTGGGCACCTCGCTGATGCGGAGTCCGGCCTGGGCGGCCCGGACGTTCATCAGCGTCTCGATCTCGAAACCGTCGCAATCCAGTGCCATCGCGTCCAGGTGGCGGGCCCAGAACGCGTTGTAGCCGTAGCACAGGTCGGTGTAGTGGGTGCCGTACAGCAGGTTCGTCAGGCCCGTGAGGACCTTGTTGCCGAGCGAGCGCAGCGGGCTGATGTCGTCGGAGCCACCGCCGGGGGCGTACCTGGAGCCCTTGGCGAAATCGGCGCCTTGAACCAGGGTGCTGACGAAGGAGAAAATCTCTCCACCGTCGGTCGACCCATCGGCGTCGATCATGACGATGATGTCGCCACGTGCCGCCGCGAATCCCTCAATGAGGGCGTTGCCCTTGCCGCGTCCCGACTGCGCCACCACGCGCAGGTCGGGCCGGAGCCGCCGGGCCACGGCTACCGTGTTGTCGGTCGAGTTGCCGTCGACAAGGACTACCTCGTCGATCCAGGTGGGCAGCGTCGCGAAGACGTGAGGGAGATTGCCGGCCTCGTTCATCGCAGGAACGACTACAGTGACGCTCACGGCGAAGGGCTTGTTCATGCCCCGAAGGTGCGCTGGCCCGCATGCAAGCCGCTTGACAGCTTCTTGCATCGATTGCGGATATATGCATATGTCCGCTTATATAGTCCCGGGTTTTCGCGTAACTGAGGCACCCGGATATTTAGCGGAGCAAAGGAAGCCGTCCGGTGTGGCGCTCCACCACCGCGCGCGGGCCGAGCAGGCTGACCGCGTAGTAGGGCGGGTCCTCGGTGCGGGCGAGTTCGGCCAAGTAGTCGTCGTAGACGTTCGTCCGCTGGGCGATGGCCGCCATGTCGGTGACGACCAGGTCGGGCTCGGCGGCGGCCTCGGCCCGCACCCGGCTGACGATCGCGGCCGGCGCGGCCAGCACCGTGCAGCCGATCCACGGCAGCCCGGCATGCGTGTTGCCGCCGGCGTCGGTGCCGCCCGAGCCGAGGATCGCGGGCACCGTACGGCCCACGGAGGCGGCGAGGCAGGCGGCGGCGTTCGCCTGGAGGCCGCGGGGCAGGTCGCGGTCCATCACCATCACCCACTTCACCGGGAGCTCCCGGGTGGGCAGGTCGCTACGGTGGTCAAGGCTGTCGATCCAGTCTGCGAGCGCGGTCATCCTTCTCTCCTTCTCCGAACTTATGAGGGGAGATTGCACTTTTCTCTGCTGTATCAACAACTTGGAGTGGCAGATTCCGAAGAAAATTCGGAGATTCGTGTCAGGATGTGGTTGTGGACGAACTTGATACGGCCATCGTCGTCGAGTTGCAGCGCGACGGCCGCCAGACCAACCGCGAGCTCGCCGAGCGGATCGGCATCGCGCCCTCGACCTGCCTCGAACGCGTGCGGTCGCTGCGTGGCAACGGGGTGATAGAAGGCTTCCACGCCGAGATCAACCTGGCCGCCATCGGGCGTCCGGTGCAGGCGCTCATCCACGTACGGCTGCACCCCAAGATCCGCGAGTCGGTCGAGGGGTTCCGCGACTACGTGGCCACGCTGCCGGAGACACTGGCGATCTTCGTGGTGTCGGGCGGGGACGACTTCATCATCCAGGTGGCGGTGCGCGATACGGGGCATCTGCGTGACTTCGTGCTCGACCACGTCTCACGGCACCGCAACATCGCCGACGTGCGTACGTCGCTCGTCTACGACCACATCCGCAAGACCTCGGTCGAGGTGCTGCCACCCGAACGCCCCAGCCCACCCCGCACCGGCCGCAAGTGACCGCACGACGGGCGACCGTCAGACCGCGTCGGTCAGGCGGCGGGCTCCACGTGGACGACGGACTCCGCGGCCCTGGCGAGGATCTCGTCGACCGTCTCGGCGGGCGTCTGGGACGAGGTGTCGAGCCAGAGGCCGAGGCGCGGGGTGTCGCGCCGGAGCGCCTCGTCGAGCTGGGCCGCCGTCCAGACGTCGTAGCCCGTCTTGGCGCGCTCCGCCTCCCGCCGTTCGACCACGGCGGCGTCAGGGGCCAGCACGACCACGTGTAGCGGACGGCTCCGGATCAGCCCGGCGAACAGCTCCAGGTCCGCGCCCAGCACCACATCCTGGACGACCGGCGTGAAACCTTCCTGGAAGTAGAGGTCGGCCGCGGCGGCGGCGATGCGGTAGCGCAAGTGAAGCTGGCGGAGCGCCTCCTCGTCATGATCCGGTGTCATGCCGACGCCCCCGTTGACCACCATGCGACGGAACAGGTCGCCCCGGACATGCGCCGACCGGGGCAGCCGCTCGGCCAGCGCCTGCCCGACCGTCGACTTGCCCGCGGCCGAGATGCCGGTGATGAGGAAGACGGCGCTCAAGCGCAGACCGGTTCGCCGCCTACGGCCAGGACGTTGCTCACGCGCCGACCAGCTTCCGGACCTGGTCGGCGCCGACGGCCATGAGGAGGGTGGGGAGGCGCGGGCCGGTGTCGCGGTCGACCAGGAGCCGGTACAGCAGGGCGAAGAAGGCTCGCTGCGCCGTCTTCAGCTCGGGCGTGGCCTTGGCGTCGGGCGCCAGCCCGGCTCGTACCTTCGGCACGCCGTAGACCAGCGTGGTCAGCCCGTCGAGCGACCAGTGCTCGTCGAGCCCGTCGACCAGCAGCCGCAGCGAGTCACGCTCGTCCTCGTCGAGCGTGGCGAGCAGTTCGGCGTCGGGCGACTCGCGCACGCGGGTGCGCTGGTCGGCGGGGACCTGGGTGTCGACCCAGCGCTGCGCGCGGTCGAGCCGGGGCCGGGCCTCGTCGAGCGAGGTGAGCTCGCCGTCGAGGTCGCGCAGGATCCGTAGCGTCTGGTCGTCGTCGCCCGTGGTGATGTCGACGACGGAGGCCAGCGTTCGGTACGGCACCGGCCGCGGCGTGGCGGCCAGCGGGCCCTCGGCCGTGCGTACGGCCCGCTCGTACGCGGCCAGCTCGGCGGGCTGAGCGGCGTCGGTGGCGACCTTGCGGCCCAGGCTGTCCCACTCGTCGTAGAGCCGCTGGATCTCCTGGTCGAAGGCGATCTTGAAGGACTGGGAGGGCTTGCGCCGCGCGTACAGCCAGCGCAGCACCGGAGCCTCCATGATCTCCAGCGCGTCGGCCGGAGTCGGCACGCCACCCTTGGAGCTGCTCATCTTGGCCATGCCGGTGATGCCGACGAAGGCGTACATCGGGCCGATCGGCCGCTCGCCGCCGAACACCTCGCCCACGATCTGCCCGCCGACGACCCAGGCCGAGCCGGGGGAGTGATGGTCGACGCCCGAGGGCTCGAACACCACGCCCTCGTACGCCCACCGCATCGGCCAATCGACCTTCCACACCAGCTTGCCGCGGTCGTGCTCGGCCAGGCGCACGGTCTCCCCGAACCCGCATTCGCACACGTACGCCAGCTCGGTGCTGTCGTCGTCATAGGCGGTGACCGTCGTGAGATCCCGCTCGCACAGCTCGCAATAGGGCCTGTAGGGGTAGTAATCCACCGTCTCGGTGCGGGCCGTCTCCTTGGTGCGGTAGCGGGCCAGGACCGCGTTGATCCGTTCCCGCTCGCGCATGGCGAGCAGGATCTGCTCGCGGTAGGTGCCGGCGGAGTATTGCTCGGTCTGGCTGATGCCGGTGTAGGTGATGCCGAGGTCGGCCAGCGCCTCGATCATCGGCGCCTTGAAGTGCTCGGCCCAGCTCGCGTACGGGCTGCCCGGCGGGGCGGGCACCGAGGTCAGGGGCTTGCCGATGTGGTCGGCCCAGGACGGGTCGATGCCCGCGGGCACCCTGCGGAAGCGGTCGTAGTCGTCCCACGACAGCAGGTGCACGCAGTCGAGGCCGCGGCGGCGGATCTCGTCGGCGACCAGGTGCGGAGTCGTGACCTCCCGCAGGTTGCCCAGGTGGATCGGCCCGGACGGGCTCAATCCCGAGGCGCAGACGATCGGTTTCCCCGGGGCACGACGCTCCGCCTCGGAGATCACCTCATCCGCGAACCTGGAGACCCAGTCGGTCTCCGTAGTGTCAGCCATCGCGCCATTCTTGCGGCTAGCCAGCGATCAAGCCAACGAAATGCGCGGTTCAGGCCAGGGTGACCTGGCCGAGGGGAGTGTCCAGCACCGCCCGCAACGCGATCTCCGGGCCCTCGGCGATGTCCAGCTCGACGCCCAGCGCGGTCAGGTCGCGGCGGAGCGCGGCGGGCTCCGGGTGTACGGCGCTGAAGGCGGCCAGGCCCAGTCGGGGCAGTCCCGAGGCCGCGGGGTGGGTGGTGCCGCCCCAGTCGATGAGGAACGGCACCGGCCTGACCGGCGCGGAATCGTCCCGCCTGGTGAGCCGCCACTCCAGCAGGGTGCCGTCGGGCGTGCGCCGGGACAGCGGCTCGACGTCGCCGGGGTCGTAACCGTGCTCGCGGGCCTGCCGTACGGACTTGTCGAGGTCGGTGGGGTGTACGGCCCAGGTGATGAGCTGCGGTTCGGACAGGGTCTCCAGGTCGAAAACGGAGCGCTGGAGGCCGTCCTCGGCCTCCGGGTCCGGCCCGATGATCTCCAGGTAGGAGGTCTCGCCGAAGGAGACCAGGTAGTTGGCGGTGCCGCCGGGGTGACGGCCCCCGGCCGCCGGGGTTACTCCGGTGCGCTCGGCGAACTCGGCGACGCCGAGCAGGAGGTCGGGTACGGCGTAGACGAGGTGGTCGAGGTGCGGGTCGGTCACTGGTCTGCCTTCCGGTCGCTGGTGGGCTCTCCTAGCGAGAGCATGAGCCGGTTCGCCCAGTTGAAGAAGGCCGCCGCGTGAGTTGTGTCGCCGATCGCCAGATCGTCCAGCCCGGCGGCGCGCAGCGTGTCGATCTCGGTTGGGGTGGAGGTCATGCGGGGCCTGTTCGCGTGGAGGTCGTTTCCGTCGCGGTAGCCGGGGCCCAGCCGAACGCGGGGGCGACCTCGGTCGCCAGCAGTTCGATGGAGCGGAGGATCAGCGGGTGTGGCGGGTCGACCGAGTGCACCTGCAGGACCAGGTCGGTGACCCGGTCGAGCGTGGGATCGGCCTTGAGGCTGTCGATGACGTCCTGCGGGGTGCCCGCGTGCACGTCGAAGGCGGTGATGCGGTCGCGGGAGGTCTCGAAGGGCAGCCGGGCGCGGCTCAGCCCGCGTTCGGCGTACCGCAGCGCCTCGGCCCGGCTGTCGGCCACGAACGCGGTCCGCGACGCCACGATCCGGGGTGCGGTGCCCGTGGGCAGGTTCTCGTAGTAGGCGTCCACGATGGGCCGCTGGATCTCCGCCAGCGTCGCCTCGGGATGCTCCTCGGGACGTGGCTGGGTACGCGACAGCATCAGCCCGTTGCCCGCCCGGCCCGCCCTGGCGCCGCCGCTCACCGAGAACGTCGCCTCCCAGACGGCGTCGAGCAGGCGCGGCGCCGCGGGATAGAGCCGGTTGCCGCCGCCGAGGTCGCGGCCCGACCAGGCGTCGACGAGCACCGCCAGATGCTCGGCGTAGACGGCCGCCCGCCGCGCGCTCTCCTTCCCGAACGCGGTGAACGACGACGGCGTGCCGCCGCTGCCGACGCCCACTTCGAGCCGGCCGCCGGTCAGCAGGTCGAGTACGGCGGTGTCCTCGGCCACGCGTACCGGATGTTCGAGCGGCAGCGTGATGATGCCGGTGCCGAGCCTGATCCGGCTGGTACGCGCGGCGACGTGGGCGAGGAAGACCAGCGGCGCGGGTAGCCCGCCCTCAGCGCCGTCGAAGTGGTGCTGCGCCACCCAGGCCGTGTCGAACCCGAAGGACTCCGCGTGGCCGATCTGCTCGGCGGCCAGCTGGAAGCGCTCGTCGGCGGGCACCTCGTCGAGCAGCCGGCTGAAGAATCCCAGCCTCATCGCACCGGCTCCGGGATCGCGGTCAGGAGTTCGCGGGTGTAGTCGTGCCGTGGGTTGGTGAAGACCCGTTGTGTGGTTCCGAATTCCACTATGCGTCCCTGTTCATGACGGAAACGGTGTGTGAGATCTGGCGCACCACCGCGCGGCGATGGGCTGGCGGGGGTCTATCAAAACCACCATATTCTACCTAAATGGTAGGTATATCCTCACCGTCTCGGCGAGGGCTGAACGTCGCGTGCTCAGCGGCTTGATCGAGCGCCGCGTGACGGGCGAGGACGTTAGCGGGGACGCTACTCGCCCGTCACACCGTCGATCTGCTCGCGCAAGAAGTCGGCGTGGCCGTTGTGGCGGGCGTACTCCTCGATCATGTGGACGAGGATCCACCGGTGGGAGCAGTCCTGCCCGTGGCGCTGTGCCTTGCCCAGGGCGTCGAGCGGCACCTCGGCCGACACCTCGCGGGCGTGCTCGATCTCGCTCTGCCAGGTCTTGAACGCCTCGTCGGCCGAGGCGGTGTCGACGTCGTCGAAGTCCGCGTCTTGGTTGGTGTCCTTGCCCCACAGCTTCGGGACGTCCTCGCCGTTCAGCACCCCCCGGTACCAGGCCCGCTCCACATGGGCCATGTGCCGGACCAAGCCGAGCAGCGACATGGTCGACGGTGGGGCGGAACGCTGCCGCAGCTGGTCCTCCGACAGGCCCTCGCACTTGACGGCCAGGGTCTCGCGATGCCAGTCGAGCCAGTTGGTGAGCATGGCGCGCTCGTCGGCGATGAAGGGGGGCGGGATGCGATTGTCACTCATGCTGCGCAAACGTAGCTGACCGGCCGAGTTACCGTCGAAGTAGACCATCCAGGACGGCCTGTTTGGCGAACCAATAGCTGGAACCAGGAGTCGAACAGGTCAGGGGCGGAAACGGCGGGGGGTCGTGATCATGAGGCGTCTGGTGGCCGCACTGGCGGTGGTCACGGTGACATCGACATCGTGCGGGGGGATCGGACAGGCGTCCGAGGTGTGGCAGGCCTCCGTCAAACGGTCGGAGGACCCGGTCGCGACGGTCGCGCCGACGTGGATGCGCGGGCTGCGGGTGGTTCGCGACAACGGCAACGAGGGATCCTGTGCCTGGTCGACCACGTACCCGCAGGTGCCGGGCGCGCAGCCGCTGACGGACGCGCTGCGCCGGCTGGTCGAGGCGCGGCGGGCCACGTTCCTGAAGTGGGCGCGGGAGAGCGGGTGCGGCGAGCAAGCCGGGAAGGCGCCTGAGTTGAACGTCGGGTTCGGCTTCGTGGCGGCCTCCGGCGACGTGATCGGGGTCCGGTTCACCGTCTACCAGCTCGGGGGTGCGGGCGACGGCAAGTCGACGACGTCGCTCTGGTACGACGGGGTCAAGGGCCAGGTCGTGCCCGCCATGTCGCTCATCGACGCGGCGTCCATGAGCGGGTTCGAGGCGCTGACGCAGAAGGCGCTGACGGAGAAGGAGCTGGCCGAGAAGGCGCGGCTCGCGGACCGGAGCGCCCAGACGCTCGACGACCTGGGCTTCACCAAGGACGGCGATCTGGTCGTGACCTTCGACGAGGGGGAGGTGGCGGCGGGGGCCGTCGGCCAGGTGCAGGCCGTGTTGCCGCGCGCCGAGGTGGAGCCGCTGCTGTCGGACTTCGGCCGGCGGGCGCAGGCCCAGGTCATGCGTCCGGCCGGCCGCATGGCGCTGCCCGGATATACGGCGGACGGCTCGGTCGACTGCCGCCGGGTCAAGTGCGTGGCGCTCACCTTCGACGACGGCCCGAGTCCGTACACCCCCAGGTTGCTCCAATACCTGGCCAGGTACCGGGCGCGGGCCACGTTCTTCGTCGTCGGGCAGAACGTGGTCGCCCGCCCCGGCGTGGTGCGCGGCGCCCTGCGGGCCGGGCACGAGATCGGCAACCACAGCTGGTCGCACCGCGACCTGACCAGGCTGTCCGCCCGTGGGGTGCGAGCGGACCTGGCCAGGACCGACCAGGCGATCCGGAAGGCGACGGGGGTGACGCCCACGCTGGTCCGCCCGCCGTACGGTGCCTTCGACCGCGTCGTCCGCAGGCAGTCGCCGCACCCGCTGGTGCTGTGGAGCGTGGACACCCTGGACTGGTTGTACCGCAACAGCGGCCATGTGACCCGTGCCGCGGTCGGCCCAGCGCGACCCGGATCAATCATTCTTTTTCATGACATCAGGCCGACCACCGTGGCGGCGATCCCCCAGGTGCTGAAGAGGCTGTCCAAGCGCGGCTTTCACTTCGTGACGGTCAGCGAGCTGTACGGCGGCCGTCCCCCCGCGGTCGCCGTCCAAGGGCCGAGGCCGAGACATCCATGACCCCTCAGAGGTGGACGTACTCGTAGTCGAGCGGCCGGCCGTTGATGCCGTTGCGCGGCGGGGCCAGCCAGGCGGCGATCTTGCCGGGTTCGTAGACCGGCCGCATCAGGCTGTGGACGTACGCCTTGTCGGCGGGGGTGGGCAGCCAGCGGTCCCGGTCGCGCTCCCAGGCCGCCCGGTCGACGAGGCGGCCGTCCGGGGTGAGGTGGTGACCGGCGAACGCGCCGACCTGGCGGTTGAAGCCCACATGCGGCAGGTACAGGGTGGCGACGCCGTCCAGGATGCGGTTCCACCGGGTCAGGCCGGTGGCGCAGTCGGCGATGTACTCCGCGCGCAGGTCGGCGTTGAGCGCGGTCAGCGCGGGCAGGCGCACGTCGGCCAGGCGGCCGTCCACGACCTGCTGGACGGTGGTGGCCGCCTCGGTGAGCTGGTGGTCGTCCTTGCGGCGTTCCTCCTGCCAGCGGCCCTTGAGCCCGGCCGTGTAGTAGTTGGCCACGTTCGTGGAGGTCTCGCCGCCGAACAGGTCCAGGCTGACGCTGTAGTGGAAGTTGATGTACTTCTGGATGACATCAAGCGGGATGCCACCATATTTCTGGATGTCGTCGGTGTTGTGCTCGCGCATCAGCGTCGCGGTGCGCTCCACCACCCGGTCCACGCCGGTGGTGCCGACGAACATGTGGTGGGCCTCCTCCTTCAGCATGAACTCACACGTACGGCTGAGCGGATCGAAGGCGCTCTCCTTCAGCGTGCCCAGCTGGTACTTGCCGTCGCGGTCGGTGAAGTAGGTGAACATGAAGAACGACAGCCAGTCCGGCGTCTCCTCGTTGAAGGCGCCCAGGATGCGCGGGGAGTCCTCGCTGCCGGAGTTGCGCAGCAGCAGCGCGTCGGCCTCGTCACGACCGGCCCGGCCGAAGTAGGCGTGCAGCAGGTAGACCATGGCCCACAGGTGCCGGCCCTCCTCGACGTTGACCTGGAACAGGTTGCGCAGGTCGTACAGGCTGGGCGCGGTCAGCCCGAGGCGGCGCTGCTGCTCCACGCTGGCCGGCTCGGTGTCGCCCTGCACCACGATGAGCCGCTGCAGCTCGGCGCGGAACTCGCCGGGCACCTGCTGCCAGACCGGCTGTCCCCGGTGCTGGCCGAAGGCGATGCGCCGGTCGGGGTCGCGCTCGGCCAGGAAGATGCCCCACCGGTATTCGGGCAGCGCCACATGCCCGAAGTGGGCCCAGCCCTCCCGGCCCACCGCCACCGCCGTACGCAGGTAGACATCCTGGGTCGGCAGCGCCGGTCCCATCTCGCCCCACCAGCGCAGGAAGCCGGGCTGCCACGACTCCAGCGCCCGTTGCAGCCGCCGGTCCTCGGCCAGGTTGACGTTGTTCGGGATGCGCTCGCCGTAGTCGATGGACATCTCACACTCGCTTCCGGTCGAAGGCGGGCCGCTGCCCGGTGCCGTAGCGGCGCAGCGCGCCCTCGGGACCGGCGGCGTTGGGGCGGTTGAACACCCAGTTCTGCCAGGCGGTGAGCCGGGCGAAGATCTTCGTCTCCAGCGTCTCGGGGCCGGCGAAGCGGTGGTTGGCCTCCATCGCGGTCAACGCGTCCGGGCTCAGGGCCGCCCGCTCCTCCAGCGCGATGCGTACCTCGTCCGCCCAGTCGATGTCGTCGAGCGCGAAGGTGACCAGGCCCTGCTCCTCCGCTTCGGCGGCGTCGATCTCGCGGCCGATCTCCTGCCGCAGCTTGGCGAGGTGGCCGGGGTCGCCGAGGAAGCGGGCGGCCAGCCGGGACAGGCCGTTGCCCATGGGGAACGCGCCGAAGTTCGCCTCGGTGAGGGTGATCGCCGTGCCTTCCTCGTCGAACATGTACTGGCGGTCGCAGGCCAGCGCCAGCTCCAGCAGCGGCCCGGCGAAGCAGCTGCCCGGCTCGATCAGCGCGATCAGGCTGCGGCTCGTCACGTCCAGGCGCTTGAGCGTGCGCTTGAAGTAGTGCCGGATCTCGTCGGCCGGCCAGCCGTCGCCCTGCCAGGCTTCGAGTACGCGGCGGGCGTCGCCCTCGGTCTTGATCACCCAGGTGCCCAGCTCCAGCTCGTTGGTGCGCAGCCGCAGGATCAGGTCGTCCAGCTCGCGGGTGAGCGCCAGCGGCCAGGACTCGATGTCCTGTCGAGGGCCGTACACCGTGATGGTGACCAGCCCGTTCGCCCGGTCGAGGGCCGCGGTGACGTTCGGGTAGCGGATCGCCTCCGCGCTCACCTCGCGCTCCAGCGGGGTCAGCACGATCCCCTTGGCGTCGCGCGGGCGGGTGGAGCGGGCGGCGGCCTCGGCGGCGCGCAGCCGTACCGTCTCCTCGAACCTGCTGCGCGGCACC
Source organism: Nonomuraea sp. NPDC050022 (assembly GCF_044460705.1). Taxonomy (NCBI): domain Bacteria; kingdom Bacillati; phylum Actinomycetota; class Actinomycetes; order Streptosporangiales; family Streptosporangiaceae; genus Nonomuraea; species Nonomuraea sp. NPDC050022. The sequence goes on from NZ_JBITKE010000004.1 coordinate 952,065, forward strand.
GCCTCGTCGACCAGGCCCCACTCCACCGCGCGCGAGCCGCGCACGCCCTCGCTGCGCGTGGCGAACACATCCGCCAGGTCCTTGCGTACACCGCGCTTGTCGACCAGCCGGGTCAGGCCCCCGGTGCCGGGCAGTACGGCGAGCAGTGGCACCTCCGGCAGCGACACGGCCGTGGAGCCGTCGTCCAGCAGGATGATCCGGTCGCAGGCCAGCGCCAGCTCGAAGCCGCCGCCGGCCGCCGTGCCGTTGATCGCCGCGAGGTAGGTCTGGCCGGAGTTCGCGGTCGCGTCCTCGATGCCGTTGCGGGTCTCGTTGGTGAACTTGCAGAAGTTCACCTTCCAGGAGTGCGTCGATCCGGCCAGCATCCGGATGTTGGCGCCCGCGCAGAACACCTTCTCCAGGCCGCCGGTGATGATCACGGCGCGGACCTCGGGGTGCTCGAAGCGCAGGCGCTGGACGGCGTCGTACAGCTCGATGTCCACGCCCAGGTCGTAGGAGTTGAGCTTGAGCTCGTAGCCGGGGACCAGGCCGCCGTTCTCATCCACCTGGAGGACGATGCGGGCGATCTCGCCGTCGTACTCGACGCGGAGGTGGCGGTAGCGGTCGGGGTGGGTGTCGAAGGACACCTCGGGCGCTGTCTCGGACACGTCCCTATTTCGACATCCTTTTTTCGTTGCGTCAAGCATGTGTAGCATTTAATAGAGTGGCTGGGAAAGCGCTTCCCCTCGTCGGAGGTCCGATGCCCGCGCACCGCATTCATGACACCGAGCCCGCGCTGAACTGGGAGGACGCGTTCCTTTCCGGCAACGGCGAGTACGGGATCATGGTCTACGGCGAGCCGCACGCCCAGCGCGTGGTGTTCGACCATCACCGCTTCGTCCTGCCCAACGGCAGCCGCGACCTGCGCCCGCCCGCTATCGCCGACCGGCTGGAGGAGATCCGCGAGCTGATCCTCTCCGGGCGGGCCGCCGAGGCGCAGCGGGTGGCGGCAGACGGGCGGGACCTGGCCTGGACGCAGGCGTTCCATCCGGGGTACGAGCTGGTCGTCGAGGGCGCGTTCGCCGCCGGGCCCTACCGGCGGGTCACCGACTTCGCGACCGGAGAGATCGCGGTCACCTCGGGCTTCGCGACCGGGGAGGTTGTAGGCACGTCGGGTGGGCGCGCACACCACGCGTTCGTCTCCCGCGCCGACTCCGTCGTGGTCCAGCGGCTGACCGGCGAGCTGAGGCTGCGTCTGACGGGCGACCTGCCCGGCAAGCCCGACGACGTCGTCTACCGGACCACTGCTTACGAGAAGGATGGGCACGTCTTCCTGAGTGCTCGCGGCGCCTATCCGGCCGGGCTGGGCGCCGCCGGGTTCGAGGGGCTGACGCTCGTCCTGGCCGCCGACGTCTCCGTGTCCGGCGACGCGGTGGTGACGCGGGGCGAGACGCTGCTGCTGACGAAGCTGGACCGGTACGAGGAGCCCGGCTGGGGCACCGACCGGCTGGAGGCCGCTCTCACAACCTTGGCCGGGCATCGGTACGACGAGTTGCTGGCGCGGCATGTCGCCATCCATCGGCCCATCTACGAGCGGGTCACCCTCGATCTGGGTGTGGCCGGGGATCCGCCGGTGGGCGAGTTGATCGCTGAGCCTGGTCCCGCGCTGGTCGAGCGGTTGTTCCACTCGGGCCGCTACCTGCTGCTCAGCTCCTCGGGCGTGCTGCCGCCCCGGCTCACCGGTCTCTGGCTCGGCGCGTGGGGAGCGGCCTGGTCGGGCGACTTCACCACCGACGCCAACCTCAACCTGCAGCTGGCCGGGGCGAACATCGGCGCGATGCCCGAGCTCATGACCGGGTATGCCGCCCTGATCCGCGACCAGATCGACCACTGGCGGGTCAACGCCCGCGAGATCTACGGCGTGGACGGCATCCTCGCGCCGAGCCGTACCGACGGGGAGAGCGGTTACCTGTTCCACTTCGACGAGGACTGGCCGTGGACGATGTGGCTGGCCGGGGCCGACTGGCTGCTGTACCCGCTCCACGAGCACCACCAGGTCACCGGTGACCTGCCCGACGAGCTGCCCGGCTGGCTGGCGGAGGCGGCGGCGTTCTGGGAGGGGTTCCTGGCCGGGTCCGATTTCGTGATCGTGCCGTCGTTCTCGCCCGAGGTGGGTCCCGAGGGCTCCTCGTACGCGAGCGTCAACGCGACCATGGACATCGCGGCGGCCCGGCACGCCCTGGGCCTGGCCGGATCACCGCTGGCCGAGCGGCTGCCGTCGTACCGGATCGACGAGCGGGGCGCGCTCACGGAGTGGGCGTGGGACGCGGCCCCGCACGAGGATCACCGGCACGTCAGCCACCTGTATCCGGTGTGGCCGCTGCACGAGATCAACCCTGACGACGAGCCGGAGCTGACCGCGGCCGCGCACCGCGCCCTGGAGCTGCGCGGCGACGAGAACCTGTCGGCCCACGGCAGCCTGCACCGGGCACTGGCGGCGGCCCGGCTGAAGGACGCGGGGCTGGCCCAGGCCAACCTGATGAAGATCCTGGGCACGGACATGCTGTTCCGATCGCTCATGACCTCGCACAACCCGGGCCGGGAGATCTACAACGCCGACGCCGCGCACACCCTGCACGGGCTGGTCATCGAGCTGCTGGTGGACTCCCGGCCGGGGGTCGTGGAGCTGCTGCCCGCCGTACCCGAGCTGCTGCCGAAGGGGACGATCCGCGGCGTCGCCTGCCGGGGGCGGGTCGTCGTCGAGGAGCTGACCTGGGGGGAGGGGAGCGTGCGGGCGGTGCTGCGCTCGCCCGTGGACCAGCGGATCACCCTGATCCACCGCGCCTCCGGGCACCGGGAGGAGGTCGAGCTGGTCGCGGGCGAACCGCACCTGGTGGCCATCGACGGCTGAGGGCCGTGAAAGCAGATCGCCCCATCGGTTGAGTACAGGTGTGACTGCCAACATGACGGCTCGGCTCCCGCTCGTTGATCCCTCGGGGGCGATCAGCGACGCGGACCTGGTGGAGGCGTCGTACCGAAAACCCGAGCGGTTCGGGGAGCTCTACGACCGCTATATCGGGGAGATCCACGCCTACCTGGGCAGGCGGCTCGGCCAGGAGGCCGCCGACGACCTCGCCGCCGAGGTGTTTCTCACCGCGTTCAGGAAGCGCACCACGTTCGATCGCGAACGCGGGGAGGTGCGTCCCTGGTTGTACGGCATCGCTGGCAACCTGATCGCGATCCATCGCCGTACCGAGACCAGGAAGCTGGCGGCGCTGCGCCGCAGCGCGGCCGCTCCCGCGGGCACGGACCACGGTCACGAGGAACGCGTGGTCAGCCGCCTCGACGCCGCGAACGAGCAGGCGCGGCTCACAGCGGAGCTGCAGGCGCTCTCTGACGGGGACCGGGACGTGCTGCTGCTGAGCGCCCTGGGCGAGCTGAGCCATGGGGAGGTGGCCGAGGCGCTGGGCATCCCGTACGGCACCGTCGGGTCCCGTCTGTCACGGGTGCGCAGGAAGCTTCGTGCCGCCCTGGGCGGCGTCAATCCCTTGCTTGGAGGCACTGATGGATGATTACCGGGCGGTGCGCGAACTGCTGCCCGCGCCGCCGCTGTCGCCGGAGGTCCGGCGGGCCGGGCGCGAACGGCTGGCCGGCGCGTTCGCTCACGAAGGGGCACGGCGGCGCCGCAGGGCCGCCAGATGGAGCACGCTGGGGCTCGGCCTGGCCGGGGCGGCCGCCGTGGCCCTGCTGGCCACCAGCTCCATGTCGCCGGGCGGGTCGCCCGCCACGCACAGTGCGGTCGCCCCCATGAGCGCCAACCAGATCCTGCTGGCCGCCGCGACCTCGGTGGCCGCGACGCCCGACGCGGGCTCCTGGTGGGGCAGCAAGTTGATCGACGGCCGCGAGTTCTACGACCCGGGCCACCGCTACCTGCTGCGGCAGAGCAAGTCGAGGGAATCCTGGATCCCAGCGGATCCGGAGGCCCTTACCTGGTACCGCGAGACGTACCTCGGCGCCGTGCCCGCCAACCCCGAGGGCGAGGCCGCCTGGCGGGCCGCCGGCGCGCCGACGACCTGGACCTACGGACAGGGCAAGGCCCCCGGCCTGATCACCGACGACCGGGCCGAGGGCATCGTCCGGGCGGCGCGGGGCAAGCCGTGGACCTTTTCCAGCGAGGACTGGGACTTCCGCATCGTCCTGGCCGGTAAGCCGCTGACCAGGATGAACAAGGTGCCGACGACTCCCGAGGGGCTGCGCGCGCTCTTCTCCGACGTGGACGATCGGGTGCTCGTCGACAACGCCGTGAGCCTGCTCGTGTACGCGCCGGTGACGAGCGAGACCCGGGCCGCCGCCTACCGGCTGCTCGCGTCGCTGCCCGGGGTCTCGGCCGTCGGGCAGGTGAGGGACACGCTTGGACGTACCGGGCAGGCACTCGAATACCAGTCCGCGCAGCGTCTCGTGACCGAGTACGCGGGGGGCAGCCGTACCCGGCTGGTGATCGATCCGGCCACCGGGAAGCCCCTCTCGATCGAGACGCGCGCCACGGACGACGGCCGTCTCCTGGAGTACACCGCGATCCAGGAGAGCGTCTGGACGGATGACAACCCACTGAAGGAGCAGAAGTGAGATCGCTGATCGTCGCCGTCGCCGGTTTGGCCTTCACCGGAGCGCTCGCCCTACCCGCGCAGGCGACCCCGCCCGAGCAGCCCGCCGTCCCGGACGGCAAGTAGGGCCACGAGGACTCGCCCGTCAGGGCGAGTCCTCGCCAGGCATCAGCGCACGACGGTGCAGCCGACCCACTTGATGACGTGCTTGTCCTTCTTCGTGAAGAACTCCGCGCCCTTCTTGCTCTTGAAGGCGCGCTTGTGCAGAACGCCCTTCTCATCGCGGAACCGGACGTTGACGCGGCCGCCTTCGCGGTGCTTGACCACGCACTTCATCTTCTCGTCCGGCCCGCAGGCGTCGTCCTCGGGGCCGAGTCGCTCCGAGTAGACGCGCACTTTCTTACCCTTGATGAGCTTGCCGTCCTCGTCCTCGAACCGGCCGTCCTTGAGGCTGATCCTCTTGCCCTCCTTGCCCTCGAACATGACGTCGGGCTCGGAGCACTCCAGGATGGGCGCGACCTGGTCGCTGGTGATCAGCTGGGGCTGCGACGGGTCGTCCGAGGCGAATGCGGGGGCGGACACGGCAGCGGTGGTGCCGAAGGCCGCCACGGCGATGATGGCGGCACCGAGTGCGCGTCTCATGTGACTCTCTTCTCTGACGGTTCTCTGAGGGTTGTGAGCTGTGACGACCGGCCGGTCACGATGAAGACTGCCGGGCCGGGTGTTAATTCCGTGTATGACAAAAATTGACCGCCCGTATTGACGATCTCGCAGGCGGCGGCTAGCGTCGTCTCATAATTGACAGGAAACTTTCCTATAAGTTTCCTGTCGGGCCTCCCACCCACCCCCAAAACCGCCGGAGGTCGGACCACCATGAGACACACGATCCTGAAGAAGGGCCTCGCGGTCCTGGCGGCGCTACTCCTGCCGCTGACCGCGACGGTCGCCGCACCTACCGGCGCGTACGGCGCCAGCTCGGTCGCCTTCGCCGCCGCCTGGGCCCCGTGGACCGCGTACACGGCAGGGACCCGCGTCACCTACAACGGCGTCGACTACGAGTGCGTCCAGAGCCATACCTCCCAGCCCGGCTGGGAGCCGCCGAACGTACCCGCCCTGTGGAAACCGGTCACCGGCGGCGGCACCGACACCACCGCGCCGTCCGTGCCCGGCAACCTGCGTTCGACGGGCACCACCTCCAGCAGCGTCTCCCTGGCCTGGGACGCCGCCACCGACAACGTCGGCGTCACCGGCTACGACGTCTATCGCGGCTCGACGCGGGTGACCACGGTCACCGGCACCTCCTACACCGACAGCGGGCTCGCGGCCGCCACCAGCTACACCTATACGGTCCGCGCCCGTGACGCCGCCGGGAACGTCTCGGCCGCCGGCAACTCCGTCACCGCCACCACCTCGGGCGGCACCGGCGCGCCCGGCCAGCCCGGTACGCCCAGTGTCACCGGCACGACCGCCAGCTCGATCGCCCTGTCATGGGGTGCCTCTTCCGGCACTGTCACCGGTTACCGCGTGTACGAGGGGAGCACGGTCAAGGCGACCGTGACCGGTACGTCGGCCACCATCGGGTCGCTGGGCGCCTGTACGTCGCACACGTACACGGTCAAGGCGTACAACTCGGTGGGCGAGTCCGCGGCCAGCGCCCAGGTCACCGGCGCGACCACCGGATGCACCGGCGGCGGTAACAAGGTGCTCGGCTACTTCGTCCAGTGGGGCGTCTACCAGCGCGGCTACCACGTCAAGAACATCGACACCAGCGGCTCGGCCGCCAAGCTGACCCACATCAACTACGCCTTCGGCAACGTGACGAACGGGCAGTGCGCCATCGGCGACAGCTACGCCGACTACGACCGTTTCTACCAGGCGGGCGAGAGCGTGGACGGCGTCGCCGACACCTGGGACGCGGGCGCGCTGCGCGGCAGCTTCAACCAGCTGCGCAAGCTCAAGAAGAAGTACCCGAACCTGAAGGTGCTGTTCTCCTTCGGCGGCTGGACCTGGTCCGGCGGCTTCGGCCAGGCCGCGCAGAACCCGACCGCCTTCGCCAACTCCTGCTACAACCTGGTCGAGGACCCGCGCTGGGCGGACGTGTTCGACGGCATCGACATCGACTGGGAGTACCCGAACGCCTGCGGCCTCAGCTGCGACAGCAGTGGCTCGGCGGCGTTCAAGAACGTCATGTCGGCCCTGCGCTCCCGCTTCGGGTCCGGCAACCTCGTCACCGCGGCCATCACCGCCGACGGCACCAGCGGTGGCAAGATTGACGCGGCCGACTACGGTGGCGCCGCTCAGTACGTCGACTGGTACAACGTCATGACGTACGACTTCTTCGGCGCCTTCGCGGCGCAGGGCCCCACGGCCCCGCACTCGCCGCTCACCTCGTACGCGGGCATCCCGACACCGGGCTTCTACTCCGACAACGCCATCCAGAAGCTCAAGAGCAAGGGCGTGCCGTCGAGCAAGCTGCTGCTCGGCATCGGGTTCTACGGCCGCGGCTGGAGCGGGGTCACGCAGTCCGCCCCCGGCGGCACGGCGACAGGGCCGGCGCCCGGCACGTACGAACAGGGCATCGAGGACTACAAGGTGCTCAAGACCCGCTGCCCGGCCACCGGTACCGTCGCCGGCACCGCGTACGCCTACTGCGGGGGCCAGTGGTGGAGCTATGACACGCCGAGCACCATCGGCGGCAAGATGAGCTACTCGAAGAGCCAGGGCCTGGGCGGCGCGTTCTTCTGGGAGCTCAGCGGCGACACCACCGGCGGTGAGCTGATCACTGCCATGAAGAGCGGCCTGGGGTGACCATCCGCACCTCCTGAGGGCCTCGTCTGGGCCGGTTCCGCGTCGCGGAGCCGGCCCTTTCGCCTTTCCTACCCCGATGGAGGGTTGACCCGGGATCTGGGTGGAAATCTTGAGATCATAACAGTTCGTAATCGTCCACTAACTGTCAGCTCATGATCCCCGGGGGTGATGATGATGGACATGCTTCCGCCGTCAGCGTTCATTCGCAGGACACCGACCCCGCCACGGCGGCGGTGGGGGTCGGCGTGCATGGCGCTGGCGCTCGCCGGCGCCATGGGCTTCGGCAGCGGGCTCGGATACTCGGTGGGCCGGACCGTACAGGAGCGGCAGTCGTCGCTGCGGCCACGGGTGGCGGCCATGTCGGTCACGACTGGTGAGGCCGCGCCGTCAGCGCCTGAACAGGTCAACGCGGCGCCGAAGCCCGCTGCCCCTCCAGCTGCCCGCCCAGTTGCCCGTCCGGCTGCTCATCGGGTCGCTCATCGGACCGTTCGGAAGGCTGCCCATCGTGCTGTCGAGCGGAAACATCGCGTCAAGACCGCGAAGACCCGCCATCATGTGAGGGTCGAGCACCGCTCGGCTTGCGTCCGGCTGCAGGGACTCAGGGAACGGCTGTGCAGGACCCTGTTCAAAGAACACTGACCACCGGGGGCCGCCGGGCGAAGAACACGAACTCCAGGCCGGGCCGGTCGGGCGCACCACGCACTTCCGCCACGGTGTATCCATGGGCGACCAGCGCCGCCTCGACCTCGTCACGCTCGCGGAAGCGCAGCGTCGAGTGCGAGGTCAGCACCTGCCCGTCCGAGCCGAAGACGTGCGTCCCGCGGAAGGTCACCAGCGGCCCGCTGACGTCGAGCACGTCGCACCAGCTCTCCACCGCGCCGACGCCCTGAATCTCGGTGACCTTGTGCGTCGCCGCGCGATCCCACCCCTCCCAGGCGCGTTTCGCCGGATCCCGGGTCTCGAACACGAGATGTCCACCGGGCCGCAACGCGTCGTAGACCCCATGTAACGTCCCCTCCCAATCGCGCGGGTCCATGATCGCTTGGGCGACATTTCCCGTCATGGTGGCCAGATCGACCTGCATCGGGGGAAGCGTCGTCGCGTCACCATGGAGCCAGCGCACCCGGTCGCCGTTCGGCTTGGCCCGCGCGACGTCGAGCGACGCGCGGGCCGGGTCGACGCCTATGACGTCGACGCCGCGACCGGCCAGGAGCAGCGCGAATGTCCCCGTCCCGCACCCCACGTCCAGCAGGGTACGGGCACCGAGGTCATCGGCGATGGCCACATACGCGTCCAGATCACCACGGTCGGGTTCGAGCGCGTCATAGATCGCGGCCAGCCGCTCCTTTTCGAACATATCGTCAGCCATCAGGCCACGGTATGCCGCAGAGCGTGGTCGGCTGTACTCAGTTTCCGGCCATCTTCTTGGCGAGCTCCTCAACGGAGTCCGCCTTCACGAGCTGACAGGGCGCGACCGGGCTGCCGGCCTTGGCCAGATAGGGGAGGAACGCCCAGTCCATTCCGGCGTAGTTACCCGGTCGGAACTCCAGGACGAGCGTCTCCTCCGGGCGCATGAAACGTGGGGAGATCACGAAGGTGTCCTTGTTGATCGGCGCGGCGACGTCTCGGGAGCGCCAGTTGTCCGGCTTGTCGAACTCCTTGCGCTGCTGCTCGGTCATGTTCTTGGTGCTCGGCGGGTCGTAGGCCAGGTCCGCGCCGACGAAACGCCCACGGGCGCACTGCTTGTCCGCTTCCGTGAATGTCACGTCGGCCACGATCCCCGCGCTCTTGAGCTTGGCCTCCAGCCCGTCGGGGTCCCGGAACTCCTTGACCGTCACCTGAACGGTGCCGTCGGCGTTCTTCACCACCGCGTACGCCGCACTCGGCGCCCCTGAGACCAACGGCACGGCCACCAGCGCGGCCGCGGCGATGCCCGCGACGGCCAACCCCGCCAGCACGGGACGACGCAACGGCTGCCAGGAGGGCCGACGGCGGGCGGGCGAGGTCGCCACGATCTCCGCGAGGAGGTCCTGGACGCCCTGGCCCATGGAGGGCTTGGCGTACTCGGCGGCCGGATCGATGGCGGACACCATGCGGTCGATCTTGTTCATCGGGTCTCTCCCCTCAGCGCGGTCATCACGGTGACCTCATCCGTCGTGGTCGTGTCGAGCAGCCGAGCCAGTCGTTTGCGGGCCTTATGCAGCCGGAGCCGGGCGGCGGTGCTGCTGCAGCCCAGCACCTTGGCGATCTGCGGGCCGGTCAGCTCCTCCCAGCAAGCCAGGGCGAGCACGTCCCGGTCGGCCGCGTTCAGGGCGGCGAAAGCGGTGCGTACGGCCTCGGTCCGTGGGTCAGCGGCCGTCTGCCCCTGTCCGACGGCCAGTTCGCCACGGAGCCGCGACGCGAGCGCGGTGCGGCGCGACTCGCCGCGCCGGTGATTGGCCAGGACCCGCCGGGCCGCGCCGTACAGCCAGAGCACGGCGGCATCGCCCTCGGGTACGTCATCCAGCCGCCGCCACGCGGCGAGGAAGGTCTCCGCGATCACATCGGCGACGTCGTCCACCGAATCGGTACGACGGATCGCATAGCGATGTACGGCCGGATAACAGGCGAGATAGAGCGCCTCGAAACGATCTCGCGTGTCGGGTGGCACGCGTTGATCCTGCACGGGTGTCTCCTTACCGAAGAATGCCGGAACACCTCACTAGGTGTCCGGCACCTCCGCAAGTGTTTCCACCTGTGCCCGGGGACCCCTTGCGGCTGAATAACAGATAACGGTTGAAGAACGCGGCATGGCGATGCGGTGTGCAGTAGAGCAGCATTGAGGTTGTGGCAGGGATCTCCGTCTGGCGACGGGCGAGTCTGCGTCACGGGCCCTATGTGGCCCGGGCGATGGCCGAGCTGCGCTCCTGGCCGGCTCTGGCGGTCAGCGATACCCGGCGCGGCGTGGCCTTCGCGGTGCGGGGCACCGAGATCCTGCGCCCGTCCGGCCGGGACGAGGTGCACCTGCGTCTGACGGCGGCGGCGATCGACCGGCTCGAACCGCACCTGCGTGTCTGCGGCCAGGTGCACCCCTGCGCCGATCGCGCCTGGGTGGCCGTGGAGGTAGACGCCGAACCCGACCTCGAACTGCTGCTCGCCCTGACCAGCGTGGCGATCAAGGCACACGCCTCATAAACCAGTCGGCGTCAGGCTGCCGCGTGGACCCGGAGACCGGCCTTCCGCCACACCTTGAACAGCCGCCTGGCCGAGCCACCCACCGGCCCGACCGCCTCATAGAGCACCTTCGACGAGACCGGCTCGGCAGTCTCCACGGCGGTCACCGCGTCGTCCGCGTTGGTGATCGTGTGCGTACAGACGCTCAGCAGGTAATCGGGGATCTGCAGGCGCGGATCCGTACAGCCCACCAGCGGAACACCCACCGCGGCGACCACCGGAAACACGGTCCCCGGTATGCCGATGGCGGCCTCGGCCCGCGCCGCCGCCTGGACCGAGGGGACCGAGCTGATCTCGTACCGTTCCCACAGCGAGCGGTCCTCGCGCGGGTGCAGCCCGACCAGGATGTGCTTGCCGGCCGCCGCGAGGCGTTCCGCCGCGGCGAGCAGCAGCTCGGTGCCGGGGGCCGAGCCGCCGGTGCCGCTGGACTTGGTCACGCTGGTGAGCACCAGTACGGTGCCCTCCTCCGGGTGGTGTTTGGGCAGGTCGTCGGTCTGCGGTGTACCCACGACCGTGATCGGGCGGCGCACGCCCAGGTAGTCGTCGTACACCTTCGCCTCGGCGGGCGACGACGCGGTGATCGCCCGCAGCCGCTCGCGGAACTCCTTGGCCCGCGGCGCCTCCACCGGCAGTTGGTAGGCCAGCGAACTGGCGACCAGTGGCAGGGGGCGCAGCCGCGCGGCGCAGTCGGCGGGCCAATCCCCGGCGCCGGTCACCACGAGCAGGTCGGCCTGCGGGATCTCGTCAGGTGTCGCGACCGGGACCGGATCGCCCGGCTTGATCCCTGATCGGTCGGGCACCAGCTGCACCACCTCCCACCCCAGACGCCGCGCCTCGGGCAGCAGCGGAGCCGCGTGATAGGTGCCCCACGGCTCGTTCGTGGCGATCAGTACCCGGGGCCCCGTCGGCCGAGCCGTCGCCGCCCGGGCGGCCGTACCGCCGAGCACGGTGAGCCCGACCCCGGACAGCGCGCCGGTGAGCAGAGCCCGCCGGGACAGGCTGCTAGCGGACATGTCGTTAAATGCCATGGAATCGGAATTTATGGGGTGGTCTGGGCTTATTTGTGAACATAGACCGTCCCCCAGACGAACGAAGCGGCGCAGCAGAACCGGCCTGAGGCTACCGCTTCGCCGAGGCGACGAAGAGCGGCAGCGCCAGGAACATCCGCCCCGCCTGAGCGCGCGCCGTCTGCTCGGCCACCCAGGACGCCTCCTTCGCGGGAGTGATGGCTCCGGCCGTACGGGCGGCCCCCGCGAGCCCGGTGAGCATGGGCAGCAGCATCGCGTCGGTGAAGACGCCCGTGCGCACCTCCAACGCGACGTCCTCGAACCCGGCGTCGAGCAGCAGGTTGCGGTAGGAACGCGCGGCCCGGGGGTTGGTCACCTGGTCGGCGCGCGCGTGGACGATGGTCCGCGTGAGCGCTGGGTCGTCGGAGTCGATGACGAAGGTGTCCCAGTCCTGCCCGATCAGCACGATCCGCCCGCCGGGGGACAGGACCCGCCGCGCCTCCGCCAGCGCCTTGCCCGGGTCGGCGAGCTCGTGGAAGACCTTCTCGGCCCGGTACCCCGCCACACCCCCGTCGGCGACGGGCAGATCGCAGGCGTCGCCCAGCCTGAAGTCGGCGCCCGGCCACCTGTCGCGGGCCGCCGTGAGCATCTGCTCGCTGACGTCCACGCCGATGGCCCGTACGCCACGCTCGGCCAGCTCACCGACCGCCCGCCCGGCGCCGCACCCGACATCCACCACGGCCGATCCGTACGGAAGATCGAGCAGTTCGTACGACCCTGCGCGCAACCTGACAGCGTCCGGCAGGGCGTCGGCGACATCCAGCAGCCGGATGAGTGATTCCTGTTGTTCGGAAGACATGCGGGCAAGCATGCGACTTAATGTCGACATGAAGTCAAGTACCAGCATGAGCAGCGGATGAGTGCTGGACCGGCTCCTACGGCTGGGCCTGCTCGGCCAGGATGCTGGTGATGGCCTGCTCCGCGGTGGTGTGGATGTTCAGGGCCGATGACAGGCCGGTGATTTCAAGGATGCGGGCGGGTGCGCCGCGTACGGCCGCCAGATGGAGTGCGGCACCCTGTTCGCTCAGGGCCGCGTTAAGGCGTATCAGCAGGTGCAGGCCCATGCTGTCGAGGAAGGTCAGCCCGTCCAGGTCGAGCAGCAGCGGCTCGCCGGGCCGGAGCTGCCCGCTGAGGTAGGTCTCCAATTGGGCGGCGTTGGTGGTGTCCACCTCGCCGGTCACGGTGATCAGCACGCCGCTGATCAGGCGCTGGCTGTCCAGGCTCAAAGGGGGCATGGCGGTTCTACGGCCTGCTCAGCAGGCCGCCGACGGCGGCGCGACAGTCATGACGTCCTCTCAGGGCTGGCCGAGTACGGGCGCGATTCCTTCCTTGCATCCGCACTGTAATCCCGAAGACCGATACCGGAAAGACTTTTCCCCATAGGATCTTCTGGGAAGAGAGGGTACAGTCCGCCCCGCAGCCGCTGTTAACCGCCGGGGGCGGAGAAGGTGAAGACCGTGAGCGCATCCGACGACCGTTCGTCCACTTGGACGTTCCTGACCCACCACGCCCGCGTCCTGCTGGAGATCGCCCGCGACCCACAGGCGCGGATGCGCGACATCGCCGCCGGCATCGGCATCACCGAACGCGCCGTGCAAGGCATCGTGACCGACCTGCACCAGGCCGGCTACCTTTCCCGCGACCGAGTCGGCCGCCGCAACCACTACAGCCTCAACCTCGACGAGCACTTCCGCTACCCGACCGAGGCCGGTCTGCCGATCCGGCTGCTGATCGACACGTTCACCCAGCACGACCTGCTCGACCGCCCCACCACTCCACAACCACACGAGTGACGCACGGGTTTCTGGTGGCTAGCGTTCGTCGGCGTCGGCAGGGTAGTCGGCTGAGCGGCTGACGTTGGCGGGGTAGTCGGCCGAGCGGCTGACATCGGCCCATTTCTCGGTTTCGGCGGCGCGGATCTCGGCGGCCTTCTGGACGGAGGCGACGGCGTCGCTGCCGAGGAGGAGCCGTCGAGGTGGGTCGTCGTCCCGGACCACGTCGATAATGATCTTGGCGGCGCGGGCGGGGTCGCCGGGCTGGGTGCCGTCGGTGTCGCGTCGAAAGCGGTGGATGGCCCCCACGGTCTGCTCGTAGTCGGGGCCGACGGGGTGGATCTCCATGGAGGAGCCCTGCCAGTCGGTGCGGAACGCGCCTGGCTCGACGATGATGACCTTGATGCCGAAGGGCGCGACTTCGTTGGCGAGGACTTCGGAGAAGCCTTCGACGGCGAACTTCGCGGTCTGATAGGCGCCCATTCCGGGGGTGCCGCCGACACGTCCTCCGACGGAGGAGAACTGGACGAAGACTCCTGATCCTTGGGTGCGCAGGACGGGCAGGGCGGCCCGGGTGACGTTCACGACGCCGAAGAGGTTGGTCTCGATCTGGGCGCGGAAGTCGTCTTCGGCCATCTCTTCGATCGGTGCGCTGTTGCCGTAGCCGGCGTTGTTGACGACCACGTCGAGGCTGCCGAAGGCGTCGGTGGCCTCCTTGACCGCTCGGGAGGCCGCGGCGGCGTCGGTGACGTCGAGTGCGATCGCTCGTACCCGGTCGCCGTGGCGGGCCACCAGGTCGTCGAGTTGCTTGGGGCTGCGTGCGGTGGCGATGACCTGGTCGCCCGCTTCGAGGACGGCTTCGGTGAGGCGGCGTCCGAGACCGCGTGAGGCGCCAGTGATGAGCCATGTCTTGGCCATGGGTGGTTCCTTTGATCGATTAGCTGTCACATCAATGTAGCACTTACTGACTTAATCTCCGCATAAATGTGACGTAAAGCTATGCCATGTGCTACGCGAGGGGGGTATGTTGGGCAGGTGAGAGCAGACGCGACACGCAACCTGGAACGCGTGCTGAGCACGGGCGCCCGCATGCTCGCAGACGACCCCTCAGCGACCATCGCCGCCATCGCTGCCGAGGCGGGGGTGGACCGCCGCACCGTCTATCGCCGCTTCGCCTCCCGCGAAGACCTCATGGCCGCCGTCTACGGAGCCCGCTACGACGCGGTCGAGCAGGCCATCGAGGCTGCCAGACTGCGCGAGGCCCCGGTCGCGGTCGCGCTGCATCGCTACGTCGAGGGCATCATCGCCGTCAACCGCAAATGGCCCGTGGAAACGAGCCTCATGCTCCGCGAGGTGGCGATCCGTGAGCGCCGCCGCAGTCTGATCGACGAGGTCGACGCCTTCCTGCGGCGCGCCACCGACGAGGGCCTGCTGCGCTCCGACCTGCCGCGCGGCTGGGTGGCCACGGTCCTGCCGCCGCTGATGGAACACGCCGCCGCGAACCTGCCCGAGCTGAGCGCCGCACAGGCCGCCGACGTCGTGGTCGACACCCTGCTGCGCGGCGTCGGCACCCCCCAGGCCCACTGATCCGGCGCGGCGGCTGCTTACCGGGCGCGCAAGAAGAAGTCGCAGACGGCCGACGCGCCCTGACCCCGACGGCTGCTACGGTGATAGACGCTCGTGTTCAGACCTTAGGAGACCAGACATGGCAGGTGACGACGACATCTCCGGGTGATACCGGAGGTTGACCGGCCCCGGCAGGCGCGCATGACCGCCGCCGACGTGGCCCTCGTCGTCGTACCCCCAAACCTGTTCCCTTGCCGGGCCCCATTCGCGCGCGCCCGGGTCTCTTATCGAGGTCTGTCGCATGTCCGATGCGTTCATCATCTGTTCCGGCCTGTCCTTCTCCTGGCCTGACGACACCCCCGTCTTCAACGACCTGTCCTTCACCGTGGGCGGCGGCCGTACCGGCCTCGTCGCCCCGAACGGCGCGGGCAAGAGCACGCTGCTCAAGCTGATCGCCGGCGAGCTGCGGCCCTCGGGCGGCGGCGTCGCCGTCGAGGGGGTGCTCGGCTACCTGCCGCAGAACCTGCCCCTCGTCGGTGAGCCGACCGTGGCGGAGGTGCTCGGCATCGCCCCGGTGATCGCCGCGCTTGACGCCATCGAGTCGGGCGACCCGAGCGAGGAGCACTTCACCACGATCGGCAACGACTGGGACATCGAGGAGCGCACCCGTGCCCAGCTCGACCGGCTCGGCCTCGCGGACATCGGCTTCGACCGGCGCCTGGGCACGCTCAGCGGTGGCCAGGTCGTTTCGCTCGGCCTGACCGCGCAGCTGCTCAGAAGTCCCGAAGTGCTCCTGCTCGACGAGCCGACGAACAACCTCGACCTCGGCGCGCGCCGCAGGCTGTACGACGTACTCGGCGAGTGGACCGGCTGCCTGCTCGTGGTCAGCCACGACCGGGCCCTGCTCGACCGCATGGACCGCATCGCCGAGCTCGACCGGGGCGAGGTCCGCTTCTACGGCGGCGACTTCACCGCGTACGAGGAGGCCGTACGCGCCGAGCGGGAAGCCGCCGAACGGAACGTGCGCAGCGCCGAGCAGGACCTCAAGCGCGAGAAGCGGGAGATGCAGCAGGCTCGCGAGCGGGCCGAGCGCCGGGCGGGCAACGCCGCCCGCAACCTCAAGAACGCCGGGCTGCCGCGCATCTTCGCCGGGAACATGAAACGCGGCGCCCAGGAGTCGGCCGGCCGGGCGGGTCAGATGCACGCCTCCCGGGTCAGCGACGCCCAGGCCCGGCTCGACGAGGCCGGGTGGGCGCTGCGCGACGACCAGAGGATCGCGCTGGAGCTGCCGGGGACGAACGTACCCGCCGGCCGCACGGTCTTCCTCGGCGAACACCTGCGGACTCGCGGCCTGTTCGCCGAGCCGGGCGTCGACCTGACCGTACGCGGCCCCGAGCGCATCGCGCTGAGCGGTCCCAACGGTGCGGGCAAGTCCACCCTGCTGCGCCTGATCAGCGGCGAGCTGGAGCCGGACGGCGGCACGACCAGGCGGGCGGATGGGCGGGTCGCCTACTTGTCGCAGCGACTCGACCTGTTCGACGTCGAGCGCACCGTGGCGGAGAACCTGGCCGCCTTCGCCCCCGGCATGGCGGCGGCGGAGCGGATGAACCTGCTGGCCCGCTTCCTGTTCCGCGGCGCGCGGGCGCACCTGCCGGTGGCGGCGCTGTCCGGCGGCGAACGGCTGCGGGCCACCCTGGCCTGCGTGTTGTACGCCGAGCCCGCGCCTCAGCTCCTGCTGCTCGACGAGCCGACGAACAACCTCGACCTGGTCAGCGTGGCGCAGCTGGAGGGCGCGCTCATCGCGTACCAGGGAGCGTTCGTGGTGGTCAGCCACGACGAACGTTTCCTCACCGAGATCGGCGTACAACGGTGGCTGGAGCTGTCGGACGGCCGTCTCCTGGAGACCGGGGGTCCCGCCGGTGAGTGACGCGCTGCTCGCCCGCGATCTCGTACGGACGCTGGGCACGCGGCGCGTGCTCGCCGGCGTCTCGCTCACCGCCGCGCCCGGCGCCAGGATCGGCCTGATCGGCGAGAACGGCGCGGGCAAGACGACGTTCCTGCGGTTGCTGGCCGGGGTCGACCGGCCCGACTCCGGCGCCGTCGTACGCCCCGCAGACCTCGGCTTCCTGCTCCAGGAGCTGCCCTTCGACGGCCGGGCCACCATCGCCGACGCGCTCGACGACGCCCTGCGCGAGGCGCGCGCGGACCTGGCCGAGCTGGATCGGCTCGCCCGCGTGCTCGCCGCCGCTCCGGACGACGCCGCCCTGCTCGGCGAGTACGGGGAACGGCTGGAGCAGACTCAGGAGCGCGAGTCCTGGGACGCCGACCGGCGCGCCGAGATCGTCCTCGACCGGCTCGGCCTCGGCGGTGTGCCGCACTCCCGTACGCTCACGTCCCTGTCAGGAGGGCAGCGCGCGCGGCTGGCCCTGGCGGCGCTGCTCATCAGACGCCCCGCGGCGCTGCTGCTCGACGAGCCCACCAACCACCTGGACGACGACGCGGCGGTGTTCGTGGAGGAGCAGCTGCGCGGCATGACCGGCGTCGTGGTCGTGGCCAGCCACGACCGGGCGTTCCTGGACGCGGTCTGCACCGATCTGGTCGATCTCGACCCGGCGGTGGACGGACCCGTTCGGTACGGGGGCGGGTACAGCGCGTACCTGGCCGAGAAGCGCGCGGAACGAGCGCGCTGGGAGCGCCGGCACGCGGAGGAGCAGGCGGAACTCGGCGAGCTGCGCGCGGCCGTCGCCGTGACAGCACGGCGGGTGGCGCACGACCGGCCGATGCGCGACAACGACAAGATGGGGTACGGGCACTCCGGGGGCCGGGTGCAGCACCAGATCGCGCGGCGGGTGCGCAATGCCGCCCGCCGACTCGCCCAGCTGGAGCGCGACCAGGTCCCCGCCCCACCGCCCCCACTCCGCTTCAGCCCCCGCACCCTGGTCACGGACGCCGCGAAGGTGGCAGAGGCCGAGGGGGCGGCTCACGCCGTGGGAGCCGCGGAGTCCGCCCGCGCTGCGGAGGCCGCTTACGTCGCCACGAATTTCGCCGAATCCCGCGATCCCCACGACAACGCCTCGCCGCCACTACCGCCACCACCGCCACTGCTGTCACTGCGGGATGTGCGGGTGCCGGGACGGCTCTCGATCGACCACCTCGACGTGTCGCTCGGGGAACGCCTACTGGTCACGGGGGCCAACGGAGTGGGCAAGTCGACGCTCCTGGCCGTGCTGGCCGGCCGGCTGGACGCGGAGGGCAAGGTACGGCGGCGGCCCGGCCTGACCGTCGCGCTACTGGCCCAGGACACCGTCTTCGAGCGGCCGGACAGGACGGTACGGGAGACGTACGAATGGGCACTCGGTCAGGAGCGCGCCGAATCCGTGCCGTTGCGTTCGCTCGGCCTGCTCAGCCCCCGCGACGCGAACCTGCGAGTGAGGGAGCTGTCCGTCGGCCAGCGCCGCCGGCTCGCGCTGGCGCTGCTGGTGGCCGACCCACCCGACGTACTCCTGCTCGACGAGCCCACCAACCACCTTTCACCCCGCCTCTCCGACGAGCTGGAAGAGGCCCTGGGCGCCGACGGCCCCGGCGCGATCGTGATCGCCAGCCACGATCGCTGGCTGCGTGCCCGCTGGCAGGGGCACCACATTCGGCTGCCATGAACGGGCAGCCTCGGGTAACGAGCCACAGACCACCGAAGGACCTAACCTCGTGATCACCACCATCGCCCTGCTCAAGGCCCGTGACGGGCTCAGCCGAAACGAGTTCATCGACTACTACGAGAACCATCACGTCCCCCTCATTCTCAGCCTCGCCCCGCCACCCGACTACTACGTTCGCAACTACCTGCCGGAGGCCGACCAACGCGGCTTCCCCGCTGACTTCGATGTGATGACACACATGAAGTTCGCCGACGAGTCCGCCCGCCGTACCTGGCTCGCCCTCGTGCTCGCTGCGGACTCGGGCGTCGCCGAGGACGAGGCTCGTTTCCTCGACCGCTCCCGGACCCGATCATGGACCGTCGAGGAACGGCCCTGATGGGTCCTATCGACTTCCAGACCTCTGAAGGACGACACGGTCCATCAGGAAGCCCGGACGAACGCGGCGAGCGCCTGCTTGAGCTGGGACGAGAACGGCAGGGGTTCTGTGTAGTGGGCCGCGGTCCGGCTGGGGTCCTCCTTGAGTACGTGGTTGATCCCGGTCAGGCGGACGAATTCGGTGGCGGCGGGGGCCTTCGCCAGCCCGGCGGCCAGGTGCTCGACGTCGTCGCAGCTCACCTGGATGTCCGCATCGCTGCAACTCAGCAGCACCGGGGTGCGCGCCTTGAGCCGGGCCGCCACTTTGGCCGGGTCCTCGCGGTCGATCTCCGACAGGAACTTCGCGTTCGCCGGGGAGAACACGTTCGACAATCCGCCGGGCAGGTTCGCCGCGACCGTTCCGTTGGCACGCAGCGACGCGACAGCCCTGGCCAGGGCGTCCTCGACCTCGGCCGCCTGGGCGGCGGTGATCGTCCCTGCCTCCTGCTGGGCCTTGATCTGGGTGGTGATCTGACCGCTGAGGATGTCGAGGTATCGGCGGCTCAGCGGTTCGAGCAGGCCGAGGCTGTGGACGTGCGTCTTCGATCTCGATTTCGTGGCGAGCAGGAGGGCGAACAGAGCGCCCTCGCTGTGCCCGATGACCGTGAGCCGCCGCTTGTCGGTCCCGGGCCGCCCGGCCAGGAAGTTCAGCGCCGCCGTGGCCTCGTGCTCGAACGGGGCGATGCCGATGTCGGCGATCTTGGACGCGTACGGTCCGAGGCCGGTCTTGCCACTTCCGAGCTTGTCGTAGCGCAGGCTCGCCATGCCGTCGGCGGACAGCAGTCCGGCTAGCGTCTTGTTCGTGTCCATCCCGCTGAGCCCGGTGCTGTTGCCGTCGCGGTCGGTTGGACCACTGCCCGCGATGATCAGAGCCGCCGGGACCTTCGCGCGCGGACGGGCCGGATGGCGCCAGGTGCCGTAAACGGTCATCCCGTCCACCCGGAAGCTCACCTCCTCCTCGACCCAGGCGGGGGCCGTACGGGAAGTGGCGGCCGCGGGGGAGGCGGTTATCCGGGTGGCCGACCCGCTCCCGCACCCGCTCACCAGAAGGGCGAGCGCGCACAGACCGGCGCCCAGACGCGGGGCGCGAACGAACTCACTTAAGAACATCGCAGGGTCCTTCATCTCTTTGATCCGAGTGGTTTACGGAGTGTCGGGACGCCGAAGGAAAAGTCCGGCGACCTTGCCGTCCCCGTCGTAGGCGACGCGGGCGGTCAGGTCGCCCGCCTCGAAGGACAGCGGGATGTCCACGATGGTGTGGTCGCCCGCCTGGTGGGGCACCGGCTCGCCCATGCCTTCGTACGCGCCGACCATGCCGACCGCCTGCGCCCAGGTCGCGGCCAGTTGGTCCGCGCTCAGGCCGGCGGCGACCGTCTCGTCGAAGTCGCGGCGTACTTCCTCCCAGCGGCCGTCGGTCAGGTCCGCGACCAGGGCGGCAGCGCGGTCGGCGGCGCCGGGCAGAATCTTGTCGATCATGGGTGTTCCTGTCCTTGGGTCGAGTGGGCGGCCGAACCGCTGGAACGCCGCCTGCCGGCTGGAGCCGAGCACGTCGCCGATCTCCTGCCAGGTGTGTCCCATCGCGCGTGCTCTGTCGACCGCAGCCCGCATGGCCTGGTCGACGGCCCGCGCGAGATCCCGGGTGGCGACCACCGCGTCCAGCGGGGACGCATCCGGAGCGCTCAGTCGCTCCACCAGCCTCCGGGCTGTGTCCGCCAGGTCGGTCGGCGCCGCCGCTTCCGTCACGTCGTCAATATTTGCTTTACGAGATGAGAATGTCAAGCTCTCATTTACATTCTTGGTACGGTCGCGGATGCGTCGGGCGGCGCTACGGCAGGTGGAGTCGCAGTATTCCTGCTTGCGTCCACGTCCTGCCCTGGAAGGTAGAGGTCTGCCGCAATGCCGGCAGACCTCGGTGCCATGCGGTTCCAGCACGCCGATGCTCCTTAATATCGTGCTGTTTCTATGGCACGTAATAATACTCCCGGACGGCACGAAAAAACCAGAGCCGACGCCGTCAGGCGGCTGGGCGGGGCAGTGTGCAGCCCGGGAGGGACAGGTCCAGCACTGAGCCGGGCGCCAGGCAAGCGGGTACGGCCGCGACCTGCTGCCCGTAATGGGCGCCCTTGCGCACCGTCACGTGGCCGGCCGCGTCCACTTCACACGGATTGTTCTCCGTGCAACTCTTCCCGTCGTCGTTGCTCGTGCTGTGCAGCCCGACCACGGTCTGCCCGTCCGGGGCGATCAGCGGTGACCCCGAGGCGCCGTGCCCCGGTTCGCAGGCGCTGGTGTACGTGAGCGCGTTCTCCTGCTCGTATCCGCCCTCACGCAGCCCGGGCACCACGGCCTTCACCGCGCAGCTCCAGCGGCGGCCCCAGTTGCCGGACAACAGGTCCACCCGGTCGCCGGCCGCGGCCGGGGTCGTGGCGAGGTCGAAGACCTTGGCGTCGGCGGCGGCCAGCTCCGCGTAGGTCCGGTCCAGGCGGTACAGGGCGACGTCGGTGCCGGTCATGGTGGCGTACACCAGCCGGGTCGTCCTGGCCTCGACCTTGGGGTAGCCCTCGCGGTCGGTGATCGTGACCGGCTGGGCGGCCGGCTGATCGACCAGCGCCGACCCCGGCGCGGGGCGGGTGCCCTGGACGCAGTGGCCGTTGGTGAGGAGCAGGGCCGGATCCTCCGCCCGGTCGCTCCCGGTGCGGACCACGGCGCCGGAACAGTCACCGAACTGCGCGGCACCCTCTAGCGACGGCATGTGCGGTTCCGGCGGAACCGCGCTGCCCGTGACGATGCCCCGGATCCACTTCCGATACACCGACACATCGCTGTACACAGTCGGTGTGTCATTGCTGTTGCTGCCGCTGACCGCCCCGGCCAGCAGCCAGCTGCCACCGCGGCGGACCAGTGCCGGGCCACCGGAATCCATGTTGGTGGCCGAGATGCTTCCGTCCAGGCTGCCCACACACAGCTCACGCTTCGCGGTGATACCGCTCACTTCACATGCCGAGTCCGGCCGCACCACGGTGTCGGCCTCGCGCAGGCGGTCCGGATAGCACTTCGGCGCGCGCTCGTCACAGGTCACGCCCCAGCCGATGATGCGGGTCGCGGTTCGGTCGGCCGGCGTGACCGGCGCGATCCGCGCCGGCTTCGCCCGAACCGGGGTACGCAGGTGCAGCAGCGCGACATCCTTGCCGTAGACCTCGGTGGAGTACCGATAGAACTTGTCGACCTCGGCCAGTTCACCGCCGGAGGTCACGCTCAGGGAGCCGATGCGCACCCGCCAGCCCCGAGGGGTGCCGACCGGAGCCTGATTGGGGGTGCGGGAGCAGTGGCTCGCGGTGACCACCCACCGCGGCGCGATCAGCGTGACTCCGCAGACGTGGCCGTCCGCGCGCGGGGATTCGGCACGCTGTAGCGAGCCCATGAACGAGTACGGCCGTACCGACTCGACGCCGCCGCGCAGAGCGAACGACGGGGTCGCGGTCGCCGCCAGCGCGGCCAGCGCCACGGGAACGACAAGAAGAAGACGACTTCGCATTTGCCACACCCTGCGCGGTACAGGTGTCCATGCGGCGGCGGTCACGTATCCGCGGGCGCTTAGAAGCGTATTGAGGATGTATCAGAGGGCTGACACAGAGTCGATACGTAGCCGAGCGGTCGCCGATACGCGACCGCGGCAGCGCGGACATCCGCACCGCGCAGGGTGGCCAACCATGCCCAACACACTTCACCTCCCTCGTACTCGCGTCGCATTCGCGGCCTTCGCCTGCCTCGCGGGCCTGCTGGCCGGTTGCGGCAACGCCAACGGGTCGAGCGGGCCGCCGAACAACTCGTCGGCTTCCGCCGGTACGGCCGACCAGAAGTACACCGAATGGGAGGTCAAGTTCCGGTCGTGCCTGAGTGACAAGGGCTTCGTGCTTCCGAAGGAGGCCGGAAAGATCGACTTCGGCGACCGGCAGGACGCGTACGAGGTGGCGAGGGACGCCTGCATCAAGAAGATCGGCAAGCCGCCCACGGCCTCTGACGACCAGCCCAAGATGTCCGACAAAGAAGCGAAGGAGAAGGAGCTCAGGACCCTCCAGTGCCTCCGCGATCACGGGTACAAGGTCAAAGACCCCGCTCCAGGGCAGGCCGCACAGGTCGAGGTGCCTGAAGGCGTCTCGCAGGACGGCTTGACGGAGTGCTACCGCAAATGACGTCCGGAAAGCCAGAGCGCGCCCCGGGCCGCAGGTGGGGGCTGGCGATCGCATCCCTGGCTGCCATCGCGCTCGGCGCGGTCGCGACCTTGACGGTGATCCGGTCCGGGGACGGCGCTGCCGAGGAGCCCGACCGGAAGCATGTGGCGAACACCGCTCTCGTGGAACGCAGGACGCTCCGAGAGACCATCACCTCGCCCGGATCGCTGAGTTACGGCGCGCCGAGCCGGCTCGACGCCGGCCGCGCCGGCACCATCACCCGCCTGCCGCGCGAAGGCCGCAAGGTGCGGCCCGGCGGTGTGCTGCACTCGATCGACAACCAGCCAGTGGTGCTGCTGCGCGGCCGGCTCCCCGCGTGGCGGGCCTTCGAGAGCGGCATGAGCGACGGTCCGGACGTACGGCAACTGGAGCGGAACCTCAAAACCCTGGGCCACTTCACCGGGCGCCCCGACGCCCATTTCGACTGGTACACGAAGGTCGCGATCCAGCACTGGCAGGACGCCATCGGCGTGAGGCGGACCGGGTCGATCAAGCGCGGGCAGATCGTCTTCGCCCCACACGAAGTGCGCGTCGCGGAGACCGTGGCACAGCTCGGCGACCAGGTCGCGGCGGGTACCGCCGTCGCGAAACTGTCGGGGCTCACGAAGATCGTCACCGCCGAGCTCAAGACCGCGAACCAGGCCGTGGCCAAGGTACGCGGCAAGGTGACCGTGAACCTGCCCGGCGGCAAGGCGACGACCGGCACCATCGCCAAGGTCGGCGCTCCCAGGCAACGGGAGGACGGCGGTGACAAGAAGATCATCGTCCCGGTGACCATCACCCTCGACCACCCTGCGGACGCCGGGTCCCTCCAAGAGGTCTCGGTGTCGATCGACTTTCCCACCGCCAGTCGCGAAGACGTCTTGACCGTGCCCGTCGCCGCCCTCATCGCTCTGCCGGACGGCGGGTACGGCGTCGAGGTGGTCCGCGACTCTGTAACAACCCGGACGGTAACCATCAAGACCGGACTGTTCGCCGGCGGCTCCGTGGAAGTGACCGGCGACGGACTCGACGCGGGGCAGAAAGTCGTGGTCCCAACGCTATGACCGATTCCGTCATCGAACTCGATCAGGTGGTCCGCGACCACGGCAGTCCACCGGTGCGCGCGGTCGACCACGTGTCGCTGTCGGTCGCCCGCGGCGAATTCGTCGCCATCGTCGGCCCCAGCGGCTCGGGCAAGTCGAGCCTGCTCAACATCATCGGCACCCTCGACCGGCCCACGAGCGGACG
The DNA here is from genome assembly GCF_044460705.1 of Nonomuraea sp. NPDC050022. Lineage (NCBI taxonomy): Bacteria > Bacillati > Actinomycetota > Actinomycetes > Streptosporangiales > Streptosporangiaceae > Nonomuraea > Nonomuraea sp. NPDC050022. Next base: position 976,603 of record NZ_JBITKE010000004.1, read on the forward strand.
TACGATCATCGACGGCCATGACGTCGACGCGATGAGCGACGTGGCCCTCTCGGCGCTGCGCGCGTACCGAATCGGGTTCGTCTTCCAGCAGTTCCATCTCGCGGACGGGTTCAGCGCGCTCGACAACGTGGCGGACGGCCTCATCTACACGGGTACGCCCCGCGCCGAGCGGCGGTGCCGGGCGGCGGCGAGCCTCACCCGCGTCGGCTTGGCACACCGCCTCGACCACAAGCCGCACCAGCTGTCCGGCGGCGAACGGCAGCGCGTCGCCATCGCCCGTGCGACGGTGTCCGATCCGACGCTGCTGCTGGCCGACGAGCCCACCGGCAACCTCGACCAGCGCTCTGGCGCGAGCGTGATGGAGCTGCTGCGCGAGCTCAACGCCACGGGCACCACCATCGTCGTGATCACGCACGATGTGCGGCTCGCCGAACGGATCACGCGCCGGATCACCATCCAGGACGGCCACGTCGTCGATGACGCTCAGGGAGCACCGGCATGAGCCGCGGCAGCCAGGCCGAGAGCTGCGGCAACCAGGCTGAGATACGCCGGTCGCGCCTGCTCCGCTCCGATGTCTACCGGTTGGGCGCAGCGGGGCTGAGATCACGGCCCACCCGGGTCGTCCTCTCCGCCCTCGGCATCGCGATCGGCATCGCGGCGATGATCGCCGTCGTGGGCATCTCCACCTCAAGCCGGGCGAGGCTGGACGCCCAGCTGGCGTCGCTGGGCACGAACCTGCTCACCGTCCAGCCCGGTACCTCGCTCACGGGCCAGGACACCACTCTGCCCGCCGAATCCACCGCCAAGGTCGGGCTGATCCGCGGGGTCTCGATCGCCGGAGCGGTCGCGACGCTGCCGGACGTCATGGTGTACCGGAGCAGGCTCATCGACGCGGACAAGTCCAGCGGCCTCATCGTGCAGGTCGCCGACCTCCATGTCCTGGACCTCCTCGACGGCACGCTCCGCCAGGGAACATGGCTCACCAAGGCCACCGCGAACTACCCCACCGTCGTGCTCGGCGCCATCTCCGCCGATCGGCTCGGCATCGTGAGTCCGGGAAGCCAGATCTGGCTCGGCGACACCCAGTTCACGGTCATCGGGATACTCGACCCCCTGCCTCTCGCCCCAGAACTGGACACCTCCGCGTTCATCGGTGAGGCGTACGCCGCCGCGCGGTTCGACTGGGACGGCAAACCGACCACCATTTTCGAGCGGTCGGCCGATGCGGAGGTGGAAACAGTGCGCGAGCTCCTGCCGCGCACGGTGAACCCGGAGAATCCCGAGAACACGCGTGTTTCGCGGCCCTCCGACGCGCTGGCGGCGAAGAACGCCGCCGATCTCGCGTTCACCGGCCTGCTGGTCGGCCTGGGCTCCGTCGCGCTGCTCGTCGGCGGGATCGGCGTCGCCAACACCATGGTGATCTCCGTACTCGAACGCCGCAGGGAGATCGGGCTACGGCGAGCCCTCGGCGCCACCCAAGGCCACATCCGTACCCAATTCCTGGCAGAAGCCCTCCTGCTGTCCGCACTCGGCGGACTTGCCGGGACCGTCATCGGGTTCGGCGCCATCGCGGTGTTCGCCGTGACGAACGGCTGGCCCATCTCGGTGCCTCCCGCCGTGTTCGCCGGGGGCATCGGCGCGACCATGCTGATCGGCGTGGTCGCCGGCCTCTATCCGGCGATCCGCGCGTCGAAGACGCCGCCGACAGCCGCCCTGAACGGTTGATCGGACCGGCGGCAGAAGACCGTCGTGAACCTCCTCATCGGTGACTCTCCGAGAGGCGGCTCCAGGGACGTGGTGTCTGTCCGCCGGACCGCCTCGCATCATGGCCGCCGGGTGGTGGCCCCAGGACGGCTGTTAACGCTCACACGTCTTCTTCTCGGTCGCGGGTCCTTTTCTGTCAGATGGCCGTGGTGACAGGTCGGAGCCAATACGAGACGAAGTGGCGACGTCAAGGACGGCACCTCGCGCCCACGGCGGGGCGGCGGACAGGCGTGCGGCTCATCAGGCGTTATCAGGGGTCGCCGCCCGTGACGGCGAGAGCGTCACTCTGAAACTTTCGCCAAAACCTTGACACATTTCGGGATGGTTTCCAGACTGTGGCCCAAGGCGGCCTCCTCCTGCTCGTGGTGGTGCGCGGTGGGGACCGCCGTTCGCGATGCCCTGGTGGTGTGCGTTCCCTGATCACGGGACGCGGCGTCGATCGTGCGGGATGACCCCCGCGTGTCCGCTTTCTCGTGATTCAGTCTGGAGCAGCCAGTCATGGGGATCAAAGCCATACTTCCGCCGCGGCCTCTCAGGAGCCCGCGGGTTCTGATCGCCGCCGCCGTCGGCGTACTCGGCGTGGTCACCGCGGTGATCGTACCGACCACGCCGGCCGGAGCGGCGGCGAGTACGCTCGGCGCGGCCGCCGCGCAGAGCGGGCGATACTTCGGCACCGCCATCAGCGCGGGCCGGCTCGGCGACTCGCAGTACACCACGATCGCCGGCCGCGAGTTCAACATGGTGACGGCCGAGAACGAGATGAAGATCGACGCCACCGAGCCGAACCGGGGCCAGTTCAACTTCGCCAACGGCGACCGCGTCTACAACTGGGCCGTGCAGAACGGCAAGCGGGTGCGCGGGCACACGCTGGCCTGGCACGGCCAGCAACCCGGATGGATGCAGTCGCTGTCGGGCGGCAGCCTGCGCCAGGCCATGATCGACCACATCAACGGCGTCATGGCCCACTACAAAGGCAAGATCTACGCCTGGGACGTGGTCAACGAAGCCTACGCCGACAGCGGAGGCGGGCGGCGCGACTCCAACCTGCAGCGCACCGGCAACGACTGGATCGAGGTCGCCTTCCGCACCGCGCGCGCCGCCGACCCCAACGCCAAGCT